>NZ_JBECOU010000002.1:0-777542 GCF_040104475.1 Vibrio sp. SSH13-20
GGAAGCTCTAAGTGAGCGCGCTCCTCCATGTTTCAAGGAAGCGGTCTCAAAGAAGTTAAAGGTCAAGCTTAATTCTTAACTGAATTAACAGCTTAACTTAAAGCTTTTGAAAACGCCTCGCACTTGCGGGGCGTTTTTTTATATGACGGAAGCTCTAAGTGAGCGCGCTCCTCCATGTTTCAAGGAAGCGGTCTCAAAGAAGTTAAAGGTCAAGCTTAATTCTTAACTGAATTAACAGCTTAACTTAAAGCTTTTGAAAACGCCTCGCACTTGCAGGGCGTTTTTGTATCTAACATATGAGAACGCTATGCTTCGAGAGGCAGGAACGGGCTTCGCCCTTCGGGAGCGCTTCTCTTCGAAAGGTAGGAGCGGACTTGGCTCTTCGAGAGCACTTCACTTAGATACATGAGAACAGGCTTTGCTTTTGGATGTCTTTCGCTTACGTTGATTTGTCATTCCCTAGAACGACGAAGGAGAGAGTAGGGAATCTCTTTGTTTCATTTTGCTGCTTTTTTCCTGTAAGGAGCGTGTGAGTCTCTTTTTCTACCCTAGAGCCAACCACGCATTTATGCTATATATGTCACCTTATCTAATCCCTTCCGGTACAGAATGTTAGCAACGATATGCGAATCTTTGTTATAGCCCTTACGTTACTGTTTGGCTGGCTTCAATATACCCTCTGGTTTGGCAAAAACGGGGTGTCTGACTACTACACAGTAGAAGATGAAATTGAAGTGCAGCAACAAGTAAACAGCAAGCTGCAAGCTCGTAATAACGAGATGTTCGCTGAGATTGATGACTTACGACAAGGTCTTGATGCAATCGAAGAACGTGCACGTCATGAACTTGGTTTGGTTAAAGATGGCGAAACCTTCTACCGAATTGTCGATGAGGAAGAGCATTAATATGTTGGATACTAACACTCCAACCCATATTGCTATTGTGCCAGCCGCAGGTGTTGGCAGTCGCATGAAGGCAGATCGCCCAAAACAATACCTGTTGATTGACGGCAAAGCGGTACTGGAACATACCGTAGAGAAACTGCTTTCTCACCCAAAAATTTCTAAGGTTGTCGTGGCTATTACCGACGGCGACCCATACTACCCTGAACTCTCCATTGCTCAACACCCTGATGTGATTCGCGTGGCTGGTGGTAAAGAAAGGGCAGACTCTGTGTTATCAGGGCTAAACTATGTAAGTACACATCTGGAAAGCGAGTGGGTATTAGTCCACGACGCTGCAAGACCGTGTGTATTAACATCCGATATTGACCATTTGATCGACGTTTGTAGCGCACACCCAACTGGTGGCATCCTCGCATCTCCAGTGAGAGACACAATGAAGCGAGCAAACGCAGCACAAGATATTGATCATACGGTAGATAGAGAAGCATTGTGGCATGCATTAACTCCACAAATGTTTAAAACTCAGCTGCTTACTCAAGCACTGACTGACGCATTAGAACAAGGTGCAACCATCACTGATGAAGCCTCGGCTTTGGAATGGTTAGGTGGAAAGCCGGCACTTGTTCAAGGGAATGCGAATAATATAAAAATTACTCAGCCAGAAGATCTTGCGTTAGCCGAGTTTTATCTAAGCCGTGAGCGCGGCGAATAAAGAAAGGATAGAAAATGATTCGAATTGGTCATGGTTTCGACGTACATAAATTCGGTGGTGAAGGTCCGGTAATCATTGGTGGTGTAGCGATCCCTTACGAACAAGGTTTGATTGCACACTCTGACGGTGATGTAGCGCTGCATGCGTTAACGGATGCCCTGCTTGGCGCTATTGCTGCAGGCGACATTGGTCGTCACTTCCCTGATACGGACGAAAAATGGAAAGGTGCAGACAGTCGTGAACTACTGAAAGACGTTTATCGCCGAGTCAAAGAGCAAGGCTACCGTCTTGGTAATGCCGATGTCACTATCATGGCACAAGCGCCGAAGATGGCGCCGCACATTGACGCAATGTGTGCTGCTATTGCCGAAGACCTTGAAACCGACATTAGCAACATTAACGTAAAAGCAACGACGACAGAACGTCTTGGTTTTACTGGACGCAAAGAAGGCATTGCAACGGAAGCAGTTGTACTTCTGTTTAAGCAATAATTAGCAATTTGCTCCTCTAAGCTGTGATATCAGCGGAAATACATCATGTCAGACATTTTATCTTCATTGGCTTACCTAACAGGTAAGCCAGTTGCATCTGCAAAAATCAAAGCGCAGCCAGAGCACTTTCAGGTTCGCGAAGATTTAGGTTTTGCCTTTACGGGTGAAGGCGAGCATTTAATGGTTCGTATCCGTAAAACAGGTGAGAACACCAGTTTCGTTGCTAACGAACTAGCAAAAGCCTGTGGTGTTAAGTCGAAAGACGTTAGCTGGGCGGGTCTTAAAGACCGTCATGCTGTGACTGAACAGTGGCTAAGTGTGCATTTACCAAAAGGTGAAACGCCAGATTTTTCAGCATTTTTGGCGCAATACCCGAGCATCGAGATCCTAGCAACGGATCGTCACAATAAAAAACTGCGCCCTGGTGACTTAGTAGGGAACGAGTTCGTGGTTACTTTGTCTGAAGTGACAGATATAGCGGATGTTGAACAACGTCTTGAAAAAGTGAAACAAGTGGGTGTGCCAAACTACTTTGGTAGTCAGCGTTTTGGTAACGATGGCAACAACCTTGAAGAAGCACGTCGATGGGGACGCGAGAACGTTCGTACCCGCAATCAAAACAAACGCAGCATGTATCTGTCAGCGGCTCGTTCGTGGATCTTCAACCGCATTGTTTCAGCTCGCCTAGAGAATGGTGTATTTGATAAGTTCATCGACGGTGATGTTGCGCAGACAGCTTCTGGCACTCAGTTAGTTGATGCAAGCAACATCGCCGAGTTACAAGCACAATTTGCTCAAGGCGAAGTGGCGATCACCGCGGCAGTGGCGGGCGATAACGCACTACCAACTCAAGCGGATGCGCTAACCTTAGAACAACCGTTCTTAGATGAAGAACCAGATTTGATGGCACTGATTCGCGGTAACCGTATGCGTCACGACCGCCGCGATATCGCACTCAAGCCACAAGACCTAGCTTGGACGGTCGATGGTAATAACATCACGATGACATTCTCGCTGGATGCGGGTTCATTTGCGACCTCAATCGTGCGTGAGCTGGTCATCGAAGAAAAGGTAGAAAGAGAATATTAATGGAAATGGATTCACACAACGCGAAGCCATTAAGAATACTGCTCAGCAATGATGATGGTGTTCATGCTCAAGGAATTCATGCGCTTGCTGATGAGCTGAGAAGCATTGCCGAAGTAACGATTGTCGCACCAGACAGAAACCGCTCTGGTGCATCTAACTCATTGACGCTGGAGCAACCGCTGCGTGTCACCGAGATTGCGCCAAAGACATTCTCTGTGCAAGGTACGCCAACAGACTGTGTACACTTTGCGCTGAATGAGTTGATGAAAGATGATTTGCCAGACCTTGTGCTGTCAGGCATCAATCATGGCGCAAATCTAGGTGATGACGTTTTGTACTCCGGCACGGTGGCTGCTGCTATGGAAGGACACTTCCTTGGCGTGCAGGCGATTGCTTTCTCTCTAGTCGGTAAACAACATTTTGAATCTGCTGCTAAAATTGCTCGCCAGTTGGTTGAGCAGCATCTGATTCGCCCAATCCCAACTAACCGTCTATTGAATGTAAACGTTCCTGATCTTCCGTTTGAAGAACTTGGTGAGATAGAAGTGACTCGCTTGGGTGCGCGTCATCACGCTGAGAATATGATTAAGCAGAAAGATCCACGCGGACATGATATTTATTGGCTTGGTCCTCCGGGTAAAGAGCAAGATGCTGGCATCGGTACGGACTTTTATGCCATTGAACATGGTTTTGTTTCAATCACGCCGCTGCAAGTCGATCTCACCGCTCATGAGTCGCTGCGCGCAATGGACAGTTGGTTAAAGGAAGAGAGTTAATGAGTAACCCACATGCTGACAGGTTGATAGCGTTTCTTATCTCCAGTGGCATCAGTGATCAACGTGTGTTGGATGCGATTTATCGACTACCGCGTGAGAGCTTTGTCTCACAAGCAATGATGCACCAAGCGTACGACAACAATGCGCTGCCGATTGGTCAGGGACAAACTATTTCTCAGCCTTATATCGTTGCAAAAATGACAGAGCTGCTTGATCTAAAATCGGACAGTAATGTTTTAGAAATCGGCACGGGCTCGGGTTACCAAACTGCAGTGCTTGCGCAAATTGTCGATCATGTCTATTCCGTTGAACGCATTAAGTCTTTGCAATGGGATGCTAAGCGCCGTCTGAAACAACTGGATATTTATAACGTCTCTACCAAACATGGAGATGGCTGGCTTGGATGGGAAGCGAAAGGTCCATTCGATGCGATTATTGTCACTGCGGCAGCGGAAAGTGTTCCCCAAGCACTTCTATCCCAGCTGAAAGAGGGCGGTAAGATGGTCATTCCTGTTGGTGAAGATGAACAACAACTATTAAAAATTGAACGTCAGGGTGAACAATATCTGTCGACCGTGGTAGAAATGGTAAGATTTGTGCCATTAGTTGCAGGTGATTTAGCTTAAGGGTTAAAGACTAGGTGAAGAAGTTATTACGTCGTTTTGGTATTAGCTGTTTATTGGCTGCGGGACTGGTTGGTTGCGCGGCTCATTCACCTGCACCTGTTTCAAGCCTAAATAAAGATTACTCGACGGTTGAGCGTGGTAGTTATAGAGGGAGTTATTACGAAGTAAAGAAAGGTGATACCCTTTATTTTATTGCCTACGTCACAGATAAGGATGTAAATGATCTTGTTCGTTACAATGAATTGTCTGCGCCTTACACGATTTTCCCGGGGCAGAAGTTAAAACTTTGGGCTCCGAAATATGTTGCGCCTAAATATGGTCATAAAGTGGAACCCGTTGTTGCTCCTGTAGTTGCGGCGAAACCTGTTCCAGTGACTAAAACATCAACAGCGTCAAAGCCGTCAAATTCAAGTAAAAGCTCTACTCAAAAACCTAAACCGACTAAGACTCAAGTTGCACAAAAACAGCCTCCAAAGAAGGTTGAACAATCCAAACCAAAGGAGTATGTTGGGTCAAAAGGTAATCAGAATGTTAAACCGAAACCGCCAGTAACTACCGCGAAAAACGATAAAGTATCGAAGTGGTTATGGCCAACAAAAGGGAGAGTAATCAAGAATTTCTCAGCGGGAGAACAAGGAAATAAAGGCATAGACATCGCAGGACAGCGTGGTCAGCCAATCGTTTCAACCGCAGCCGGCACAGTCGTGTACTCAGGTAATGCGCTACGAGGTTATGGCAACCTAATTATAGTGAAGCATAACGACAATTATTTAAGCGCATACGCACACAATGACAGATTGCTGGTCTCAGAAGGACAAAGTGTTAAGAGCGGACAAAAAATAGCGACCATGGGTAGTTCTGGTTCTAAATCCGTCAAACTTCACTTTGAAATTCGCTATCAAGGTAAATCAGTGAATCCAAAGCGCTATTTACCGTAGAACTTTGAATAACAACTTGCGACATCATTTAGCGACATATTGAGTTGTCATGTCTTGCTAACTCGCCAGGGGGAGGCGTTATGAGTATCAGCAACACAGTAACCAAAGTTGAAGAGTTCGAATATGATAATGCACAATCGGAAGGCATTTCTAACGGACTTGAAAAACCATCTAACGGAACCAAAACAGCAGCACGCGAAGAGTTTGATGCGAGCAGCAAGAGCCTAGACGCGACTCAGCTTTACCTAGGTGAAATTGGTTTCTCACCTCTACTTACTGCAGAAGAAGAAGTACTTTATGCACGACGTGCACTGCGTGGCGATGAAGCCGCTCGCAAACGCATGATCGAAAGTAACTTGCGTCTTGTAGTGAAGATCTCTCGCCGATACAGCAATCGTGGTCTTGCGCTTCTTGATCTTATTGAAGAAGGTAACTTAGGTTTGATCCGTGCGGTCGAGAAGTTTGATCCAGAACGAGGCTTCCGTTTCTCAACTTACGCGACGTGGTGGATTCGCCAAACGATCGAACGTGCGTTGATGAACCAAACTCGTACAATCCGTCTGCCAATTCATGTGGTTAAAGAGCTGAACATTTATCTGCGTACAGCGCGTGAACTTTCTCAGAAGCTCGACCATGAACCAACAGCAGAAGAGATTGCTGCACAGTTAGATATCCCAGTAGAAGACGTAAGTAAAATGCTTCGCCTTAACGAGCGTATTAGCTCTGTCGATACTCCAATCGGTGGTGACGGCGAGAAAGCGTTACTGGATATTATTCCTGATGCAAACAACTCGGATCCTGAAGTTTCCACTCAAGACGATGACATCAAATCTTCATTGATCCATTGGCTAGAAGAGCTGAATCCAAAACAGAAAGAAGTGCTGGCACGTCGTTTTGGTCTGCTTGGTTATGAGCCATCAACGCTTGAAGAAGTGGGACGTGAAATTGGTTTAACACGCGAACGTGTTCGCCAGATCCAAGTGGAAGGCTTACGTCGACTACGCGAGATCTTGATTAAACAAGGTCTGAACATGGAAAACTTGTTCAACGTAGAAGACGACTAAACGTAGGCAGCGATAGAGGCTAGATCAGAATAAACAAAAGGCTATGGGTGACCATAGCCTTTTTGCGTTTTACTGTACCAGTTAGCCCAAGAACTAGAGCATCTTCTTCAAGCGGTATAGCTCTTCCAGTGCCTGACGCGGCGTTAAATCATCAGGGTCGATATTCGACAATGCTTGTTCAACATCACTAGGTTCAGGGATCAGGCTGAGTTGGTTTGCCACATCAACGGTACTCGGACGAGGTGAGTCATTATCTTGACCTAATTGTTCAAGCTGCGACAGTTTGTGACGTGCATTCTTGATGACTGGTTTTGGAACGCCCGCTAAACCAGCAACCGCTAGACCATAAGACTTGCTTGCCGCGCCTTCTTGAACTGCATGCATAAAAGCAATGCTGTCACCGTGTTCTACCGCATCAAGGTGAACGTTAGCGAGATTTGGCAGCAAGTTTGGCAGCTCAGTCAGTTCGAAGTAGTGCGTTGCGAACAGAGTCATTGCCCCAATCTGAGTTGCAAGCCATTCTGCACTTGCCCATGCCAAAGACAGACCATCGTAAGTACTGGTACCGCGACCAATTTCATCCATCAGCACCAAGCTGTTCTTAGTGGCGTTGTGAAGAATGTTGGCGGTTTCAGTCATTTCTACCATGAAGGTTGAACGACCAGATGCCAAATCATCAGATGCGCCGATACGAGTAAAGATACGGTCTAGAGAGCCAATATGAGCTGATTCTGCAGGAACGTATGAACCAATGTGAGCCATCAAAGCAATCAATGCAGTCTGGCGCATGTAGGTCGATTTACCACCCATGTTTGGACCGGTGATGATCAGCATCTTACGATTTGAGCTCAGTTCAATTGGGTTAGCAATAAATGGTTCGCTTGTTACTTGCTCCACGACAGGATGACGACCCGCTTGAATGCTAATGCCCGCTTCTTTGTCCAATGTTGGGCGACAGTAATCAAGTGAATCTGCACGCTCGGCTAGGTTTTGTAGTACGTCCAACTGAGAGATCGCCGAAGCAAGGTTTTGCATCTTCTCAAGGTTTGGCATCAACAAATCAAATAGTTCTTCCCACAGTTTTTTCTCAACTGCTAGCGCTTTTGATTTTGAATTCAGAACTTTATCTTCGTGCTCTTTCAGCTCTGGAATGATATAGCGTTCTGCATTTTTCAGTGTTTGGCGACGTACATAGTGTGGTGGAACCAAGTGGCTTTGACCACGGCTAACCTGAATGAAGAAACCGTGTACAGCGTTGTAGCCAACTTTTAGGGTGTCGATACCATGACGTTCACGCTCGTCTGCTTCGAGTTTTTCAAGATACTCGGTTGCACCGTCTGCAAGCTTGCGCCATTCATCAAGTTCCGCATTGTAGCCTTCTGCAATCACGCCTCCCTCGCGAATAACCACTGGCGGGTTTTCTTTGATTGCGCGCTCAAGTAAGTCGCATACCTCATCCATTGGCGCAGCAAATTGAGCCAACTTTTTAAGGTATGGGTGAGCTAGAGAAGAAGTGACTGCTTCCAACTCTGGCAACTGTTGCATCGCATGGCGTAGACGAGCCATATCGCGCGGACGTGCTGAGCGCAGCGCCAAACGGGCTAGGATACGCTCGATGTCACCAATTTGTTTGAAGATTGGTTGAATGTCGGTGAACAAGCTCTGATCTTTGATCTCACCAATTGCATCAAGACGGTTGTTAAGAGTATCGACACAGCGCATTGGTTGATGTAACCAGCGCTTCAGCATACGGCTGCCCATTGGGGTCGCACAGTGATCGAGTACTTCGGCTAGCGTGTTATCGGTCCCACCAGATAGGTTTTGCGTCAACTCTAAGTTGCGACGTGTTGCCGCATCAAGAATGACTGAGTGATCTTGGCGATCAAACGTCAATGAACGAATGTGTGGTAGGGCAGTACGCTGAGTATCTTTTACGTATTGGATCAAACAACCCGCAGCACACAGACCCAGTGAAGCGTGCTCAACCCCAAAGCCTACCAAGTCGCGCGTACCAAATTGTTGGTTCAATTGCTGCTTAGCGGTATCTAGCTCAAATTCCCAGACAGGACGACGACGGTTACCGTTACGGTTCGACATCAGATGTACGGGTTCAAAATCTTCAGGGAAGAGTAATTCACGAGGTGCAGTACGTTGCAGTTCAGCAGCCATTGCTTCTTCGGTTTCAGGCTCAACTAATTGGAAGCGACCCGAAGTCACATCCAATGTCGCGTAACCAAACTTACCATTGTGATGGTAAATAGACGCAATCAGGTTGTCGATACGCTCTGACAGCAGTGCTTCGTCGGTTACTGTACCTGGTGTAACAATGCGTACTACTTTACGTTCAACTGGACCTTTGCTTGTTGCAGGATCGCCAATCTGTTCACAGATCGCGACAGACTCACCAAGCTGAACAAGTTTGGCTAGATAACCTTCAACGGCGTGGAATGGAACGCCAGCCATCGGGATAGGTTCACCTGCCGATGCACCACGTTTAGTCAACGAAATATCAAGCAATTGAGATGCGCATTTAGCATCGTCGTAGAAGAGTTCGTAGAAGTCGCCCATGCGGTAAAACAGCAAGATTTCTGGGTTCTCAGCCTTTAGCTTGAGATATTGCTGCATCATCGGAGTGTGTTTTTGTTCAGCTTTCACAGGTAAGTACTTTTGTTTATTTCCGTAGCGGCTTAGGATACGTGAATCCCTATCAAGTAAAAAGAGACAAAGGGCATTTTTGGCTATGGAACGAGCAACAAAATTGAGTGCCGATTTAGGTGGATTATTGGTTAAGCATGGACATGTTTTAACGACGGCAGAATCATGCACGGGTGGCGGTGTTGCAACTGCTATTACTGATATTGCTGGCAGTTCTGCGTGGCTTGACCGGGCGTTTGTCACTTACAGTAATGAAGCCAAAATGGAGATGCTTGGTGTACAAGCTTCAACGTTGGAAGCACATGGTGCGGTGAGCGAACCTGTCGTGATTGAAATGGTACAAGGTGCCATTCGTAATTCGAATGCTACTATCGGCGTGTCCATCAGTGGTATTGCTGGACCAGGAGGAGGCAGTGAAGAGAAACCTGTCGGTACGGTCTGTTTTGCCTTCGCTGATAACCAAAACTGGCAGCAAGTGGATACCATGCATTTCACTGGTGACCGTGCTCAAGTTCGCAAAAAAGCGGTCGAACACGCACTGACTCAATTGTATCAACATCTGATTTAGAATTTGTGAAATTGCCTTAGCCCAGATTTGATAAGGGCTAGAGCAAATCATGACTTTAGGTCAGTCAAATTTTTTTCATACAGGTATAGACACTGTATGAATCAACAGTATAATGGCTTTCATTGCTGAGCAGTTCTTCTGCTTAAGAAAAATGAATTACTATTCGTCGCCCAAAACAAGATGAATAAATCGGAGAAAGTAATGGACGAGAACAAACAGAAAGCGCTCGCCGCTGCGCTAGGTCAAATTGAAAAGCAATTCGGTAAAGGCTCTATTATGCGCCTTGGTGATAACCGCGCAATGGACGTAGAAACCATCTCAACGGGTTCTCTTTCTCTTGATATCGCTTTGGGTGCTGGTGGTCTACCAATGGGTCGTATCGTAGAAATCTACGGTCCAGAATCTTCAGGTAAAACAACGCTAACTCTTGAGCTGATCGCTGCTGCGCAACGTGAAGGCAAAACTTGTGCGTTTATCGATGCAGAGCACGCGCTAGACCCTGTATATGCGAAGAAACTTGGCGTTGATATCGATGCACTATTGGTTTCTCAGCCAGACACAGGTGAGCAAGCGCTAGAGATCTGTGACGCACTTGCACGCTCTGGTGCTATTGACGTTATGGTTGTTGACTCTGTTGCAGCACTAACACCAAAAGCAGAAATTGAAGGCGAAATGGGTGACAGCCACATGGGTCTTCAAGCACGTATGCTTTCTCAAGCGATGCGTAAGCTAACGGGTAACCTAAAGCAATCTAACTGTATGTGTATCTTCATCAACCAAATCCGTATGAAGATTGGTGTGATGTTCGGTAACCCAGAAACAACGACTGGTGGTAACGCACTTAAGTTCTACGCTTCTGTTCGTCTAGATATCCGTCGTACTGGCGCAATCAAAGAAGGTGACGAAGTAGTAGGTAACGAAACGCGCATCAAAGTTGTTAAGAACAAGATTGCTGCACCGTTTAAAGAAGCAAACACGCAAATCATGTACGGCCAAGGTTTCAACCGCGAAGGCGAACTGATTGACCTAGGCGTGAAGCACAAGCTAGTTGAAAAAGCAGGTGCATGGTACAGCTACCAAGGCGACAAGATTGGTCAAGGTAAAGCAAACGCTTGTAACTACCTACGCGAAAACCCAGAAATCGGTAAGACTATCGATACTAAACTGCGTGAAATGCTACTTTCACCAGCACTACCTGAAACACCAGAATCAGGTGAAAAATCAGAGCAAGAAGAAGAGTTTTAATCTTCTTACTGAGTCATATTGAACAAGGCCCTGCTATGCGGGGCTTTGTTGTATCTGCTGAAATAAAAATCGAAAAAACAAAGGCTGGGCTTATATCAATTAGGGTAGGCAAGCGATCAGAACTAGCGTGTTAGTAGGTTAGAGTGAGCGGTTATTTACTACGATTGAGATAAATCCTGTACAGCAAAAACAGTTTTAGGATCACCATGTACCAAAAGCGTCAAGCGCCGGCTCTATCTAGCAAAGAAGCGGCTATTCAATTATTGAGCCGTCGAGACCATGGGCAATACGAGTTATACCAAAAGCTGGCTCTAAAAGGTTATGAAGAGGCAGACATAGAATCGGCAATCAATTTTTGTCTCGACCACAACTATTTGGATGACCTGCGTTATGCCAAAAGCCAAGTGCGTCAACATGTTTACAAAGGGCATGGCGAGCGCCGAATTCGTCAAGAATTGAACCAAAAACGTGTAGCAGAATCCATCATCGATATGGCAATGGCAGAAGAGCCACAAGACTGGTTTGAACTGGCAAGAATGGCTGCTGAGAAGAAATTCAAAGGAATAAAAGCCAAAGACCAGAAAGAGTACGCTAAACAAGTGCGATTTCTGCAATATCGTGGCTACAGTTTTGACCAAATTAGCTACGCGCTGAGCTTTGAGGACGAAGATTAACGGTCAGTCGTTCGCACTGTTTTTTGTTTTGCTTCAAATTTTTTCTTCTAATGCCTCTTTTCCGCAAGAAAACTAGTCGTAGCTGATTGCATGATCTACAATACGGCAAAATTCTAACTCGACTATTTTCAGGAAGAGCTGCATGTACATGAGCACTGATGAGGTTCGTAACGCGTTCCTCAAGTTCTTTGAGAGCAAAGGACACCAAATCGTAGAAAGTTCATCGTTAGTTCCACATAACGACCCAACCCTGCTGTTCACAAACGCGGGTATGAACCAATTTAAAGATTGTTTCTTAGGCTTAGAAAAACGAGCCTACACTCGAGCGACTACGGCTCAACGTTGTGTACGTGCTGGTGGTAAACACAACGACCTGGAAAACGTTGGCTTTACAGCTCGTCACCACACTTTCTTTGAAATGCTAGGTAACTTCAGCTTTGGTGACTACTTCAAGGAAGACGCAATTTCTTTCGCATGGGAATTCCTAACAGAAACCCTTAAGCTGCCAGCAGACCGTCTACTTGTAACAGTTTACGAGACAGACGACGAAGCATTCGATATCTGGAACAAAAAAGTAGGCGTTCCAGCAGACCGCATTATTCGCATCGGCGACAAGAAAGGTGGTAAACCATACGAGTCAGATAACTTCTGGCAAATGGGTGACACAGGTCCTTGTGGTCCATGTACTGAAATCTTCTACGATCACGGTGAGCACATCTGGGGTGGCCGTCCTGGCACACCTGAAGAAGATGGTGACCGTTTCATCGAGATCTGGAACAACGTATTCATGCAGTTCAACCGTCACGCAGACGGCACTATGGAACCGCTACCAAAACCATCGGTAGATACTGGTATGGGTATCGAGCGTATCTCTGCAATCATGCAAGGCGTTCACTCAAACTACGAAATCGATGTATTCCAAGCTCTTATCAAAGCTGCTGCTGAAGTGATTGGTTACGAAGATCTATCAAACCAATCGCTACGCGTTATCGCTGACCACATCCGTTCATGTTCATTCCTGATCGTTGATGGCGTTATGCCTTCAAACGAAGGTCGTGGTTACGTTCTACGTCGTATCATCCGTCGTGCAGTTCGTCACGGTAACAAGCTAGGCGCACAAGGTGCATTCTTCCACAAACTGGTTGGTGTACTAGCGGAAATCATGGGTACGGCTGGTGAAGAGCTGAAGCGTCAACAAGCTGTGGTTGAAAAAGTACTGCGTATCGAAGAAGAAAACTTCGGTCGTACACTTGAGCGCGGTATGGCGATTCTAAACGAAGCGCTAGATAACCTAGACGGTAAAGTTCTAGACGGCGAAACCGTATTTAAACTTTACGATACTTACGGCTTCCCAGCTGACTTAACTAACGACGTTGCACGTGAACGTGAGTTTGCAATCGACGAAGAAGGTTTCGAGAAAGCGATGGAAGAGCAGCGTCAACGTGCGCGTGAAGCTGGTAACTTTGGTACTGACTACAACGCAGCAATCAAAGTTGATACGCAAACAGAATTCTGTGGTTACGCAGGCACTAAAGGCTCTAGCTCTGTAGCGGCGATGTTCGTTGAAGGCAACGAAGTAGAATCTCTATCTGCAGGCGACAAAGCAATCATCGTGCTTGGTGAAACACCATTCTACGCAGAGTCAGGCGGTCAGTGTGGTGACGCTGGTGAAATCCGCACTGAGTCTGGTGTATTCCGTGTTGAAGACACTCAAAAACTAGGTAACGCAATCGCACACCACGGTGTAATGGCAGAAGGCGTTCTAGCGAAAGGTGACGAAGTAGCAACTATCGTTGACGCAGAGCGTCGCGCAGCTATTTCTCTAAACCACTCAGCAACGCACTTGCTACACGCAGCACTTCGCCAAGTTCTTGGTGAGCACGTAACGCAGAAAGGCTCTCTAGTGAAAGCTGACAGCCTACGTTTCGACTTCTCACACCTAGAAGCCGTAACGGCAGCAGAGCTGAAAGAAGTAGAGCGTCTAGTCAACGCGCAAATTCGTCGCAACCACACGATTGAAACTAACGTGATGGACATTGAGTCTGCGAAGAAGAAAGGCGCAATGGCACTATTCGGCGAGAAGTACGACGACGAAGTACGCGTACTGTCTATGGGGGACTTCTCTACTGAACTTTGTGGTGGTATCCACGCTTCAAACACAGGTGATATCGGTCTATTCAAGATCACATCTGAAGGTGGTATCGCAGCAGGTATCCGTCGTATCGAAGCGGTAACGGGTGAAGGTGCGCTAGACGCAATCGAAGCTCAAGCGGCTAAGTACGAAGAGAAACTGGCTGAATCAGCGCAGAAAGCAAAATCTCTAGAGAAAGAAATCCAGAAACTGAAAGACAAGATGGCTGCGGCAGAAAGCGCAAACATCATGGGTAAAGTTCAGGATATCAACGGTACTAAAGTACTGATTGCTGCTCTAGAAGGCGCAGATAACAAGAACCTACGTACTATGGTTGATGACATCAAAAACCAAGTCGGTAGCGGCGTTATCCTTCTTGCAAACGTGAACGATGACAAGATCGGTCTGATTGCAGGTGTAACCAAAGACCTTATCGGCAAAGTGAAAGCGGGTGAGCTAGTTAAGATGGTTGCTGAGCAAGTTGGCGGTAAAGGCGGTGGTCGCCCAGATATGGCGCAAGCAGGTGGTACTGATGTTGCAGCGCTACCTGCGGCGATTCAGTCTGTACAGCCTTGGCTAGAAGAACGCCTATAAGCTTTTAAAAAATGATTTACGCTCAATCAAGCTTCTTTGATTGGGCGTAATTTTTTTATGGTAACCAAGTGGTTTAATTGACCGTATTTTAACCAGGTCATTTACGCTGCTTGGTTTTTGTTGTAACTACCGCTTATATAATTTATCTCAATGGAGTATGAGTGGTCCTAATGAGACTTTGGTCTTGGGAAGGTGAAGACTGGTGAAAAAGCCCCTTATCGTGCAAAAGTTTGGTGGAACCTCTGTGGGTTCAATTGAAAGAATCCACCAGGTAGCTGAACACATCATTAAGGCGAAGAATGATGGTAATCAAGTTGTCGTTGTTGTGTCTGCAATGTCAGGCGAAACAAACCGACTAATGGAACTGGCTAAGCAAGTAGATAGCGTTCCAACTGCTCGAGAACTTGATGTTTTGCTCTCTGCTGGTGAGCAAGTGTCGATGGCACTGCTAGCAATGACTCTGAATAAATTGGGTTACGCTGCACGCTCACTTACCGGAGCACAAGCGAACATTGTGACGGACAATCAACACAATGACGCGACGATTAAACACATTGATACTTCTACGATTCTGGATTTACTTGAACAAGACCAAATCGTGATCGTGGCAGGATTCCAAGGTGTGAATGAAAATGGGGATATCACCACATTAGGTCGAGGTGGCTCAGATACGAGCGCAGTGACACTGGCTGGTGCGTTAAGCGCTGATGAGTGTCAAATCTTTACCGACGTTGATGGTATTTATACTTGTGACCCACGTGTAGTAAAAAACGCTCAAAAGATGGCAGTTATTGATTTTCCTTCGATGGAAGCGATGGCTAGCCGCGGAGCAAAGGTCTTACATCTTCCTTCTGTGCAGTATGCGTGGAAGAACAATGTACCGCTACGCGTGCTTTCGACATTTGATTTGAACGAAGGCAGTTTGGTAAAAGGGGAAGCAGGCTCAAAAGCCGTCTCTGGTATAGCCATTCAACGTGACCTTGCCATTATTGAAGTCGACAACGAACATTTGTCTAGCATTACAAAGCAATGTCAGATGTTGGGTATCGACATTTGGAATGTGATCGAGGAAACAGAACGAACAGGTATCATGATAAAACAAGATGCATGTGCCAAGTTGGATCTGGTGTTCAGCGATAAAATCCGTAATAGTGAAGCTGTAAGCCTGTTGACCGCTGTGGGGCTAGAAGCCAATGGAATGGTTGACCATGCCTGTGAATTGTTGGCACAGCAAGATATTGCAATCAATTTCTGTTCAACGAATGCACTCACTATGATGCTAGTCTTACCACCTATGTGTGTGGATGCAGCAGCAAACATTCTTCATGATGCTTACGTTACATCTAGTGAAGCATTGAACATTCAGCAAAAACATGCCTTTTTGGGCTAATTTTCAGTGACAAGGTAGTTTACGAAAATATAACTTTTGTTGGATAATAGCTTTGTAGCAAGAAAATTTAGAGATTACTCAAGGAGCAAAGAATGCTAATTTTGACTCGCCGCGTAGGCGAAACACTTATGATTGGTGATGAAGTGACTGTAACTGTACTAGGTGTTAAAGGTAACCAAGTACGTATCGGCGTTAACGCTCCGAAAGAGGTTTCTGTTCACCGTGAAGAAATCTACATGCGCATTCAAGCTGAAAAAGGCAATGGTAACGTTGCTTCTGGTAACTACTAAGCTGCTCCTGTTTACAGAGCTTAGTTTGAATGAAAAAGGCTAGCCGAAGGGCTAGCCTTTTTAGTTTCTGATTAATGTCATTTTTTAAGAGAAGACTCTCTTTTTTTCATCATAATAGGGTGGTAAAGTTTGTTTAATAGTCACTTTGATTAAATCCGCATCGGTTAAGCGATTTTTGCGTTTTTTTTCAAAGAAAGTGTTTGACATATTTTCGGTAAAACGTAATATGTGCCTCCGCAAGACGGTGAGGTGGCCGAGAGGCTGAAGGCGCTCCCCTGCTAAGGGAGTATACGGTTTATCCCGTATCGAGGGTTCGAATCCCTCCTTCACCGCCATTCTTGCAACGTTGAGAAATCAACAAAAAGTGCGTCCTTAGCTCAGCTGGATAGAGTACCTGGCTACGAACCAGGCGGTCGGAGGTTCGAATCCTCCAGGACGCGCCATATCTCTTTTGAGATATAACAATGAAAACGGTGAGGTGGCCGAGAGGCTGAAGGCGCTCCCCTGCTAAGGGAGTATACGGTTTATCCCGTATCGAGGGTTCGAATCCCTCCTTCACCGCCATTCATTGACTGGCCCGACGGCCTTTTTTTTGTTTCGTAAGAAATGAATGTGATTTACTTCACAACTTCTTAGCAAGAAGATCTGCGCGTCCTTAGCTCAGCTGGATAGAGTACCTGGCTACGAACCAGGCGGTCGGAGGTTCGAATCCTCCAGGACGCGCCACTATTTAATAATTCGTTTGATAAACGGGTTATACAAAGTAAAATAAAGATTACTGCGCGTCCTTAGCTCAGCTGGATAGAGTACCTGGCTACGAACCAGGCGGTCGGAGGTTCGAATCCTCCAGGACGCGCCACTCTTTAGGGTTTCCTTGTGAACTCCTGATATTGGGAATACTGATATCGAAAACCGTGCGTCCTTAGCTCAGCTGGATAGAGTACCTGGCTACGAACCAGGCGGTCGGAGGTTCGAATCCTCCAGGACGCGCCACTCTTTAAAAAAGCCTCGCTTATGCGAGGCTTTTTTGTATCTGCTGCTTGGCTAAGATATTGTGTCTCTCTTGCGTATTTATCACCGCTTCTTCGCGCTAGATTCTGCTTCAAGCGCCTGATCCTGAGCTATTTTCGCTAATACGCTTGTTTCGCTTAAATAGTCATCTTAAAGCTCCACCTTGCGCTTTCTCGAGCCTGATTGATTTACGATGGTAGAGAACCCCATCCAAACATCGATAATAAAACTAATGTTTTATTATTGTTAATATCGTGTTTTTGGTGTGTTAATTTATTCTATCCTTTTGTTTTTATTTCACTTTATTCTTAAAGCCTCTTTTCATTTTGAAATCCCAATCGCAGTTTTTGCAAGTACTTTAATTTAGTGTGGTTATATGTTGAGCGATCCCACTAGGGAAGTGAATTTTAGTGCAATTTGTGATCTGAGTAGTGAATAAATAATCAATGTTAGAGATTATTTAAAAGCTTCCTTAAACAAAATTGACAAAATTTAACCAATCGAGATAATCCATTGGTCGGGATTTGACGCTATTAAAGTCCTGCGCATTGTCAGGATGACAAAGAAAGGAAGCAACATGACGAATATAGGAAGCCTGCTAGTAGATGCGGCCACCCTGATGCTAACAGGGATGGCGGTCGTATTTATTTTCCTCACCATTCTAGTTTATCTCGTTCGGCTAATGTCTAAATTGGTGCCAGAAGAAGTACCAGCGCCGATCGCAGCACCGAAAACAAATACCAACGTTCAATCAACCTCTTCAGCTGTTAGTCCACAAGTAGTGGCGGCGATCTCGGCTGCGATTCATAAACATCGCGCCTCAGTCGCGAAGTAGCCGAAAGATAGGATTAAAAAGGAGTTTAAGAGCATGTCTAAACCACTAGCTATCACTGATGTGGTCCTTCGTGACGCCCATCAATCCCTGTTTGCTACGCGTATGCGTATCGAAGATATGCTGCCTATCGCAGCTGAGTTAGATAAGGTTGGTTACTGGTCGTTAGAGACCTGGGGTGGCGCAACATTTGATGCGTGTATCCGTTTCTTGGGTGAAGACCCATGGGAGCGCCTACGCGAATTGAAAAAAGCAATGCCAAATACACCAATGCAAATGCTACTGCGTGGTCAAAACCTTTTAGGATACCGCCATTATGCCGATGACGTAGTAGAGAAGTTTGTTGAGCGTGCGCACGTGAATGGTATGGATGTATTCCGTATCTTTGATGCAATGAATGACGTACGTAACTTCCAAAAAGCGGTGAAAGCCACTGTTGATGTTGGTGCACATGCGCAAGGAACATTGTCTTATACCACGAGCCCAGTGCATAACGCAGACACATGGGTTGACCTTGCTAAACGTCTTGAAGACTTAGGTTGTCACTCTCTTTGTATTAAAGATATGTCTGGTCTGCTTAAACCTTATGAAGCGGAAGAGCTGATCACACGCATCAAAGCATCTTGTGATGTGCCACTAGCGCTTCACTGTCATGCAACGACCGGTCTATCTACTGCTACTGCCGTGAAAGCTGTAGAAGCAGGTATCGATATTCTTGATACTGCGATTTCTTCGATGAGTTGTACATACGGTCATACGCCTACTGAGACCGTGGTTGCGATGCTGCAAGGCACTGAGCGCGATACCAATCTGAAACTAGACCAAATCGAGCCTATCGCGGCTTACTTCCGTGAAGTACGTAAAAAATACGCGAAGTGGGAAGGTCAGCTAAAAGGTGTAGATTCACGCATTCTAATCGCCCAAGTTCCAGGGGGCATGCTGACCAACATGGAAGGTCAGTTAAAAGAGCAAGGCGCTGCGGACCGAATTGATGAAGTATTGGAAGAGATCCCACGTGTACGTGAAGATCTTGGCTTTATTCCACTGGTCACGCCGACATCTCAGATTGTTGGTACTCAAGCGGTAATCAACGTTCTGACAGGTGAGCGCTACAAGAGCATCACCAAAGAAACGGCAGGTGTTTTAAAAGGTGAATACGGTGCCGCTCCTGCGCCAGTTAATGCTGAGTTACAAGCGAAAGTACTTGATGGTAAAGAGGCAATTACCTGTCGTCCAGCGGACTTGCTTGAAGCGGAAATGGAAACCCTAACTGTTGATTTGATGGAGAAAGCGCAATCTGAAGGCATTAAGCTTGCGAGCGAACGTGTCGATGATGTATTAACTTACGCGTTATTCCCTCAAGTTGGTCTGAAATTCCTGAAAAACCGTGGCAACCCAGATGCGTTTGAGCCAGCACCAACGTTAGAAGCTGCGAAACCTGCCGCTGCACAAGTAACACAGGCTGCTGCTGGTGGTGTTGAAACATACAGCGTGCGAGTTGATGGGCAAGTTTATGAAGTTGAAGTAGGTCCGCAGGGGCAATTAACATCGGTAACGCCAAGTGGGGCAACCGCACCGGTTCAACCTGCAGCGCCAAATGCTCCTGTTAATAGTGCTGCTGAAGCGGTTCCTGCACCTCTTGCTGGTAACATCTTTAAAGTGAATGTTCAGCCCGGTGCTGAAGTAGCGGAAGGTGACGTTCTACTCATCCTAGAAGCTATGAAGATGGAAACTGAAGTTCGTGCTGCGCGCGGTGGGGTGGTTCAAGAACTGAACGTGAAAGAAGGTGATGCCGTTACTGTTGGTTCACCGCTGCTGAGTCTGGCGTAAGGGAGTATCATGGACGGATTGATGACCTTATGGTCAGAAACAGGGATCGCTAACTTTGAGTTCGGCCAAATCTGTATGATGCTGGTTGGTTGCACCTTGCTGTTTTTGGCGATCAAAAAAGGCTTTGAACCCTTACTGTTATTACCTATTGGTTTTGGTGCCATTTTAGCGAACATTCCCAATGCTGGCTTTACCGAACCAGGTGGTTTGCTCTACTACGTTTATTACATTGGTATCGAATCGGGCGTGTTCCCGCTGCTGATCTTCATGGGCGTGGGGGCGATGACTGATTTTGGTGCTTTGATTGCAAACCCAAAAACCTTGTGGCTAGGTGCTGCGGCGCAGTTTGGTATTTTCGCGACGCTGTTTGGGGCGATTCTGCTTAACTATGTTCCGGGTATGGAGTTCTCCATGGCGGATGCGTCGTCTATCGCGATTATCGGTGGTGCGGATGGCCCAACGGCGATCTTCTTAGCGAGTAAGCTCTCTCCAGACCTGTTAGGTGCGATTGCCGTGGCGGCATACAGCTACATGGCACTGGTGCCGATCATTCAGCCGCCGATCATGAAAGCCCTAACCACGAAGGAAGAACGCCAGATCAAGATGGCCCAGCTGCGTCACGTTGGTAAGTGGGAGAAAGTGATCTTCCCGCTTGCTGTGTTACTGATGACGATTTTGTTCTTACCTTCCGCGACACCGTTGGTTGGTATGTTCTGTCTGGGTAACTTGATGCGTGAAGCTGGCGTGGTGGATCGTTTATCGAAAACCGCTCAGAACGAGCTGATCAATATCGTAACGATCTTCTTAGGTCTTGGTGTGGGCTCTAAGCTGCAAGCTGAGCAGTTCTTGAATCTAGAAACGCTAGGTATCTTGGGACTCGGTGCAGTCGCATTCAGTATCGGTACTGGGGCAGGTGTTTTGATGGCGAAGCTTCTCAATAAGTTCTCGAAAGAAGACATCAACCCACTTATCGGTGCTGCAGGCGTTTCTGCAGTACCAATGGCAGCGCGTGTTGTGAACAAGGTCGGTTTGGAAGCAAACCCACAAAATTTCTTGTTGATGCACGCAATGGGACCAAACGTAGCCGGTGTTCTTGGATCGGCGGTTGCCGCTGGTATCTTACTGGCACTGGTGGGGTAGTACACCATCTTGAGTTGTTTGTTGGAAAATTGGTGAAATAGAATTATCTACCAATTTACAAATTGACGATTAACTTCGGTAAACAAAATGGTTTATAGTCAAAGGGATGCTCTTGCATCCCTTTTTGTTTTCTCTCAGGGAATGGGTTATGGAACACAAACAGATCGCTATTACCGAATTCGGCAACGCAGAAGTTCTTGCAATTCAAACCACCTCAACACCAACCCCACAAACAGGGGAAGTCTTAGTTAAAGTGGCATAC
Source organism: Vibrio sp. SSH13-20 (assembly GCF_040104475.1). Taxonomy (NCBI): domain Bacteria; kingdom Pseudomonadati; phylum Pseudomonadota; class Gammaproteobacteria; order Vibrionales; family Vibrionaceae; genus Vibrio; species Vibrio sp. SSH13-20. Next base: position 21,224 of record NZ_JBECOU010000002.1, read on the forward strand.
TCTGGCGTTAACCCTATTGATGTCAAAACGCGAGCGGGGCTTGGTTGGGCTGCGGCACAAAACAAAGACAACTTACCTTGGGTACCCGGTTATGATATTTCGGGGAAAGTCGTTTCATGTGGCGAAGATACCTCTCGTTTTCAAGAGGGTGATGAGGTAGCTGGCTTTATCGGTTTCCCTATTCGAGGAGGCGGTTACAGCCAATACGTTTGTGTTCCTGAATCTGAATTAAGTCACGTTCCCAATTCGGTCGCCTTAGAGGCAGCGGCAGTATTACCACTTGCAGGTCAAACTGCGGCTCAAGCGCTGAGTAAAGCTAATGTGACCGAAGGTGACCGTGTATTGATACTTGCCGGAGCTGGTGGTGTTGGTCACTTAGCCGTGCAAATTGCAGTTGCGACCAAAGCAGAAGTGTTTACCACCTGTAGTGAACGAAATTTGGACTACCTCGCTACTTTAGGTGCACACGCAGTGAACTATCAATTTGCACCAGTGTCAGAACGTGTTGAAGATGTGGATGTTTTGATTGATCTTGTTGGTGGCGATGCCGCTTTAGACGCACTCAAATGCCTGACAGATAACGCTCGAGTCATTACTGTTCCAACGATTACTGCAGAACTGATTTGTGAAAAAGCCAAGCTACTTGGTTTTGAAGCCAGCGGTATGTTAGTCGAACCTGACCGTGAACAACTTGACACTTTGTTGTACATGGTTGGCGTTGGGCTGTTAAAAACTGAAGTACAACACGTCTATCCGATGACCGATGTTATTGAAGCTCACAAACAAGTCGAATCGGGGCGGACGCGAGGCAAGATCTTGCTTGATATGACATGTTAGAGGCATTTAATGCTGCCTTTGAAAACTTAGCTTTATGGTTTTCTGACTCCGCATTGTGGGTGCTATTCATTACTGGTTTTATTAGTGCCACTCTATTGCCAGGTGGCTCTGAAGCTGGATTGATTGCCACCTTATCGTTAAACCAATACTCGGTTTCTTCCATCATTATTGTTGCCACCATTGGTAATACCTTGGGCGGTCTCACCAACTATTGGTTGGGTTTGTGGATTCCAAATAGAACTCAGGATGAGAAGCATGGGCATACCGCATTGAAGTGGCTGTCCAAATACGGGTATTGGGGATTGTTTTTTAGTTGGTTGCCAGTGATTGGCGACCCGCTATGTTTAGCGGCAGGATGGTTAAGGATGAAATTTCTGCCGTGTTTGGTTCTTATATTTTTAGGCAAAGCCGCAAGGTATAGCTTGTTGGTCGCCATCTATCTCGGTTTATTTTAAGGAAAGCGCATGAGAATGTTTTGGGTTAGCGCGTGTTCACTATTAGTGGTCACGGGCTGTGCATCAAACTCCCCTGTATCATCATTGCCTGATGGAGTTACTTTCGTAGAGTCATCAAAAGCGGAAGAAGGCAAAGTGAAAATTCCATACCAGAAGTATCAGTTGGACAATGGTTTGACGGTCATTCTGGCACCTGAAGCGTCGGATCCACTTGTACACGTTGATGTCACATATCACGTTGGTTCGGCACGTGAAGAAATTGGCAAATCTGGTTTTGCTCACTTCTTCGAGCATATGATGTTCCAAGGTTCTGAGAACGTTGGTGACCAAGAGCACTTTAAGATCATTACAGAAGCTGGCGGTACACTAAACGGCACGACTAACCGTGACCGCACGAACTACTTTGAAACTGTTCCTGCTAATCAGTTAGAAAAAATGTTGTGGCTTGAGTCAGACCGCATGGGCTTTTTGCTCGATGCCGTCTCACAGCATAAGTTTGAAATTCAACGCTCAACAGTTAAAAACGAACGCGCGCAGCGTTATGACAACCGTCCTTATGGTTTGATTTGGGAACGCATGGCAGAAGCGCTGTACCCAGAAGGTCATCCATACTCGTGGCAAACGATCGGTTACGTTGAAGATCTTGACCGCGTTGATGTGAACGATCTGAAAGCCTTCTTCCTGCGTTGGTATGGTCCAAACAACGCAGTACTAACCATTGGTGGTGATATCGATGTTGAGCAAACATTAGCGTGGGTGAATAAGTACTTTGGTTCAATCCCTCGCGGACCTGAAGTGGAAAATGCACCTAAGCAGCCTGCAAAGCTAGCAGAAAGCAAATTCATCACCTTAGAAGATCGTATCCAGCAACCAATGGTTATGGTGGCATGGCCGACAACCTACAATGGCGAAGCCACTCAAGCGTCACTTGATACTCTATCAAGCGTGTTAGGTAGTGGTACTAACAGCGTGCTTTACCAAGACCTAGTAAAAACACAAAAAGCAGTAGATGCAGGTTCTTTCCATGACTGTGCTGAGCTTTCTTGTAATTTTTACGTCTACGCGATGGGTGATTCTGGTGATAAAGGCGACCTCACCAAGCTATATGATGAGCTGATGACATCGTTGGGTAAGTTTGCGAAGGACGGGGTGACGAAAGATCGTTTGGAGCAACTTAAAGGTCAATCTGAAGCCGATGCGATTTTCGCTTTAGAAAGTGTGAAAGGTAAAGTGACACAGCTAGCGTCGAATCAAACTTTCTTCGGCAAGCCAGATTTGATTGAGGAACAGCTTGAGCAACTTCGTGCTGTAACGCCTGAGTCGGTAGAAAAAGCATACAGTGATTTTATTCAAGGTAAGAACAAGGTTACCTTGAGTGTTGTGCCAAAAGGTAAAACAGAGCTTGCTGTGAAACCAGCGACATTCGTGACACCAAAACGCACTCTTCCTAAGTATGAAAAAATCTCAGACGATCAATTGGCTTACCGCCGAGCAACTGACAACTTTGACCGTTCTATTCAACCACCTGTGGGGGCGCCTGTTGAGGCAACCATGCCGAAGTTGTATGACATCCACTTCAACAATGGTTCTGAGTTGCTGGGTACAGTAAGCAGTGAAACACCAACCGTCACCATGCAGTTTAGTTTACCTGCGGGAACACGTTTCGTTGAAGCTGGTAAGGAAGGTTTGGCTCAACTGACTGCCGCTATGCTGCAAGAAGGAACAACCAAACGTTCAGTAGAAGAGATTCAAGCTGAACTTGATAAGTTGGGTAGTGTTATTTCTGTCGATGCGACAGGTTACACAACAGACATTAGTGTTTCCGCCCTGAAGAAAAACCTAGCGCCAACACTTAAGATTGTCGAAGAGATGTTGTTGTCTCCGGCATTTAAGCAAGAAGACTTTGACCGAGTTAAGACGCAAGCGTTAGAAGGCTTGGTGTATGAGCATCAAAAACCTAGTTGGATGGCGTCGCAAGCTAGCCGTCAAGTATTGTACGGAGATTCTATTTTTGCTCGTCCAAAAGATGGCACCAAAGCGGGGCTCCAAGCTCTGACTCTCGATGACGTGCGTGATTTCTATGCGAAGCACTACACACCTCAAAGTGCGCAAATTATTGCGGTTGGTGATATCAGCAAAGCTGACGTTGAGAAACAATTGTCGTTTTGGGCAAATTGGGAAGATGAAGCGGCACCTTTGTATGCCCCTCAAGCCATTGCTCCGCTAGGTCCACAAAAAGTTCATTTGGTTGATAAGCCAGGAGCTCCGCAAAGTGTGGTCATGATGGTCCGTCAAGGCATGCCTTATGATGCGACGGGAGATTTCTATCTGGGTCAGTTAGCAAACTTCAACTTAGCCGGTAACTTTAACAGTCGTATCAACCAAAACCTTCGTGAAGACAAAGGCTACACTTATGGTGCCTATGGCTATTTCTCTGGAAATGTAGAAACGGGTTCTGTTGTATTTACAGCGCAAGTGCGTGCGGACTCGACCATTGCCTCTATTGTAGAAATGGAGAATGAGTTGAATGAGTTCTCACAATCGGGCATGACTGAAGATGAATTGAAATTTATGCGCCAAGCAGTCGGTCAAAAAGATGCACTGAAATATGAGACGCCTACACAGAAAAGCAAACTCATCAGTGATATTTTGAAATACAACTTAGACAAAGACTACTTACAGCAACGAAACGCTATTGTTGAGACTGTCGAAAAACAGACTCTCAACGCTCTAGCACAGAAATGGTTCGACCCGAATGACTACCAGATAGTTGTTGTCGGGGACGCGAAATCCCTTCGCCCTCAACTAGAAAAGTTAGGGAAAGACGTGGAAGAGCTTGAAATCATTCGATAGAGTACACATTTAATAGCGGAGAGGAGACTCTCCGCTATTCGTTTCTAACTAGATAAATGACTTTTTGATGGGTTATTTATCTAGATGGATTATATATCAACAACTTAGCTTTCACTTGCCACGCTTGGCGAGTGTCCTGCTCCCAATATAAGCGAACCTCATTTTGACTGATTTTGCTGCGCGACTAAAACAAGTTGCATCAAACCCAGAAGTATTTAAGCAGTTTGGACGCGGTGTTGAGCGAGAAACTTTGCGCTATCGTCAGGATGGACACCTAGCAACAACACCTCATCCCGAGGGTTTGGGCTCAGCGTTCACAAACAAATGGATTACGACCGACTTTTCAGAATCTCTGCTGGAGTTCATTACTCCTGTATCGCACGAGATCCCTGAATTAATGGGGCAGTTGAAAGATATCCATCACTTCACTCAAACCAAAATGGGTGAAGAGAAAATGTGGCCACTTTCAATGCCATGTTACGTGGGCTCGGAGGATGATATTCAGCTGGCACAATATGGCTCATCGAACTCAGCTAAAATGAAAACGCTTTACCGTGAAGGTCTAAAACGCCGCTACGGTAGCCTGATGCAAATTATCTCGGGCGTGCATTTTAACTTCTCTTTTCCTGAATCATTCTGGGACGCTTTGCATGGTGAACAAGATGAAGAAGCACGCCAAGAAACGAAATCTGCTGCGTACTTTGCGCTGATTCGTAACTACTACCGTTTTGGCTGGATGATTCCGTACTTCTTTGGGGCGTCACCAGCACTTTGTGGTTCATTCATTCAAGGTCGTGAAACTGACCTACCATTTGAGAAAGTTGGCGGCACTCTATACTTGCCTAAAGCGACGTCGCTGCGCCTAAGTGATCTCGGTTACACCAACAGCGCACAAAGCGTACTTAAGATTGGCTTTAACTCTATCGAGCAGTATCTTGATGGTCTAGACGATGCAATTCGTCACCCATCGGAAGAGTTTGCTCAGATTGGGGTAAAAGTGGATGGTCAATACCGTCAACTTAACTCGAACATTCTGCAAATTGAAAACGAACTGTACGCGCCAATTCGTCCTAAACGTGTAACTAAGAGTGGTGAAAAACCTTCTGAAGCGCTTAAACGTGGCGGTGTAGAGTACATTGAAGTTCGTTCGCTAGACGTGAACCCGTTCAGCGCCGTTGGTGTGAGTGAAGAGCAGGTTCGCTTCCTTGATCTATTCCTTACTTGGGCGGCACTTTCAGATTCTGACCCAATGGACAACTGTGAGCTTGAATGCTGGCGTGACAACTGGAACAAGGTCATTGTGTCTGGTCGTGAGAAAGGTTTGATGCTACAAATCGGTTGCCAAGGTGAGCGCCTGTCTCTACAAGACTGGGCACATCGTGTGTTTGCTGACCTTCGTCAGATTGCGGTTGAAATGGACTCGGTTGCTGGTGGAAATGCGTACCAAGCAGTTTGTGACAAACTTGAGTCTTGGATTGATGAGCCAGAGCTAACCATTTCTGGTCAGTTGCTTGAGCTGACAAAAGAGCATGGTGGTTTAGGTAAAGTGGGTTGTGCGCTTGGCATGAAATTCCGCGAAGAAAACCTAGCACACAACTATGAACAATATTCAGCCGATGCAATGGAAACGGAAGTTGCAACATCGGTAGAGAAACAAAAACAAGCAGAGCAAAGCGATACTCTATCGTTCGATGATTTCCTAGAAGATTACTTTGCTTACTTAAAACAATAACCAGCAGTAAGGGCAGGGATTGGACATTAAGCCGTTAGTGGTGTCTGTGCTTGGGAGCGTGATGTTAGCCGGTTGTGCAACTGCGCCCCCAAAGCAACAAGATAACCTATGTGAAATATTCCGAGAAAAATCCGGTTGGTACGAAGATGCCAAAGACATGGAAGAAGAGTGGGGCACACCGATAAATGTTGCCATGGCGATCATTAAGCAAGAAAGTAGCTTTCGTCATGATGCTCGACCGCCAAAAGATTACATTCTCGGTTTTATTCCATGGGGACGTGTCAGCAGTGCTTACGGTTATGCTCAAGCTCAAGACCCTGCTTGGGAAGATTTTCAAAAAGCGACAGGACAAGGTGGTTCACGCACCAATTTTGACGATTCAATGATGTTTGTCGGTTGGTATACCCATGAGACTCGTCGTCAATTAGGCATTTCGTTATGGGACCCTTACAACCAGTATCTTGCGTACCATGAAGGACGTGGTGGCTATAAGCGTGGGACCTATAAAAGCAAACCTAGCTTAGTTAAAGTTGCAAGACGCGTGGAGCAAACCGCCAAGACTTATGGCTGGCAGCTGAAGCAATGTCGTCAGGAATTAGAAGACAACAGCAGCTGGTTCTTTTAGTCTCCCCCCTAATAGTCAGAGGGGAAATGAACAGAAATAATGACCAATACGTGTAAGTATTGGAGGTTACAATCAGGAGAGATGTAATGCCTTTATTAGACAGTTTTACCGTAGACCACACACGTATGCATGCGCCAGCAGTTCGTGTGGCTAAAACGATGCAAACTCCAAAGGGAGACACCATCACAGTATTTGACTTACGTTTTACTGCACCGAACAAAGACATCCTTTCTGAGAAGGGAATTCACACTTTAGAGCATTTGTACGCTGGCTTTATGCGCAACCACTTAAACGGTGATAGCGTTGAGATCATCGATATCTCACCAATGGGTTGCCGTACCGGTTTTTACATGAGCTTGATTGGTACGCCTTCAGAGCAGCAAGTGGCGGATGCTTGGGTTGCAGCAATGGAAGACGTATTGAAAGTAGAAAGTCAAAACAAGATCCCTGAGCTGAATGAATACCAATGTGGTACAGCTGCAATGCACTCTTTAGATGAGGCAAAGCAAATCGCGAAAAACATTCTAGAAGCGGGCGTTGCAGTCAATAAGAATGATGATTTGGCACTGCCAGAATCTATGCTGAAAGAGTTACGTATCGACTAACTTAGCGTTGAGTTTAGATCTCTGAAAACAAAAAAATAGCCTGACACTGTCAGGCTATTTTTTTGTTGATTAGAATATTCAAAGTGGTGAAGTTAACTGCTCTTCTTGAGCTTTGGGTACACCTTCACCAGCTTGATGCGGTTCTCTTCAATATCGACAATTTCCATTGGATGTCCGGCAACTTGCACACTCAAGTGGCTTTCAGGAATGTCTTCTAAATGCTCTAGAATCAGACCATTCAAAGTGCGTGGACCATCGGTTGGTAGTTTCCATTTCAAGCCTTTGTTGATGTCACGAATGTTGGCGCTACCTTCAATCAGGAAGCTGCCGTCACCTTGAGGAGTAATCTCTTCTGACAAGCTTGGTGCAATGGAAGTCGTAAATTCACCAACAATCTCTTCTAAGATATCTTCCAAAGTGACGAGACCATTAATGTCACCATACTCATCGACAATCAAACCGATACGCTGCTTGTTACGCTGGAATTTCAACATCTGCACATTCAGTGGCGTACCTTCTGGGATGTAGTACACCTCATCAGCAGCGCGCAGTAGTGTTTCTTTGTTGAATTCATTCTTCTCTAGCATTAATCGGTATGCTTCACGTAGGCGCAGCATACCAACGACTTCATCAATCTGATCACGGTACAACACAATGCGACCATGAGGAGAGTGAGTCAGCTGACGGACGATAGATTTCCAATCATCATTGATGTCGATCCCTGTGATCTCATTGCGTGGCACCATGATGTCGTTAACGGTGACGTGTTCTAGATCCAGAATCGATACCAGCATGTCTTGGTGACGACGAGGGATAAGACCGCCTGCTTCGTTAACGACGGTGCGCAGTTCTTCTGAGCTTAGATGATCTTCTGTGGTGTGGTCGGCTTTCACACCAATCAAACGGATAAAACCGTTAGTAATGAAGTTCACTAACCTCACCAGAGGTGACAGAATTTTCATTAGAATGGTGAGGAGAATGCTGCTCGCGTAAGAGACGCGCTCAGGGTAAAGCGAGGCGATGGTCTTCGGTGTGACTTCTGCAAACACAAGGACAACCATGGTGAGTGCGCCAGTGGCAATCGCAACCCCTAAGTCTCCGTATAACCGCATACCTAAAATGGTTGCGATGGCAGACGCGAGAATATTGACGAGGTTGTTACCGATAAGAATAAGACCAATCAGTCGATCTGGGCGGTCTAGTAGTTTTTCGACTCGCTTCGCCCCTTTATGCCCATTATTGGCTAAGTGCTTTAAGCGGTATCGGTTCAAAGACATCATCCCTGTTTCTGAACCGGAGAAGTAACCTGATATGACGATAAGACACGCGAGTAGCGCAAATAAGATACCCGTAGATATGTCGTCCAAAACGCTGCTGTTCCTTGTATGTGTTTGGTTAATTTATGACCGAGCTTGGCCATTAAGTCAATGCAATAAGGGTTACTCTATTTTATTTGCCCTTTAATATAAAGGATAAGGAGCCCTAGGCTCCTTATTAATTGCATTTTATAGATGGAGAACATCAACTTAAGATGATTTCTTTCACAAAGCGACTACCGAAGTACGCTAAGGTTAACAAGGTCGCCCCTGCTACCGCGAACCATGTCACTTTCTTGCCTCGCCAGCCTTTCTGGTAATGCCCCCAAAGTAGAATTGAGTACACAACCCAAGCGATGAAAGAAAGGATACCTTTATGAGCTTTTCCTTGAGCAAACATGTCTTGTACAAAAACAAAACCAGTAATCAAGGTTCCCGTTAGGAGCAAGTTACCAATCAAAATAATCTTGAACAGTTGACGCTCTACCATCATCAAAGGTGGCAAATTCGGATTAATTGCTAACGACTTCTTGGTTTTTAGTTTGTGGTCGAGCCACGCAAGTTGCAGTGCGTATAGGGCACCGATAGTTAAAGTTGCGTAGGAAAAGAGCGCAAATGAAATGTGTATAAGTAGCTTAGGGTCGTTCTCTAAATGCTTAATAAAAGTGCTTGGTAAGAAAGTAGCAGCAGTTAAATTGATGGCAGCAAAGCTATAAACCACAGGAAGAAGGAACCACAAGCGGTTCTTCAACATCGCAACGCTCATCACCAGTGAGATAATAAAGCTGATAAGAGAGGCGACATTAAGAATGCTGAGATTTTGCCCTGAACCGTCGAAAATCAGATCACTCAGAATCCAAGCGTGAAAAACCAACGCACATGCCGCGCTGGCAAATACGGTTTTCGCTTTAATTCCTGACTGTTGAGAGAGTCCGGGAATGATGGTCGCAATTGCCAGAACGTAAAGAATGGCGGCTGCGATGGCAATTAAGCTATCCATGAATCTTAAGAGTTATTGTGCACAATGGTGAAAATTATACCTTGCATTACTCTTTGGGGCTATGGGCTATGCCTCATCAATCACGAGAGATGAGATATTGAAATTAACGAGTTAGCCCTCAAGTTAAGGATAAGAGCCGTGTTCGGGTATGACTGTGACCTTGGCTAAGGTATACTCACACTAATTAATCGCCATTTTAGCGAAGAGACAAAGATGTTTGAGAATTTAACGGATCGATTATCCAAAACGCTGAAGAATATCAGTGGTAAAGGTCGTCTGACCGAAGACAACATTAAAGAAACCCTACGTGAAGTACGCATGGCACTATTGGAAGCGGACGTTGCGCTTCCTGTTGTACGTGAATTTGTAAACCGCGTTAAAGAAAAAGCGGTAGGTGTAGAAGTTTCTAAATCCCTAACGCCGGGTCAAGAGTTCATCAAGATCGTTCAAGCTGAGCTTGAAGCGGTAATGGGTGAATCTAATGAAGCACTGAACCTAGCAGCGCAGCCGCCAGCAGTGCTTTTGATGGCGGGTCTACAAGGTGCGGGTAAAACTACATCGGTAGGTAAGCTATCTAAGCTTCTAAAAGAGCGTGATAAGAAGAAAGTTTTGGTTGTGTCTGCCGACGTTTACCGTCCTGCAGCGATCAAGCAGCTAGAAACCCTAGCATCAGACATCGGTGTCGATTTCTTCCCATCTTCACCAGATCAAAAGCCACTTGATATTGCTAATGCAGCAATTGACCACGCAAAGAAGAAATTCTACGACGTATTAATTGTCGATACCGCTGGTCGTTTGGCTATCGATGAAGAAATGATGGGTGAGATTAAAGATCTTCACTCAGCGATTAACCCGGTTGAAACACTGTTCGTTGTTGATGCAATGACAGGTCAAGATGCGGCGAACACAGCAAAAGCATTCGGTGATGCACTACCACTAACTGGTGTGATTCTGACTAAAGTGGATGGTGATGCACGTGGTGGTGCGGCGCTATCAGTTCGTCACATTACGGGTAAGCCAATCAAATTCCTCGGTGTGGGTGAGAAAACCGACGCACTAGAACCATTCCACCCTGATCGTGTTGCATCGCGTATTCTAGGCATGGGTGATGTACTGTCACTGATTGAAGACCTACAACGCAATGTTGACCAAGACAAAGCAGAGAAGCTAGCGAAGAAGTTCAAGGAGAAGAAAGGCTTCGACCTTGAAGACTTCCGTGAACAGCTGGGTCAAATGCAAAACATGGGTGGCATGATGGGCATGCTAGACAAGCTTCCAGGCATGTCTCAGTTACCATCAGACGTGAAAGACAAAGTTGATGACAAGATGTTCAAGCAAATGGAAGCGATCATCAGCTCAATGACAATGAAAGAACGTCAACGCCCAGAAATCATCAAAGGGTCGCGCAAGAAACGTATCGCTGCGGGTTCTGGTGTTCAGGTTCAAGACGTTAACCGTCTGCTGAAACAGTTCACCCAAATGCAGAAGATGATGAAGAAAATGCAGAAGGGCGGCATGAAAGGCATGATGCGTAACATGCAAGGCATGATGGGTGGCATGGGCGGAGGCGGTGGCTTCAACCCATTTGGTCGTTAAACGATTGCCTAGACTTTAGTTTCAGGGTGTTAGCTACGTCACAAACTTGGATTTCAATTTATGTTGGTGAAAAAGTAACTAAACCCCTTGCATTGCTCCGGGATAAGAGTAAAATTCCGGAGCTTTATTTTGGCACGAGACCCCAGATTATTCAGTTTTTTGGATGATTGTTGGGGTTAATTTTATTTTTGAGAAAGCAAAGAGGACGACATGGTAACCATTCGTTTGGCACGTCACGGCGCTAAGAAGCGTCCATTTTATCAAATCGTAGTAGCGGACAGCCGCAACGCTGCAACTGGCCGTTTCATCGAGAAAGTTGGTTTCTTTAACCCAACTGCACAAGGTCAAGAAGAAGGTCTACGTCTAGACCTAGACCGCGTTAACCACTGGGTTGGTCAAGGCGCGTCTCTATCTGACCGCGTTGCTAAGCTAGTTAAAGACGCTCAAAAAGCGGCTTAATTTTTACTTTAGAAGTAGAAACTAGTTTATGTCGATGAAAGGTAAAGAAACAATGAGCAACGAAAAGATTGTTGTAGGCAAGTTTGGTGCTACTTACGGCATTCGTGGTTGGCTTAAAGTTTTTTCCTACACAGACAATGCTGAAAGCATTTTCGATTACAGCCCTTGGTTTATTAACCAAAAGGGTACGTGGGTTGAGTTCAAAGTAGAAAGCTGGAAGCGCCATAACAAAGGTATGGTGGCTAAGCTTGAAGGTCTGGAAGTTCGTGAAGACGCACACTTACTGACGAACTTTGAGATTGCTATTGACCCTGCGGTACTACCTGAATTGTCAGAAGATGAGTTCTACTGGCGTGAATTGTTTGGGATGCAAGTAGTAACTACTAAAGGTTACGATCTCGGTGTCGTATCTGACATTCTAGAAACTGGCTCAAACGATGTTCTGGTTGTTAAAGCAAATCTAAAAGATGCTTTCGGGCAAAAGGAACGATTAATCCCGTTCCTTGAAGAGCAAGTGATCATCAAAGTTGATCGCGAAGCTCAACGGATCGAAGTTGACTGGGATCCTGGATTCTAATCTCCAAAATTACAGAGCGAGATAAACATGTGGGTTGGCGTTATTAGCCTTTTTCCTGAAATGTTCCGTTCTGTTACTGATTTTGGGGTAACAGGTCAAGCGGTTAAAAAAGGTCTTTTGTCGATTGAGACTTGGAATCCTCGTGATTTCACTCATGACAAACATCGCACTGTCGATGACCGACCTTACGGTGGTGGTCCTGGTATGTTAATGATGGTTCAGCCTTTGCGCGATGCCATTCATACCGCGAAAGCAGCCTCACCGGGTAAGACGAAAGTCATTTACCTTTCTCCTCAAGGTCGTAAGCTCGACCAGAAAGGCGTTGAAGAACTGGCAACGAATGAGAATTTACTTCTGATTTGTGGTCGTTACGAAGGGGTAGATGAGCGCATCATTCAATCTGAAGTCGACGAAGAATGGTCGATTGGAGATTTTGTGATGACGGGTGGTGAGATACCTGCCATGACGTTAATCGATTCTGTCGCTCGGTTTGTTCCGGGTGTACTAGGGGATTTCGCGTCAGCAGAAGAAGATTCTTTTGCAAATGGTTTGTTAGATTGCCCTCACTATACGCGTCCAGAAGTATTGGATGACAAAGAAGTACCAGCGGTACTGATGTCAGGCAATCACAAGGACATTCGTCAATGGCGACTAAAACAGTCGCTGGGCCGAACTTGGCTTAGAAGACCAGAGCTCCTGGAAAACCTAGCTCTGACTGACGAACAGGAACAATTACTTGCTGAGTTCATTAGTGAACATAGTGCAAAGTAACCTAATTTATTTAGTATCAGTTTATTCTAGGAATTTAAAAAATGAGTAACATCATCAAGGCTCTTGAAGAAGAGCAAATGAAATCAGACCTACCTAAATTTGCACCAGGTGACACTGTTGTAGTTCAGGTTAAAGTTAAAGAAGGTGACCGTGAGCGTCTACAGGCTTTCGAAGGCGTTGTAATCGCAATCCGTAACCGTGGTCTTCACTCTGCTTTCACTGTACGTAAGATCTCTAACGGTGAAGGTGTTGAGCGTACGTTCCAAACACACTCTCCAATCGTTGATAGCATCGAAGTTAAACGCCGTGGTGCAGTACGTCGTGCCAAGTTGTACTACCTACGTGAGCGTTCTGGTAAGTCTGCTCGTATCAAAGAGAAACTTGCTAAGAAGTAATGCTATAACTAGCGTTCTCATAGTAAACGGAGCCCATTTGGGCTCCGTTTTTTTATGCGCGAAAAAGGACGTTATGCTTCGAGAATCAGGAATACTTGCTCTGATATAGTGGAGCGCTTCGGTTAGTGAGCGGCATTTGTCCTGCGAGAGAGTAAAAAAGGGATCCCCAACTCGCTCGTCCCTCGCTCTTGAGGATGACGAATAAAAAACAAAAAGGGCCGATGTTCTCACATCAACCCTTCTTTTTATTCTCGAAGCGTGGTGCTCTCGTTTCTGAGTTCTAGCTTCTTAGTATTGGTCTTCAGACCAACCATCACTGTCCGACATATCTGGTGCGCCAGGAATGGTATTTTCTTCGTCAGCCCATTCGCCAAAATCAATCATTTGGCACTGTTTGCTACAGAAAGGGCGGTGAGGACTTTGCTCTCCCCACTCTACGTCGGCACCACATTGTGGGCATGGAACGACTGTAATTTTAGACATCGTCATTCGTCCTATTTATTCGGTGTTCAAAGGTGTTATGGCAATAGTAGTGCGAGTTGCGCTTAGCTACAAACAGCGAGTTCAAACTCAACGTCTTGAGTACAAGCTTGACCGCTTTCAAAAGCCATGAATTTGATGGCAAAACGGTTTTTATGACCCGAGATCATCGGGTAGACACCGTATTCCATTGGAATGTGTAAACGCAGGATGTTGGCTTCGTCCGCGTCGCTTTGGAAGAATCCAGTGCGAGCGATTTGTGCTTTGAAATGTCCTGTTTCGCGAGTCAGCTTGAGCCAGAGTGCTAAGGCATCAGACAAAGGTTTTAAACTCGCTTGCCACTGTTCTGCATCGTGTTTTTTACGCTCAATAGGTAAATGAAGCCAGTAGTGCAACGCAGGAAGATCAAAACAACATGACCCTCCAGGTAAGTTAAAGCGTTGGCGAATTGAACTTAAGAAGCGATCTTCTTTAAGTGCCTGACCAAAACGCTCAGCAGTCATCAGTTGGCTATGGACCACGTCGATCTCTTTTAAGAGTTCGCTAAGGGCTTGCTGATCGACACCATCGACATTAAGCCAATTGCGATAAGCTAAACGTTGCTTTTCAAGATCTTTTGCCAGTTCGCTTTTTAATTGAATTTGCTCAAAGATCTCGATCATATCAAAGAGTGCACGGAAGAACAGTTGATACTGATGATTGTCAGCAAAACCAGAGGCTAGGTGAGCCTGACGCAACAAAGACTCAACTCTTAAATAAATGCGAGTTTTTTCATTTAGCGGATGTTCAAATTTGTGCGTGGTCATCGACAGTAGCCTTGGTGAGTTTCATTCCTATTTTCGCAGATTTTTCTTACACATGGCTAGGTACTTTTCGTGTAAATCTGTGATTTGAAGCAAAAGATCTGGGTCATCTGGATTATTCTTAACCACATCATCAGCCAGAGCAAGTCGTTGTTCACGAGATGCTTGAGATGCCAAGATAGCTTTTGCTTGCTCTTCGCTCACGTTATCGCGTTTCACCGTTCTTGAGATCTGGGTTTGTGGCTCGACATCAACAACAAGTACACGATCGCACAAACTATCGAGCTTGTTTTCTACCAATAAAGGTACAACTAAAAGAGCGTAGTCTGATGTGACTTGCTCCAAGTCTTCGATCATCTTTTCGCGAATCATTGGGTGCAATAACCCATTCACCCATGCTTTCTCCTCTGGGTTAGAGAAGATTTTTTCTCTCAATTTGGCTCTATCAAGTGTTTGATCATCTCGGACAATATCAGTGCCAAAGTGCTCAATGATGGCATTAAGTCCAGGTGTGCCTGGCTCTACGACTTCACGAGCCACAATATCAGCGTCAACGATGTCTATTTTGAACTGTTGTTTGAATAGGTTTGCCACGGTGGTTTTGCCGCTCGCAATACCGCCGGTTAGGCCAATAACAAAAGCCATTTACACTCCTAGAATCGACGTAAAGTACCAGTTGAGGATTTGATTGCCCCAAATTAGGCTCACCCATCCTGCAATTGCAAGGTAAGGACCAAAAGGAAAGGCTTTTTCGATACCTTGCTTTTGCAAGCGCAGCTGGATAAGACCAAAAATGACGCCTACTACCGAAGAAAGTAAAATGATCATTGGCAGAGATTGCCAGCCCAGCCAAGCTCCTAATGCAGCAAGGAGTTTAAAGTCACCATAGCCCATTCCCTCTTTGCCTGTGAGGAGTTTGAATAACCAATAAACACTCCAAAGACATAAGTAGCCTGCCATTGCTCCAATAATAGAATCTTGAAGACTCACAGGGCTGATACCGGCAAGAGCAAGAGCAATACCCGCCCACATCAATGGCAGTGTGAGTTGGTCTGGCAGCAACATGGTATCAAGGTCGATAAATGTGGCAGCAATCAATACAAAGGTAAAGAAAACCAGCGCCACAGTGAAGTAGCTAAAACCGAAATGAAAAGCGATAAAACCCGAACAAAAAGCGGTAAGCAGTTCGATAAGAGGGTAACGGGCACTGATAGGTGATTGGCAGTTGTGGCATTTACCTTTTAGTAATAGCCAACTAATCACAGGGATATTGTCTCTAATGCGGATATGTGTACCGCATTGCTGACAAGATGAGCGTGGCACGCTTAAGGTTAATGTCTCTTTTGGTGGCTCGATCTTGTATTCAGGGAATGATTCAGCACACTCGCGTCGCCATTCTAGTTCCATGATCTTAGGTAAACGGTAAATAACTACGTTGAGGAAACTACCCACGATCAAACCAAAAATAGCGGTAAATACAACGAATAGCCATGGGTAGTACTGGAATACTTCCATATCAGTCTCTTGAGCGATAAATCAAACGAGCAAGGTGCTGTTTTGATAGAATTAATTTGCTAAAGGATCATTCTATCCCAATACGCTCATCAAGTTAAAGATTGGTAAGTACATTGCTGTCACCAAACCACCGACAACGACACCCAGAAAAACAATGATCAACGGTTCCAAAATCTTACTTAGGTTGTCGACGGTGTTATCGACTTCGAACTCATAAATAGCGGCTATCTTGTTGAGCATGTCATCTAAGCGACCTGACTCTTCACCAATCATGACCATTTGCAATACCAATTCTGGGAAGACATTACAGTTACGCATGGCAATGTACATTGGCATACCAGCGGCAGTATCTCGATATACCTCTTCGATTGCCAATTGATAGTGCATGTTACCAGAGGTTTTTGAGGTAGTTTTCAAGGCGGTTAGGATAGGAATACCTGCGCTAAAACTGGTCGCCAAAGTACGGCTAAACTTCGCAATGGCAGCTTTGGATAAAACTGGTCCTAAAATAGGTACTCTTATACTCGACCGTGCAGTCAAAAGACGAAATGAGTCGGAGCGTTGTGACATGATTTTGCCAGAAATGAGTAAGCTCACAAAGCTCAGCCCAATGAAGGGACCCCAATTTTGGGTCCAAGCAGAAAGGTTGAGTACCATCTGGGTGAAGGCGGGTAATTCGGCACCAAAACCTGTAAACATTTTTTCAAACTCAGGAATAACCTTTGTCAGCATTAAATAAGAAACCCCAAGTGCTACTAATACCACCATCGCCGGGTAAATGAGCGCTTTAATAACCTTTGCACGCAACTGCTCGCTTTTTTCTCGGTAGGTTGCCAGACGCTCAAAGACTTGGGATAAGTTACCGGACTGCTCACCTGTTGCTATTAAGTCGGTGTAAAGTGGATCAAAGTGCGTGCTAGCGGTACGCATGGCTTTCGACATCGGTGTCCCTGCTTCTACCGCTCGCGTCACACTCATTAGAATCGACTTCATTTCAGCTTTTTTATGGTTCTCTGAAACTAACTTGAGTGCTTGAACAATAGGGACGCCAGTCATCAACATGGTGGCGATTTGACGAGTAAACACCGTAATGTCTTTGCCTTTTACTCGATGACTTATCTTGGTGATAAAAGAAATACTGCCTTTTTTGAGTTTTTTTATCTTGATGTGCTGAGCATCAAGGCGCTCTCTTACCTCGACTTCTGTCATTGCGAGCACGTTACCAGAGGTTTTTTTTCCCGAGCTATTAATGCCTTTCCAACGGTAGTTCTTAAGTTGTGGAGCGATGGTTTTCATAGTGTAAGTAACTGCCTAATAAAATCTGAGAAGTTAAAAATAGAGAACGCGTTGCAGCTCACTAAAGCTGGTGACGCCTTGTTTGAGCTTTTCAATGCCGGACATTTGTAGAGTCTGCATACCATTGGCAATCGCTAGCTTTTCTAATTCATGCACTGAAGCGCCTTTGATGAGCGCATTTGATAGGGATTCATCAAACTTCATCACTTCGTAAATGCCAGTGCGGCCAGAGTATCCTTGGGTGCATTCGTTACAACCATCAGGGTTCGCTTGGAAGATATCTTCAGTGCTGGTAATTCCAATATGTTGAAGTTGGCTGTTTGGTTCTTGAGGTAGTCTGCAATGTGGACAAAGTTTTCGAGCTAAACGCTGAGCAATGATCAAACTAAGAGAGGATGCGAGGTTAAAGCTTTCTACCCCCATATTTGATAAGCGAATGACCGTCTCGGCGGCGGAGTTGGTATGCAGGGTAGAAAGGACTAAGTGCCCGGTTTGTGACGCTTTGATCGCGATTTCTGCCGTGTCGAGATCTCGGATCTCACCCACCATGACCACATCGGGATCTTGACGTAAGAAAGAGCGAAGCGCTTCTGCAAAGCCAAAGCCGATCTTAGGTTGAACTTGAACTTGGTTAATGCCGGGTAAGTTGATCTCAACGGGGTCTTCAGCGGTGGAAATGTTGATCTCGGTTTTATTGAGAATGCTCAAGCCAGTGTAAAGAGAAACCGTTTTGCCGCTGCCCGTTGGTCCTGTCATTAGGATCATGCCTTGTGGGCGGCGCAGTGCTTCTAAATACAATTGCTTTTGATGATCGCTGTATCCGAGTTTATTGATATCTAATGCTGCAGAACTGCTGTCGAGCAAACGCAGTACGATTTTCTCCCCAAACAGAGTTGGCAGCGTGGAGACTCGCATGTCAATCGCGGTGTCTTGGTTTAATTTGAGCTTGATGCGACCATCCTGTGGTAAACGGCGCTCAGCGATATCAAGCTTAGATAGGATCTTTATTCGGGCTGAGAGGCGACGGCTTAAATGGCTCGGAGGCTGTTGAATTTCGATCAAGATGCCATCGCAACGCAAACGCACTCGATACATGTTTTCATAGGGCTCGAAGTGAATATCAGAAGCCCCTTTACGAACGGCATCGAGCAGAATTTGGTTAATATAACGACTAACAGGCGATTCATCTTGGCTGAGATCTTCAATGTTCTCAATTTCGTCCTCACCAATATCAACGAGACCTGCCAGTTCATCTTGGTTGATTTCTTTAAGACCGGACTTTTCTTGACCGAGTGCACGACCATATAAACGACGAATGGCTGCGGTGAGTTCTTTAAAGTCCGCCAGAACAAGCTCGACTTGTAAACCGGTAGCAAAACGAAAGTCATCTTCCGCTTGCAAGTTAGTTGGGTCTGCAACTGCGAGTATTAATGTCGAAGATGTGCGATTGAGTGGCAAGGCATTATGTCGAGTGATCAGATCGCGTAAGCCAAGCTTTTGGCACAGCGACGAGTACTCATACTGACTGAGTGATGTGCAGGAAAGCCCAAAGATGGAGCTAAGGTGCTCAGTCAATTCATGTGATTGGAAAAAGCCAGAACTGAGTAAAGCCTCCGGCATCGAAATGCCAGAAGCTTTTGCTTGCTCAAGTAACGATTCTTCTTGGGAAAAGGTCAGTATTCCCGCTTGACGAAGAACCGTTGAGAGGTTGGTTAACATTATCGTTCAGGACACCAATCACCAGTTGTGCCAGTCCCTAAACATGTAATTGCCCAAGTAACCCCTGACGTAGAGATCGTTGGTGTCAGCACCACTTGAGCATCGGAAGGCAGTGCCCCTTTTGCACCGCTAACTGAAGCTAAGATTGCACCTGTCGCAGTACCAATTGTTGCTTGCTCAACGGTTGAAGAAACAGTAAAGCTGTCAGTTGCATTTTTGGAGAATGCTTGCTGTGCAGGAACACCGCCTACTCCATTTTTACAGTCAGCTTGACCGTCCAATAGACAAATACCAACGGCGGTTTTGAAAGCAGCCGTTGCACTAGCCATTTCACTAGCGTGTGTGCTTTTGGTGTAGTTTTGATATGCAGGTACTGCAAATGCAGCCAAAATACCAATAATTGCAACCACAATCATCAATTCAATTAGAGTAAAACCCTGCTGCTTCTTCTGTTTATTCGTTTTCATCTTGTTTCCTTAAGATAAATTTAGTTAATGCTTATGCATGGGGCAGAAGAGTAAAAAGAGTAGGGAAAAGAGAAAACTGGGAAGGGAGAAGCTCTCGACTGAGATAAAAATCTTTACACTCAAGTTGCATATTGCATGCAAGGTTTTGCGAGTGGTGTTATTTTTTATGCGGATAAAAATAAAGAGCCGTGCGGCTCTTTATTGGTGTTTAATGGCAGTAACTCTATGAGTTAACGAGAATTACTTTTGCTTATTTAGTTTGGATTACTTGAAGCGCATCGAAAGATCCATCGCTTTTAGGTGCTTAGTTAAAGCGCCCACCGAGATGTAATCAACGCCTGTTTCTGCGTATTCAGCGATGGTTTCTAGAGTCACGTTGCCAGAGTTTTCTAACGCAGCGCGTCCTGCATTGATAGTGACGGCTTCACGCATCATATCGGTGGTGAAGTTATCGAGCATGATGATATCTGCACCTGCTTCAATCGCTTCTTTTAGCTCGTCCAAGCTTTCCGTTTCCACTTCAACTGGTTTACCTGGGTTCAATGATTTTGCTGTGGTAATCGCTTGAGTGATCCCGCCACATGCAATGATGTGGTTTTCTTTAATAAGGTAGGCATCGAATACACCGATACGGTGGTTGAAACCACCGCCACAGGCTACTGCGTATTTTAGCGCACTACGTAAGCCCGGAATGGTTTTACGAGTATCTAATAGACGGCACTCAGTGTGAGCAATTTTCTCTGCGTACTCAGCGGTAATAGTCGCGCAACCTGAAAGGGTTTGAATAAAGTTCATTGCGTTGCGCTCGCCAGTGAGCAAATCACGAGCAGGACCAGTCAGTGTGCAAAGTGTTTGGTTTGGTTCAACCTTGTCGCCATCTTTTACATGCCATTCGATCGCGACTTTGCCACCCAGTTGTTTAAATACTTCATCTGCCCATGCTTGACCACAAAATACACCGTGTTCACGAGTAATGATGGTTGCTGCGTTAATAGCGTCTGCTGGGATAAGCGATGCGGTGATGTCTTTGTCTGCATCCAATGTGCCACCTAGGTCTTCTTTTAGGGTATCGGCTACGGCACGAGTGATTTCTAATGGAAGCTGTTGCTTAAGGTATACTAGGCGTTCTTGGCTGTTGTGTGTGTTCTTCATCGCAAATCTTGTCTTGAAAGGGAGATGGCAACGAATGATACTCTCCGGTGTCAATAATTTCAGCAGTTAATTTGCAAAGTAGAGAGGTTGATATGTGCCTAAAAATCGAGAATGGTTGGTTGACGCAAGCAAAGCATGTTCCATCGCCATTCTTTGATGCTCGTTCAGACAAAGATGACATCTCTCTGCTGGTGGTTCACAACATCAGTTTGCCGCCAGGGCAGTTTGGTGGTTCATATATAGAGGACTTTTTTACTGGCAATCTCGATCCTAAAGCACATCCATTTTTTGAAGTAATTCACAAAATGGGTGTTTCGGCACATTGCTTAATAAAGCGTAATGGCGAAATTGTTCAGTTTGTTTCGTTTTTAGATAGAGCTTGGCATGCAGGGCAATCTAGCTTTGCTGGTCGTGAACGTTGCAATGACTATTCGATTGGTATTGAGTTAGAAGGCACTGAGTTTGTGGCTTATACAGAAGAGCAATATCAATCACTTACGGCTTTGGCTCATGCGGTCATGCATTCTTACCCCAAAATCACCTTACCCCGAATCACGGGGCATCAGTATATCGCTCCCTTGAGAAAAGCCGATCCTGGTCTAAGCTTTGACTGGGTCAAGTTCAGGCAACAAATACAACGCTAACTTGTAGCGAAAGTGTAAATTCAAAAAACAGAAATAAATAAGGCATACACTCAAGTATGCCTTTTTTTGATACGAGAAATATGAATGCTTGTTAAAAGTTAACTACATTTTGAACGCTCAAAACAGCAGTTGGTGAAAAAATGTACGGATAATTTTGTCATTTTTTGTTTTTGTTGATCAAAATTACTAGCACGCAGAGCTCCCATCTGTTTTGTTTATGTAATTGGTAAGACCAATTTTATTGCTGTTTTAATAGTCGATTGTTATCAGAGTGTTGGTTGTAAGTCCATTCTATGATTTAGGTCAATTTTTGGCTGGACAGTGGCGTTTTAATTATGTTAATTTCTGCACCATCTTAAAATTGGTATTACCAATTACCTGCAAGAGTAGAAGAACAATAAATTATGGCTTATCAAAGGATTCGTCAGCCAAAGCTCTCTGATGTTATTGAACAAGAGCTAGAAAGGTTGATTGTGGAAGGAACATTGTCTCCGGGGCAGCAGTTGCCACCAGAGCGCGAACTCGCTAAGCAGTTCGATGTGTCTCGTCCATCTGTCCGTGAAGCCATTCAACGCTTAGAAGCAAAGCGTTTGCTTACCCGTCGTCAAGGCGGTGGCACATTCGTTAGTGAAAACATCTGGAAAAGCTTTTCAGATCCGTTGTTGAACTTGTTGTCGACTCACTCAGAAACGCAGTTAGACCTACTTGAATCGCGCCATGCGATGGAGGGGATTTCAGCGTACTTTGCAGCTTTGCGTGGTACCGATGAAGATTTTGCACGCATTCAAGCTTGTTTGAATCAAATTAGCGAAGAGCAAAAAGGCGATAACGTTGAGGCAGAAGCCGCTGCAGTGATGCAGTTTCTGATTGCTTTGACTGAAGCGGCACACAATGTCGTCCTGCTTCATATTGTTCGCAGCCTTGCGCCTTTGCTTGAGCAAAATGTTCTACAGAATCTAAAGCTCTTACATCGCCGCGATGAAGTGGTCGATAAAGTAAGTAAACACAGAGCTAATATCGTGGATGCGATTGTTTCTGGTCAGCCTGAAAAGGCACGTGAAATGTCTCACTCACATTTAGCTTATATTGAAGAAACATTGTTGGATTTGACTCGAGAAGAGTCTCGACGAGAGCGTTCTCTGCGTCGAATTCAGCAAGGTAACGATTCTTAATACAAGAACCGCTTACTTAAATAAGTAGATCCAACCAACAGAAGGATAGATCGCCATGTCTGACATGAAGCATGACGTAGATGCACTGGAAACTCAAGATTGGCTACAAGCCCTTGAATCAGTTGTTCGTGAAGAAGGTGTAGAACGTGCACAGTTTCTACTAGAAACCGTTCTAGAAAAAGCACGTCTAGACGGCGTTGATATGCCAACTGGCATCAACACAAACTACATCAACACTATTCCAGCAGCACAAGAACCAGCTTACCCTGGTGACGTAACTCTTGAGCGTCGTATTCGTTCGATTATTCGCTGGAACGCAATCATGATCGTATTGCGTGCTTCTAAGAAAGACCTAGACCTAGGTGGTCACATGGCTTCTTACCAGTCAGCAGCGGCGTTCTACGAAGTTTGTTTCAACCACTTCTTCCGTGCTCCAAACGAGACGGACGGTGGCGATCTAGTTTACTACCAAGGTCACATCTCTCCGGGCATCTACGCTCGTGCATTCGTTGAAGGTCGTCTAACTGAAGAGCAGCTAGACAACTTCCGTCAAGAAGTAGACGGTAAAGGTATCCCATCATACCCGCACCCTAAATTGATGCCTGAGTTCTGGCAGTTCCCAACAGTATCTATGGGTCTTGGTCCAATTTCTGCGATCTACCAAGCGCGTTTCCTTAAGTACCTAGACGGTCGTGGTCTGAAAGACACGTCTGCACAGCGTGTATACGCGTTCCTAGGTGACGGTGAAATGGATGAGCCAGAATCACGTGGTTCACTTTCTTTCGCTGCGCGTGAGAAACTAGACAACCTAACATTCCTAATCAACTGTAACCTACAGCGTCTAGACGGTCCTGTAATGGGTAACGGTAGCATCATCCAAGAGCTAGAAGGTCTATTCAAAGGCGCTGGCTGGAACGTTGTTAAAGTTATCTGGGGTAGCAACTGGGATGCTCTACTTGCTAAAGATACAACAGGCAAGCTTCTACAGTTGATGAACGAAACTGTAGATGGTGACTACCAAACATTTAAATCTAAGGACGGTGCTTACGTACGTGAACACTTCTTTGGTAAATACCCAGAGACTGCAGCACTAGTTGCAGACATGACTGATGACGAAATCTTCGCACTTAAGCGCGGTGGTCACGAGTCTTCTAAACTGTACGCAGCTTACAAAAACGCAGCAGAAACTAAAGGTCGTCCAACAGTAATCCTAGCGAAGACTGTTAAAGGTTACGGCATGGGTGAAGCGGCTGAAGGTAAGAACATCGCGCACCAAGTTAAGAAGATGGATATGACTCACGTACTACACCTACGTGATCGTCTAGGTCTTCAAGACATCCTAACTGACGAAGCAGTGAAAGAACTTCCATACCTGAAACTTGAAGAAGGTACAGCGGAGTACGAATACCTACACGCTCGTCGTAAAGAACTAAAAGGTTACACGCCACAGCGTCTACCTAAGTTCACTCAAGAATTCAAAACACCTGAGCTAGAAGAGTTCGCTCCGCTACTAAGTGAGCAGAAGCGTGATATCTCTACAACAATGGCTTACGTTCGTACCCTTAACATCCTGCTTAAGAACAAGAACATTGGTAAGAACATCGTTCCTATCATCTGTGACGAAGCTCGTACGTTCGGTATGGAAGGTTTATTCCGTCAGATCGGTATTTACAACCCGCACGGTCAGAACTACACACCTCAAGATCGCGACATCGTTTCTTACTACAAAGAAGCAACTTCAGGTCAGGTTCTACAAGAAGGTATCAACGAACTAGGTTCAATGGCTTCATGGGTTGCAGCAGCAACGTCATACAGCACGAACGATCTACCAATGATCCCGTTCTACATCTACTACTCAATGTTTGGTTTCCAACGTGTAGGTGATATGGCGTGGATGGCTGGTGACCAACAAGCTCGTGGTTTCCTACTAGGTGCTACTGCAGGTCGTACAACGCTAAACGGTGAAGGTCTACAGCACGAAGATGGTCACTCGCACATCATGGCAAATACAGTTCCTAACTGTATCTCTTACGACCCAACATTCGCTTACGAAGTTGCAGTAATCATGCAAGACGGTATCCGTCGCATGTACGGTGAGAACCAAGAGAACGTGTTCTACTACCTAACGGTAATGAACGAAAACTACGCAATGCCAGCAATGCCAGAAGGCGCTGAAGAAGGCATCCGTAAGGGTATCTACAAGCTTGAGTCTTACGCAGGTGACAAGTCTAAAGTTCAGCTAATGGGCTCTGGTACTATCATGAACGAAGTACGTAAAGCAGCGACTATCCTAAGCGAAGAGTACGGCATCGCATCTGACGTGTTCTCTGTAACATCGTTCAACGAGCTAACTCGTGACGGTCAAGACGCAGAGCGTTACAACATGCTTCACCCAGAAGCAGAAGCAAAAGTACCTTACATTGCACAAGTAATGGGTACTGAGCCAGCAATCGCAGCGACTGACTACATGAAGAACTACTCTGAGCAAGTTCGTGCGTTCATGCCTTCTGAGTCTTACAAAGTACTTGGTACTGATGGTTACGGTCGTTCTGACAGCCGTGAGAACCTACGTCGTCACTTCGAAGTTAACGCGGGCTACGTAGTTGTTGCAGCTCTTACTGAGCTAGCGAAACGTGGTGATGTTGAGAAGTCAGTCGTCGTTGAAGCGATTGCTAAGTTCAACATCGACACTGAAAAAACAAACCCACTTTACGCTTAATACAGCGCTTAACTAGAAGGTAAATAAGCAATGGCAATCGAAATTAATGTACCTGACATCGGTGCGGATGAGGTTGAAGTTACTGAGATTCTTGTAAGCGTTGGCGACAAGGTTGAAGAAGAGCAGTCTCTTATCACTGTTGAAGGCGACAAAGCTTCTATGGAAGTTCCAGCGTCTCAAGCAGGTATCGTTAAAGAAATCAAAGTAGCAGAAGGTGATTCTGTTACGACTGGCTCTCTAATCATGATTTTCGAAGCTGAAGGTGCCGCTGCAGAAGCGGCTCCTGCGGCAGCTCCTGCAGTTGAAGCTGCACCAGTTGCAGCTCCTGCAGCGGCAGAACTGAAAGAAGTTCACGTTCCAGATATCGGTGGCGACGAAGTAGAAGTTACTGAAATCATGGTTGCAGTTGGCGACAGCATCGAAGAAGAGCAATCTCTTCTAACGGTTGAAGGCGACAAAGCATCAATGGAAGTACCAGCACCATTCGCCGGTACTCTAAAAGAGATCAAAGTTGCTGCTGGTGATAAAGTAACAACTGGTTCTCTAATCATGGTATTCGAAACTGCCGGTTCAGGCGCAGCAGCGGCTCCAGCAGCCGAGGCGTCGGACCGAGTAGAAGCTCCAGCAGCTCCAGCGGCAGCAGCTGACAAAGAAGTGAATGTTCCAGATATCGGCGGTGACGAAGTTGAAGTTACTGAGATCATGGTTAAAGTTGGCGACACAGTAGAAGAAGAGCAATCTCTAATCACTGTTGAAGGTGACAAAGCTTCAATGGAAGTTCCAGCTCCATTCGCTGGTACGGTAAAAGAAATCAAGATTGCAGCTGGCGATAAAGTAACGACTGGCTCTCTAATCATGGTATTCGAAGTAGCTGGCGCAGCTCCAGCTCCTGTTGCCGCACCTGCACAAGCAGCAGCTCCAGCACCTGCAGCGGCTCCTGCTCCAGCAGCAAAAGTTGAAGCGGCACCTGCAGCGAACGATTTCCAAGAGAACAACGACTACGCACACGCGTCTCCAGTTGTCCGTCGTCTTGCTCGTGAATTTGGCGTTAACCTATCTAAGGTTAAAGGTACTGGTCGTAAGAGCCGTATCCTAAAAGAAGACGTTCAAGCTTACGTTAAAGATGCGCTTAAGCGTCTTGAGTCTGGCGCTGGTGCGGCAGCATCTGGTAAGGGCGACGGCGCAGCGCTTGGTCTACTACCTTGGCCAAAAGTTGACTTCAGCAAGTTCGGTGAGACGGAAGTTCAGAAGCTTTCTAAGATCAAGAAGATTTCTGGTGCAAACCTACACCGTAACTGGGTAATGATCCCTCACGTTACACAGTGGGACAACGCTGACATCACTGAGCTAGAAGCGTTCCGTAAAGAGCAGAATGCAATCGAAGCGAAGAAAGACACTGGCATGAAGATCACTCCTCTTGTGTTCATCATGAAAGCAGTAGCGAAAGCACTAGAAGCGTTCCCTGCGTTTAACTCTTCACTTTCTGAAGATGGCGAAAGCATCATTCTTAAGAAGTACGTGAACGTAGGTATCGCAGTAGATACGCCAAACGGTCTTGTTGTTCCGGTATTTAAAGACGTGAACAAGAAAGGCATTTACGAGCTATCTGAAGAGCTAATGGCAGTTTCTAAGAAAGCACGTGCAGGTAAGCTAACGGCAGCTGACATGCAAGGCGGTTGTTTCACAATCTCTAGCCTTGGCGGTATCGGCGGTACAGCGTTTACGCCAATCGTAAACGCGCCAGAAGTAGGTATCCTAGGTGTATCTAAATCTGAAATGAAGCCAGTGTGGAACGGCAAAGAGTTCGAACCACGTCTACAGCTTCCACTGTCTCTATCATACGACCACCGTGTGATTGATGGTGCAGAAGGTGCACGCTTCATTACTTTCCTAAACGGTGCACTATCAGACATTCGTCGCCTAGTACTGTAATATAGAAAGTAATAGTTAAGGTGGCTTTCGGGTCACCTTACTTCTTTATATAAAAGACTATTTTTAGACGACAATTTCTCACATCGTTCAGAATCTGAAAGATGAATTGTTGTCTAGCTCACAGGCTAACTTAAAGCTGCTTTCACACTGTTAACATCTCTGTAAAATATTGATCGTTTGAAAGCCTAATAATTTAAGAACATCTACTCAGCCTGTTAGGGATAATGACTACAAGAGGTCACAATGAGCAAAGAAATTAAAGCCCAAGTTGTTGTACTTGGTTCTGGTCCTGCTGGTTACTCAGCTGCATTCCGTTGTGCGGACTTAGGTCTAGAAACAGTACTAGTTGAACGTTACAGCACTCTTGGTGGTGTATGTCTAAACGTTGGTTGTATTCCATCTAAAGCACTTCTTCACGTTTCAAAAGTTATCGAAGAAGCGAAAGCGATGGCTGAGCACGGTGTTGTGTTTGGCGAACCGCAAACAGACATCAGCAAAATCCGTATCTGGAAAGAGAAAGTTGTAAATCAACTGACTGGCGGTCTTAGCGGTATGGCTAAGATGCGTAATGTTACTGTAGTAAACGGCTACGGTAAGTTCACAAGTCCTAACTCTATCCTTGTAGAAGGCGAAGGCGAGTCAACAACGGTTAACTTCGACAACGCTATCATTGCTGCGGGTTCTCGCCCAATCAAACTGCCATTCATCCCGCATGAAGACCCACGTATTTGGGATTCAACGGATGCTCTAGAACTGAAAGAAGTACCTGAAAAGCTGCTTATCATGGGCGGTGGTATCATCGGTCTAGAAATGGGTACGGTTTACCACTCACTAGGTTCTAAAGTAGACGTAGTTGAGATGTTTGACCAAGTTATCCCTGCTGCGGACAAAGACATCGTTAAAGTCTTCACTAAGCGTATTAAAGACAAGTTCAAGCTAATGCTTGAGACGAAAGTAACAGCAGTTGAAGCGAAAGAAGATGGTATCTACGTTTCAATGGAAGGCAAAAAAGCACCAGCAGAAGCTGAGCGCTACGATGCGGTTCTTGTTGCTATCGGTCGTGTTCCAAACGGTGCGCTTATCGACGCTGAAAAAGCGGGCATTGAAGTGGACGAGCGTGGCTTTATCAACGTTGATAAGCAAATGCGCACTAACGTTCCTCACATCCACGCGATCGGTGACGTAGTTGGTCAACCAATGCTTGCTCACAAAGGTGTGCATGAAGGTCACGTTGCTGCAGAAGTTATCTCTGGCAAGAAGCACTACTTCGACCCTAAAGTTATTCCTTCAATTGCTTACACTGAGCCAGAAGTGGCATGGGTTGGTAAGACTGAGAAAGAAGCGAAAGCTGAAGGCATCAACTACGAAGTGGCAACATTCCCATGGGCTGCATCAGGTCGTGCAATCGCATCTGACTGTGCAGACGGTATGACTAAGCTAATCTTCGATAAAGAGACTCACCGTGTTATTGGTGGTGCAATCGTTGGTACTAACGGTGGCGAACTGCTTGGTGAAATCGGTCTAGCTATTGAGATGGGTTGTGATGCTGAAGATATCGCATTAACTATCCATGCTCACCCAACTCTACACGAGTCAGTGGGTCTAGCTGCTGAAGTATTTGAAGGTTCAATCACTGACCTTCCAAACAAAAAAGCAGTTAAAAAGAAAAAATAATTTCTTTTGAAGACCGAGAGTCTTAAAACTTGAATGATAAAAACCGCTGATTCGTCAGCGGTTTTTTTATGCGCGGAACTTGAAGAGGGAATGAGGTCTCCTTTTAGGCGATTGTGCTTGATAGTTGGAAATCTCTTGGTTTAACACCAAGGAATCGAGAGGTATGTATTTGGATAATCATGAAAAGAGTTTCGATTAAGAAGGGGGGGCTGAATTTGTTCCTAGAAAGGCAAAATAAAATCCAGCTTCGCAGCTGTCTAAAACGAAAAAGGCCAACACTCCAGTGTCAGCCTTTCATTTAGTTAAACTCGCGTTTTAGCTTAGTGATCGCGGTTGTAGATGCACAACATATCTAGGTAAGCACTAACGAGTGTTGATAGCTCGGCTTCGTTCTTAGAGCGATTTGCTTGTACGAAGATAGAGTAACAAATACCATGGAACAGATTCGCCAAGTGTTCCGGTTCATGTTGGTCACAAACTTCCCCACGTTCGATAGCTTTGATGAACATGTTTTGCACCAGCAGTTGGTTGGTGCGGTTTGTCGTTACGAATAGCGGCCACACTTCATCACGTGTTGATGCACTCCACTCGAACCAAACTTTCAACCAATGGCAATCTTGGCTTACTAGTTCAATCATTGCGTTAGTGATGTTAGCGATGTTCTCGCGTGCATGAATGTCTAAGTCGATGTTATCTGATAAGAAGTTCGAGAATTGACGAACCACGTGATTCAGAACTTCATCCACCAAGTCTTCGCGAGTTGGGAAGTAGTTAAATACTGTCGCAACAGAAACTTGAGCAATCTCTGCAATATCAGCGTGACCACCACGACCAATGCCGCGACGAGCAAACACTTCAAGAGCGATTTCCATTAGTTGCTGTTTACGTTTTAGAGGGGAAAGCCTAGTACGAGGTCTCTTTGCAATTGAGTCCATAATCCATTTTCCTTGCCATTTGAGTTGATATTTTGGGGATAGTCCCCTAATTGATTATTTTAATAGTTGCTTAAAGCATTGATGAGTGTAATGGTGCATATGTGCAAGGTCAACATCTGATGCGTAATTTATAGACAGTAATGTCATTATTGATGTTTCATTCAATGATATAAGTTCTAAAATTAAGACTTTCATCCAAGAATTCAACGAAATGGGATGCGACTTTCCACCTATTGAGTGGGGTGTTACACTACACGCCGCAAGATAAGGTGATCGTTTGCGTACGACCTACCTCAACCCACAAAGAAAATTGAGCACAGTATGAAACATACAGTAGAAGTCATGATTTCTGAGCAAGAAGTTCAGGAACGTATTCGTGAATTAGGCAAGCAAATTACAGAACGTTACCAAGGTAGCGAAGATCTGGTTCTGGTTGGTTTGCTACGCGGTTCATTTGTATTTATGGCCGATTTGGCTCGTGCAATCGAACTGACTCACCAAGTCGACTTTATGACCGCTTCTAGCTACGGTAACACGATGGAAAGCTCTCGTGACGTACGTATCCTGAAAGACCTTGATGACGACATCAAAGGCAAAGACGTACTGATCGTGGAAGACATCATTGATACAGGTAACACACTGAACAAGATCCGTGAAATCCTGTCTCTACGTGAGCCGAAGTCTATTGCGATTTGTACGCTGCTAGACAAGCCATCACGTCGTGAAGTTGAAGTGCCAGTTGATTATGTTGGTTTTGCTATTCCTGATGAATTCGTAGTTGGTGTGGGTATCGACTACGCTCAAAAATACCGTCATCTACCGTTCATTGGTAAAGTGGTGCCTCAAGAGTAGTCATTAGTCTTGATAGAAGAATACAAAAAACGCCCGTTAAGCAATTAACGGGCGTTTTCTTTTATTTGGTTCGGCTTATGTTTTTAACTCAGCGACAAAGCAATTTGTTGTCTGAGTTAAGAATGGTTGAGAGCGCTTTTTGGTAAGAGGCTTCCACGGTCTCTTTTGAGTTTGAACGAATTCCCAAGTATTCAAGGCGACCATCTTCAATCCCGTAAACTACGCCATGAATCTCAACGTCCTGACCACGCTCCCACGCATTTTGCATGATGGTGGAGTTGCCTAAGTTATAGACTTGCTCAGCTACGTTGATTTCACCCAGTTTGTCAGCGCGGTCTTCAAGAGGCATCTGGTCTAGGTAGGGGCGATGTTTAAAGTAAAGGTCACGGATATGAAGTAACCAGTTATTGATAAGACCTAGTTGAGGATTATCAATAGCGGCGTTAACGCCACCACAGCCATAGTGACCACATACGATGATGTGTTTTACTTTCAATACGTCCACGGCGTATTGCACCACAGAGAGGCAGTTTAGGTCAGTGTGGATGACCTGGTTCGCAACGTTTCGGTGAACAAATAACTCGCCAGAGAAAAGACCGGTCAATCGCTCTGCAGGAACGCGACTGTCTGAGCATCCAATCCAAAGAAAGTCTGGTTTCTGACCTTCTGCAAGCTTTGCAAAGTATTCTGGACGATCAGATTTAATTTCTTCTGACCACTTAGAGTTATTTTCGAATAATTGTTTAATTTCCGGCATCTGACATCTACTTCCCTAAAAATTAAAAAAACCAACCACTCACCAGTGCTTATAAAGCGATCAGCGCTGTAACTATACACAATGTTACAATTTCGATCCCGTTAAATATTCATTCAAGATGACTCATCTGACTAGTTCTCGCTGTGAAAATCATAAAATATGCAGACATCATTCAGTATGCGAATAAGCCTAGCGAATTCGTGGTTTTATTGTGTTTTTTTCTTTGACGAAATATTTGTTAGATTGATGGCATTTTGTCTTTTTAATGCAGGGAGCAAATTCAATGTTCGGTAGTCGCTTTAAGGATATCAACTTGAAAGGGGATCTGTTTGGTGGCGTCACCACGGCCATTATTTCACTTCCTCTTGCGTTAGCCTTTGGTGTCGCATCTGGCGCTGGCGCAGAAGCAGGTTTATGGGGTGCGATCATGGTGGGGCTTTTCGCGTCACTGTTTGGTGGTTCCAACACTCTGATTTCTGAGCCTACCGGTCCTATGACAGTGATCATGACCGCCGTGTTGACTAGCATGATGGCGAAGTACCCAGAGACGGGAATGGCAATGACATTCACCGTTGTGATGATGGCCGGGGCGTTTCAAATTGTGCTTGGTACATTGAAACTCGGTAAATACGTGACACTCATGCCTTATAGTGTCATCTCGGGATTCATGTCAGGGATTGGCGTGATTCTGATTATCTTGCAGTTGTCGCCTTTACTCGGTCATGCTGCACCTTCTGGTGGGGTTATAGGCACATTATCGGCATTGCCTGATACCATTTCTAACCTGAAGTTTAGCGAGTTGTTTTTGGGCTTGCTGACATTAGGCATCTTATTCTTCTTTCCGAAGCAGTATCGTAAGTACGTACCCGCCCAACTTGTCGCGCTAGTAGCGGTTACGTTGTTATCGGTGATTTTGTTTGATGCAGAAGACATTCGTCGAATTGGTGAAATCCCCGCAGGCTTACCTTCTTTGGTCGTGCCACATATCGATCCTGCGATGTTCACCGAGATGGTCATTGATGCATTAGTTCTGGGTACGTTGGGTTGTATTGATACGTTATTAACCGCGGTAATCGGTGATTCATTAACACGTAAAGAGCATGACTCAGACAAGGAGCTACGTGGTCAAGGCTTGGCAAACATGATTTCTGGTTTGTTTGGCGCTTTACCAGGTGCTGGTGCCACAATGGGTACAGTAACCAATATCCAAGTAGGGGCTCGTTCCCCTTTGTCTGGTGTTATTCGTGCGCTGATTCTCGCGCTGGTGGTGTTGGTTGCAAGTGGCTTGACCGAACCTATCCCGATGGCTGTGCTGGCGGGTATTGCAGTGTATGTTGGCTTCAATATTCTTGATTGGAGTTTTATCCAACGTGCTCATAAGGTGAGCTTCCCAGGTATGGCGGTTATGTATGGCGTCATGCTGCTGACGGTCTTTGTTGATTTGATTGTTGCTGTGGGGTTAGGGGTATTTATTTCTAATATCATCATCATTGAGCGTTTGAGTCGTGAGCAAGCACGCCAAGTTAAGGCTATCAGTGATGCCGATGAAGATGATGTTCCGCTTACGGACAGTGAACGAGGACTGCTTGATCGAGCCAATGGTAAAGTCTTGTTCTTCTACTTGTCTGGACCAATGATCTTCAGTGTTTCGAAAGCCATTTCTCGTCAACACTCCAGTATTTCGGATTACGAAGTGATGATCCTCGATCTGACTGATGTGCCGATGATTGATGTTACGGTAGGCTTAGCGCTTGAGAATGCGATCAAAGATGCGTTGGATGCGGAGTGTGAAGTTTACTTGCTGTGTCCAAACCAACGCACACGTGAGCAATTAGAGAAGTTCCACGTGATTGATTTAGTCCCTGATCAGAACACTTACAAGTTCCGTTATGAGGCATTGAATGCTGCGATAAAGCATGTAGAAACAGATGAGCATCAAATGCTAACAATGTAATCTTGTTTTGTTTTTTAAAAGCGCTGCCAAAGTTGTTTGGCGGCGCTTTTTAGTATACAGAATCGGGGATTTATAGTTATTTCTAATTTTATAGAAAGGTTTATTTGTATTCATCGTTATTCAACGATAAACTAATTCAACTTCAGTGCAATACCGCTTTGACCGCTGAGTCATATCAACTCTCTATCGGTATTGGCATTCACGATTCATCAACAGATGGCAATTATTACGCAATGTACGCATTAGAAATTGAACAGCTTCGCAAGACCTATGCGGGCGGATTTGAAGCGTTGAAGGGTATTAGCCTAACAGTAGAAAAAGGTGACTTCTACGCGCTTCTAGGACCAAATGGTGCAGGTAAATCGACTACGATTGGCATTATCTCTTCTTTGGTAAACAAAACCTCAGGTACGACCAAGGTCTTTGGTTACGACATTGATACGCATCTTGAATTAGCAAAGCAAAACCTAGGTTTGGTGCCACAAGAATTCAACTTCAACCAATTTGAGACGGTTGAACAGATTGTGATGCAGCAAGCAGGCTATTATGGCGTGTCAAAGATTCAGGCGAAAGAACGTGCCGAGAAGTATCTGACAAAGCTCGATTTGTGGGAAAAACGCAAAGAGCGCGCGCGTAATCTATCTGGTGGAATGAAGCGTCGTCTTATGATTGCTCGCGCTTTAATGCATGAACCACAGTTGTTGATCCTTGATGAACCAACCGCTGGTGTCGATATCGAATTGCGTCGCTCGATGTGGGATTTCTTAAAAGAGATTAACCAAGAGCAGGGTATTACTATCATTCTAACGACTCACTATCTTGAAGAAGCAGAAATGTTGTGTCGCAATATCGGCATCATCAACAAAGGTGAGCTTATTGAGAATACGACGATGAAAGCGCTGCTTGGTAAGCTTCGTGTTGAAACCTTCATTCTCGATGTTGAGTTTGACGGTGAGATGCCAGAGCTTAAAGGGGTGAATAGTCAGGTTATGATAAATGGCTCGCTAGAAATTGAACTGGATAAGAGCCAGGGGTTGAACTCAGTATTCAGTCAGCTTTCCGAACATGGCGTAAAAGTTCTGTCTATGCGTAACAAAGCGAACCGCTTGGAAGAGTTGTTTGTCAGCATCGTTCGCGGAGGTAACCAATAATGTACAAGTTATATTGGACGGCTTTTTGCAGCCTGCTCACCAAAGAAATCAATCGCTTTACTCGTATTTGGGTACAAACGCTAGTTCCGCCAGCGATTACAATGACGCTGTACTTCATCATTTTTGGTAGTTTGATTGGCTCTCGTATTGGCGACATGAACGGTTTTAGTTACATGGAGTACATTGTGCCTGGTTTGATCATGATGTCGGTGATCACCAACTCGTATTCCAATGTGGCCTCATCGTTCTTTAGCTCGAAATTTCAGCGCAATATTGAAGAGCTTCTGGTTGCACCGGTACCAAACTACGTGATCATCCTCGGTTTTGTCATGGGAGGCGTTGTGCGTGGTTTATTGGTGGGAACTATTGTGACGTTTGTGTCTCTGTTTTTTGTGGATCTGCAAGTAGACCACTGGGGCATCATTATCGCGACGGTATTTATGACATCAGTTGTGTTCTCACTAGGTGGCTTAATCAACGCAGTTTATGCAAGAACGTTTGACGATATCTCTATAATCCCGACGTTTGTATTGACACCTCTGACCTACTTAGGTGGCGTGTTCTACTCTATCAGCCTGTTGCCTGAGTTCTGGCAAGGTGTGTCGAAGCTGAACCCTATCGTCTACATGGTGAACGCATTCCGTTACGGTTTCCTCGGGGTTTCTGATGTTGGCATTGTGACGTCATTTAGCGTGCTGACGGTATTCGTTGTTGCGCTTTATGCCGTGGCACATTACCTCGTGACCAAAGGAATTGGCTTGAGAAGCTAACATAAACAGATGTTGAAAGAGCAGCGATGAGAGCTGCTCTTTCTTTATGCATTTCTATACATTCCCATACAATTTTTCGACTTTTTACATGCTAGGTTTTACTCATTTCTGTAAATGCATTTGTTGTAAATGAGTCAAGCCATGAATACCGTTCCGTCCCCACCTTTCTCCTTGAAATTGCTTCTCCCTAAATACTGGTCTGTCTGGTTTGCATTTGGCTTGCTCGCGTTTGTTGTTAATGCGCTACCGTATCCGCTGCTGCGAGCACTGGGAAGAGGTATTGGCTCCCTTGCAATGCTGCCAATGAAGCGCCGCCGGAAAATTGCTAAGCGTAATCTCAAGCTCTGCTTCCCTGAATATAATGAACAACAGTGTGAGGAGTTGGTGAAGGCAAACTTTAAATACACCGGCATGGCACTGATTGAAACGGGCATGGCTTGGTTTTGGCCCGATTGGCGGGTAAAACGTTTGGTGACGGTGGTTGGTAAAGAGCGCATTCTTGAACAAGAAAGAAATGGACGTGGTGTGCTGGTGATATGCAGCCACCATCTTAACTTAGAGATGACGGCGCGTATTTTTAGCCAATTTGCGAAAGGGTACGGTGTGTATCGCCCGAACTCAAACCCTGCTTATGAGTTTATTCAGCATCGTGGTCGAACGCGCTGTGGGCATCAAATGATAGACCGAAAAGACGTAAAGTCGATGCTTAAAGTTCTGAAAAATGGTCAACGGCTGTGGTACCTACCAGATCACGATTATGGGGTGAACAATTCGGTATTTGCTCCTTTCTTTGCTGTTGAACAGGCGGCAAGTACGGTGGGCTCGAGTGTATTAATTGATGCAACCAAGTGTGCGGTGATGTCCGGAGTGACGGTCATGAACGATAACCGATATACGCTTTACATTGGTGAGGATCTGAGTGGGCAGTTTGAACGACGAAATCCAGTTAAAGCCGCGAGTATTTTGAATCAAGAGATTGAAGGGATGATAAAACGAGATATTCCCGCGTGGATGTGGTTGCACAAGCGATTTAAGACTCGCCCTGAAGGACTTCAATGCGTCTATTCATAAATCTCATTACTAGATACAAAAAAGGTCGGCTTAGTGCCGACCTTTTTTATTTAAGATTTAGATTTACTCTGCGCTTGCTGAGCTTTCTTCGCTTGATTCATCTTCTTTGGTTTCTACTGCCATATCAACCGTTTGGTTGTCGATTAGGCGGGCTTTACCTAAGAATGCTGACATCAATATTACCGCTTGGGTTGTCTCTGCAGTGATTGCTTGAAGTGTACGAGCATCACGGATGAAGATTTCATCTGGTTGAAGACCTGCTGCACGAAGCTGATCGCTTGCGTCTTCAATCACTGATGCGTAATCATCACGACCGCCACGTATTGCGCTGCTGATCCAACGCATTGTACGAGCTAGCACTGGTGCACGTTGACGCTCATCAATCGTCAAAAGACCATTGCGTGAGCTCATTGCAAGGCCGTCCATCTCACGTACTGTTGGTACGCCAATAATCTCGATGTCCATTGCCAAGTCTTCAACCATCTTGCGAATCACGGCAAGTTGTTGGAAGTCTTTTTCACCAAAGCACGCAACATCAGGTTGAACGATGTTGAAAAGCTTGTTTACGATGGTAGTAACGCCACGGAAATGACCTGGGCGAGAAGCACCTTCAAGAATGGTAGATAGACCAGGAACATCAACAAACGTTTGTTTATCCAAGCCTTCTGGGTAGATGATTTCAGGTGTTGGTGTGAACACGATTTCTACGCCTTCACCACCTAGCTTGCTCAAATCTTCTTCTAGAGTTCGAGGGTAGTTGTTTAAATCGTCTGCACGGTCAAACTGCATCGGGTTTACAAAGATGCTTACAACAACGACATCCGCGTATTCGCGAGCTTTACGAACAAGTGTTAAGTGACCTTCATGGAGGTTGCCCATAGTTGGAACAAACGCCACTTTACGACCTTCACGCTTAAAGGTTTTTACTTGTTCACGAATCGCTGAGATTTCCGCAAAAGTTTGCATGCATTTATCCTCTAGGCAATGGTATGAGCTTCGTCTGGGAATGCACCGCTTTCAACATCAGCCATATATTGAGCCACAGCTTTGCGCATATCGCCTGTTTCAGCAAGGAAGTTTTTCGAGAATTTTGGCATGTAGTTCGCCGAAATTCCAAACATATCGTGCATTACAAGAATTTGACCATCTGTCACATTGCCTGCACCAATACCAATTACTGGAACATCAAGAACTTGCGTAATACGAGCCGCTAATTCAGCAGGAACACACTCTAGTAAAACAATTTGAGCACCAGCTTCTTGCAGTGCCAGTGCGTCTTTTACCATACGATCGGCTTTTTCTTGATCGCGGCCTTGCACCTTGTAACCACCAAAGATATTGACTGATTGAGGGGTTAGACCAAGGTGAGCACATACTGGTACAGCACGTTCAGTTAGCATCTTAACGGTATCAACTAACCAGTCGCCGCCCTCGATTTTTACCATATTTGCACCAGCACGCATTAGCGTTGCTGCGTTCTCACACGCTTGCTCTGGCGTAGCGTAGCTCATGAATGGCATATCAGCCATCAATAGACAGTTTGGGCTGCCTGCGCGTACACAGCGGGTGTGATAAGCGATATCTTCAACAGTAACGGGTAACGTGTCTGATTTACCTTGCAGAACCATACCTAGAGAGTCACCTACCAATAAAACAGGCATGTCTTGGCTTTCAAAAAGTTGGGCAAAGCTCGCATCGTATGCAGTTGAAGTAGCAAATTTACGACCTTCTTGCTTCCACTTAATCAGGTCGTTAATGGTCATTTTTTTCATTGTTTTTTCCTCACTAGGAGTTGGCTATGACTGCCAAATGCTGAGGCCGTTACGATCTACTTGCTCAAGTAGTGACGATACCTCGGTCCCGTCTGGGAGTTGTAAACTTGGTGCAATTTCCGCAAGAGGGTAGAGTACGAACTCGCGCTCTCTCATTCCATAGTGTGGAACTGTCAGTCTTTCGGAATCAATCACCTCATTGCCGTAAAGAATCATATCGAGATCCAAGGTTCTTGGTCCCCAACGTTCATCTTTACGGACACGCCCTTGTTCTTGCTCAATCGCTTGGGTGCAATCGAGTAGCTCAAGAGGCGTCAAATTGGTTTTTATCGCCACAACCGCATTGATGTAATCCGGTTGGTTTTGTGGCCCCATCGGCGTACTGCTGTAGAGCGAAGAGGCTTGCACAAACTCAGAGTTTGGGATTGATTTTAGAGCCTCAATCGCTTGTTTCGCTTGGCTGACGGGATCAGCCAAGTTACTGCCTACCGCAATGTATGCTGTGATCATGATTTTGGCTTACTCTTTTTCTTGCGATAGGTTTTGCGGCGGCGTTGACCGGTTTTAGGTGCTTGGCTATCAAGGTCACCTGCCATTGCTTGGCGCATTTCTCGGCCTGCATTTTGGAAAGTTTCCCACCACTTGGCAAGCTTCTGAGTCTCGCCACCCTCAATTTCACCGCGCATTTCAAGAAAATCAAAGCCAGCTCTAAATTTGTTGAGCTCCATTAGGCGGAATGCACGCTTACCATTACGTCGAGGAAGACGTAATTGCAGTTGCCAAATTTCACGGATAGTGGCGGTATGACGGCGTGGAATAGCAATCGTACGAACTTGGTCATCAAGAATGATGTTGCTCGCTTCCATGATGGCATCGTAATGGCACAGATTACGCTGTTCCATTAACTTATCTGCCATCGCACATAGCGGGTACCACAGCATTGCAGCAAACATGAATGCTGGGTTAATGCGCTTGCCTTCTTCAATACGCATGTCGGTTGAATCAAGCACTAAATCGAGCATTTGCTCGGTGTGAGATTCGTATTCTTCCGTGAAGTGCTCAGCAATTGCTGGGAACAACTGTTGGAATAGGTTGTACTCACGCAGGAGGTGATAGGTCTCTAGACCATGACCTGATTGAAGCAGCTTTAACGATTCTTCGAACAGGCGCGCAGATGGGATGTCGCGTAGTAGCGTTGACATCTCTTCAATTGGTGCGGCGGTGTCTTCTTCGATGTCGAAGTCGAGTTTCACGGCAAAGCGAATCGCACGCAGCATACGTACAGGGTCTTCGCGATAGCGGGTTTCTGGATCACCGATCAGGCGAACAAGGCGGTCTTCTAGGTCTTCAATACCACGCGCGTAGTCGTGAATTGAGTAGTCTGCGATGTTGTAGTACATCGAGTTAATCGTGAAGTCACGGCGCTCTGCATCTTCATCAATCGTGCCGTAAACATTGTCACGAAGCAGCATGCCTTCTTTAGACTGCTGTGAAACGTTCTTGTTTTTTTGCTCTTGGTGGTGACCGCGGAAAGTCGCAACTTCGATGATGTCACGTCCAAACATAATGTGGGCGAGACGGAAGCGACGACCAATCAAACGGCAGTTTCTAAACAGTTGCTTGATTTGTTCTGGAGTCGCGTTGGTTGCGATATCAAAGTCTTTTGGTTTCTGTCCAAGCAGTAAGTCTCGAACCCCGCCACCCACAAGAAAAGCATCGAAACCGGCACCGTTTAGTCGGTATAGCACCTTCAGTGCATTGTCACTGATCTGCTTACGCGAAATGTTGTGCTCTTCACGAGTAATTACATTGAGAGCGAGTTCTGGGATCATGGCAGATTCGCTTGTTGTATAGTCGTTTGTATTCATGTGCATCTGGCAATAACTGGGTTTAATCCAATCTTGCTTTGGTTAGTTTTTTACGCCTCTAGGGCCAATTTTGCGGCTAATAATAGCCTACGCAGTGCCGTTTGAGAATCTCGGTGTGATCTCGATCTCTGCTGGAAGCTGCTCTAAACACCAATTTTTACATCCCCAACGCAGTATTTCATCTACATTAGCGGCTTGAATGGCTTCTGGAATATGGAAGCCTAAAAACGTCATGGCGTGCAGCAGAGCAGGCTTCGGATTATCGACATCAATCGCTGTCGCATGATTTTGTTTCGACAGCTTGTTGCCATTAGTATCCATCGCTAATGGCAAATGTAAGTAGCTAACTTCTGGTTTTCCAAGGATTTGGTACAAGCTGATTTGACGACCTGTAGGTTCAATTAAATCGGCTCCACGGACGACTTCAGTCACCCCTTGGTCAATGTCATCTAATACTACCGCAAGATTATAGGCAAATAATCCATCTCGACGTTTAATAATGAAATCTTCATTTACTAACGCAGGAGGCATGGTCATCAAGCCATGCTTCTGATCGAGAAAATTAGCGATGGGCTTGGTCATTTTTAGGCGAATCGCGCCTTCTTTCAAGCCTTTGTCGCGACAAGTGCCGGGATAATAACCACCATGCTCTTTGATTTGCTTGCGCGTGCATTGGCAATAGTAAGCGTCACCATTCTCTAACCAAGTATCAATTTGCGTCTGATAAAGGTCGTGACGGTCACTTTGATAGACCACTTCGCCATCCCAATGCAGTTGATATGCTTTTAGCGCATTTAATATAGCCTCAGCCGCTCCTGGCATCTCTCTTGGTGGATCAAGGTCTTCAATACGAACGAGCCAAGTACCCTGGTTAGCTTTCGCTTGGAAATAGCTGCCCAATGCAGCAACGAGGGAACCAAAATGTAATGGACCAGAAGGGGATGGGGCGAATCGACCTACATAGCGTGTCATGCGTATATCTCGAAATTATACGGGTATAAAAAGCGACAAACTCGACGTTGCGAAGTTAGCTAAAACAAAAAGGGAGCCTGAGCTCCCTTTCAATAATCATAATGCCAGATTGATTAACCTTGCATCTGTTTCTCTTTGATCTCTGCAAGTGTTTTACAGTCAATACAAAGGTCTGCAGTTGGACGCGCTTCTAGGCGACGAACGCCGATCTCTACGCCACAAGATTCACAGAAGCCAAAGTCGTCTTCAGTGATTTTATCTAGAGTCTTTTCGATCTTCTTGATCAGACGACGCTCACGGTCACGGTTACGCAGTTCTAAGCTGAACTCTTCCTCTTGAGAAGCACGGTCAACTGGATCTGGGAAGTTTGCTGCTTCGTCCTGCATGTGGTGTACAGTGCGATCGACTTCTTCCCTGAGCTGATTACGCCAAGCTGTTAAGATCTTTGTAAAGTGTTCAACCTGCTCTGGTGACATGTATTCTTCACCAGGCTTTTCCTGATATGGCTCCACACCGGCAATGGCTAGGATGCCTATCGTTTTCTTCTTTGATTCTGGCATACAGCATCTCCTACTTACACCTAGTCAACTGCTTTGCAGTCAATTTAAGGCGGGTATCTATAGCAAAAAGAGGCGGTGCAGGCAATTACTGAATTGCAAACTTATCATCATTGTGAAGATGACATCATTTTTTCTCTTAATTGATAAATTCAATCGCCGAGATTAGTTTGATTTCAGTGTTGCTTAACTCAGCTTTATAGCAGAGAACTTCCACTCCAGCGTCTTGTGCTTGTTTTAGTAACGTTGAATATTTCGCGTCTATATGGTGCGCCGCGGATACTTTTTCAATACCTGAATGTAAAACAGTGAATAAAAGTATGGCTCTACTTCCATTTTGTGCCATTTCTGTGAGCTCTCTCAGGTGCTTTTGCCCTCTGGTAGTCACGGCATCAGGGAAATAACCTTGTCCTGATGAGCTTTCTTCATCAAGTAGGGTGACGCTCTTCACTTCTATATAACACTTTGATTTGTCGCTTGCGCTGAGCAAGATATCAATTCGGCTATTTTCATTGCCATATTTCACCTCAGTTTGAAGTTGGTCATATCCCAACAATTCTGAAATGACATTATTTTCAATTGCTTCTACGGCTAATTGGTTTGCGCGAGCGGTATTAATGCAGATCCGATGCCCTTGTGCGGTTTCACTGAGTTCCCAGCTGTTCGGATATTTGCGCTTTGGGTTATCGGAAGTGGAGTACCAAACTTTGTTGCCCGGAGTGGCACAGCCTGTCATTGCGCCAGTGTTCGCACAGTGAATTGTTCGAATCTCACCGTTATCCAGTTCGATATCGGCAAGAAAGCGTTTGTAGCGTTTGAGCAGAGTCGCTGACTCTAGAGCGGGTTCGAATTGCATTTGCTTATTTAGCCAAGAGTGTTTTTATGTACAATGTTGCCAACATTACACCACAGGGTATTTCCTTTGTCACAATTGCCGATTGAAGCCGTGATGCCACAATTACTTACGGCGGTCAAAAATCAACATCAAGTGATCCTCAAAGCCGCACCAGGTGCTGGTAAATCCACGTACTTCCCACTGCAACTTCTACAAAAACAATCTGTGACAGGCAAAATCGTGATGCTGGAGCCTCGACGTCTGGCGGCGCGTAATATCGCTCGTTATCTCGCGCAGCAGTTAGGTGAACAAGTTGGAGAACGTGTTGGGTACCGAGTTCGTGGTGAAACGAAGGTGAGTAAAAACACGCAACTTGAAATTGTGACTGAAGGGATCATGACCCGTATGATCCAAAGTGACCCTGAATTAAACGGCATCGATTTACTGATCTTTGATGAATTTCATGAGCGCAGCATTCACGCAGACACCGCGTTGGCTTTCAGTTTAGAGGTTCAAGAGGCATTACGAGATGATTTAAAGCTTGTTGTGA
This sequence comes from Vibrio sp. SSH13-20, assembly GCF_040104475.1. Taxonomy (NCBI): domain Bacteria; kingdom Pseudomonadati; phylum Pseudomonadota; class Gammaproteobacteria; order Vibrionales; family Vibrionaceae; genus Vibrio; species Vibrio sp. SSH13-20. Next base: position 64,062 of record NZ_JBECOU010000002.1, read on the forward strand.
TGTCGGCAACGCTCGATCAAGGTGCGTTGCAAACCTTGCTGCCAGAGGCGGCATATATAGAGTCTCAAGGTCGCAGTTTTGAGGTAGAGACTCGTTACTTGCCGCTAGGAGTCAACGATCACCTACCGACATCAATGGCAAAAACAATAGAAAGTTTAATTCAGAAAGAGTCTGGTTCTTTGCTTGCTTTTCTTCCGGGTGTTGGTGCCATCAAGCAAGTGCAAGAGCGTTTAGTGCACCTACCTGATAACGTAGAAGTGTGTCCGTTATACGGTCAACTTAGCTTTGCCGAGCAGCAAAAAGCCATCGCTCCTGCTTCTGGAGATAAACGCAAAGTCGTGCTCGCGACTAACATTGCCGAAACTTCTTTGACCATTGAAGGTATTCGACTAGTTGTTGATTCTGGATTAGAGCGTGTGGCGCGTTTTGATTTGAAGAATGGGCTTACGCGATTAGAGCAAGTACGAGTGGCACAATCGTCTGCGATTCAACGTTCTGGTCGTGCAGGGCGTATTGAAGAGGGGATTTGCGTTCGCCTTTACTCTGAAAGCCAATTTAAGCAGCAACCACAAGTGCCACAGCCAGAAATACTGCACTCAGACTTAGCGAGCCTAGTGATGGAGTTAGCCTTTTGGGGAGCGGGAGATATTTCCGAGCTCAAATGGCTCAACACTCCTTCGGCGGCATCTCTTGCTCAAGCTAAGCAGTTGTTAATTGTGTTAGGGCTGCTTTCTGAGCAAGGCCAACTGACTCCTGAGGGCAAAATTGCTCATGAGCTTGGTGTAGAACCTCGCTCGGCAGCTATGCTAATTCAAGCACAGCAACATGACGTAAAAATGCTAAACACTGCACTGGCTGCGGTCGCTCTTATTGAAGAGCCAGAGCGTAATATCACGAATATCGCACACAGCTTACATCGTTGGGTAAGTGGAACACATTCGAAAAAATCGATATTGCATAAGCGATCTCAAACCGTCGCCCTTAAACTGGATACGATGTTCAGTCTATCAGAGGTTGATGAGCGAGCACTGCCGTTAGTATTAAGCCTTGCATTTCCTGATCGTGTCGCGCAGCAACGTTCGAATCAACATGGGCGTTTTACATTGTCCAACGGACATGGTGCTGAGTGCCGACCAGAAGAAACTTTAGGCGATTGTGATTACTTAATCGCGATTGATTTAATGCGATCGCATTCCAACTCTAGTCAAATTAATCTGGCTTGTGAACTAGATATCAATGAGTTAGAAGAAGTGTTTGAGCATCTCTTTACAACAGATGATGTGGTTGATTGGGATGAGAAAAAAGGTCGATTGATGGCTGAGCGTCAAGTTAAGCTTGGGCGTTTGATTATCAAGCGGGATGCCTTGCCAAGCCCAGGCAAAGAAAAAATGACACAAGCTTTACTCACCTATGTCCGCCGTCAGGGCTTACAAAGTCTAAACTGGACACCAGCAGCGGAGAATTTACTAGAACGTATTCGCTGTGCAGTGGAATGGTTACCAGAGCAGGCTTGGCCAAGTTTTGATGACGTTGATTTGCTGGCGAGCTTAGAAGAGTGGTTAGAGCCATACATGAGTACGGTTGCCTCAGTGAAAGACTTGGCGAAGGTAAATTTAGTGGAAGCATTAAATGCTCGATTGGGATGGCCGTTGAATCAGCATATTGATGAGTGGTTGCCTGAAGAGTACCGCCTGCCAACTGGTTCGAAAAAGCGAATTCGTTATCAGTGTGGTCATGAGCCTGTGCTTTCTGTCCGTATGCAAGAGGTGTTTGGTGAAAGTACTTCACCAACTGTGGCACAGGGACGTAAGCGCCTGGTGCTTGAATTACTCTCTCCAGCACAACGCCCTCTTCAGGTGACGACAGATCTCGCCGCATTCTGGGTGGGAAGCTACAAAGAAGTACAGAAAGAAATGAAAGGTCGTTACCCTAAGCACGTTTGGCCTGACGATCCAGCGACGCATGTAGCGACAACCAAAACAAAAAGACAATTGAACAATGACTGATACTAAAAAGCCCGGTGCAAAGCGAGCGCCAGCCAAGAAGACCGCGTCAAGTAAAACGACGACTAAGAAAAGTGGCGCAAAACGCCCAAGAAAATCACCAGCGAAAAAAACAAACAATGGTAAACGTTCTTGGCTTAAAGTCATTTGGTCGTTCAGTTGGAAAGCCGGCGTTGCCTTGGCTGCGGTGTTATTGTTTGTCGGTATTTACCTAGATAGTGTGGTTAAAGATCGCTTTGATGGTCAGTTGTTTGATCTGCCTACGGTGGTTTATGCCCGCATTCTCAATTTAAGTCCGGGACAGAACATTACGATTAAAGAGATGCGTAATGAACTCGATGTGCTGAACTACCGTAAAGTCAGCCAGCCTCGTTACCCAGGTGAGTATTCATCTTCTTCAACGCGTATTGAACTGATTCGTCGTCCGTTTGAATTTGCTGACGGGCCAGAGCCTGATCGTCATGTGATGTTGCATTTCTCAAGCAGCGGCTTACAACGTATTCAATCTTTAGAGTCGAAAGGTGATCTTGGCTACTTACGCATTGAACCTAAGATGTTGGGAATGCTGGAAAAAGACCAAAATGAGCAACGTTTGTTCTTACGCCGCGATCAATTCCCGGAGATCTTAGTTGATGCATTATTAGCGACGGAAGATCGCGACTTTTATCAACACGATGGTGTATCACCACTTGCCATTGCACGTGCTTTAGTGGCGAACATCAAAGCGGGTCGTACCGTACAAGGCGGCAGTACGCTAACTCAACAGTTGGCGAAAAACTTGTTCCTGACTCGTGATAAAACCTTGTGGCGTAAGGTACGTGAAGCGTATATCGCATTAATTCTCGATTATCGTTACAGCAAAGACCGTATTCTGGAAGCTTACCTCAACGAGGTATATTTGGGTCAGAGCGGTGGTGATGCGATTCATGGTTTCGCTTTGGCATCACGCTATTACTTCGGTCAGCCTATCCAAGAGCTACGTATCGATCAGCTTGCAATGCTAGTGGGAATGGTAAAAGGACCATCTTACTACAACCCTATTCGCTACCCAGAACGTACTAAGACGCGTCGTGACTTAGTACTGCGTCTACTGATGCAACAAGACATGCTGACTGCGCAGCAATACGAACAAGCGGTGAGTCGTCCACTTGATACACAAAGCAAGCCACGTATCGCTAGTCGACAGCCTGCGTATTTCCAACAACTGAATATCGAACTGAAAGAGAAGGTGGGTGACAACTTCAAAGCAGAAACCGGATTACGCCTATTTACCTCTCTTGATCCTGTATCGCAAAGTAAACTCGAAAAAGCCATTGCGAAGAAAGTCCCTGAACTGGCAAAACGTGCGGGTAAGGAGCTTGAAGCGGCTGCTGTTGCCGTGGATCGTCATAGCGGTGAAATTCGCGCAATGGTTGGCGGTAAACGTGTCGGGTATGAAGGCTTTAACCGTGCACTGAATGCCAGTCGTCCAATTGGGTCATTGGTTAAACCTGCTATCTATCTGACGGCATTGGAGCAACCTGAAAAATACAACCTTGGGACAACGCTTCATGATACGCCTCTGAGTTTGAAGGGGAGCAAAGGCTCCATTTGGTCGCCACGCAACTTTGACCGTAAGTTTCGTGGTGATGTTCCGTTGTATTTAGCCTTGGCAAAATCATTGAATGTACCAACCGTTCGTTTGGGGATGCAGCTTGGTATCCCAGAGGTGTCTAATACCTTAGAACGCCTTGGTGTTGATAAGAATGAAATTCGCCCTGTGCCATCCATGTTCTTGGGCTCATTTTCATTAACACCGTTTGAAGTAGCGCAAATGTATCAAACGCTAACTAACTCAGGTAAGCGTGCCAAGCTGTCGGCGCTGCGTTCGGTTGTCGATATGGACGGCAATGTGCTTTATCAATCTCTCCCTCGGTCAGCTCCAGCAGTAGATGAACAAGCGGCTTGGTTAACGACCTATGCTATGAAGCAAGGTGTCGCACAAGGGACAGGACGATTCCTACAAAGTCAGTTTGCTTGGGCAGCACTAGCAGGAAAAACGGGTACGAGTAACGACAGTCGTGACAGTTGGTTTGTGGGTATTGATGGGCGTGAAGTTACCACGATTTGGCTTGGGCGCGATGATAATAAGTCTACCAAGTTGACAGGTTCAAGCGGTGCATTGCGTGTCTACGCGGAATACTTGAAACAGCGTATTCCTGAAAGGTTGGAGCTACCTTGGCCAAAAGAGGTGACGACACTTGGCTTCCAAAAAGCAGCGAACGGCGCGTTAGAAATCAATTGTCGTAGTGAGTACAAATTGCCAGTGTGGGACAAAACTGGGCAAATCAAACAACAATGCGAGAAAAAGTCGAACTGGTTGAATAATTTATTTGATTGGTAAGACCATCAAAAACACCATCACTGACTTGTGCAGTTGTTCAATTCTTAGTACAAGTAGGTGTTAAATATTCAATAAAGGAAGAAGTGAATGTTCAAAAAGTCGATCTCAAGCTCATGGTTGCGTTTTATTGCACTGTGGGTCTGCTCCTTTTTGATTGCCACTCCTTCCTTTGCCAAACACATCAGTGATGATCATCCTCGCCCTAAAATTGCCGTCGTGCTTGCTGGTGGTGGTGCAAAAGGTGCCGCCCATATCGGGGTTTTGAAGGCGCTTGAAGAGATGCATATTCCGGTTGATATCATTACCGGCACTAGCATGGGCGCTTATGTCGGTGGTTTATATGCGACTGGCATGAGCGCGGATGAAATTGAAAGCTTTATCTACAGTGTGGATTGGAACAGCGGCTATCGAGACCGTGTTGACCGCAGCCAACGTCGCGTCCGCGACAAAGAATATGAAGACCGTTATCAAATCACGACAGATCTAGGCTTAAGGTTTGGTGAAGTTCGTTCACCGACTGGTGTCGTTCAAGGGCAGAATATGCTTCGTATTTTGCGTGAAACGACAGGTAACCTTGGTCGTTTTGACTCTTTCGATGACCTTGCTATCCCATACCGCTCAGTCGCCACTGACATTGTTGAATTGGAAGAAGTGGTGCTTGATAACGGCTATCTTGTTGATGCAATGATGGCAAGTATGTCTGTTCCAGGCGCACTCCCTCCTTATGAACTAAATGGTCATATGCTGGTGGATGGCGGTGTGGTCAATAACATGCCCGTAGATGTCGCTCGTGCTATGGGGGCCGACATCGTTATTGCGGTGGATATCAGTACTGACTACAAAAGCAAAGAAGACTTTACCGGTTTGTTTACCGTTGCTGATCAGCTTTCTAACTATCTTGTTCGTCGTAGTACCCAAGAGCAAGCCGAAACACTAAGCGGAGATGATGTTTATATTCGTCCTAATGTAGGGCAAATGGAGACGGTTGAGTTCAATAAAATGCCCGATGCGTTTCAGGCTGGTTATGAGATCACCAAGAGTCTTGAGTCCAAATTGAAAGGCTTGAGTGTGTCGAATGCCGAGTACCAAAAGTACATTGAGCACAAGCAAGATGCGCGTAAAAATCTGGAATATGGTGATCAGCGCGTGGTTGATCAGATTGTATTGGTGAACAATACGCACTATAGCGATGTGTTGCTGACTAACCGTCTAGAGCTTGATACTGGGCGACCATTAAAAACAGACGAAATCGAAAAAGCGGTCGAAAACCTTTATGCGCTGGATCGCTTTGAATTGATCACTTACCACTTCGAAGAGATCGATGACGTTAATCTATTGGTCTTTGAGGTAAACGAAAAGTCATGGGGACCGAACTACCTCAATTTTCGCTTCTTCCTAGAAGATGACTTTAACACTGACAGCCAGTACGGAATCGGCGTGTCAGCAAACTTCACCAATCTGAACTCTCACGGTGCGGAACTGACTCTAAATGTTGATATGGGCACTGATAAACTGATTGAAGCGGAGTTGTACTCTCCAGTGCTTTCGAGTCAGGAATTGTTTGTTTCTGGAAAACTCAATTACAACACTGAAAACCGGAACTTACCTCTCGATGACGAGTTTGAAAATCCGGATATCGGCTCAGTTTACGATTACCTACCATTTTCTTACACCGAGTTTATTACTGAGCTAGCAGCGGGTGTGCAACCAACCTTGTGGCAAGAGTTCCGAGTTGGTGGTCGTTATACCAAAGGGACGATAGAAGCCTCCACCATTCAGTCTGCGGGCAATTTAGATTACGAGCGACTGGGGTTATTTGCCAACTATCGCTTAGATACACTGGATGATTTTGCATTTCCGACTCGTGGCATGCTGATTGACTTGGACTACCTTGTTTCTCACGACAAAACTCCAGAAGGTCTCCGAGGTGAAAACGCAAAAAACAGTATTGAAGATACGGTTTATGAAATTACCGCTCGTTTTAAGGGGGCGGTGACTCACAGTCGTCATACTTTAGTCGGTCAAGCGGAATACAGCTTTGTTGAGAGTAAAAACTCTTTTGTACCTTTGGACCCTAGAGAGCTAGGTGGTTTCTTAAATTTGTCTGGTATCCCTCGTAACAGTCTGATTGGACAAAACTTATTCTATACCAGTTTGGTGTATCGTTATAAATGGATGGATAACGATTTTGGGCTGTTTGAAGCGCCAGTTTACCTTGGTGCATCCCTTGAACATGGTGGTGTTTGGTCGGATAACGATCTCAAGCTGAATGAGGCACCGCTGTACAATGCCGCATCAATTTTCTTTGGTGTTGATTCGCCAATAGGACCCGTTATGTTGGCATACGGTCGTACAGAGCAGAATTTAGATGCTGTGTACTTGATCGTTGGAACATCATTTAAATAACCGGGAATAGGACAGCAAAATCTCCGCATATTTAGCCGAAATTCACAGGACTTTAGTCGTAAGTTGCTATGTTGGTCAAAATGATGAGATTTTAATTTAACGTTAAATTTGCTATCCTTTCGCCCACAGTTTGGCCTCTACGGCGCTGTTTCTCAATCAGAATTGAATGAAAACAAGGGCAATGGAGAGCCAAGTTTCCAAGGATGTTCACTCCTTTACTTTGAAAAATAGTAATTAAAAAGGAGGAACCGCAATGAGAGGAAAAAAGTCGTGCTTGAAGCCTACCGTAAACACGTCGAAGAGCGTGCTGCCGAAGGAGTTGTTCCTAAACCGCTAGACGCTGAACAAGTTGCTGGACTTGTTGAACTTCTGAAAAATCCCCCGCAAGGTGAAGAAGCTTTTATTCTTGACCTACTAGAGAACCGTATCCCACCAGGTGTAGATGAAGCTGCTTATGTAAAAGCGGGTTTCCTGACGGCGGTAGCAAAAGGTGAAGTGGAATCACCACTTGTGAGCCGTGAAAAGGCAGCTGAGCTACTAGGTACAATGCAAGGCGGTTACAACATCGCTCCTCTAGTTGAATTCCTAGAAGATGACCTACTAGCGCCTATTGCTGTAAAAGCGCTGTCTCATACTCTACTGATGTTTGACGCTTTCTATGATGTTGAAGAGAAGGCTAAAGCAGGTAATGCATTCGCGAAACAAGTTCTACAATCGTGGGCTGATGCTGAATGGTTCACATCGAAGAAGAAAGTCGCGGATCAGATTACTGTTAAAGTATTTAAAGTAACCGGTGAAACCAACACCGATGACTTGTCTCCAGCTCCAGATGCTTGGTCTCGTCCAGATATTCCAGTACACGCAAAAGCGATGCTGAAAATGGAACGTGATGGCATTGTACCGGATCAACCAGGCAGCGTTGGTCCTATCAATCAAATTGAAGAACTGCAAAAAGACGGCATTCCACTAGCATACGTAGGTGATGTTGTTGGTACCGGTTCTTCGCGTAAATCAGCAACTAACTCAGTGCTTTGGTTTATGGGTGAAGATATCCCATTTGTACCAAATAAGCGCACGGGTGGTATCTGTCTAGGTGGTAAGATCGCCCCAATTTTCTACAACACGATGGAAGATTCTGGTGCACTACCAATTGAACTAGACGTGCAAAACATGAACATGGGTGATGTGATTGATATCTTCCCATACGAAGGTGTTGTGCGTAAAAACGGTGAAGAGATCTCTAGCTTTGAACTGAGCAAAGTGTTGCTTGATGAAGTTCGTGCTGGTGGTCGTATTCCACTGATTATTGGTCGTGGCTTAACAAGCCGTGCTCGTGCATCACTTGGTCTAGAAGAAACCGATCTTTTTGCTAAGCCTGTTGACCCTTCAGCTTCTGATAAAGGTTACACCTTGGCTCAGAAGATGGTGGGTAAAGCATGTGGCGTAGAAGGTGTGCGTGCAGGTCAATACTGTGAACCGAAGATGACAACGGTAGGTTCTCAGGATACTACCGGTCCAATGACACGTGACGAACTAAAAGACCTTGCGTGTCTAGGCTTCTCTGCTGATCTCGTGATGCAGTCATTTTGTCACACGTCTGCTTATCCAAAACCAGTCGATGTAAATACGCACCATACACTACCTGACTTCATTATGAACCGTGGCGGTGTATCGCTTCGTCCTGGTGATGGTGTAATTCACTCATGGTTAAACCGTATGCTTCTACCTGATACCGTTGGTACGGGTGGTGACTCACATACTCGTTTCCCTCTTGGTATTTCATTCCCAGCAGGTTCAGGTCTCGTAGCATTCGCAGCTGCGACAGGTGTTATGCCACTGGATATGCCTGAGTCAATCTTGGTACGCTTTAAAGGTGAAATGCAGCCAGGTATCACGCTGCGTGACTTGGTACATGCCATCCCTTACTACGCAATCCAACAAGGTCTACTGACGGTTGAGAAAGCAGGTAAGATCAACGAATTCTCTGGTCGTGTACTAGAAATTGAAGGCGTTGAGCACCTAACTGTAGAGCAGGCATTCGAGCTGTCTGATGCATCAGCAGAGCGTTCTGCGGCAGGTTGTACAGTTAAGCTATCTCAAGAGTCTATCGAGGAATACCTAAACTCGAACATCACTATGCTTAAGTGGATGATCTCGGAAGGTTACGGCGATCGTCGTACTATCGAGCGTCGTATCACAGCGATGGAAGAGTGGTTAGCAAACCCAGAGTTGATGGAAGCAGATGCGGATGCAGAATATGCGCACATCATTGAAATCGACCTAGCAGATATTCACGAGCCAATCCTATGTGCACCGAACGATCCAGATGACGCTCGTCTTCTATCTGAAGTTCAAGGTACACAGATTGATGAAGTGTTTATCGGTTCTTGTATGACTAACATTGGTCACTTCCGTGCAGCAGGTAAATTGCTAGAGCAATACGGTGGTCAATTAGATACTCGTCTATGGGTGGCACCGCCAACCAAGATGGACCGTGACCAACTGACAGAGGAAGGTTACTACGGTATCTATGGTCGTGCTGGTGTACGTATTGAAACGCCAGGGTGTTCTCTATGTATGGGTAACCAAGCACGCGTAGCAGATAAAGCGACGGTAATGTCGACTTCAACGCGTAACTTCCCGAACCGTCTTGGTACGGGTGCTAATGTTTACCTTGCGTCTGCGGAGCTAGCAGCGGTAGGTGCAATTCTAGGTAAGATTCCAACCAAAGAAGAGTACTTAGAATACGCGAAGCAAATTGATGCGACAGCAGCAGACACATACCGCTACTTGAACTTCCACAAGATGGATCAGTACACCAAGAAAGCGGCAGAAGTGATTTTCCAAGAGCCTGCATAATTCTTAGTGAGCTTTGCTAATACTTGATAAGCGCCCACCATTTGGTGGGCGTTTTTTTAGATAACGCATTGCGAGAGATCCCCAGCTCGCTCGTACCTCGCTCTTGAGGATGACGATTAAATAGCCAAGAGTAAAAACGATGTCATTCCCGAAAACGACAAAGGAGTGCTGTCGGGAATCTCTTTTAAACAAGCGATTGAGAGAGCTCCGCGTCTCGCGCTTCTCCCATCCCATATCTCCCTGTATACTCCGCACCAAATTGATACGAAAAGGCGATCTCGATGGAGTTTGAATTCATCCGCAATACATTGATGGGCGAATATTATGTCAAATGCAGTATGGGGCATGAGATTGTAGGTCGCTGGCTACAAGAAGAAATTGGCAAAGATCCGGCTAAGATTGCGCAAGTTGAAAGCTTGGTTGAACAGGCATTTTCTTCGCCATCTCAAGAGCATAGATTAACTGGATCTGAGATAAGTTTAATGATCGTCGGCGATGAAGTTCTGGTTCAAGAAAACGTACTGGGTCACGACTATGAAGTCGAGATGGAAAGTGAGTTCGATTTCTATGATGCTGAGAGTACTGCGAGTTGTGGTATTGAGGACTTTTGTGCCTTGATAGAGCAGTGGAAAGACTTTTTGAACATTTAATGCACAATTTTGGGTAGTCTAATTAGGGTTGCCTTATATTTGTGAAAAGGGCGCACCGATGTGGTGCGCCCTTTTTGTTTGCAAGATTATTATTTTTAATAAGTTCATATAAATCAAATAGATAAAAAGTTGGCACGCAGCTTGGATTAATACAAGTGTTTCAGGATGAAAGCTGCGGAGAAGATTCAATGAAAATCATTAATGCCATTATAAAGCCTTTTAAATTAGACGATGTGCGCGAAGCATTGGCTGATGTCGGTATTGAAGGGATGACAGTATCAGAGGTTAAAGGTTTTGGTCGCCAAAAAGGGCACACGGAACTATATCGTGGTGCTGAATACCAAGTCGACTTTCTACCAAAAGTAAAACTAGAAATCGCGACCCATGCAGACAATGTGGAACGCGTGGTAGAAGCCATCACTAAAGCGGCTCAAACCGGAAAAATTGGTGATGGCAAGATTTTTGTCTACGACCTAAACCAAGCCGTGCGTATTCGTACTGGTGAAATGGACGCAGAAGCACTTTAAGAATTCAAGGGATTGGAGAACTATCATGGAATTAACAACAACGGTAACGGAATTACGTTACGCACTCGACACCTTTTTCTTCCTCATTTCCGGTGCGTTGGTAATGTGGATGGCAGCAGGCTTTGCCATGCTGGAAGCGGGCTTAGTTCGCTCTAAAAACACCACCGAAATTCTAACCAAAAATATCTGTCTATATGCGATTGCCTGTACCATGTTCTTATTGGTCGGCTACAACATTATGTATGTTGATAATGGCGAAGGCGGCTGGCTACCATCATTTGGTGCGCTAATTGGCACACAAGGTGAAGGGGCAGATCATTCTCTAGAGTCGGACTTCTTCTTCCAAGTTGTATTCGTAGCTACAGCAATGTCAGTCGTATCTGGTGCAGTTGCTGAGCGCATGAAGCTTTGGTCTTTCCTTATCTTCTCTGCGGTACTGACGGCATTTATCTACCCTATGGAAGGTTACTGGACTTGGGGCGGTGGTTTCTTATCAGAAGCTGGCTTTAGTGACTTTGCTGGTTCAGGCATTGTACACATGGCGGGTGCAGCAGCAGCGTTAGCTGGCGTATTACTACTGGGTGCTCGTAAAGGTAAATATGGCAAAAATGGTGAAATCTACCCAATTCCAGGTTCAAACATGCCTCTAGCGACATTAGGTACATTCATCCTTTGGTTTGGTTGGTTCGGTTTCAACGGCGGTTCTCAACTAATGGTTTCTGACTTTGAGAACGCGACAGCGGTAGGTCAAATTTTCTTGAACACTAACGCAGCGGCAGCGGCAGGCGCAATTGCAGCTCTACTAGTGTGTAAAACCACTTGGGGTAAAGCTGACCTAACGATGATCCTGAACGGTGCCTTGGCAGGTCTTGTAGCAATCACTGCCGATCCTCTATCACCATCACCACTTTATGCTGTGGCTATCGGTGCGGTATCTGGTGCGCTAGTTGTGTTCAGTATCATTGGTCTGGATAAAGTGAAGATTGATGATCCTGTAGGTGCTATCTCAGTTCATGGTGTGTGTGGCTTCTTTGGTCTTATGGTTGTGCCGCTAAGCAATGGTGATGCCACATTTGGTGCACAGCTTCTAGGTGCTGCTGTTATCTTCGCTTGGGTATTCGGTGCAAGCCTTGTGGTATGGGCAATTCTGAAGGCAACAATTGGTATCCGAGTGTCGGAAGACGAAGAGTTGGAAGGTATGGATATGCACGACTGTGGTGTTGGCGCTTACCCAGAATTCGTGACTGTGAAATAACAGTCATAACGACACAATTCGTTACAAAGTAAATCATCAAAAACCTGCTCTGACGAGTAGGTTTTTTTTATGGATTAATTGTTTTCTTATTGAACATGCATATAATAACGCAACTGATAAACGTTATCATTAGCATGGTAAAGGATTAAACAATGAAAAAACTGCTAACTCTTTCAGCGATTACTTGCGCAACTCTAGCTCCAACAGCAATGGCTGCTGAAGAAGTGAACGTCTACTCTTACCGTCAACCTTTCCTAGTTGAACCTATGTTCAACGAGTTCACTAAAGAAACTGGTATCAAAGTAAACGTTAAGTTTGCGAAAAAAGGTCTAGCAGAGAAGTTGGCTCAGGAAGGCGAATACAGCCCTGCTGACGTAATCCTTACTACAGATATCAGCCGTCTAGCTGAACTGACAAACAAAGGTCTGGTTCAAAAGGTAGACAGCAAAATCATCGAAGAAAACGTACCTGCACAGTACCAAGATAAAGAAAACAAGTGGTTTGCTCTCACTCTACGTACTCGTAACGTTTACTCTTCACGTGACCGTGTTGGTAAGCTAGGTAACGATTTCAACTATGCAGACCTAGCAAAGCCTGAATTCAAAGGCAAAATCTGTACACGCAGCGGTAAGCACCCTTACAACGTATCTCTAGTGTCTTCTATGATCGCGCACCACGGTGAAGCTGAAACAAAAGAGTGGCTAGAAGGCGTTAAAGCGAACCTAGCTCGTAAGCCTCAAGGTAACGACCGTGCTCAAGTTAAAGCAATCAAAGAAGGTCTATGTGACGTTTCTCTAGGTAACAGCTACTACCTAGGTAAGATGGTTAACGACAAAGAGCAAAAAGCTTGGGCTGACGCGGTATACATCAACTTCCCTAACCAAGAGACAACAGGTACTCACGTAAATATCTCTGGTATGGCAATGGCGAAGTTCTCTCCAAACAAAGACAACGCTGTGAAGCTAATGGAATTCCTAACGGGTGACAAAGCGCAGCAAATGTATGCAGAAGTAAACTACGAGTACCCAGTAAAAGAAGGCGTTAAGCGTTCTGAACTTGTGGAATCTTGGGGTGACTTCAAAGCAGATACCATCTCTCTAGATGACATTGCTTCTCACCACGAAGCTGCAATTAAGCTACTAGATGAAGTGAAATTTGACCTTTAATTCCATGTGGGGGTATAACTATACCCCCATTTGATTAAAGGATATGAGATGTATTTGCAACTGCATTTGTATTTCATAAAGCCTTGCAGTATTTAGGCAATGAAGAATAAACATTCTCTATGGAAAACCAGTAGTGGGGGGATCACCCTGTTACTGGTTTTGCCGATCTTAGCGATCTTCTATACCGCCATTGGCGAGACGGATGACTTGTTTACGCATTTGATGTCGACGGTCATGCCAACCTACATCTATAACACCGTTGCTCTGACCTCTGGTGTGATGATTCTTTCTTTGATTCTCGGTATCCCAAGCGCTTGGTTTATGGCTATGTGCAAACTGCCAACCGAGAAATGGTTACAATGGGCATTGGTTCTGCCTCTTGCTATGCCGGGTTATATCATTGGTTACATTTTTACGGATTGGTTTGATTTTGCCGGACCGATCCAGATCTTCTTACGTGATATAACCGGATGGGGACCTGGTGAATACTGGTTTCCTGATATTCGTACCTTGAGTGGTGCGACCTTTGTTCTTTCTCTGGTTCTTTATCCATATGTTTACTTACTCTGCCGAGCGGCATTTATGGAACAGAATGTCTCTTTGTTACAAAGTGCACGCTTACTGAAGTGTTCTCCTTGGGAGAGCTTTTGGCGTATCTCTTTACCGCTTGTTAGACCTTCTATCGCCGTTGGTTTGTCTCTGGTCGCGATGGAAACCATTGGTGACTTCGGCACCGTCAGCTATTTTGCAGTGAACACACTTACCACTGCGGTTTATGATACTTGGCTTGGGTATTCGAACCTGAATGCCGCAGCGAAAATTTCAGCCATGATGTTGGTGATAGTTGTGTTGCTGTTAAGTGCTGAGCGCTACAGTCGCCGCAAGCAGAAGCTGTTCCAAAGCCAGTTTAATAGTCATGAAGATTTTCGCTATGAACTTCAAGGTTGGCAAAAGTGGGGCGCATTAGTTTGGTGTTGGGGCTTGGTTGCGATCGCATTTATTTTCCCTCTGCTACAGTTGATTGATTACGCTATTACTTACTTTGCGCAAAGCTGGACACCGGAGTTTCGTGAATATGCATGGAATAGTTTGGTGGTGTCAGTCGTGGCTGCAATCATCGGTGTTGCGATTGCTTTAACGGTAAACTTTAGTCAGCGAGTCAATGGTGGACGTTCAAGTTTAGCCTTTATGCGCCTATCTTCAATGGGATATGCGGTACCTGGTACTGTGCTCGCCATAGGTGTGATGGTGGCGGTGCTGTTTATGGATCATCGCGTGAACGATATTGCTAAAGCGATGGAGTGGGGTAGACCGGGACTGATCTTCTCAGGATCTATGTTTGCTCTGATTTTCGCGATGGTTGTTCGTTTCTCTGCTGTCGCGATCGGTAGCGTTGAGAGTAACTTAAATAAGATTTCGCCATCGTTGGATATGGCTTCGCGTACGATGGGTTGTACACCAAACACTATGTTGTGGCGTGTGCATTTTCCATTGGTTAAGCGTGGTGCCTTAATTGCTGGTCTGTTGGTGTTCATTGAGTCGATGAAAGAACTCAATGCCGCGTTATTGCTGCGCCCATTTAACTTCGAAACCTTGGCGACGTACGTGTATAACTTTGCCTCGGATGAGCATTTAGAACTTGCTGCATTACCCGCAGTATTACTGGTTCTTGTTGGGTTAATCCCGCTTGTTGTTGTTAACCGTTCACTGGAGCAAAGTCATTAATGAGCTGTGCATTATCCATTCAAAATCTTACTTGCCAGTATGAGTCACAAACTGTTCTTGAGTCTTTGTCCTTAGAAGTGGAACAGGGGCAAATTGTTTGTCTATTAGGCGCAAGTGGTTGTGGTAAGACAACGCTTCTGAAAGCCATTGCAGGTCTCCTTCCGCTAAGTTCAGGTCAAATGAGCCTGAACTGCCTCACTATTGATGACGGTAAAAATTGGTTACCACCAGAGCAGCGTAATATTGGCATGATCTTTCAAGATTACGCCTTGTTTCCGCACCTGACGGTTGCCGAGAACATTGCGTTTGGTTTAAAGAATGAAACAGCGCAACAAAAGCTGCTGAAAGTAGAGGAAATGTTGGGCTTAGTTCATCTTAAAGGCTTTGGTGAACGTTACCCGCATCAGCTGTCAGGTGGTCAGCAACAGCGTGTTGCGATTGCTCGTTCACTGGCTTATAAGCCGGATCTTCTGTTGCTTGATGAACCGTTTTCTAACATCGATACTCAGGTGCGTCACGAGCTGATCCGTGAAATTCGCAAGATTTTTAAGGAGCAGGGAGTTACTGCGATCTTTGTAACTCACAGTCGTGAAGAAGCTTTTGCTTTTGCCGATAAGATGGCCGTGATGAACCATGGTGTGATTGAACAGTACGGTACTGCCTCTGAACTTTACTACCAACCGTCGAGTAAGTTTGTTGCTGACTTCCTAGGTGGTGGTAGCTACCTTGCTGCAAAGCGAATCTCTGAGAGCGAATTTGATACACACCTTGGCGTGGTGGAAGCGAACGCTCAGCAAGACATTAAGATGAATGGAGACTGTGCGCTGTTACTTCGTCCTCAGCATGTACAGATTGCCGCTGATGAAGAAAGTGCGGTCAAAGTGCTTGAGCAACACTTTATGGGTGATCACTGCCGTTATGTGATTGATGTTAACGGCGACCGTTTATTAGCGACGTCAACGCAAGCGTTGAATGTCGGTGATAGCGTAGCAGTGAAAGTGGAAACACAAGGCGTGTTGGCTTTTGCGTAATCAGTTAAGCCCAAATTCAGCACCATAAAAAAGCCCGGCGCTAAAGCCGGGCAAGTGTTCTTCACCTATAGGTTATGTGCTCGAAGCGGGCACAAGGTGTCAGTTATAAAGACAAGAAGTCTTTAAACTGTTGAAGAACACGTTCCGCAGTGTCCTTATCTTGCATCTCTGCAAAAATACGTAGCAACGGTTCGGTACCAGAGAAACGAGCGATAATCCAACCACCGTTTTTGAAGTAAACTTTCGCACCATCTTCGTAGCTGACTTTTTCGATCTCAAACTCAAACTCAGGTAACTGCTTCTCAATATAAATCTTGTTGAACAACGCGTCTTTTTGCGCAGGTTTGAATTTGCAATCGCCTTCAGCCATATACGCATAGCCGTACTTACCGTAGATTTCATCGAGTAACTCAGACAGTTTTTTACCGGTTACTGAAATCATTTCCACCAATAGGCTTGATGCGAATACGCCATCCTTACCTTTGATGTGACCGCGAATGGTTAGACCGCCAGAACTTTCACCGCCAATCAGTGAATCGTCAGCTTCCATTTGAGAACTGATATGTTTAAAGCCTACAGGAACCTCAAAGCACTTTTCTCCGTGGTCTTCCGCGACTTTGTCGAGTAAGTGTGTAGTTGCGATATTACGCACTACTGAGCCTGTCCAGCCTTTGTATTCAAGCAAGTAGTAGTAAAGCAGCAGTAACACTTCATTTGGATGAATGAAGTTACCTTTCTCGTCGATAATGCCAAGACGGTCTGCATCGCCATCGGTACCGATACCAATGTCATAGCCTTCCTGCTCAACAAGGTGCATCAAGCGATAAAGCGTTGCTGCACTTGGCGATGGCATCAATCCGCCAAAGTCTGGGTTCTTGCCATCGTTGATCACGTCAACTTCACAGCGACCATTAATCAGTACCGTTTGAAGTGCGTTTTTTGCAACACCAAACATAGGGTCGATCAATACGCGTAGATTTGCCTTTTTGATCGCCTCGATGTCGATAAAGTCAATGATTGAGTCAACAAACTCGTTCATCGGGTTGATGATTTGAATCAGCTTATCTTCAACCGCTTGTTCAAAGTCGACGCTTTTTACATCTTGTGTCGTTAGCGTTGATATTTGTGATTCGATTTTTTGTGTGATGATTTCATCAGCGTCGCGACCGCCTTCAATGAAGACTTTGATGCCGTTGTAATCGGCAGGGTTGTGTGATGCGGTAATACATGCTGAGTAAGCACAACCCATTTCCTTCGCTTTGAACATCACAATAGGCGTTGGAACAAACTTGTCGATAAAGCTAACCACAATGCCGTTTGCTGCTAGTACTTCAGCGAACCAACGACCAGCTTTATCAGAAAGAAAGCGGCGGTCATAACCAATGACAAAACCACGATCAGCCACGGATTCGTTATTCGTAATGTTTGCGACTGCTTGAGCAACCAAACGTACATTATCTTTGGTGAACTCCTCACCGATAAATGCACGCCAACCACCTGTACCAAATTTGATCATAATTCGATCCTCGATAAGAGCGGCATCCCACCGCTTCTTAAATCTTTGCTAGCGAACCGATGCGCTTATCAAACTCAAGTGCACCGGATAAACCAAAAGGGGAGAAGGACTCCCCTAAAAGATGATTAACCTAGAGTAACGATAACTTCGTTTACTGAACCTTGCGCTTGAACTGGCACCGATGCACCACTTACCGCTTCACCGTTTACGGTAATCGACTTAACGCCTTTGCTCACTGAATCAGGGTTAACGACTTTGATGTTGTACGTTGCACCTAACCATTGACGAGTCACTTCGAAACCTGGCCAGTTCGTTGGGATACAAGGATCGATGGTCAGGCCATCGAAGCCTGTACGCACACCGAGGATAAAGTTGGTTACGGCGAAGTAAGCCCAACCAGATGTACCTGTTAACCATGGGTGGTTTGCACGACCGTGGTCTTGGTGGTCACGACCCATGATGAACTGTACGTACGAGTAAGGTTCTGCAATACGTTTTTCGATGATGTCGTTCTGGTTGTATGGGTTTAGTGCATCGTAGAACTTCATTGCACGGTCACCACGACCTAATTTAGCCTCAGCTACCCAAGCCCATGGGTTTGGATGTGAGAAGATTGCCCCGTTTTCTTTTACGCCTTGATAAACGCGAGTCACAAAGCCGATGTCATCGTTTGGTGTTGCGAATGATGGTGAATTTAGGTGTAAGCCATATTCAGAGAACAGGTTCTCATCGACTGCGTCCATCGCTTTTTCACCGCGCTCTTGAGATACCGCACCTGAAAGTACCGCAAGCGTGTTTGACTCAAGGTGTACTCGACCTTCCGCTTGTTGCGCTGTACCGATCTTGTCACCATTTTTCGTTAGACCGCGGATGTACCAACCACCTTCGTCATCCCAAAGGTGTGTTTCACATGCTTCACGAACGTTTGCTGCCATTTCCGTGTATTTTTCAACGTCAGCTTGTTTACCTAAGTATTTCGCTAGGTCGATGAACTCTTGCAGTGCCCAGAAGTGTAGGAACGACACCATTGAAGATTCACCACCACCGAGGTTTAGACAGTCGTTCCAGTCTGCACGCAGACCTTTACAGATACCGGTTTGACCTACGTATTCAGCCGAGAAGTCTAGTGCTGCCTTCATGTGGTCATAAACCGTGGCATCACCACCGTCAGCATAAGGGATCACTTCGTCGAAGAAGCTATGTTCACCCGTTTCCATCACGTACTTACAGATGGTTGGGACTAACCATAGATGGTCATCCGAACATGTGTCTTCGATACCGTGAATCTTGTCTTCATCAGACGGAGTAGGAACAACTGTTGGTGATTTCGATGGTTTAACGTCAGCTTTTTCTGGATCGAACCAATCTGGATCAAATAGGTGTAGACCGTAACCCGCTTTCACCTGACCGCGTAGCAGGTCAACGATACGTTTACGCGTCATTGCAGGGTTAGCATGAGGAACTGAGATCGCATCTTGCGCTGTATCGCGGTAACCCAGACCAGTACGACCACCCACTTCGATGAATGAAGCAAAGCGAGACCACACGACACAAGTTTCCGCTTGGTATAGCGTCCAAGCGTTGATCATGGTGTCTAGACCTTCGTTTGGTGATTTCACTTGGAACTTGCCACAACGCTCATCCCAGTGCGCTTTGATACCAGCAAATGCGTTGTCAACTTCTGCAAGATCTTGGTACTTAGCACGCAGACGCTCACCGTTGCCTTTACCGATACCTAGAATGTAAGCAAAGCGAACTTCCTCACCTGGTTGGATGGTAAATTGCTTGTGCAGAGAGCCACAGTGGTTGTAACAAGTTTGTGCGGTGTTGAAACACTTACCTTGTTCCACTGCTAACGGATTTGCTTCGTCACGGTATAGACCAAGGAAGCTGTCACGTTGACCGTCGTATGAGTCTGGGTCAAATGTTGAAGCTAGGTAGTAGAAACCTTCGAAATCGTTCGTGTTGTAGTACAGGTCGTACTCAATCACGCCTTCGTTGTAAGCCGTACCTGCTGAGTAAAGAGACATCTGATGGTTTTGGTTATCAGATTGAATGTGACTGAATGAGAACTCAACAAATGAGAATGCGCTGATCGTGCGTGGTTTGTCGGAGGTGTTTTTAATCACTACATCCCAGATTTCAGCGTCTTCACCTTTTGGAACGAACAATGTTTTCGTCGCGGTAATACCGCTGTATTCACATTTGAACTTAGAGTAAGACAAGCCGTGACGAACTTCGTAGTTTGCTTCATCTAGACTTTTCGCAACAGGTTGCCAAGAGATTGACCAGTAATCACCTGTCTCATCATCACGCAGGTAAACGTAGTGTCCCGGGCGATCGAATGTCGCGTTTGGACGGAATTTAGTAACACGGTTGTATTCTGGAGAGTTGTAGAACGAGTAGCCACCCGCGTTGTGCGAGATAACTGTACAGAACTTCTCAGTACCTAGGTAGTTTGTCCATGGTGCTGGTACGTCAGGGCGAGTGATGACGTATTCGCGATTCTCGTTATCGAAATAGCCGTATTTCATTTGTGTATTTCCTTTTTACTAAGCTGCGCCTGCAGCCAAAAATTTAAAAACTCTTTAAGCGTGATGCGTTGGCATCTGGCTTGGTATTACTTCCACGGTTTACGGTAATTCACTCCCTGCATGTCAAGCAGAGGTAGGTGTCCTTTCAAACGTGATAAATAGTCGGTCCAATCGCGGTGTTGTTTTTCAGTCCAACATGCTTCTGCCATGGCAGTCAGGCGAGGGAAAATCATGTAGTCCATGCGCGATGGGTTGTTGATGATTTCGCACCATAGAGCGGTTTGAATGCCCCAAATGCGTTTTCTGATTGGATCGTCAGCAGGCACTTCTGCTAACGGCTCGTAGTTGTAAGCTTTCTCTAATGGCAGCGGGTTAGCCCAGTCCACTCCAGGCTCTTCTGGTGCGTAGTCTTGGGTCATATCCAAATAAGTAGTTTGTGCAGGTTGCAGCACCACATCAAAGCCTTGGCGAGCACAATTCAATGCTGCTTCTTCGCTTAACCATGAGTAAATCACGGTATCTTTGCTGACCTTGTTGCCGTGTTGAGCTTCTTCCCAACCCAGCATGCGTTTACCCAGTTTGCGCAGTTTGTCTTCTGCATGACGCAGGAAGTGACCTTGCAGCTCTTTGTAATCGGTGTAACCCAATTGCTCCATTAGGGCTTGGCAAGCAGGACTTTTCGACCACACGCCGTTAGGCACTTCGTCCGCACCAATGTGAACATAAGGAGCAGGGAATAGATCTGCGATCTCTTCAAGTACTTTGTCGATAAACTCGTAACTGCCCGGAAGAGCTGGGTTAATGACATTATCGTTGTAATGCTGAATGCTGCGGTACTCAGTGGTGTCTTCTGCTTCAATTAACAGGTGAGGCAGAGACTTAATTGCGGCGCGGCAATGACCAGGTACATCAATTTCAGGAATGATGGTGATACCACGTTGCTCTGCAAATGCGATAACGTCTCGGATTTCTTCTTGCGTGTAGAAGCCACCGTAGCGTTGAGATAAATGGGTGTATTGCGGCTCGATGGTTTCATCGATACCACGCCATGCGCCAATTTCCGTAAGCTGAGGCAGCGATTTGATCTCGACACGCCAACCTTCATCGTCAGTGAGATGCCAATGGAACGTGTTGAACTTGTAATGCGCCAACAAGTTGATCAGGCGTTTTACTTGCTCTACGGAATGGAAATGGCGAGCACAGTCCAACATCATGCCGCGATAACGAAAGCGTGGGCTATCTATAATCGAACAGCACACTGCTTCCATGGTTTTGGTTGCTTCATCTCGTTTTAGTAGCTGCAATAAAGTTGCACAAGCATGGGTAAAGCCAGATGAAGAGCCTGCTTCAATCTTGATCGACTCTTCTGATACTTTGAGCTTATATGCCCCCTCATCCAGTGTTGGGTTGCTTTTGAAAATGATTTTGCCGCTGTTAGAAGAAGAAAGTGTAAATTGGTGAATACGCTGGAGCTCTTCTAGTAACCACGCTTTTGCTGAGTTAGCTAAGTCGGTATAAATTGCAACGCCAGCTTGTTCGTCAAAAGTGAACGAGTGGTCGCTGACTTCAATATGGTTTGGTTTTGGCAATAACGGTTGAGCGTGCGTTAAGCTTGCTGGAATATCGCTGCGTTCCCGATATGGTGAAGCCAAAACAATAGGGGTAACATCGACCTGAGCACGTTGAGGTTGACCATCAACAACAAAGTCGATCATCGCTTCATTAAAGCCATCCGAATAATAACGGAATGGGTTAGAGCCAATGCTGAATTCACAGTAATAGTGGTGGTTGGCAGCCAGCACTATACCTTCTGGTTTGAGTGTGCAAAAACTACCAATCTGAGTAAGTTGACCATTTGAAACGCTATCTGGAAGAATGTAACGATCGAAAGCAAAAGTTAAGCCCCAGCTGTTTAGGTCTTGGTCGCTCAAATTATGAAAGGTGAGTCCAAAGCGACAGTTTTGTTTTTGTTCAGAAAGGACCACTAAATCAACACGATATTCCATGTTCACTCCTACTCAACACTCACCGAGTAAAGGTTATGTTCTGGCTTACCAGCAAACATAATGGCTCCTTCAATCGCATCAAACTGAGGTTCAACCACCCACTGTTGAACTGGTGGAGATAACCAGTTCAGGATTCGCTCTGCGATACTGCCCATTAGGCAGATACGAGTAGCCCCACGCTTATTCAGCGCGACTAAGAACATTTCTATATCGGCTGCGGTTTGCTTTAGCATTTCAATCGCCAGTGCATCACCTTGTTCAGCATGTTGGAAAATTGCTGGAGAGAATTGACCGTAATCGCGAGGTAGAGCCTGCTTAGACCATGCCACTACGTTGTCGATATCATTTTCAAAATGTGCCATTACGTGTGCTGCTAGAGGTGTTTTTTCGCGAATGCCGTCTTCTGCCAGCAAGACTTGTTGGATCAGACGCAACCCCATGACTGCGCCGCCACCTTGATCGGAGATTGGGAACTCACGACCGCCAACGACATGTTGCTCGAGACCTTTGAGGAAAATGCCGCATGAACCTGTTCCTGCGATCATGATTGCGCCATC
The DNA here is from genome assembly GCF_040104475.1 of Vibrio sp. SSH13-20. Taxonomy (NCBI): domain Bacteria; kingdom Pseudomonadati; phylum Pseudomonadota; class Gammaproteobacteria; order Vibrionales; family Vibrionaceae; genus Vibrio; species Vibrio sp. SSH13-20. Next base: position 86,680 of record NZ_JBECOU010000002.1, read on the forward strand.
TTCACCGTTATGCGCACCAATACATGCTCCGTAAGCATCGGTATTGAGTGTCATACTGGCAAATGGGTGTTCCAAAGCCATGAATGCTTGCCAAGAGGTTTTATGTTCCGCACCTGCTAGAGCCAGACCTACGTGCATAGAAGCGAAATCTTGTTGAGTTAGCCCGCCTTGTGCTGCCGCTGAAGCAATAGATTCAAGAATCGACGCCATCGCGATGTCTGCGCCCAGCATGATGTTTGCACTGCCGCTTTTGGCTTCACCAATGAAGTTGCCTTGTGCATCTTTGATTCGAGCGCGGCATGACGTGCCGCCTCCATCAATACCTACAAAATACATCCCCATGTTTATTGCTCCTTGAAGGCTTGAGAGTTGGCTAAAGTCGAGATGTGCTGAGCCTGACTCATCACCGCGAGTAGGAACCAAGCACCATGTGGGATCCATTGTTCACCCCAGCGCCAGTTCTGAAGCATGTCGTCTTTCTGCGCTGGTGGATTAAATGCAATGTCTTCCTCATCTTCGAAACCGCCGGTAATGCCATTACACACGCCACCTTTTGCATTGAAGAAACCGTATTGAGGAAGATAGTCCGGATTGTTACGACCATGACCATCCAACATACACATGTCGTATGGGTTCAGCCCCACAATCCAGTTAATAGAATCTTGTGCGAGTTTAGAAAGCTGCTGTTTTAGCGCTTTTGACTCAATGAAAGGGAGTGCCCCATAAGCCATGGTTGCCAGTGAACCTAGGCGAGCATTCTCACCTTGCCACCAGTAACCTGATTCGTTGTTGTGTGCGACAAAGAACGCATCCCGTTTCGCTTCATCTACGCCTTTTACGTATTGGCGTGGATAGCCAAATGGGTTCTTCACTTTGTTGGTAATAGAGACTTCAAATTCACACGCTTGAGTGATGATTTGCTTTGCTACCGATACGCGCTCAGAGTCGTCTTCGATGGTTAAGTATTCACATAGTGCGATCACAGGAAGTCCTGCTTCTGCTGCATGGAAGTAAGGTCGACTGCCATCTTGATTAGCACTCCAAAAGTGTTGAATGTTCTCATCACTTGTTTGGCGAGTTGAAAGACGTTTTGCCCATACGCGGCTTTCTTCTAGGTAGCGTATCTCTTTGGTGGTCTTAAATAGCTCTACAGCGGCAAGAAGCGCACAGTATTCATCGATGATGTTCTCTTCACCATCGTTCAAGTATTGGGTGTTGTGTTCTTTTAGGTGCCAGTAGCCGTTTTCTGCCGCATTACGGTATTTTTGTTGGTCGAATTCGCCATGAACATCTAGGCGTGCTGTTGAAGCTAATGCTGCAATGCTGATGCCTGCACCTTGTCGATAGCCTGCTTGATAGTCATCGAACTTATGACCAAGTTGAGTTTCATACGCGCAAATCTCGCGTTGCGCTGTATCTTTACTCCACTTGTCGAACACGGTCATGTAGAAGAAGCCTTTTTCATTTTGCATACGAACAAGGAAGTCTGCGCCAAATAACGCTTCTTCAACAAGACGAGTGGCCGTGAACTTAGCCAGTTTGTCGTTACCTTCGAGCAGAGATAATCCTTTCAACATGTTCCAAACTACCATCGGTGTCTGTTGTGGATTTAGGTAGTTTGCGTATGACAAATGGCTTAGATATTTACTGACGTCGCCTGATGCGTCATACCAACCGCCGTGAACATCTGCGGTTTCGCCAGAGTTAAGTAGCGGTGCTTGGCGATCTTGTTGATCGAAAATGCCGCCGCAGCGTTGAGATTTAAAATAATGGATCACATCAGACAGCGTACGATCGAGAAGAACATGCTCTCCAATCTCAAAGTGAGATGAGCGCAAATGATCGAAGCGAAGGTAGTAGTTACCGGGAGTGTTAAATGAAGAAAAGTCGACAAGGTAAAAATGACCTTGATGCCAGTTTGCCACTTTGCCTTGCTTTTCTACTGTCAGTGTCGCAACAGTTTGGTGACTGTCGGCACAAACCAATAAAGCAGTATAAGAAGACAGACGCGGTTGACTCGTCTGGATGATCGCTTTCTTAGGACCCAGACGCTCGTAACCAATATGGTTAGTCAGTAGCAGCATTCAATTTCTCCGGGAAACAATAAAATACAAAGGGAAAAAGGGGTCAGATTGATACCTGACCCTCGTTATGATTAATCTTCGAATAAGTAACAACGAACAAAATGGTTATCGGACAATTGAGTCACACCTGGCAGTCGCTCACGACATTTTTCTGTGGCATGAACGCAGCGTCCTGCAAATGGGCAACCGACTGATTCTGGTGTCCACAGTGGGATTTCACCTTTGTTACCTTTCAATTTCTCGTGAATTGACTTCGATGGATCGGGTACCGCTGAAACCAGTAGTTGTGTGTATGGGTGTTGCGGATCGTGGATGATTTCTTCAGTGTCTCCCCATTCAACCATGTGACCCACGTACATAACTGCAAGATCTTCAGCAATGTAACGTGCTGTCGCGATATCGTGAGTGATGTAAAGCAGAGACATTTGCTTCTCAAACTTCATCTCTTCCATTAGGTTGAGAACACCAGCACGGATCGATACATCAAGCATTGATGTTGGTTCGTCAGCCAATACCACTTCTGCACCAACCGCAATGTTGCGAGCCAAGTTCACGCGTTGACGCTGACCACCAGAAAGCTGGTGCGGGAACTTTTGTGCCGTCTCTTTTGGTGGAATCAGACCAACTTGTTCCAACAAATCATACACGCGCTCTTCCAACTCTTTCTTGTTGCCCGGAGCGATCTTTTTGTGGATCAGCAGTGGGCGAGCAATATGGTGGAAGATGTTGTGTGTTGGGTTTAGCGAGCCAAACGGGTCTTGCCATACCATTTGTACGCCTTCGCGGTAGGTCATCAAATCGTGTCGAGAGGTGATGTCTTGGATGTCACGCCCTTTGTATTCGATGATGCCATCCGTTGGTGCATACATTTTCGCAATCATTTTTGCGGTAGTAGATTTACCTGAACCAGATTCACCTACTACTGACAAACCGCGGCTTTTGTACATTTTGAAAGATACGTCGTTGATTGCACGCATCTTAGATTGTTTGATTGAGTTACTGTTTAAAGGGAAGTCTTTAACGACATTTTTACCTTCAATCAGCAGTTCGCCGAATTGTTTGCTCATAATTCTCTCCAGTGTAATTTTCTTCTTAGCTAGCGTTATTTTTTGTTGTTAAACCTTAGCTTGAGCAATGGTGTCGCCGTACAAGTGGCAGTTTGAGAGACGACCAGGTTCTATTTGACGTAGCTGAGTTGGTACTCTTGTACAAGCTTCATGGACGCGGTCACAGCGAGCTTGGAAACGGCAGCCTTGTGGAACTTCTAATAAGTTCAGAGGGTTGCCCGGAATACCAGTTAATTTGGTCTTAGGACCAGTTAGTGGAGGGAAAGAGCTACCCAAACCTTTGGTGTAAGGGTGGTAAGGACTTTCCAAAATTTGCTTAGAAGGCGCGACTTCAATCAACTCGCCCGAGTACATGATGCCGATGCGGTCAGAGAACTCGACCATCAATGACAAGTCATGGGTGATGAACAGAATCGAGAAGCCAAATTCTTCTTTAAGTGCGTAAATCTTTTGCAGGATTTCGCGTTGAACCACAACGTCTAGCGCTGTTGTTGGTTCATCCATGATGATCATTTTTGGATTCAGAGCCAAAGCGATAGCGATAACCAGACGCTGACGCATACCACCAGAGAACTGGTGCGGGTAATCGCTCAGACGACTAGGGTGGATATCTACGATTTCCAACAGACCTTCTGCACGTACTTTTGCTTGAGCGCGAGTCATGTTGGTGTGGCGCATAATGACGTCACAGAACTGTTCTTCCATCGTTAGTACTGGGTTCAAAGCGTTCATCGCACTTTGGAATACCATCGACATTTCGCTCCAGCGGAACGCTTGCATGCGTTCATCGCTGTATTTGAGGATATCTTCACCATTGAAAATAACCTCACCACCTGTGATAAATGCTGGCGGCTTATGAAGGCGCATTAGCGAGAAAGCAACAGTGGATTTACCACAGCCAGATTCACCAGCCAGACCGAATACTTCGCCTGGTGCAATGTCGAAGCTAACGTTGTTACATGCGCGGACATCGCCCGCGTCTGTAATGTAGTCTACGCATAGGTTACGGATAGAAATTAGTGGTGCAGTCATGATTATTTATCTCCGCTCCATAGTGCATTTTGTGGTGCCAATTCTGGCTCACGCTCTTTCTTGTCTTGTGCTGCCATTTTCTTCCAGCGCTTCATGCCTTTGTGAGAACGAAGTTGTGGGTTAGCAATTTCATCTACTGCAAAGTTCAGTAGAGCAAGACCAGTAACCAATAGAGTCAGTGCAATACAAGGAGCTAGCACTTCCCACCATGCTCCGATAAGCATTGCTGATGAAGTTTGTACGTTGTACAGCATGATGCCCCAACTGATGGTATTGGCATCGCCTAGACCTAGGAACGAGATGACGGCTTCTGTGTTGATTGCTAGCATTACCGAACCGATGAAGCTTGCGCCTACGATTGGGATAAGGTTTGGCAAAATCTCAACGAAGATGATGCGAATGGATGATTCACCAAGAACCTCTGCTGCTTTAACGAATTCTTTCTCGCGTAGTGCCATGGTTTGAGCTCGCACAACACGTGCACCCCAAGCCCAGGAGGTACCGGCGATAATCAATGCAATGGTGAGCGGTCCAGCCTCCCCGATGAAGGCTGCGAGTACAAAGAGCAATGGTAATTGTGGGATTACCAGCATAATGTTCATTGCAGCACTCAATACGTCATCGACACGACCGCCGAAGTAACCCGCTGAGATACCAATAACTGTTGCTAAGAAACACACGATAATACCCGCGCCGAAACCAACACCCAGCGATACTCGAGCGCCGTAAGCAACTTGAGACCAGATATCACGCCCCATACGAGATGTACCTAGAACGTGGTCTGCTTTTTTCGACATCAGCAGCGTGCGACGATCATCTGCTAGGTTTTTTGCAACCCAGCCATCAGGGTTATTTTGTGCTTGTTTTACAACAAAACCAGGGTATTCATGTGGGTTACCAGTGCGCTTATCTGGTGCATGTTGAGTAATCAAAGGTGCAGCTACTGCTACAAAGATGAATACCGAGATAATTGCCAAACCAACACGTGCGAACGCGTTACCTAAAATCAGTTTAAATAGTTCTTTCATGATTATTTGCCTCCCTTACGTAGGCGAGGGTCTAGAATCATGTACAGCATGTCAGCCATTAGGTTGAAGCAAAGCATGAACATCGTCATGATGATTAGCTGACCTTGAAGTACTTGGTAGTCACGTGCGTGAATTGCGTTAAGAAGAACCGTACCTAGACCTGGGTAGTTGAAGATCATTTCGATGATTAGCTGACCACCGATTGCCATACCTAGAGACATTGAAAGTGCGGTTACACTTGGTAGTAGTGCGTTACGAGCTGCGTAGTTGAATACCACACGGTTTTCACTCAGACCCTTACCTTTTGCCATCGTGATGTAGTCTTCAGCAAGAAGGTTGATCATGTTGTTACGCATGTTTACTAGGAAGCCACCGATCTGAACAATCGTCGCACAGAACAATGGAAGAATAGCGTGGTAACCAACGTCTTTTAGGAACTCCCAGCTTGTCCAATCTGGCACAGTACCCGGGGTGTATGCGTAGCCTGATGGGAACCACTTAAGACCGATGGCAAAGATGAACAGTGCTAGCATCGCGATTACCATTTGTGGAATCGCCTGAACAATAAGTGTGCCCGGTGTTACGAATGCGTCGTATCGGCTACCACGTTTCCAAGCTGCGAAGATACCTAGTACAGAAGCAATCGAGAACGATAGCACTACTGCAGTACCTGCTAGGAACAATGACCAACCGAATGCACCACCTAGTAGAGAGTTAACTGAAAGCGGGTAGAACTGGATAGAAGTACCTAGCTCCCAGCTTAGAATGTTTTTGATGTATGACAGGTACTGAATGTAAATTGGACCATCTACGAAACCTAGCAGCTCTTTCATTGCTGCGATTCGCTCTGGCGTTACCTGTACTGATGCGTTAGCAAACATCATGGTAACTGGGTCACCAGGCATTGCTCGCGGAATAATGAAGTTTAACGTCGCTGCAACCAAGAGCGCGACAAGATAGAACGACAAACGTCTTAAAAAATAACCCATAACTCACACCTTACTCACCCAGATTTTTTCCCTGTTTCTGGTTTCAGGTCGCTCCTAGCGAAATTTAGAGCGAAAAATCCCCTGACGACGAGCGCCATATGTTGGTTTGGTCACAAGGGGATTTTTATAGGCGGCACACGGGATGTGTGCCGCTAGAAATGAACTTCTACTTATTTAACTGGTTTTAGGTCCAGTACGTGAAGTAGACGCTCTGGGATACCAGCCCAAATGTTTGGACGGCCCTTAGGATTTTCTTCGTTCCACCAACCAGTGAAGCGAGTTGTGTTGTATTGGTACATGTAAGCACCAGACATCACAGGGATAGTAACTTGGTCTTGAGCGATGATTTGCTGAATACCGTGAGCGATTTCTAGCTGCTCTTGCTTGTCAGCTGTCTTGTAGAAGCTGTTTAGAAGACCATCTAGCTTGTCGTTCTTGTAGAAGTGCATCGCGAAGCGAGGCATACCGTCACCAGATTGTAGTGCTGAGTTGTAAGCACTGTTCCAGTAAGTGTATGGGTCTGCACCGTGGAAGTAGTTGGTGTACGCAACGTCGTAAGTACCTTCAAGCATTGCTTGGTTGTAAACAGAGAAGTCTGGTGTACGAGCACGTGCTTTGATGCCTACTTCTGCAAGTTGCTCAACAGCAAGCTGTACAGTGTTGTTGAAGTCAGTCCAACCGTTTGGAGATTGGATCAGTAGCTCGAAAGACTTACCAGATGGCGTATCAACGAAACCGTCTTTGTTTACATCTTTAAAGCCAGCTTTCGCTAGAAGCTTCTTAGCACCTTCAGCGTTGTACGAGTTGTAACCTTTGTACTTGTCGTGAGTCTTCTCGTCAGACCAAGCTTCGAATGCGTAGCCAAGACCAGATGCGAAGTCGTTCACTGTACCGCCGCCGTAGAATGCGATATCAATGATAGTTTGACGATCAAGAGCCATAGAGAATGCGCGACGGAAGTCAACGTTAGTTAGTGCTTCGTGCTTCGCTGCATCTGGGTTCTTGAAGTTAACTACGAACGCTTGAGTACCTGCTGGCGGGTACCAGTAGTGGTGTTTAGGACTTGCTGCTGCGTAAGTGCGGTCGATGTCTGGAACGAATGAAGAAGTCCAGTCCATTTCGCCGTTAACAATCTTACCTAGGAACTGGTCGTTGTTCGCGATTTGAGGAACACGCAAACAGTCAACGTCTAGGTTAGCTGCATCCCAGTAGTTCGGGTTTTCACACTGGATGTATAGTTGCGGAGTGAAAGTGTCGATCTCTGTAAACGGACCAGTACCTACTGGGTTCTCGTTCGTGAACGTTGAAGGATCTTTTACTTTGCTCCATACGTGCTTAGGTACGACTGGTACTTTAGCAATTTCGTAAGGAACGTTTGAGTTTGCTTCGCTTAGACGGAACTTAACTTTGTAATCGTTAACTTTCTCTACGCCAGTAACCCAAGAGTTGATACCAGATTGGTCTAGTTCTGGCTTCTCTTTTACTAGGTTGAAAGAGTAAACAACGTCATCAGCGGTAAACGCTTGACCGTCAGACCATTTCACGCCTTTACGAATGTCGAAAGTTACGCTCATTAGGTCGTCAGACATTTGGAAGTTTTCTGCTAGACGGAATACTGGCGTGTTGCCGTGCATTTCGTTGAAAACAACTAGTGGCTCGTAGATAAAGTCAGTAGTTGTGTGCAGGTTTGTTGCACCCAAGAAAGGGTTAAAGTTACGAACAAAAGTTGTAAACTCTTTAGGGTGGATAGTCAGTTCACTGCGCTCAGCGGCTGTAGCTACTGATGCGAAACCTGTAGTAGCCGTTGCAATAATTGCTGTTGCTAGTGCTGTTTTTTTAATATTGGCAAGCATAGCTGTTCCTTACTATTTGCTTTCATTTCACTAATGGAATTGAATGTCATCAATTGATAAACACTCTCCAAGGCCCACCTCTTCGCTTCACTGTAATTTGCGTCGCTCTAAGAGTGGCCTGTAGGCCTTAGGCAGGAGTAAGAAAACACCTTATCCACAAAATAATCAAACTCGATTCCCGTTAAAAACGTTAAAAACCATACCAACTCCGTCATAAACGTCATTTTGCTCGTTTTTAAGTCACCCAAGGCTAAAAAATAAACGTTGATATGCGTCGCAGTTTATATCCGCTTTAATATTGTGTGTTAGTGTTTACTTACTTAATTATGTAGTCATGTAGAGGCTTTTCTGTGGTTGTATTGCATTGGGGATCTGGCTCACACCTGAAATTTTTGTTAATTAACTAGGTGAAATTTAATCTGCCGTTCTGTTGTGATTGACTTCGCAATCTGTATCAAATGTTGCTCAATTTTCCCTTGTTGAGGAAAAATAAGTGCGTTTTGACAGCAAAAATGGGCTGCTGATTATGCTTTTTTTATTCAGGAAAGGAAGTGTTTTAAAGGTACTTTTTAAGAAAATTTACAGTAAGGAATGAGTTAGGAATAACACGACTTGAATTGTTTCTACAAATGCCGTTGCTTTTGGTTTTGATAGCTTGCTTCCAGCTTCTTATACGCTAATTGCTCTGTCCCATCGCTGCTCTGTAAGCTCCATTGCTTGCTTCTTACGGTGAGTATGGAGAAGCATTACTGCGCAATGGATAATGGCAGGGATAAAAAAGCCCCGCTAAGTAGCGGGGCTAGTATTTGCTGTTTGGTATTAACTTGTAAGGAGCCTTTGCATTTTATCGCGTTGCGCTTCAATGTAAGCTCGTTCAGGGCTTTGTTCTTTACAGTGCTCAAGAATGAACTCGATTGAGCTTAGAACCGTTCTCCAGCGCGGTGTTTTTGGTAATGTCTCAATGCGCATGTATTTATCGAGTGTCCGAGTTTGCAACGTACTGCGGTCGAGGTAGACACGCCATAAACCACTTTGCTCCGCAAAAGCAAACTTAGTTTCTCCAGTCACTGATTCCCAGTATTCCAATGCATGAGTCATCGTATCGACCAATACTTCGCGCATCAGCTCTTGTTTATCTTTCTTGTTCCCCAATGCTTTATCTGCAAGGCGAGTAAACTCACCGCCAAGTTCTTTTAGCTTCTGCAATTGGTCTTTATCACCGTCAAACGCGTAACTTGATAGAACTTCAACCGCGGTTTCTAGATTGTGGATACGAGCTGCGTTTGCACCACCGCCTACGTTAAAGATGTACATAACATCTAGACCAGAGCCTTCAGGTAATTTGAGAATGTCTGCTTCAATGTTTTGACGAATATCTTCGATGTAAATATCAATCTTGCCACAGTAATGTGGTTGTTTAACTGTCAGGAATTTAGGTGCAATAAGTTCATCTGCCGAAGAGCGTTTTAACTGCTCTAAGCTGCGTTTAAATAGCTTGCATGCCGCTTCGTTCGCAAAGCGAATACGTTGATCCTCGCGAAGGCAAATAATGGCTTCAGGTGCTGATTCTAGTTGTTCTAATAATCGACCTTGAGTCTCAAGCAAGCTAGCTTCTACTTCAGCACGTTGGCGCAGCTCCGATTCCAGTAACTTGTTCTCGATGTGGCGCATTTCTGCTTTACTTGCGGTTAAGTGTGCTTGAATACGTGCGGCGAGTTCCTGCTTATTGAATGGCTTGGTTAAGTAGTCATTCGCACCTGCTTCGAAGCCTCTTACTCGATCTTCTGTCTGACTTAATGCTGTCAACATAATGATTGGAAGCTCTGCGTGATCATAGGTCTCTCTAAGCTCACTACATACTTGGTAGCCGCTCATGCCTGGCATCATGATATCGAGTAGAAGCAACTCTGGTTTTTCTTGCTCGATTAAAGCAAGTGTTTCAGGACCATCAGAAATAGTGCGTACGCGGTAGCCTTCAAGCCTTAGGAAGCTTTCAAGAACGCGTAAGTTAACCGGTTCGTCATCAGCAACATACAACAGCGGACCATCAGGGTTCTCTGGTAATGATAAGTCGTCGTTGTTTTCAAAGTTCGCTTCTGGAATTTGGAAGTGTCCACGCGCCGCAAGGCTCTGTGTTGCTTGAATCTCTTCTTCATTAGCAAGTGGCAGAGTAAAGCTAAATGTAGTGCCGACCATTGGTTGACTACTTACATATAACGATCCACCCATCAATTCGATAAGTTGACGGCTGATTGATAAACCCAAACCAGCGCCTTGACGGTAGCGACTAGCGTCTTGGCCGGCTTGAATTAAAGGTTCAAAGATATGCTCAAGATGTTCAGCCGGGATACCCTGGCCAGTATCAACCACTTGTACGCGGACTTGATCGTCCACGACGGTGGCAGAAATTACGATCTTACCTTCAGAAGTATATTTAATTGCATTACCAATTAGGTTGTACAGTACTTGTTCCAAGCGTTGTGGATCGGCAGACACCGCTTTTAGATCGGCAGGGACCTGGTTAATGATACGAATCGTCTTGTTACCTAGTAGATGACTTGAAAGCTCAAGCACCAAGCGAGTCGCACTTGCTAGGCTCACTGCCGATTTTTGGATATCCATGCTGCCATAGCGCATCTTGTGGTAATCCAATAAATCGTCAACAAGATTTGCCAAACGTTGACCACTTTTGATGATGATATCCAATTGGTATTTTTGACTCGCAGGAATTGCACCATTAGCACCAGATACTAAAGTCTCTGCAATGCCGACCATACCGTGTAATGGTGTACGTAACTCGTGAGAGGTTGTCGCTAGGAACTCATCTTTCAGCTTATCTGCCAACTGCAATTCTTCGTTTTGCTTTTGGATCAATTTGATGTTGCTTTCTAGCTCTTCATTTTGCTGTTTAATGGTTTGGATCTTTTCTCGAATTGAGCGTTGCATGCGCTCAAAGCTGATCGCGAGTCGACCGATTTCATCTTTACGCTCTGTATTAAAGGTCGTTTCGTCCAGATCACCAGCAGATACTTTCTCTGCTGCCCAAGTCAGCTTAAGAAGCGGGGAGGTGATGAAATTAGATAAGTAGTGTGAGGCGATCACAACCAAGATGATCGCAATCAGCATCGCAATAACAAACAGCTTCTCGAGCTGGTGGACTCGAGCAAAGGCTTCTTTTTCTGGAAGTTGTACGACAATCGCCCAAGTTAGACCGCGAGTTTCAATTGGCGCAAATGCCGCAATCATCTCTTCACCCAAGCGGTTGCTGTAAGTACCTACTTCTGTGTCGCCTGCGAGTGCTTTATCGACAATCTCTAAGCTGTTTTGGATTTCTTCCTGTTTGGTGTTAATGGTTCGAGGTTTATGATCGCTGCCCACTAGTAAGGTTTCAATCGAGGAATCGCGGTTGATTTCAGCAATAAGCTTAGTAATGCCGTTGTTTGGTAAGCGGAACATCGCATAGCTGTGCAGGTAGCCTTGTTGGACAATCGGTGCGCCGAGCCAAGCGACTTGTTTACCGTTTTCGATATCAAAGTCAGACACGACAACTGGCGTGTAATCTTCATTAACCTTACGACGTGCACTCACATCTTCAGACAAACGCTTAAAGGTGCGCCCTAGCGCCGTATCTTTGTAGCGTCCTGTCAGTAGGTTAGTGCCATAGTTGTCGTCTTTATTGATTGAGTAAGTGACATTACCATCGATATCAACCAATAAAATGTCATTAAAATCAGATCGCTTTAACAGCTCTAGGTATGCCCAGTGGTAACGTTTGTGCAATAGGCGGTAACGTTCGCTGCCAACGTAGTTAGATGATTCCGGTAAAATCGAGGTTTTGATTTGATCGCCACTGCCTTTGATATAGCGCTGCTGTGCGTTTTCTCTGGCTTCATCAATATCGTGACCCAAGCGACTAAACGCATTGACCAAACCGTAGAATCGTCCGCCGCTGGCGTAAGCAAGTTCGGAGCGTACGAAGCCCATGACTTCAGTCTCTTGAGCTGCAAAGTAGTCGATGATTTGTTGTTGTTTGGTATCACGAACTGAAAGAAGGTGCGATGTGCTTTGTTCTTGAAGATCTTTACTGTGTGATTGCAGGAAGAAAATCGCAGTTATCGTCAGTGGCGTGATACTAAGAACCAAAAACGCGGTCATTAGCGTGCTTTGCAGGCGCTTAAATTTCTGCTTTTTGTAGAATTTAAACATGGATAAGATTACAACTCATAAAAGGGCAGCGACCAATTTACTGGGGCTTGCCAAGGTTCTCGTTAAAAACGGACAAGAAGTTAAATTCGATAGAATTAACAAAATTAACGAGTTTTTTTTCTTTGACAAGAAAGTTGATTGGAAAGCGTGGGGAGAGACGCAGTTTTTCGTTGAGTTGAATGAATTTTGGCAAAGGTTTGCGCAGGATTTCACCTGCGCAAAGAGAGATTAGGATTTTTTCGCGTAGTATATCGAGAATTTATTGGTCTTATTTAGCGTCTCGCAATTATTGAATGCTTGCTCAATAATTGGTGGGTATTTTAAGAAGCTGTTTGCCACAATCACCATTTCACCCTGTTTAGTCATGTATTGTGGTGCTTGACCCAAGAGTGTTTCCGCAGCGTTGTAGTTTGTATCTAGACCACTGTGAAACGGCGGATTACTGATGATAAAGCGATAATCTTTTGCCGTATCGGAATAGATGTCTGAAGCAAACACACGTCCAGTTATGCCATTCGCTTCTAATGTTGCTTGGCTTGATGTGATGGCATAAGCGTTAATATCACACATCTCAATCGCGATATCTGGGTTGGCTTTTGCCATGAATGCACCCAGCACTCCTGCACCACAGCCAAAATCGAGCACCTTGCCAGATAGTTTAGGTAAAGTCTCAAGCAGTAATCGACTGCCTAAATCAAACTCACCATGGCTAAATACACCAGGAAGGCTCTTAACCGTAAGTGATTGCTCACCCAAAGTGACGGTGTAGGATTTAAACCAATCTGCTTGATTGAAAGGCTTTGGCTGGTTAAGGCAAGTACCCCAGTAGAATGAGCAACGGCGAGCTGAGTCGTACTTGTTCACTGGACCGTACTCTTTGAACATTTTCTCAATGCTCTTGATACCTGAACGGTTCTCACCAACGACGACGATTTCTGTATTGATGCCAAGTTTCGCCATCAACATTGCCAGCAAGTATTCTGCCTCAGATTTAGCTTTTGGCCAGTACAGAAGCACCATGTCTGCTTGTGTCTCAATATCAAACTCTGAGCCAAAGTGGCTCTTCACCTTGTTCGATGTGCGAATTTGACGGTAGTAGCTGTAGTTAGAAGTAAAAACCTCCACTGACTCACAATGAGCCACTAACTCGAGAGGAAATAGATCTTCAACTTCACCAGCGACTAAAACGTGTTTTCCGTTAAAGTACTCAAGTTGGCGCTGAGCTATTTGGCTAGGAGCAATATAAGCAGACATAAATTTGGTTCATCAGAAATAATTAGGGGCAGATTTTCGCACAATCTGCCCCAAGCTTGAAGTGATTAAGCAGCGACTAACTGTTGTCTTGTTGGTTGAGGAAATCCTTAAACTCTTCTTCGTAGATGTTAAACAACACCATGGTGACGGCAAAAATCAGTGGACCGTAGATAAGACCGATCAAACCAAATAGATGCAAACCACCCAATAGAGAGAAAAATATCATTAGCGTGTTCATACCCGCGCTGCCTTGCATTAGCAGAGGGCGTAATAGGTTGTCGATAGAGCCGACTACCACGACACTCCATACCGTCAAGAAGATTGCCCAAGTGGTGTCACCGGTTAAGAACAAGTACGCTGCGGCTGGAATCCAAATTAGTGCTGTGCCAACTACAGGGATAAATGATGCAAAGCCCATCATGGTTCCCCAGAATAAACCAGGGAAGCCTGCAAGCCACATACCGATACCACCAGCAAAGCCTTGAGCAATCGCGGTTAAGAATGACCCCATTACAGCGGATTTCGAGACTTGTTCAATCTCGGTCAGAATTTTGTCTTCTTGGCTGCGTGAGAGGGGCAGAATATGACGCATTGCTGAAATGATCTTGTCGTGGTCACGTAACAGGAAGAACAAAACGAACAACATTAGGAAAAAATCCATTAGGAAGTTCGTTGCATCACCTAGGATTTTTGCGCTTATAGCTACAAGGTTTGAACCAAATGATGTTGCGAATTGCCCGATCTTTTCTGCGATGGCTTGTGGTTCGATTTTGTCGAAAGGTAAGTACTCATTAACCAACGCTAAACCTTTGACTACCCAAGGATGTTGGAAAATATCTTGGATGCCACCATTGGTTACCCACTTGTAGGTATTTTGCGAAAATACCGAACCTTGCTGCACGATAGCGGCAAAAACAAATAGTAATGGAATCACGATAATAAAGGTTAAAACCACACAAGAGAGCAGTGAGACCAAGTTTTTGTGATTAGGTAGTTTTCGTTCAAACCATTCATGTATTGGGAACATGAGCAGTGAAATGATAAACGCCATGACGATCGAGTTGATGTAAGGTTCGACCAACAAATAGCAGGCAAAAGCAGCGGCGAGCAGCGCAACAACTAGCACTCGATGACTCGACGTGATTTTTACATTATTCGGCATGTGATTAATCCAAATTACGGAATATTTACGTTTACGCCTTATACCACAGCGCAAAATCTTTATTACTTTGCACCGACGATTCTTTCAAGCTTATGACATAGCTGAATTGGGAAGGTGCAGTTGACCTTGTTATAATGACCACAAATCAGGTGGTTATCAATCAAGAGATGGAAAAATGGGTTGTTGTAACAGCGATAAGAAATGCCAGAGCGAAAAGAAGACCAGACGCATTCCTTGGTTTGGGATTGTTCTTGGGATTCTTGCCATCTTAGTCATCTTTAATTGGCAAGCATAATTCAAATAATAAAAAAGGACCTCGAAGGTCCTTTTTTGGGAATTTATGTTCTGGGAAGGAACGCTTATTTTGATTCTTCTGCCAGAATTGCGAAACAACGATCCGCAGCTTCTAGTGTTGCGTCGATTTCTTTTGAACCGTGAGCAAGAGAAGTAAAGCTTGCTTCGAATGCTGATGGTGCAAGGTATACACCGTGTTTTAGCATTAGGTGGAAGAAACGCTTAAAGCGCTCGACATCGCACTTAGTCACGTCTTCGTAGCACGTTACGGTTTCTTGGTCAGTGAAGAAGAAACCAAACATGCCACCCACTTGGTTTACTACCATTGGGATGCCGTGTTTTTCAGCAAGAGCTTTGAAGCCTTCAGCAAGTTGTTTGGTTTTTGCAGCAAGACGTTTCTCGTTACCTTCTTCTTTTAGCAGGTTCAAACATGCAAAGCCTGCCGCCATTGCTACTGGGTTACCGGAAAGTGTGCCCGCTTGGTATACAGGACCTGTTGGCGCAACATATTGCATGACTTCTTTACGACCACCAAAAGCACCCACTGGCATACCGCCACCGATCACTTTACCTAGTGTCGTTAGATCTGGTTTGATGTTGTAGTGTGCTTGCGCGCCACCTAGAGCTACACGGAAGCCTGTCATTACTTCATCAAAAATCAGTAGAGCGCCTTCTTGGTCACAGATTTCGCGTAGACCTTCGTGGAAGCCTTCTACTGGAGGGATACAGTTCATGTTGCCCGCTACTGGCTCAACGATGATACATGCGATTTCGCCTTTGTTTGCGGCGAATAGTTCACGTACTGAATCTAAGTCGTTGAATGTTGCCGTTAGTGTGTGCTTCGCAAAATCGGCAGGAACGCCAGGAGAACTTGGTTGACCTAGAGTTAGTGCACCTGAACCTGCTTTTACTAGCAAGCTGTCTGCGTGACCATGGTAACAGCCTTCGAACTTCATGATCTTGTCACGACCAGTAAAGCCACGAGCAAGACGGATAGCACTCATTGTTGCTTCCGTACCAGAACTTACCATGCGGATTTGTTCCATAGATGGCACTAGCTCAGATACAAGCTCTGCCATGGCAATTTCCATTTCAGTTGGCGCACCGAAACTTAGACCGCGTTGTGCAGCATCGATAACTGCTTCACGGATAACTGCGTGGTTGTGACCTAAAATCATAGGACCCCAAGAGCCAACGTAATCAATGTACGCTTTACCATCGGCATCAAAAATCAGGGCACCGTCTGCTCGTTCGATAAATAGCGGAGAACCGCCAACGCCGTTGAATGCACGAACTGGTGAGTTCACACCGCCAGGAATGGTTTGCTGAGCCTTTTGATATAGCTCTGATGATTTGGTCATGGGGTTATCCTCTTTTGATTGCTCGGACCAAGTGGAGCGCATTGTACCTAGCTAATCTCAAGTTAGAAACGTTTTGGGTAATTTATGTGTTGTCTGGCGGTGTAATCTTACATATCAGCATCTGATCTAAAGAATCGTCGGTGAATACTTGAACGAGTTGGTCAGGTATTGGATAATCGCTCTAATTAGCACAAATTTGACGTCTCGCTACAGGCTTGACGCATTACACGAGTGAGAGAGGTCTTCGTGAGCGAAGTAAACGTACCATTGTCTTTTTCTGATGCAGCAGCATCACGCGTTAAAGCGCTGATTGCGGAAGAAGAAAACCCAGCACTGAAGTTACGCGTATACATTACTGGCGGCGGCTGTAGCGGTTTCCAATATGGCTTCACATTTGATGAGAGCGTAAATGAAGGTGATACTACGATCGAAAACAGTGGCGTAACACTGGTTGTAGACCCAATGAGCCTGCAATACTTAATCGGTGGCGTGGTTGATTACACAGAAGGTTTAGAAGGAGCTCGCTTCTTCGTTAATAACCCAAATGCGACGACAACCTGTGGTTGTGGTGCATCATTCAGTGTGTAATTAATACGACAACAGGCAGCCAATCGGCTGCCTGAGTTTTACGTAGCAGGAAGTCACGTAAACGCCCCCTCGTTTTCATGATGAAGTGGGGGTAAAAATAAAAAGGACTTTATATGTCTGGAACTTCTTTCGGACGTCGTTTTGTCGAACGTCCATGGCTAGTCTCTCTAACGCTTGTTATCGCTTTGGCTGCTTGGCTCGCAATGGGTCAACTCAATGCACAAGACGAATCGGTCTCTTCTCCATCCTCTCAATCAGATGATACGCCTGTCGCAAAGGTGATGTTCAACTCTTTTGAAGCACAACCAACCAGTAAAACGATTGAACTTTACGGTCGAACTGCGCCGAATCGGCAAGCTCGTTTAGGGGCAGAAGTCGCAGGTAAGATTGTGAGCTTGAACGTGCAAAAAGGACAAAGTGTTAAACAAGGGCAGGTGATTGCCAACATTGATGAGCGCGATCTAGATATTCAACTTAAACGCGCCAAAGCAATGCTGCGTGTAAAAGAAAAAGAATTTAAAGCCGCAGAATCTTTGAAGAATAGAGGGTTGCAAGGTGAAGTTGCTTTTGCCACTGCTCAAGCGGCACTTGTCGATGCCCGAGCAAACTTAAGCAATGTTGAAACTGCACTTAAAAATACCAAAGTAAGAGCCCCTTTTGACGGCATTCTGGACCATCGATTCGTTGAAGTGGGAGATTTCGTTGGCGTCGGTGACCCAATAGCCACTGTAATTGACTTAGAGACGTTAGTCATTGAAGCGGATGTGAGTGAACGTCATATTCAGTATTTAAAACAAGGTCAGCAAGCCGATGTTAGAACCATTGATAACATCCATCATCAAGGCACCATTCGTTATATTGGGCGCGTATCTTCAACTTCGACCAATACATTCCCTATAGAAATCGAGATTGATAATCGAGAGAGTGCGATGCCTGCGGGTGTCAGTGCTGAAGTGGTACTGTCGCTAAGTGAAGTTCTGGCAGTGAAAGTGACCGCAGCCATGTTGGCGTTAGATGAAGAAGGCAATCTTGGTATCAAAACGCTTCGTGATCAGCATGTTCACTTTGTGCCTATCCAACTGGTCAAAGCTGAGAAAGACGGTGTCTGGTTATCCGGCTTAGGAGACCAAGTTGACATCATTGTGCTTGGACAAGGCTTTGCACGTGATGGTGATTTAGTGATGGCGACAAAAGTCGACGATGCCATTGAAGCTGCGAACCAGCAATAAGGAGGCAATATGTTTGCTTTGATTGATGCTGCGTTATCGCGTGCACGTACCATGCTTACATTGTTGGTGATGATTTTGATTGCCGGAGTGATCACCTACATTACGATTCCGAAAGAGTCGAGCCCCGACATTACCATCCCTATTATCTATGTTTCGGTTAGCCACCAAGGTATTTCCCCGACCGATGCGGAGCGCTTATTGGTTCGTCCTATAGAGCAAGAGCTTCGTTCAATAGAAGGCGTTAAGGAGATGACCGCGATTGCTTCAGAGGGACATGCGTCGGTTACTCTAGAGTTCAGTGTCGGCGTTGACTTAGCTGAAGCTATGGCTGATGTTCGTGATGCGGTGGATCTTGCTAAACCTAAATTGCCTGAAGACAGTGATGAGCCAACAGTTAACGAAGTAACATTCGCATCTGAAGAGCCTGTCCTCACTCTGGTTCTGTATGGCACAGTCCCTGAGCGTACAACAGTACAAATCGCACGAGCTTTACGTGATAAGTTGGAAAGCTATCGTCAGGTATTGGAAGTCGATATTGCGGGGGATCGCGAAGATATCGTTGAGATCGTGGTCGATCCGTTATTGATGGAAAGTTACGGTTTGGATCAAGCCGATATCTACAATTTGATTGCTTTAAACAACCGAGTGGTTGCTGCTGGCTTTGTCGATACTGGTTATGGTCGCTTCTCGGTTAAAGTCCCTTCCGTATTCGATTCGTTAAAAGATGTATTAGAGCTGCCGATCAAGGTAAATGGCAAAGAGGTGATCACTTTTGGTGATGTCGCGACAGTGCGCCGAGCCTTCCGTGACCCTGAAAGTTTTGCTCGTTTAGATGGTGAACCAGCGGTGGTGCTCAATGTGAAAAAGCGTGCCGGTGAAAACATCATAGAAACGGTTGAGCTCGTTAAACAAGTTCTGATTGAAGCGCAAAAGCAGACTGGTTGGCCGAATAACCTGCAAGTTAAATACACTTGGGATCAGTCTGATGACGTTAAGCTGATGCTTAGCGATCTGCAAAACAACATTCTGTCTGCAATTATTCTGGTCGTTATTGTCATCATTGCCATTCTGGGTGTTCGAACGGCACTGTTAGTTGGTATTTCTATTCCGGGCTCTTTCTTAACTGGCTTATTGGTGTTGTCGGTTTTTGGTTTGACCGTCAACATCGTGGTGCTATTCGCACTGATTATGGCTGTAGGCATGTTAGTCGATGGTGCCATTGTTGTTACGGAATTTGCTGATAGGCGGATGCAAGAGGGCACACCACGTAAAGAAGCATATAGGGATGCAGCAAAACGTATGGCATGGCCGATTACCGCTTCTACAGCAACCACTTTGGCAGCGTTTGCACCATTGCTATTTTGGCCGGATATTACTGGTGAGTTCATGAAATACTTACCATTAACTCTCATTGCAACCCTCAGTGCTTCGCTAATGATGGCATTACTTTTCGTCCCTGTGATTGGTGGAATCATTGGTAAGCCTCAAGTCGTCGATGCACAGCGTCAGCAAGAGATGGTTGACCTGCATAATGGTGAATTTGATAAAGCGACAGGCATTACCAAGCTTTATTACAAAACCCTGTCTATCGCGATCCGACATCCATTGAAAGTGTTACTCAGCGCAATTTTGCTCGCGGGTGGTGTTGGCTTTACTTACAACAAAGCCGGCTTAGGTGCGGAGTTCTTTCCTGAAGTGGATCCCGCCTTCTTTACTGTCAAAGTTCGTTCTTATGGTGATTTGTCGATCAATGAGAAAGACATCGTAATGAAAGAGATTGAAAAAGTAATGTTAGGGCATGATGAGTTTGAAAGCGTCTACACACGTACTGGTTCCGATTCAAATGACGGTGATGAGATTGGTCAAATTCAGATCACGCCGGTGGATTGGCAATATCGTCGTAAAGTCAAAGATATTATTGAGGAACTTAAGCAAACCACCAATCAATTCTCCGGTGTTGAGTTGGAATACAAATTCCCCGATGCAGGACCACCAGTTGAGCATGATCTCGTGATTGAAATGTCGGCGCAAAACTCAAGTATCGATCAATTGGACAGTGCCGCCAAAATGGTTCGTTACTGGGCTGATCGTAACCCTGCGTTAACTAACTTAAGTGATACAACGAATAAAGAAGGAATTGATTGGCAGATTGATATCCGCAGAGACGATGCTTCTCGCTTTGCGGCCGATGCAACGTTGGTTGGAAACACCGTTCAGTTTGTTACCAACGGTTTGAAGATTGGTGATTATCTTCCGGATGATGCCGATGAAGAAGTCGATATCTTAGTACGTTATCCGCAAGATAAGCGTGATATTGGGCGTTTTGATCAGCTGAGAGTGAAAACGGCTGCGGGCTTAGTACCGATTACTAACTTTGCTCAAATTAAACCGGATCATAAGCAGGATACGATTCGCCGAGTTGATGGGCGCCGAGTGGTAAATATCAAAGCGGATATGGTTGAGGGGTATAACCTCGCACTGGAGCTACCAAAGATAACGGCGGAAGTGGCGCAATTGGGTTTACCTGCTGGGATTGAGTTTAAAATTCGTGGGCAAAACGAAGAGCAAGAGAACTCTTCCGCTTTCTTGCAAAATGCTTTTATGGTTGCTCTTGGTGTGATGGCGCTTATTTTGATTACTCAGTTTAATAGCTTCTATCAAGCCTTTTTGATCCTAAGTGCAGTGCTTTTCTCTACGGTCGGTGTGTTTGCTGGATTGCTGATTTTCCAAAAGCCATTCGGCATTATTATGTCGGGCATTGGGGTGATCGCACTGGCCGGGATTGTTGTGAACAACAATATTGTATTGATAGATACTTACAATCAGATGCGTAAACGAGGGCTAGAAAAGTCAGAGGCAATTTTGCGTACCGGAGTACAGCGTCTGCGACCTGTATTGTTGACCACAGTAACGACGATACTTGGCTTGCTGCCAATGGTGCTAGAGATGAACATCGACTTAGTTAACCAGAAGATTGAATTTGGTGCACCGAGTACGCAGTGGTGGTCTCAATTAGCAACTGCAGTTGCAGGTGGGCTCGCATTTGCAACCGTGTTAACTCTAGTGCTTACTCCATGTTTATTGATGCTAGGTAGAGAGCACAATACTGACGAACCTGAACCTGAAATAAAAGAGGCAGCGTAAGCTGCCTCTTAGGTATTGTCGTGAATCACGACTTATTTATTTCATTGCGAGCAACTTACTGTAGCGTTCTAGTTTTGCCATGCTCACTTTTGCGTTCGCCATGAAGGTTTGTTTTGCTTTACCCGTTAAAGATTTTGACTGCGGAAGCTTAACTGTTCTAGCGTTCTTGTGTACGCCGTTTACCAAGAATTCGTAGTGCAAGTGAGGTCCCGTAACCCGCCCAGTGCCGCCGAGCGTACCAATGGTTTGTCCTTGTTTCACTCGCTGTCCTGTCTTAACCATGCGTTTAGTTAAATGCAGGTATTTGGTAATGTAAGTGTTGCTGTGTTTGATGAACACATAGTTGCCGTTAAACTTATTGTAGGCAGACTTTTGTACCACACCATCACCAGCAGCCCAGATCGGTGTGCCAACAGGCGCAGCGTAGTCGGTGCCTCGGTGAGGACGAACCTTACCAGTGACAGGGTGTAAACGACGAGGGTTGAAATTAGACGTTACGCGACGGAAGTCCAATGGCGCACGCAAAAAGGCTTTCTTCATGGCTCGACCATTTTCATCGTAATACTTGCCGCTCTTTTCATCCAAAATTGCAGTAAAGGTATCACCTTGGTTCTTAAACACTGCAGCAATAATTTTTCCTCGCCCAATGACTTCACCTTCGACGACTTCTTCTTGGTAAAGCACACGGAAAGTATCGTTTTTACGAATATCCAATGCAAAGTCGATGTCCCAACCAAAAATGCCTGCCAGTTCCATAATTTGGTTTGCATTCAACCCAGATGAAATACCGGCATTCCAGAAGTTAGATTTAATCGTCGCTTCAGCGTAGTTGTACTGATAATCGACTTCTTTTTTATCGATCTCTGAGACGTATTTGTTGCCTTGCAGCTTAATGCGGAAAGTTTCAAACGCATTCAGCGTACGTTGAAGTTGAACAAAGTCGTTGTTTTCATCAAACCCAAATTTCAGCTTATCTCCTGGACGAAGACGAGAGAGCTGCTGTTTGATTTCTTTATCTGAAGTGATCAGTTCATGCAAAAGACGAGGGGATAAGCCGACGCGGTTAAAAAGTACCGCTGCACTTTCCCCATTTTTGACCTTATATGTTTCCCAACGCAAGACAGAAGGAAGATTAGAAGAAGCGCTGCGCTCTGGTGATTCGACAGATATCGACACTGGATAATGCTCGCCAACTTTAAGGCGGCTTTGCTGCGGATCGAGGTCTTGCGGATCGGGTAAGAAAAATAGCGCGACGATGATAAGCGCACTAAAAAAGCCGATCAGTACTTTGTGCAAGAGTGGGAGTCGGACAAAAATCGAATGCATGAGGTACTTGATTACTAAATTAAACGTAAAAATTGACAACTACCTAGTCTAACGTGTTTCAAAATGCATCGCTATTCAAGTAAGATGTTCAGCTATTATATTTTTGCCAAATCTGTGGGAGTGAACAAGAATGGCGAGCATTGAAGCTGCACTAGCCGAGATTAAGCGCGGTGTTGAAGAGCTGATTCCAGAAGAAGAGCTGATCGCAAAACTTAAAGAAGGTCGTCCTCTACGTATTAAATTGGGCGCCGATCCAACAGCACCTGACATTCACCTAGGCCATACGGTTATTTTCAATAAGCTTCGCTTGTTCCAAGAACTAGGTCATGAAGTGACATTCCTTATCGGTGATTTCACTGCAATGGTTGGTGACCCAACAGGCAAGAACACAACTCGTCCACCGCTAAGCCGTGAAGACGTGCTACGTAACGCAGAAACGTACAAAGAACAGGTGTTCAAAATCCTAGACCCAGCTAAGACAAAAATTCAGTTCAACTCTGAGTGGCTATCTGAGCTTGGTGCAGAAGGCATGATCCGTCTTGCTGCAAACCAAACTGTTGCTCGTATGCTAGAGCGTGATGATTTTAAAAAGCGTTACGCTGGTGGTCAGCCAATTGCTATCCATGAGTTCATGTACCCACTACTTCAAGGTTGGGACTCAGTAGCAATGGAAACTGACGTTGAACTGGGTGGTACTGACCAGAAGTTCAACCTACTGATGGGTCGCGAGTTGCAAAAATCTCACGGTCAAAAACCACAAGTTGTTCTTATGATGCCACTTCTAGTCGGTCTAGATGGTGAGAAGAAGATGTCTAAATCTTCTGGTAACTACATTGGTATCAGCGAAGCACCAAGCGAAATGTTTGGTAAGATCATGTCAATCTCTGATGATCTAATGTGGAGCTACTACGAGCTGTTGTCTTTCCGTCCTCTAGAAGAAATTGCACAATTTAAAGCGGATGTAGAAGCAGGCAAGAACCCTCGTGATATCAAAGTACTGCTAGCAAAAGAAATCATTGCACGCTTCCACAGTGAAGCAGATGCAGATGCGGCAGAGCAAGAGTTCGTTAACCGTTTCGCGAAAAACCAAATTCCTGACGAAATGCCAGAGTTTGATTTTGAGACTGGCACGCCAGTAGCAAACCTATTGAAAGAAGCGGGTCTATGTGCTTCAACTTCTGAAGCTATGCGCATGGTTAAGCAAGGCGCAGCTAAGATCGAAGGCGAGAAAGTTGCTGATGCGAAGTTTGTTCCTGAAGCAGGCACTTACGTATTCCAAGTAGGTAAACGTAAATTCGCACGTATTACTATTAAGTAATCAATAACTGTTCAAAATGAAAGCGCCTTATAGGCGCTTTTTTTGTATTAAAATTTGGTGAATACACGCGAGATTGACTGTAAAAATGGTCGAACTTTGTTACTATACGCGCGCTGCTACGTGAGCAGCTTTATCGGAGATTTACATGAACAATACCGACCATCCTCCCAGTTGTTGGGTGAGTAAGATTAAGGGAGCGAAATAACCCGCTTCGGTATTGGCGATCTCCGCCTTACCTTAGTGGTGAGGCATCTTTTCTTCTAGTTTTCCTTTTATTATTTCCTTTCATAAATTCTGAATAGACAGTGCTTTGGCATTGATGTTTTCGCGCGTCCTGCATTTGTATTTATACAAGTCGGGTGTGCAGAAAGCTTTTTGCGTGCGTTGTCGATGGTCGTTACCAATGCCAATCGGGAGATTCGCCATGACGGTAATGAACAACACTTTTATTGAAACAACACCAAACTTCTCAGAAGTGGAGATTGGTGCCGCTCGTAATGCCTTTTTGCAATACGAACAAGAGCAACAATTGCACCTACTAACGATCATGCCTATTGACGAGGCGGTTGGTATTTTGCAGCACTGCTCGGTTGGCTATGTAAATAGCCTTATCGCTCAACTTGAACAAGCTGGATATGATAAACGTGCTCGTCACTATGCTCACCAATTAGGTTTGCATATGTCGGAAGTCGATACACCAGATGGCTACTTATCGACTAGTGTGTTGGAACATGTGAAGCAGCGTATTGGTTGGATCATTGCTCTTGCCCTTTTAGGGATAGTGTCGGGTTTGATCATTGCTCAGTATGAGGACACTTTAAGTCAACTTGTATTGCTTGCCGTGTATATGCCCGTAATCGCTGCAGCTGGTGGTAATACCGGAACTCAGGCTGCGACCTTAGTCATTCGCGCACTCGCCACTGGAGAGTTAAAGAAACGCCAATGGTTAGAAGTTTTGTGGAAAGAAAGTCGTGTAGCGCTGTTTATTGCCTTGGCGATTGCGATCGTGATGATTGGTCGAATCATGCTATTTAGTGGTGGGCAATCAACAGGGGGCTTTGCACTGGAAGATATCGTATTAGCCATTGCGGTTGCGTTATTTATTCAGGTGACTATCTCAACCACACTTGGCGGATTACTTCCTATCATAGCGCGTGCATGTAAACTGGACCCCGCCGTATTGGTGAGCCCAGTATTAGCATCGATCGTCGATATCTCAGGTATGTGGATCTACTTTACCGTGGTGAACTACTTCTTAGGCATTGCCTGACTAAAACTCACAATGTCTTGGTAGAACAATTTCTCAAAACGAGTAATAGGGGCGACGACAGGCTTGTTATCGTCCCTTTTTTCTGGGAAATAGTCCGACACAAACTGAACAAATAGCGTGTTTGGTTTGCCGTTTTTATCAAGCCCATACCCCGCCATATTGTACGTGCCGTACAAGGACCCGCTTTTTGCAATCAACTGTCCTTTGATAGGAGCTTTACGCATACTCTGGCGGTACTGCAATGTTCCTGATTCACCGGACTTTGGCATAATTGCTATCAAGTTGAGTTCTTGTTCGTGTTGCCAAATGTAGCGCAAGATAGCAGCCATCGACTTCGCTGAAATGCGGTTATTGCGTGATAAACCTGACCCATCTTCTAATCGGGCATTGCGAATGTCGATCCCCGTATTGGAGAAAATGATTTGTTTGATTGCTTCAGTGCCGTTAGTAAAACTGCCAGGTTGCACAAAGAACTTAGCGCCAAGTGTTTTAGTAAGAGTATCGGCAATTAAGTTATCTGAGCGTTTTAACATCTCATCAAGCAACTGTGGTAATGGTTTTGATTTGTGTACTGCCAATAACTTGCGTGACTTTTCAGGTGCTTTGCCGACTCGAATTTTTCCTTTTAATGAAATGCCGACTTGCTTGAGCAATTTCTCTACTTTTTGGCTTGTGTAGCCTTCAGGATCTTGCACTGCAAACTTGAGGGGGAGTGGTTTATCGCCACGGTCTACTAAGCAGCCGGTTAGTTGATATTGGTTGTTTGGGTTAGCGATGAGCTCTAAATCACAATGACGGCTCTTCTGGACGCTTTTTGACACGGTTTGAGCGCTGGTGGCGACATTAATTGGTTGATGCTCAGGAACATAAACACGAGTTGTACCGTTTTTTTGTGTGTATATCGATGCTTGAACGCAATTTTCATTCAGTGTCACAGCAGATGCAGGAGCGCTATAGCAAACGCCTAGAATATCCCATGGCCATCCAACGGCACGGTTGTAGCCAGTAAAAGCGCTGTTATCTAACCAAAGATCCCCATTGATTCGGTTTAGACCGTTTTTTTTCGCTCGTGTCAGCATGGTTTTAAGATCTTGCGTTACAAGCGTAGGATCGCCGGAAAAAGTGAAGACGGCGTCAGAGTTGGAGCTTTCTAACGTTGTACGAAAAGTAAAGCCATTGCCCAGCTCAAGCTTTGCAGCCAAGGCTGTCACAACTTTTAATGTACTTGCTGGGGGGAAATACTGCTCAGTGGGATGAATGCCTTTTAGCTCACTTTGCCCATTAAGTTTTTCAGCAACCAAACTGATACGTGCTCCGTCTGGCAGCACCTCTTGGTGGGGATAAGCAAAAGAGAGAAGTGGAGTAAGGCTAGAGAGTAGTAACAATGACCAACGTAAGCGCATAGTAATAGTTCGTAAGGTTAGTTATGCAATTGAGTATATACCGAAAAATCGCAGAATTCTGGATATAAAAAATGCCCGCATAAGCGAGCATTTTATCTTCAAGTCGTAAGACTGAATTAGAAGTCGTAACGTAGACCTAGAGCTAGCTCGTCTTCAGAATCGATCTTCGTTGCTTTGTAGTTAGCAGAAGTCGTTGAGCCCATAGCATCGCCAGCATCAATTAGGTTGAAGTTGTACGATACGTAACCACGGAAGTTAGGCTTGAAGTAGTAAGACGCGTCAACTGCGAAGTTGTTTGCAGAAGTTTCGTTGTTAGTTTCTGCGTTGTTGTACGTCGTTGTGAACACTGTTTGACCTAGAGTGTAAGCACCTGCTAGTTCGTAACCAGTGTAATCTACAGTTTTCTTGAATGTTGCTTCTTTTTCACCGTCAGTGAATAGACCTGCAAAGTATAGGTCGTTCATTGTGTAAGAAGCAGCAAGCATGTATTCGTTAGCGTCAGATTGGTCTGCGTAACCAGCACCTAGGTCAAGACCTGTGTCGCCTAGAGTGTAGATAGCAGATAGAGAGTAGCCATCTTCGCCGTTATCAGTGTACTCAGTACCAGCTGCGTTTTCTACGCGGTCAGCGAAACGGTAGCTAGCTTTAACTGCTAGGTTTTCGAATTGACCTTTGTAAGACAGCATGTTGTCTGAACGGTCAGCTGCAGCTAGTTTGTCAGCAGCAGAGTTACCAGCGTACGCCATGATATCTGTGAAGTCAGTGATAACGCCTAACGCACCGTCGTTTTTACCGTAAGTAACTTCACCGAATGCACCGCCTAGACCAGCGTATGCGTAACGAGTGTCAAGGTTGCTTTTGCCGTCTACGCCGCCTTCTTCAGCAGTAGTAAATTCACCTTCCCAGAAACCAACACCGTATAGGTTGTCGTTGATTGCTTGTGTGCCAAGGAAGTTTAGACGGATACGAGAGTTGTCCGCTACGTCGCCATCTTTCATAGATAGACGTGCTTCAGCACGACCGCCCATTTCTAGAGAAGTGCCGTCTTGGTTGTAAAGTTCAGCTGCGTTAACGCCAGTTGCCATAGCTGCTGCAGATACAGAAAGAGCAATTAGAGTCTTTTTCATCTTATTTGTCCTAGTTAGCTGTCCATAATCATTGTTTTATGGGGGAGAGGTTATCTCTCACAAGCTATTGTTGTTCGTATAGTTTCATTCGCGGCAAATGCCCACACTCGAAAAAGCCATAACGAAATAACTTGCCGGACATGTTTTACTGCTAAAGTTTCCTTATGAGTTAGTAAAATGATATAAATCCAACTAATGAACACTGTTCAATTGCTTGTTGTTTTATTTTAAGTTGTTGTTTTTAAGTGATTATATCTTGCCTAACATTGGTCTGACATTGATTTGTTTTTATCTTTTTTGATGTTTTTAGTGTAATGAACAGTGTTGTTTTTCAATAAATTGCGATGATGCGTAAATCTAAAAACGATTGATGGCGTGGTATTAACCACACAACTGAGTCGCGAAATCGAATTAAGGTGATTTCACACCCTAGTTTGTTTAAACTAACCAAAACAGAATCTTTGAACGTACTACCTAGTCCCTATGATTGGGTGGGATTTTTTTGTCCAAAGACACCTTTGGCCTTGAGGTTATATAATGGAAAAAGTTCCAATGACACTACGTGGCGAACAGTTGCTACGTACAGAACTCGATCGTCTACTAAAGCTTCGCCCGCAAATTTCAGAAGCAATCGCAGAAGCGCGTGAACTAGGCGACTTGAAGGAAAACGCAGAATACCATGCAGCTCGTGAAGAGCAGGGGATCTGTGAAGCACAAATTCGTGACATTGAATACAAGCTATCTGTTGCTCAAGTCATTGACGTAACAACGATGGACAACACTGGTAAGGTGATTTTTGGTTCAACCGTTACTCTGATTGACTGTGATACAGAAGAAGAGAAAACCTACCAAATCGTGGGTGATGACGAAGCAGATATTAAAGCGGGTCGTATTTCGATTAGCTCGCCAATTGCTCGTGGCTTGATCGGTAAAATGGAAGGTGACGAAGTTGTTATTCAAACTCCTGGCGGAGCGAAAGACTTCGAAATCGACAGCGTTGAGTACATCTAACTTCGTGTTCTAACGGTTAGTTGAAATAAACTCTAGATGCAAAAAAGGTCGCCTATGGCGACCTTTTCTTCTTCCGCTGCGCAAGTAGGTATTACTTACGTGGGATTTCGATTTTACGCTCTTCAGACTGGCGGTATAGCACAAGTACCTTACCGATTGTCTGAACTTTTTCAGCGCCCGTCTCACGTACGATAGCGTCGATGATCAGCTGTTTTGTCTCACGGTCTTCTGATGCAACTTTAATTTTGATCAGTTCGTGGTGGTCAAGAGCGATTTCAATTTCTGCTAGCACGGCTTCTGTAAGTCCATTTGCGCCCATTAGCACAACAGGTTTTAAACTGTGAGCCAGGCCTTTTAGGTGCTGCTTTTGTTTGGTGCTTAGGTTCATTACGCGGCCAATTTTCTTTAAAATAAGGGTTGAAAAAAGCTATTTTAACGCCATCTATTGCTGAAGACTATAATTTATTGAGTAATAGGTTGAGCCTATTAAAACAATAGCTCCTAATTACGCCTTGTTGGGATTAAGATGAGTAAACAAAAACATTCGGCTAGTTCTGGTCGTTGGTTGAAAGAACACTTTGACGATAAATATGCGAACGAAGCTCGTAAAAAAGGCTATCGTTCTCGTGCTTACTTCAAAATTGAAGAGATCCAAACAAAAGATAAATTGTTGAAATCTGGGATGACAGTCGTCGATTTAGGCGCCGCTCCAGGTGGATGGTCTCAATATGCTGCTAAGATAATAGGTGAAGAAGGTCAAATCATCGCATGTGACTTATTACCTATGGATCCAATCGCTGGTGTAAGCTTTTTGCAAGGTGACTTTCGTGACGAGGCGGTTTTAGACGCTCTATTGGAAAGAATCCAACCTTCGATGGTGGACGTAGTAATGTCTGATATGGCTCCAAACATCGCTGGTAACAATTCCGTAGATCAGCCACGAGCTATGTATTTAGTTGAATTGGCTTTAGATATGTGTCGACAAGTTCTAGCACCTAATGGTAGCTTTGTCGTAAAGGTTTTCCAGGGTGAAGGCTTCGATCAATTTGTGAAAGAAGTCCGAGACATGTTTAAAGTCGTAAAAATCAGAAAACCAGACTCATCGCGAGCTCGCTCACGAGAAGTCTTTGTTGTAGCCACTGGTTACAAAGGTTAACTATTTCGCTCGTTTAGAGCATGGTTAACACTATAGCTACAGCTAATAAACTGTAGTACCCTACCTTTAATTACAATTAGTTATCGAGAGGCTGACACCTTGAGTGACATGGCAAAAAATTTAATTCTGTGGCTTGTTATCGCTGTCGTGTTGATGTCGGTATTCCAGAGCTTTGGCCCTGGAGAGAGCAATGGCAGAACCGTGGATTACACCACGTTTGTACAGGAAGTTGGCCAAGGCCAGATTCAAGAAGCAACTTTTAAAGACGGTGAAATTAGTTTTGTTCGTCGTGGCGGCGGTGCCAAAATGGTCACTTACATGCCTGTGTACGATCAAAAGCTTCTAGATGACCTAATTAACCAAAACGTGAAAGTGCAAGGTACGCCTCCTGAAGAGCAAAGCTTACTTGGCACAATCTTCATTTCTTGGTTCCCTATGATCTTACTGATTGGTGTGTGGATTTTCTTCATGCGTCAAATGCAAGGCGGCGGCGGTAAAGGCGCCATGTCTTTCGGTAAGAGCAAAGCTCGTATGATGAGCGAAGAGCAGATCAAGACGACTTTTGCGGATGTCGCAGGTTGTGATGAAGCAAAAGAAGACGTTAAAGAACTGGTTGACTACCTACGCGATCCAAGCCGATTCCAAAAATTGGGCGGTAAGATCCCGACAGGTGTACTTATGGTTGGTCCTCCAGGTACTGGTAAAACGCTTCTAGCGAAAGCCATTGCTGGTGAAGCAAAAGTGCCTTTCTTTACTATCTCTGGTTCTGACTTCGTAGAAATGTTTGTTGGTGTTGGTGCGTCTCGTGTGCGTGACATGTTCGAACAAGCGAAGAAAGCGGCACCTTGTATCATCTTTATCGATGAGATTGATGCAGTAGGTCGTCAGCGTGGTGCTGGTGTAGGTGGTGGTCACGATGAACGTGAACAAACCCTAAACCAAATGCTCGTTGAAATGGATGGTTTCGAAGGTAACGAAGGTATCATTGTTATCGCAGCGACTAACCGTCCAGACGTGTTGGACCCAGCACTACTGCGTCCTGGTCGCTTTGACCGTCAAGTTGTTGTTGGTCTTCCAGACGTACGTGGTCGTGAACAGATTCTTAAAGTACACATGCGCAAAGTACCTCTAGCAGGTGACGTAGAGCCTTCTCTAATCGCACGTGGTACACCTGGCTTCTCTGGTGCTGACTTAGCAAACCTAGTAAACGAAGCAGCCCTATTTGCTGCGCGTGGTAACAAGCGCAACGTTTCTATGGTTGAATTTGAACTAGCGAAAGATAAAATCATGATGGGTGCAGAGCGCCGTTCAATGGTGATGTCTGAAGAAGTAAAAGAGTCAACTGCTTACCACGAAGCAGGTCACGCGATTGTTGGTCGCCTAGTACCTGAACATGACCCTGTGTACAAAGTCTCTATCATTCCACGTGGTCGTGCGCTTGGTGTGACTATGTACCTACCAGAGCAAGACCGTGTGAGCATGTCTCGCCAACACCTAGAATCTATGGTTTCTAGTTTGTACGGTGGTCGCCTTGCTGAAGAGCTAATCTACGGTGCTGATAAAGTATCGACAGGTGCATCGAACGATATCGAGCGTGCAACTGATATTGCTCGTAAGATGGTGACGCAATGGGGCTTCTCTGAAAAACTTGGTCCGCTTCTATATGCGGAAGAAGAAGGTGAAGTGTTCCTAGGACGTAGCGTGACACAGACTAAACATATGTCTGATGACACAGCGAAGCTAATCGATGATGAAGTTCGTAAGATCATCGACCGCAACTACGACCGTGCGAAGCAAATTCTGGAAGACAACATGGACATCATGCATGCGATGAAAGATGCGCTAATGAAGTATGAAACCATTGATGCTGGCCAGATTGATGACCTGATGGAGCGTAAGACTGAGATTCGTGAACCTGCTGGTTGGGGTGATAAGCCTGCAAACAAACCAGAAGATAACGATAAGCCTCAGGCTAAACCTGAAGTGAAAGCGGAAGAGAAACCAGTTGAACCGACTAAACCGGTAGAACAACCAACGTCTCAAGAAGCGACTTCAAGTGAAGCTCCAGAAAAGAAAGACTCTGAATAAAGAGTAGCGTTAATAAAAAACCCCGAGTTAGGCTCGGGGTTTTTGTTTCTGTTGTGATTATTAAAGCTATGATTATTAAAGCAAACAACAAATCTCTCGACCTTTCCCTCTCGCATGTTATGGCGATCCTCAATGTCACTCCAGACTCGTTTTCTGATGGTGGTAAATTCAACTCGTTAGAGCGTGCACTTGCTCAAGTCGAAAAAATGATTGCTGCTGGCGTTAGCATTATTGATGTGGGCGGGGAGTCTACGCGTCCAGGGGCTCCAGATGTTGCGTTAGAAGAAGAGTTGCAGCGTGTGGTCCCTGTAATCAAAGCGATTCGCGCAAAACATGATGTGTGGATTTCTATTGATACCAGTAAAGCGGAGGTCATGCGTCAAGCTATTGAAGCCGGGGCGGACTTGATTAACGATGTGCGTGCTCTCCAAGAGCCGGGGGCGTTAGAAGTTGCCGCGAAAGCAAACCTTCCTATTTGCTTGATGCATATGAAAGGTCAACCGCGCACTATGCAGACTAATCCTCAATACGATGATCTGATGGATGATGTCTCTGCATTTCTTCAAGAACGCATTGCTGCCTGTGAGTCCGTGGGCATCGATAAATCTCAACTTATTCTTGATCCAGGTTTTGGCTTTGGAAAAACCATTGAACACAATTATCATATGCTGGCACACCTCGATAAGTTTCATGAATTCGGTCTGCCAATTTTGGCCGGTATGTCACGTAAATCAATGATCTTTAAATTGTTGGAAAAACCTGCAGCAGAGTGCGCAAATGCTAGCGTTGTCTGCGCGACAATTGCTGCGATGAAAGGTGCGCAGATCATTCGAGTACATGACTTTGAAGAAACCATTGAGGCAATGAAAGTTGTTGAGATGACGAACAATAATATCTAAAAGAATTAAGGAAATTTTATGTCTGATAAAAGACGTTATTTTGGTACTGACGGTGTACGCGGGAAAGTAGGACAATACCCAATTACTCCGGACTTTGTACTAAAGCTTGGCTGGGCGGCTGGTCGTGTACTAGCAAAACAAGGCACTAAGAAAGTTATCATCGGTAAAGATACCCGTATTTCAGGTTACATGCTTGAGTCTGCACTTGAAGCTGGTCTAGCTGCGGCAGGTCTAAAGGCTACCTTTACTGGTCC
Source organism: Vibrio sp. SSH13-20 (assembly GCF_040104475.1). Taxonomy (NCBI): domain Bacteria; kingdom Pseudomonadati; phylum Pseudomonadota; class Gammaproteobacteria; order Vibrionales; family Vibrionaceae; genus Vibrio; species Vibrio sp. SSH13-20. The sequence continues at coordinate 119,823 of NZ_JBECOU010000002.1, forward strand.
GATGCCAACGCCAGCAGTTGCATACCTAACACAAACTTTCCGAGCGGAAGCTGGTATCGTTATTTCAGCGTCACATAACCCATACTACGATAACGGCATTAAGTTCTTCTCATCTGAGGGGACTAAACTTCCTGATGACATCGAACTGGCTATTGAAGCTGAGCTAGATAAAGATATCGAATGTGTAGAGTCTGCTGAACTTGGTAAAGCAACTCGCCTTAATGACGCCGCGGGTCGTTATATTGAATTTTGTAAGAGCACCTTCCCGTCAGAACTTAGCCTAGCAAACCTTAAGATCGTTGTTGACTGTGCACATGGTGCGACTTACCACATCGCTCCTAACGTATTCAAAGAGTTAGGTGCAGAAGTGATTGCTATGGGTGTTGAGCCAAACGGCACTAACATCAATGCAGAAGTCGGTGCGACAGACGTTCGTGCCCTACAAAAGCGTGTTGTGGAAGAGCAAGCTCACCTTGGTCTTGCATTCGATGGTGATGGCGACCGCATCATGATGGTTGACCATTTGGGCAACAAGATTGACGGCGACCAAATTGCCTACATTATCGCTCGTGATGCTCTACGTCGTGGCGAACTAAAAGGCGGTGTTGTTGGTACGCTAATGACCAACCTAGGTATGGAAAATGGTCTAAAACAACTGGGTATCCCATTTGTTCGTGCCGCAGTTGGTGACCGTTACGTGATGGAGCAACTACTTGCTAAAGGCTGGAAGATTGGCGCTGAAAACTCAGGTCACGTTATCTTACTAGACAAAGTCACTACGGGTGATGCAATTGTTGCTGCACTGCAAGTTCTTGCTTCTGTAGTTGGCAGTGATATGACACTACACGACTTGTCACAAGGCATGACGCTTTATCCTCAGGTACTAGAAAACGTGCGTTTTGCAGGTCAAAGTAACCCACTTGAAGCGCAGGTTGTACTAGACTCAGTAGCGGAAGTGGAAGCTGAGCTTGGTGACAAAGGTCGCGTATTGCTACGTAAATCTGGTACTGAGCCTCTAATCCGAGTCATGGTAGAAGGTGAAGATGCTGAACTTGTACAAAGCTCTGCGCTTAAGATTGCAGAAGCTGTAAAAGCAAGTTGTTAATCATTGCTTTAACCTGTTTTGCGAGAGAAAAGGGCATCTTTTGCCCTTTTTTTGAGCGCTTAATGCGTTAGTGGTGACTTTTTACTAATTTTCCCTTGTCAGCGTTACTGGCTTTCGCTAGTATTGCTCCGCCTCCCGTTAGGAGGTCGCTAGCCTTGTTCATAAATAAACACGATTGTTTTTGAACGGCGCTGGCTCAACAATTTGGAACATAGGTGGAAAAAAATGTTTTCAGTTCTACTTGTGATTTACCTGTTGGCGGCGCTTGGTGTGATTGGCCTTGTGTTGATTCAACAAGGTAAAGGCGCAGATATGGGAGCCTCGTTCGGTGCAGGTGCTTCAAACACAGTGTTTGGTGCAAGCGGCTCAGGTAATTTCTTAACCCGAACAACTGCTATTTTAGCAACCGTATTTTTTATCGTTAGCTTGCTACTTGGTCGTATGTCTACGCACAAGACTGAGTCACAATGGGTAGACCCAACACTAGGTCAACCAGTTGTAGAACAAGTTAAAGATGCAGCAAGTGAAGTTCCAGCACCAGCAGGTGATGAGATTCCACAATAAGCTGTAAAGGTTTATGTAGCCGAGATGGTGAAATTGGTAGACACGCTAGCATGAGGTGCTAGTGCCTTAGGTGTGAGGGTTCGAGTCCCTCTCTCGGCACCATGAATTTACAAACTTGTAAATCACTTGTGTGAGCGTATAATGCTCATCAAGTCGGACGCGGGGTGGAGCAGCTTGGTAGCTCGTCGGGCTCATAACCCGAAGGTCGTCGGTTCAAATCCGGCCCCCGCAACCAATCTCTTCTTTCAGTTGGAAAGGATGATTCGATTGGCAAGTTTGCACAGTGCTAACCACACTGTGAGTTAAGAAAAGCATTTCTTGGCTATTCTTAACGTATCAGGGTCCAGCAGCATAAAACCCCGACTTTCGGGGTTTTTTGTTATCTGAGTTTTTGTAAATGAACTCAGATACTGCTTGGTTTTTTGATTGGGCTCTGAGCCCTTTTTTTGTTTCTGGAGTGGTTCAAATGACTGGTTTAGAAAGACAACTTACTGAAATGCTTGAAGCTCCAGTAGAGGCATCAGGCTACGAGTTGGTTGGATTAGAATTTATTCGTGCGGGTGCGCACTCAACGTTACGCATCTACATCGACCATGAAAATGGTATCAACGTAGATGCTTGTGCAGAAGTAAGCCATCAGGTTAGCGCAGTACTAGACGTTGAAGATCCAATTTCTGTTGCTTACAGCCTAGAAGTTTCTTCTCCAGGCTTAGAAAGACCACTTTTCAAAGCAGCACATTACGAGCAATTTATTGGTCACGAGGTCAGCATCGTATTGAAAATGGCTGTTGCAAACCGTCGTAAGTGGAAAGGTATTATCCACAGCGTAGATGGTGAGACAATCGCAGTTACTTGTGAAGGGCAACAAGAAGAGTTTGCTCTAAGTAACATTTCAAAAGCTAACCTGATCCCTAAATTTTAGTTCCCTAAAAAATTTGAAGCTTAGAGGCTAAATACAATGAGTAAAGAAATTTTAGCGGTAGCAGAAGCGGTATCGAACGAAAAAGCGGTACCTCGTGAGCGTATCTTTGAAGCTCTTGAGATTGCTCTAGCGACTTCTACAAAGAAAAAATACGAAATCGAAATCGATGTACGTGTAGCTATCGACCGTAAAACAGGTGAGTTTGAAACATTCCGCCGTTGGTTGGTTGTAGAAGACGTTGAAAACCCAACAAAAGAAATCTCTCTAGAAGCTGCACAATACGAAGATGCAGACATTCAACTAGGTGATTTCGTAGAAGACGATATCCCGTCAGTTACATTCGACCGTATTACGACTCAAACTGCTAAGCAAGTTATCGTACAAAAAGTACGTGAAGCAGAGCGTGCACAAATCGTAGAACAGTTCATCGACAACGAAGGTGATCTGATCACTGGTGTTGTTAAAAAAGTGAACCGCGATACAGTTGTACTTGATCTAGGTAACAACGCTGAAGCGGTAATCCTACGTGATGACCAACTTCCTCGTGAAAACTTCCGTCCAGGTGACCGTGTTCGTGGTCTTTTGTACAAAGTTGCTCCTGAAGCGCGTGGTTTCCAACTGTTCATCACTCGCTCTAAGCCAGAAATGTTGGCTGAGCTATTCCGCGTAGAAGTGCCAGAAATCGCTGAAGAAATCATCGAACTGAAAGGCGCTGCACGTGATCCAGGTTCTCGCGCTAAGATCGCTGTTAAAACAAACGACAAACGTATCGACCCTGTAGGTGCGTGTGTTGGTATGCGTGGTGCTCGTGTTCAAGCAGTATCTGGCGAACTTGGTGGTGAGCGTATTGATATCGTTCTTTGGGACGATAACCCAGCTCAATTCGTTATCAACGCAATGGCTCCTGCTGACGTTGCTTCTATCATCGTTGATGAAGATGCTCACTCAATGGACATCGCTGTTGAAGCGGACAACCTAGCGCAAGCTATCGGTCGTAACGGTCAGAACGTACGTCTAGCGTCTCAACTAACTGGTTGGGAACTGAACGTAATGACTGTGGCAGATCTTCAGAAGAAACACGCTGAAGAGTCTCAAGCGTCTATCGAAAACTTCATGAAGTACCTAGACATTGAAGAAGACTTCGCTCAATTGCTTGTTGAAGAAGGTTTCTCAACACTAGAAGAAGTTGCGTACGTTCCTGTTAACGAACTACTAGAAGTTGATGGTCTGAACGAAGAGCTTGTAGAAGAGCTTCGTAGCCGTGCGAAAGACGCACTAACGACAATCGCTCTAGCACAAGAAGAGTCATTCGAAGGTCTAGAGCCTGCTGAAGATCTGCTAGGTCTTGAAGGTCTAGAGCGCGAAATGGCGTTTAAACTGGCAGCTAAAGGCGTGGCAACACTAGAAGACCTAGCTGACCAAGGTATCGACGATTTAGAAGGTATTGAAGGCCTGACAGAAGAGCGTGCAGGTGAGCTTATCATGGCTGCACGTAACATCTGTTGGTTCGGCGAAGAAGCATAATATCAGCAAGGAGGAAGCGGCATGACACAATTAACAGTTAAAGCTCTGAGTGAAGAGATTGGTACTCCAGTCGACCGCTTAATGGAACAACTTGCTGACGCTGGCATGAACAAAGCGAGTTCTGACCATGTATCGGATGAGGAGAAGCAGAAGCTTCTCTCTCACCTGAAGAAAGAGCACGGCGATAAGTCGGGCGAATCTGAACCTACTAGACTGACGCTTCAACGTAAGACTCGTAGCACGCTAAGTGTTGCAGCAGGTGGCGGCAAAAGTAAGGATGTTCAAGTAGAAGTGCGTAAGAAGCGCACATATGTGAAGCGCAGCACTATCGAAGACGACGCAAAACGTGAGGCTGAGGAAGCAGCAAAACGTGAAGCTGAAGAGCTTGCGAAGCGTGAGGCTGAAGAACAAGCCAAACGTGAAGCTGCAGAGAAAGCACAGCGCGAAGCCGATGAGAAAGCGAAACGTGAAGCGGATGCAAAACGTGAAGCTGAAGAAAAGGCAAAACGCGCACAAGCTGATAAGGCTAAGAAAGAAATGAATGCAAAAAATGCGGATGCTAATGCGCAAGCTAAGAAAGAAGCTGATGAGCTAAAAGCACGTCAGGAACAAGAAGCTCAACGTAAAGCAGAGCAAGAAGCTGCAAAACTCGTTGAAGAAGCTCGTAAGCTTGCAGAAGAGAACGAAGCTCGTTGGTCTGAAGAAGAGACTAAGAAGAAAGAGCTAGAGAACTCTGACTACCACGTAACTACTTCTCGTTACGCACGTGAAGCTGAAGATGCAGCTGACCGTCAACAAGAAGGCGGTGCACGTCGTAAGAAGAAGAAACCAGCTGGCAAAGAAGAACAATCACGCGGTGGTCGTAACCAACGTGGTGGCAAGGGCCGTAACAAAGGCAAACTTGCTAAACCAACTTCTATGCAACACGGTTTCGACAAGTCTGCGACTGTAGCGAAACAAGATGTAGTAATTGGTGAGACAATCGTTCTTTCTGAACTTGCTAACAAGATGTCGGTTAAAGCGACAGAAGTTATCAAAGTAATGATGAAGATGGGCGCTATGGCGACTATCAACCAAGTGATCGACCAAGAAACAGCACAACTTGTTGCTGAAGAAATGGGTCACAAGGTAGTTCTTCGTAAAGAGAACGAACTGGAAGAAGCAGTACTATCTGATCGTGATACAAACGCAGAAGCAGTGCCTCGCGCTCCAGTTGTAACAATCATGGGTCACGTTGACCACGGTAAAACGTCAACACTTGACTACATCCGTCGTACTCACGTTGCTTCAGGCGAAGCGGGCGGTATCACGCAGCACATCGGTGCGTACCACGTTGAAACTGACAACGGCATGATCACGTTCCTTGATACTCCTGGACACGCGGCGTTTACCGCTATGCGTGCTCGTGGTGCTCAAGCGACAGATATCGTTGTTCTTGTAGTAGCAGCAGACGATGGCGTGATGCCACAAACAGTTGAAGCGATCCAGCACGCGAAAGCGGCAGGCGTTCCTCTGATTGTTGCTGTGAACAAGATCGATAAAGAAGACGCGAACCCAGACAACGTTAAGAATGAGCTAGCTCAATACGACGTAATCCCTGAGGAGTGGGGTGGTGAGAACATGTTCGTTCACATCTCTGCTAAACAGGGTACAAATATCGACGGTCTTCTAGAAGCAATCCTTCTTCAGTCTGAAGTTCTAGAGCTTACAGCTGTAGCAGAAGGCATGGCGTCTGGTGTTGTTGTTGAATCTCGTCTAGATAAAGGTCGTGGTCCAGTAGCAACAGTACTTGTTCAATCAGGTACGCTAAACAAAGGCGACATCGTTCTTTGTGGTCAAGAATACGGCCGTGTTCGTGCAATGCGTGACGAACTAGGTAAAGAAATCACAGAAGCTGGTCCATCTATCCCTGTAGAGATCCTAGGTCTTTCAGGCGTACCATCTTCAGGTGACGAAGCAACAGTAGTACGTGACGAGCGTAAAGCACGTGAAGTAGCGAACTACCGTGCTGGTAAGTTCCGTGAAGTGAAACTTGCTCGTCAGCAGAAATCTAAACTAGAGAACATGTTCTCTAACATGACTGCTGGTGAAGTTGCTGAGCTAAACGTAGTTCTTAAAGCAGACGTACAAGGTTCTGTGGAAGCGATTGCTGACTCACTACTGAAACTGTCTACTGACGAAGTGAAAGTAAACATCGTTGGTTCTGGTGTTGGTGGTATTACAGAAACTGATGCAGTTCTTGCAGAAGCTTCTAACGCAATCATCCTTGGCTTTAACGTACGTGCTGATGCATCTGCTCGTCGTGCGATTGAAGCAGCAAGCGTTGATCTGCGTTACTACTCAATCATTTACCAATTGATTGACGAAGTTAAACAAGCAATGGGCGGTATGCTTGCTCCAGAATTCAAGCAAGAAATCATTGGTCTTGCTGAAGTACGTGACGTATTTAAGTCACCGAAACTGGGCGCAATCGCTGGTTGTATGGTTACTGAAGGTCTAATTAAGCGTAACAACCCAATCCGCGTTCTACGCGACAACGTTGTTATCTACGAAGGTGAGCTAGAATCACTTCGTCGCTTTAAAGATGACGTTCAAGAAGTTAAGAATGGCTACGAGTGTGGTATCGGCGTTAAGAACTACAACGACGTTCGCGTGGGCGACCAGATCGAAGTATTCGAAATCGTTGAAGTAAAACGTACTCTAGACTAATTGACTAAAATTACTAACCGTCTGAAAGACAAATAGTAATTGGTTGTTGAATACACCATGGGGGGCTGGCTTGACCATCCCCCCATTCTTTCTATCTAAGAGAATGAATATGTCAAAAGAATTTAGCCGCACGCAGCGCGTATCACAGCAGCTGCAAAAAGAACTAGCGATGATCCTTCAACGCGAAGTTCGTGACTCTCGCCTAGGCATGGTTACGATTTCAGATGTAGAAGTATCACGAGATCTTGCTTACGCAAAAGTATTCGTTACTTTCCTATGCGTGGGTGAGCAGACGCCAGAATCATGCCTAGCAGCGCTACGTGAGCACGAAGTGCACATCCGAATGATGCTAGGTAAGCGTATTCGCCTACGTCTAACGCCTGAAATCCGTTTCTACTACGATAACACGCTAGTAGAAGGTATGCGCATGTCGAACCTAGTTTCTGAAGTTGTGAGCGAAGATAAACGCAAACAACAAGATTCTGGTCGCGAAGAAGATCAGGCAGGGGAAGAGTAATGGCTCGTCGTCGTAAAGGTCGTCCAATTAATGGCGTTATCTTGTTGGATAAACCAACAGGTATTTCTTCAAATGATGCACTGCAAAAAGTAAAGCGTATCTACTTTGCTGAGAAAGCGGGTCATACGGGTGCATTGGACCCATTAGCGACGGGCATGTTGCCAATCTGCTTAGGCGAAGCAACCAAGTTTTCTCAGTTCTTGTTGGATTCAGACAAGCGCTACCGTGTAATCGCAAAACTGGGTGAGCGCACTGATACGTCTGACTCTGATGGCGAAGTGGTAGAGACACGTCCTATTGATGTGAATCTGGAGAAGCTAGAAGCGTGCATTGATACGTTCCGTGGTGAATCAGACCAAGTACCTTCGATGTTCTCAGCATTGAAATACCAAGGCAAGCCGTTGTACGAGTACGCTCGCAAAGGCATTGAAGTACCACGTGAATCTCGCAAGATCACGGTATATGAAATCGTACTTCACCGTTTTGAAGGTGATGAAGTTGAGATGGAAGTGCACTGCTCAAAAGGTACTTACATCCGTACAATTGTTGATGACCTAGGTGAGATGCTTGGTTGTGGCGCACACGTGACTATGCTTCGTCGTACTGGTGTTGCTAAATACCCGTACGAAAAAATGGTGACGCTAGAGCAACTTAATGAGCTGCTTGAGCAAGCGCATCGTGATGAAGTGGCACCAAAAGAGTTGCTTGATCCACTGCTACTGCCAATGGACACTGCCGTTGAAGATTTACCCGAGGTAAACCTAAACGCAGAGCTGACTAACCTAGTACAACACGGTATGCCCGTGCAGGTGTTGGGTGCGCCAGAGGGTACGCCAATTCGTATGACTTCTGGTGAAGAGAAGCTGTTTATCGGTGTAGCAGAAGTTAACGACGATGGAAAAGTAGCACCAAAACGTTTGGTGGTTTTCCGCGACGAAGAGTAACTTCGCAAAGCTTAAAAAATACCGGCATCATTGCCGGTATTTTTATATTGCGCGAGTGAGGAAACTTCCTTATAATTCGCGCTCCTCGTGTCGGCTGAATCAGAGATTGGCTGGCACAAATATTAACCTACTCTTATTAGGAGAGAATTATGTCTCTGAATGCAGAAACTAAAGCAGCAATCGTTGCAGAATACGCACAAGGCGAAGGCGACACTGGTTCACCAGAAGTTCAAGTAGCTCTACTTACAGCTTCTATCAACCACCTACAAGGTCACTTCAAAGCACACAAAGGCGATCACCACAGCCGTCGTGGTCTTCTACGTATGGTTTCTCGTCGTCGTAAGCTTCTAGATTACCTAAAAGGTAAAGATCTAGCTCGCTACCAAGACCTAATCAAGCGTCTAGGCCTACGTCGCTAATAAGCGACTGCATAGCAGTTTGTCTAAAAGGGGCTTTATGCCCCTTTTTTGTTGCCTGTTACTTATTTTGACTGCTATAGCTTAGCCAAATCAGACTTATGCCGTTATACTACACGCGGCTTAATCTCGTTTAGAGATTTTCACTAAGCTCATTGCATTACAGTCAACCTCGTCGACCAAAAGGTCGCGACTATTAAAAGTGAACTGAATACTAAGTTAGTTTGTTTTTACTAGTCGCGATTCGTAATGCCTTGGGTATCAATCAATACTCTCTAAGCAAATCAATCGATGCGCTTGGAAACAAGGAATAACAATGTTCGAAAAACCAGTTGTTAAAACGTTCCAGTACGGTAACCACACAGTTACTCTAGAAACTGGCGTTATCGCACGTCAAGCTACGGCTGCAGTAATGGTTACTATGGACGATACAGCAGTATTCGTTTCTGTAGTTGGTAAAAAAGAAGCGGTTGAAGGTCAAGACTTCTTCCCTCTAACAGTTAACTACCAAGAGCGTACTTACGCAGCAGGTAAAATCCCTGGTGGTTTCTTCAAGCGTGAAGGTCGTCCTTCTGAAGGCGAAACGCTAACGGCTCGTCTAATCGACCGTCCAATCCGTCCTCTATTCCCAGATGCATTCAAAAACGAAGTTCAAGTTATCGCGACAGTAGTATCTGTGAACCCAGACGTTCAACCAGACATCCCAACGATGATTGGTACGTCTGCTGCGCTAGCTATCTCTGGTATCCCGTTCAACGGTCCTATCGGTGCTGCACGTGTTGGTCACATCGACGGTCAGCTAGTACTTAACCCAAGCAACACTGAGCTAGAAGCATCTAAGCTAGACCTAGTTGTTGCGGGTACTGAATCTGCAGTACTAATGGTTGAATCAGAAGCTGACAACCTAACTGAAGAAGAAATGCTATCTGCTGTTGTATTCGGTCACGATCAACAACAAGCGGTAATCAAAGCAATCAACGAATTCAAAGCTGAAGTCGCTACTCCTGCTTGGGATTGGGTTGCACCAGAAGAAAACACAGCGCTTGTAACTAAGATTGCTGAACTTGCTGAAGCTAAACTGGTTGAAGCTTACCAAATCACTGAGAAAATGGCTCGTTACGACCGCATCCACGAGATTGCTGGTGAAGTTAACGAAGTTCTTCTTGCTGAAGATCCAGAAGCAAACACAAAAGAAATCCACACTATCTTCCACGATCTAGAGAAGACTGTTGTACGTCGTAGCATCATCGCTGGTAACCCACGTATTGATGGTCGTGAAAAAGACATGGTTCGTGCGCTAGACGTACGTACTGGTGTTCTTCCACGTACACACGGTTCTTCACTATTTACTCGTGGTGAAACTCAGGCGCTAGTAACTGCGACTCTAGGCACGCAGCGTGATGCTCAAATCATCGACGAACTAACGGGTGAGCGTAAAGATCACTTCCTACTACACTACAACTTCCCTCCGTACTGTGTAGGCGAAACTGGTTTTGTAGGTTCTCCTAAGCGTCGTGAAATCGGTCACGGTAAACTGGCTAAACGCGGTATCGCAGCAGTAATGCCTTCTGTTGATGAGTTCCCATACACAGTACGTGTTGTATCGGAAATCACTGAATCTAACGGTTCATCATCAATGGCTTCTGTATGTGGTACTTCTCTTGCTCTTATGGATGCAGGTGTGCCAATCAAGTCTTCTGTTGCGGGTATCGCAATGGGTCTTGTTAAAGAAGGCGACGACTTCGTTGTTCTTTCAGACATCCTTGGTGACGAAGACCACCTAGGTGACATGGACTTTAAAGTAGCGGGTACTAACACTGGTATCACTGCACTTCAAATGGACATCAAGATCGAAGGTATCACTAAAGAGATCATGCAAATTGCGCTTAACCAAGCTCAAGGCGCACGTAAGCACATCCTATCTGTAATGGATGAAGCTATCTCTGGTGCTCGTGAAGACATCTCTGAATTCGCTCCTCGCATTCACACAATGAAGATCAGCGCAGAGAAGATCAAAGACGTTATCGGTAAAGGTGGTGCAGTTATCCGTGCTCTAACTGAAGAGACTGGTACTACTATCGAAATCGAAGACGACGGTACGATCAAGATTGCTGCAACTGAAGGTGCAGCAGCGAAAGAAGCTATCCGCCGCATCGAAGAGATCACTGCTGAAGTTGAAGTAGGCCGTATCTACACTGGTAAAGTTGCACGTCTAGCTGACTTTGGTGCATTCGTAACGGTTCTTCCTGGTAAAGATGGTCTAGTACACATCTCTCAAATCGCTGAAAAACGCGTTGAGAAAGTGTCTGACTACCTAACTGAAGGTCAAGAAGTTCAAGTTAAAGTTCTTGAAATCGACCGTCAAGGTCGCGTACGTCTAAGCATGAAAGAAGCAGTAGAGAAGCCAGCAGAAGAAGCGTCTGACGCATCTGAAGCTAAAGGCGAGTAATCTAAGATTCGACTTTTGGTCTTTTATTAGCTTAAGAGCCTGAAAGCATGCTATAAAAGGGGAGCATTTTCGCTCCCCTTTTTTTTGGCCTGTTTCGTCAAGTTTAGCCTCAAGCGAAGTTAAATATCCTATAGTGCATAAAGAGAAACAGACCCAGAGCGGTCCAAACAGGAGTACCAATTAGTGAAATGGTTTCAAACCGCAAGTTTATGTGTCGCTATCGCGCTGACCGGTTGTGCTAACACCTCTCAACAATCGGCACAAAAGTGGATCTATCCTCCGATGGCGGTACCGCTACAACCAAGCGTGCAACAAGAAGTCCAGATTGCTCGTCTTTCTCAGTTATTACAACGTCCAGATTTGAGTGACGAAGTTCGCGCTAAGATGCATTACGAGCGCGGTAACTACTACGACAGCGTTGGTTTGCGTGATCTTGCCCGTTTGGATTTTAATCAGTCTTTGCAACTTAACCCTGCTCAACCAGATATCTTTAACCTACTAGGGGTGTATTTCACTCAAGTTGGTGAGTTTGATGCGGCTTACGAAGCATTTGATTCGACATTAGAGCTTGCACCAGAGAATTCATACGCAGAGCGTAACCGCGCGATTGCGCTTTACTATGGTGGTCGTATCGATCTGGCTTTAGAAGACATGACCAAGCATTACCAAGAAATGCCGAGCGACCCATTCCGCGCGTTATGGTTGTACATTATCGAAGCAGAACAAAATCCAGAGCAAGCGAAAGCGAACCTAGAAAAGCGTTACCAACGCGATCGCAGTGAAGAGTGGGGCTGGGTTCTAGTTGCCATCATGTTGCGTGATGTATCTGATGACGCAGCGTTAAAAGCCATCATGGATGGTACGCGTGAAAACTACCGTCTTGCTGAGCGTCTAACAGAAACTTACTTCTACCTTGGTAAGCGTTACCAACTAGAAGGTGATATTGCTGATGCGATTTCACTGTACAAGCTAGCAATCTCTTTCAACGTTTATGAATACGTAGAGCACCGTTACTCTTTCTTGGAACTGGCGCAAATCTACGATCAGTTGCAGCAAGAACAACTTGCTAAGCTCAAAGCTGAGCAACAGAAGCAAGAAGAAAAATAGCCATTAGCCGCTCAACTAGAGCGGCTTTTTTGTGCTTGAAGAATTTGGTGAGCTTCTCTAAAATAGTTAGCCTTGCTAACTAAATGAGCGAAACGTAATGGCATTAGAAAAAAGCCTGATCGATTTAGAACGCTTTTGTGCAAAGGCGTGGCGAGTGTATGCCAAAGAAGATCCGCTTTCGCACCTGAGCTTTAATGAGTTTGATTACTTGCGAGTGATCCAGCTTCATTCAGAAGGTATACGCATTACTGACTTGGCGGAAGAGCTTCAAGTTACCAAGCCTTCGGCTTCAAACATGGTGGTTCGTTTGGAGAGAAAGGGCTTGGTGAAGCGTATTGCTTGTAATGAAGATGCTCGTTCTAAGCGCGTGCTGCTAACAGAAGAAGTGATCGAAGAAATGTCATTGGAACAGGTGGTATATAAAGACATTTCACAGCAGCTTATGTGTAAGTTGGATGCGAAAGAAGCACAGCAATTGAAAGCGCTATTAGATAAAGCGCTCGGAAACTAAACCTATTTTTTATTCTTTTATCTATTTAGTTAGCCTTGCTAACTATTGGTGGTAGTCATGCAAAACTCTATTTATAAACAGTTTTGGAAATACACAATTCCGACCGTCGCAGCCATGCTGGTCAACGGTTTATACCAAGTCGTTGATGGTATCTTTATTGGTCGTTATGTAGGTGCTGATGGATTAGCGGGGATCAACGTTGCGTGGCCGATCATTGGCTCGATACTCGGTATTGGTATGATGGTGGGCGTGGGTACGGGCGCTCTAGCCTCTATCAAGCAGGGGGAAAAAGACCGTGAGGGCGCGAAACGCATCCTTTCTACTGGTTTATTGCTTTTAGTCGCTTTGATGCCAGTTGTAGCAACAACATTGTTCTTCTTCGCCGATGATTTTATTCGCTGGCAAGGCGCGGAAGGTCGTGTTTATGAACTTGGTTTGCAGTATCTGCACATCTTAAGCGTCGCGTGTGTGTTCTCGCTTGGGTCAATTGCGGTGCCGTTCTTGTTGCGCAATGACGATAGCCCGAATTTAGCCACCATTTTGATGGTGATTGGTGCTGTCATCAATATCGTGCTCGATTATATCTTTATCGCTTGGCTTGGCTGGGAGCTTAAAGGAGCGGCAATCGCAACTGCGTTAGCGCAGATGGTGGTGACGATTCTTGGTGTTGGTTACTTCTTTACTGCAAGAGCGAAGATGCGCCTGTCGACTGGCGATCTGAAAATGCAGTTTGATGTCATCCCTAAGATTGTCATGATCGGCACATCGAGCTTCTTTATGTATGCCTATGGCTCAATGATGGTGGCACTTCACAATGCGCTATTTGCCCAATACGGCAGTGCATTGCTTATTGGCGCTTACGCTATCTTGGGCTACATAGTGACGGTTTACTATTTGATTGCGGAAGGCATTGCCAATGGTATGCAACCTCTAGTGAGCTACAACCATGGTGCGCGTAATCAAGACAATATTCGTAAGCTGTTGAAGGTTGCAATGGGGACTTCGGTGCTAGGTGGGGTTGCGTTTGTTATTCTGATGAACATTTTCCCATACGAGTTTGTGTCCGTGTTTAACAACGCCGACCAACATCTTATTGATGCGACGGTAGTGGGGATTCGTCTCCATATGTTTGCGCTGTTCTTAGATGGCTTCTTGGTGGTTGCCGCAGCGTACTACCAATCGGTGAACAAAGGCAGCAAAGCGATGTTCGTGACCATTGGTAATATGGTGATTCAATTGCCGTTCTTATTCATTATGCCAAAGCTATTCGGTGTTACTGGTATCTGGATTGCGTTCCCATTGTCTAACATAGCTTTGAGCTTAGTGGTGATGACAATGCTGTGGCGCGATATAAAGAAGCTAATGAACGAGAGCTCTGTAGAGCCAAGTATTCAAGCGTCTTAACGACGAATAAAAATAAAAAAGCGAGGTTATAACCTCGCTTTTTTATTGCTTTGAAGCCCGTGAGAAAGAGTTAGATGTTCTTCACTTCCAGACCCGCAAGCTGATGCCAATAACCGTTACATTGGCGGTCTTGGATCTTGCCTGGGTTAGTACCTTTCTCATTGGAACGGAACTGATCCAGTTCAGAGAAGGTGCTAAGACCAAGTGGGCTCAAACGTACCACGTCAACCAGACCTTCCATGCTTGGTAGATCGTTGATCAGGTTGTAGCAGTAACCAGACTGAGTTTGGATACCGTTTAGGTTAAATACTTCCTGACCCTCTTGGCTGCTTACTTTAATGCCCGTTGGGTACTTAATACAGCAGGTTTCGCAGTCATCTTTGGCTTTGTTTTCTGCACGAGCTGTAAAGCAGCGCGCCGAGTAAGCCAGAGGCAGATAACCATGACTGAAGACTTCTACTTCAAACTTATTACGAATACCAAGTTCATCACATTGAACCAGCGTGTTGCTGAGCCATTCGCGCGATAGTTCTACTGGCATGCACCAGCGGATCATACCTTGTTTTAGGAACAAGTTAAGCGTGTGAGCGTTGTAAGTATTAACCGCAGGACCAACGACGAAAGGCACTTTATGCTCAGAAGCCAGTTGAACCGCGGACACGTCATTGGCTTCAATCGCGAAGTCACCGTTGTCGATGTACTTCTTCATGATGTTCACTTCACTTGGCGCTTCTAATAGTGCCATCGTTGATAGCACGACTTGTTTGCCAGATGCAGAGAGTTCTTTCGCGATATCGAACCAATGTGCTGGCTTCATTTCACGACGTTTCGAACATACGGTTTCACCAAGGTAGATGATGTCCGCAGAGCTTGATTTTGCTTGTTCATAAAACGCTTCAACGTCTTGCTTTGGCCAGAAGTACAACAGTGGACCAAGCGCGTATTTCATTGAGTTATCCATTTTAACCTCTACTGCCATTTACGGTGGTAAGCACCAAGAGTGGTTTGCGTGCCTTCAGACACGTTTGCCAACGCTGCATCCCAAGCCGCTTCTACTTGGTAAGCTTCTGGGTTTGCTTGGTAGCGATCAATCGCTGCACGCCATGTGCGCGTTACTTGTTCTACGTACGCAGGACTCCGTTGGCGACCTTCAATTTTTACTGAAGCGACATTAGCGGCAAATAGCTCTGGCAGCATCGACAGGGTGTTCAAACTGGTTGGTTCTTCCAGTGCGTGATAACGTTTTTTCTCGCCTTCAATTTCAGCTTCAAAACGACCTTTACACAAAGTTGGGTAGCCTGCGTTTTCACCGGCACTGTAGCGATCGATCAGAATATCGTTAAGACGAGACTCTAGACCGTTTTCTGTTTCTTGCCAGCGAACGTATTTCGCCGGAGAGCACGCACCAACGGTGTTTGGTGATTCGCCAGTCATGTATGAAGACAGGTAGCAACGACCTTCTGACATGATGCATAGGCTACCAAAAGCAAAGACTTCCAGCTCGACATCGCTGGTGATGTTGCGAGAAAGCTGTTTTACCTGATGGATAGACAATACGCGAGGCAGTACAACACGTTTTACGTTGAAGTTTTGCTTGTAGAAATCTACCGCTGCAACGTTGGTCGCTGATGCTTGCACAGAAAGGTGCAGTTCGAGTTCTGGGTATTTGCGAGCAGCGTACTCAAGTACCGCAATGTCAGCCACGATAAGCGCGTCCACACCCAATGCTGCGGCATTGTCGACAGCGTTTGTCCAACGTTCGAAACCATTTGGATGGGCAAATGTGTTTAATGCAACGTGGATCTTTTTGTTGCGGTCATGAACGTATTGCACCGCTTTTTCAAGCTTCTTGCCGTTGAAGTTCAGACCAGCAAAGTGACGAGCGTTGGTATCGTCTTTAAAGCCGATGTATACGGCGTCTGCACCGCAATCAATCGCGGTTTTTAGCGCAGGCAAGTTACCCGCAGGACACAAGAGTTCCATATGCTCACAATCATAGAGAATAAAAAGGTGCCCGCATTTTATGAAGAATTATGAATAGCGAAATTGACCTAAGTTAGGTTTAGCTCAATAAAGTTGAGATTTACCCCTTGAGAGTAAGGGGTAACACTCAGATTTTGTTGCAGTTGAGATCAGTTCTTATGACGGCGGTTTTGCGCAAACAACTCTTCCACTTCGTGTTTAGGTTGAGGACGGTAGAAATGGAAGCCCTGAATCGAGTTACATTGCAGGTTCGATAGCAGTGTTGCTTGCTGGTGGGTTTCTACACCTTCGGCAACAACGGTCAAATCTAATGATTTACCAAGATTGATGATGTTCTCAATCACCGTCACCTGTTTCGGTAGTGTATCGATGTCGTTGATAAACGCACGGTCGATTTTTAATTCATCGATAGGGAAGCGTGCTAAGTAGGAAAGGGAAGAGTAACCAGTACCGAAATCATCGATAGACAGCGCGAAACCAAGCTTCTTGATCGCATTAAGCATTTGCAAAGTGTGTTCGCTATCGCTCATTACCGCACTTTCGGTGAGCTCAAAGGTAATGCAGCTTGGGTCAAGTTCAGTAGTGCGCAGTAACTTCTCCATATAGTCGATCAGTTGTGGGTTACCGAACTGCTCTGGAGAAAGGTTGATCGCCACGCGTCCCGGTAGAATGCCTTGCAGTTTCCAACGTTTTACTGTGTTAAACACATCGCGCATGACCACGCGACCAAGATGTTCAATTAAGCCTGCACGCTCGGCGACAGGGATAAATGCGCCCGGGCTGATGTAGCCTTCGACTGGGTGCTTCCAACGTACAAGCGCTTCGGCGCCGTTAATGCTGAAGTCACGCGCGTTAACCTTCGGCTGGTACCAGACTTCCAACCCGTTTTGCTGCAAGGCTTTCTGCAGTTCAATTTCTAGCCATAAACGCATGCGCGCTTCTTTGTTCATCTGATCGTTGAATTTAATCAGACGGTTCCGACCGCGATCTTTCGCTTCATACATTGCAGTGTCAGCATTTTGCAGCAGAATGCGTGCATCTTGCCCATCTTCTGGGTAACGCACACTACCGATAGAGCATGCAAGGCGTTTACTGAAGTGATGGAGATCGAAAGGTTGGTTAATCAGAGAAATAATGCGCTCAGAGAGAATCTCCGCCATGCGAGTGTTTTCTGGCTCAGGCAGAATGATACCAAACTCATCGCCGCCCAAGTGCCCAATGATGGCTTGATTAGGTAAAGATCGTTTTAAGCGGGCGGAGACTTCTTGAATCACTTTGTCACCGATGTGGTGACCAAGTGAGTCGTTAATGTTCTTAAAGTTATCGATGTCGAGGTAGAAAACCAGCAACGGTGTCTGGCTCTTAATCAGTTGCTCTAATCGTTTCGTAAAGCCAAAGCGGTTATACAGTTTGGTCAGTGAATCGATGTGTGCGTCTTCATTGGAATTAGAAGAGAGCAGCTTGGGCGCGTCATCGGCATCTTGGATCAAAATGATTTGAGATTCACTCCCAAGAATTGCTGTGGTATCAGCATGCAACTGAACTTTCCGTTCGAAGCCACAGCGGGCGCTGGTCAGACACACAAAAGGTTTTTCAGAAAGTAATGTGCTGATGCGATGGGTGAAGACTTTTTTGCTGTTTTCATCGATAAACAAGCGAGTCAGCTCTTCACCAAGTAGCTCATGAGGCGAGTTCAACCCGAGTAAACGTGCGGAGGCTGGGTTGGCAGAGATGATGATGTCATCTTCTACCAATAACAAACCGTCAGGCAGTAATTGGGTTAATTTGGCGAACTTACTTTCTGACTCTTCTAAAGAACGAACCAGAATTTGTTTCTCAGACGTATCGATGGCGTGGAAGACCACGAAGCGGATTTCATTTTCTTCATGAACTGGAGAAAGGCTAAAGTGAAGGCTGGTTTCAAGGTCCGTTTCGTCAAGCGTGATTTCCGCTTCAACATGATCGCCTTTGAACGCGCGTTGGTAGTAGGGCGCGAGCTTCTTATAGAACTGCTCTCCCAGTACTTGGCTGTCGTTCAGACCAACGATGTCGTCGTGTCCTAAGCCTGCAATGTCACAATAGCGATCACTTACCATTCGATAATTGTGTTTCTTATCAAGAATGGCAAAAAAGAATGGGCTATTTGAGGTAAGCGTTGCAAACCAATGTTGTAATTGCTGGGAAGGCATTAAGGTGTTACCGATCTCCAATGAGCCTGATTATTCGTCCGTGTAATAAAAACGCTATTTTGATAACTATAACTTTGAACATACCGTTATTAAAGCGTTTATCCACGTCTTCGCGTCAATAATACACGTAAGGTCAAAAAAACGACGCTTGGGTGAGTAAAACTGCCTATTTCTAAAACAAACAGATTTATTGATACATAACAGGTACTGGTATTACTCTATTGCGTAAGATAGACAACCTTATGACAAAGTAACGGATAATTAGCGTGTTAAACAAGATTCGCAGTCAACTAGTAAAGAACGCAGCATCAATTTTGCGATCTCCAGTCCAGTTATTGCCACAAACTGTTCAGAAAAAAGCCTTATTGGAAGGTTTAAAAATGGTGTTCAAAGAAGCCCTAGAAGATGGCGATTTTGAGTTCCTTGAAGACAAGTGGTTAAAAGTTGCGATTAAAGACTTGAACTTAGCATGGTACATCAGCTACCAAGATGAAAAATTAGTGGTAGCAGAGAAACCGGTTCAGGAAGATGTAAGCTTTAGTGGTAACCTTAACGACCTAGTACTTATTGCTGGTCGCAAAGAAGACCCTGATACGCTGTTCTTCCAACGTCGTCTTTCTATCGAGGGCGACACTGAGCTTGGCTTAGAAGTGAAAAACCTGATGGACAGTGTCGACTTAGAGCAGTTACCAAAAGCGATGCAAGTAGCACTGAACCAATTGGCTGACTTTGTTCAGAAAGGGGTTCAAGCGCCTGCACAAGAAACCGGAGTAGCGAATGCTTATTCGAACTGAAGCCCCTGCGGACATTCTCACCATTGACCGCTTATTAAAACACGCTTTTCCAACGGATGCGGAAGCCAACCTAGTGATGCGTTTACGTGAAAACGGTAAGCTCACTCTGTCTTTGGTGGCATGTACCGATGAAGGTGAAGTGGTTGGTCACGCGTTGTTTAGCCCTGTGACGTTGAATGGTGAAGATTTGTCATGGCAAGGTCTTGCGCCTTTGGCTGTACATGAAGATTACCGCCGCCAAGGCATTGCCGCTGAGTTAATCAAAGAAGGCTTTGATTCATTGCGTGATTTTGGTTACCCAGTGTGTGTGGTATTGGGTGAGCCGGATTACTATGCGCGCCAAGGCTTTACAGCCAGCGAAGAGATGGGCTTCGACTGTGCGTGGGAAGTACCGCAAGGTGCGTTCCGTGTAGCAGAATTGGTCGAAGGTCAGTGTGACGGACGCTCTGGTCGTATCGATTATTCGCCAGAGTTTTCTGAGCTATAATCGCCAATATTGAATGACAAAGCCCGCTGAAAAAAGCGGGCTTTGTTTTTGAGCCGATTTTTTGACTGGCAAAAGAGGAAAGGTGGATTAATCCTGTTCTTGGATGCGTTTTTTACCCCAAACTTCGATTTTTGCCTTTTTACTCATGCCAGCAGCATTCAATGTCATGTTACCCCAGCTTTTGTATTCCATCTCTAAACGTTTGAATTTCGCATCTTCAGAACCCGGCAGTGTCCAAGCGCGCGTCGACATGCCTTTGGTCAGAGTGCCAACCATGGTTTTGAGTTTTTTCTCGCTGCCATCGGTCATGGTCACTTTCATGTTCTTAATACTCATGGTGCCTTGAGTGCACTTAATTTTGATCTTGCTGAATTTACGGTTTTGAAACAGACCGTTTGGCTCTACTGTGTCGGTTTCTGTTTGGAAGTTCACGGTTTTCTCTGCGATCAGCTCCCAACCATCGTTGCTATCCTTAGCGAATGCGGTAAAGCTGGTGGTGGCGATAAGTAACGTAATAGCGATTGATTGGAAAAGCTTCATAACACCTCTGACTTTAAATGCGAAATTTTGATAGGATTGCCTCGTTCAAATAGGTGACAAAAGATGTCAATTAACGAGAAACAATATTTACATGAAATGGGGATCAGCACTTGGGAGCTGAGTCACCCAGAAAGGCTGGAAGGCTATCAATCGCCATTATTGGATTTGCAAAGTTCTTGTAAACTCCTATTGGTATCGCCAACGTGTCCAGAAAACGAGACAGCTTTGATGTTTGAGCGTGTTTTAAAAAGCATTAAGCTCACGCTTGACGACGCACTGCACCTAGAGCCTGAACGCTTATCCATGCTGGGTGAGCATCAACTAGAGTGGGTGTGGTTCGCAGGCTGTGAGGCAGATGCCAGCATCAATGCCAAGCAACTGACTTCACCGCTATTACAAGATATTGATGGCAACAACGAACAACGCCGTGCATTGTGGCAACAAATCTGTTCGTACTCTTAACGGAGCTAACGCGTGACAATTGAAATTACGCTGATGGGTGCGGAGCACCTTGACCAAGTTTGGCAAATCGAGCAGCAAGCGCATTCTCACCCTTGGGCAGAATCTTTGGTTCGTGATTTATCCAGTCGCGGTGCTTGTCATCATGTGATGCTGGAAGGTACTCAGGTGGTGGGTTACTTCTATGGGCAGAATATTGTTGGGGAAGTGACGTTATTGAATATTGCCGTAGCGCCATCTCATCAAGGCAAAGGGCTTGGGCAAAAATTACTAGATGCGTTTATCGAATACTGCGAGCAAGCCAAAGCAGAAAGCGCTTGGTTGGAGGTACGTGAAAGCAACCACCCGGCAATCCATATTTATGAGCAAGCGGGTTTTAATGAAGTGGATCGTCGTTACAACTATTACCCAGCTAAAACGGGTAATGGGAAAGAAGATGCCATCATCATGAGCTACCTGTTTTTTAATGAGTAAGGTCTGTGGATAGCAAATAAATTGCACACACCTTAAGTTCATCGTCACATTAATAAGCCTCGGAATTCCCGAGGCTTTTTACTTTCTGGCATTTTACTTCATCCTTTTGACCGATTTGCCAAGCTTATTTTTGTTCGCTTTATTACCATGTAGGTTATAAGTTTATAAATTATATGAAACAAGATCTTGTCGGGAGGAAGAATTTACGATGCCGTATCCGCAAAAATTCGATACTCCTGTTGCTCAGTTGTTTGATGAGCAGAGTAGGGGAACTGTTCTAACCGTCTTAATGTTGGTGACCTTGGCGACATTTGTGCCACTTGGTATTAAAAATCTCCTGATTGGGGAGACATTCCTTGGGTGTGTTTTACTGGCTTTCCAACTGAGTTTCATTATTGAGTTTGCTGCATTGTTTATCCTTGGTGAAAGTAAAATTGGATATCGTATTCCACTGTTTTTGCTTTGGTTATCAGTGGTTTTAAGTGTGCATATCTTTGGCATCATCGCGACGTATTGGGTATTTCCGGTCATTGTGGCTTTGGTATTTATCATCCCGAGTAAAGATGCGTTGGTTACCAATGGGTGGATCATAGCTGGCTGTACATTCTCTGCTTGGTATCAACTTGAATGGAGCATCACTTTACGTTTTGTTGTTGCGGTAATTTGCTGCGCCATAGTTGCGCATGTGGCAGTGCATAAAATTGTTGAGTTGCAGGATAGGTTGAAGTTTCTTTCTACTAGAGACTCGATGACAGGTGCTCTTAATCGAGGGCAGTTAGAAGCTTTTCTTCTACGAGCCTTAGATGAAAAAAGAAGCGGTACCACCTCTTCAATAGCAGTCATTGATATTGACCATTTTAAACAGGTAAATGATTTGTACGGTCATGATGTTGGGGATGAGGTGATAAGTCAGATCGTTACAACGCTCAATGACTATTCAAGAGAGTACGATTTGCTGTTTCGATTGGGGGGAGATGAGTTCTTGATCTTGTTTGAAGGACTTTCCGATCAAACCGCGCAATTTATGATGAGTAGCATCAGCGATAAGGTGCGCGCCAAACATTATCCTCGCCATGCAAAAGTGTCTTTGAGTGTGGGCATTTCTGAGTGCTTGCTCGATGATGACACACCAGATCTTTGGCTAAAGCGTGCTGACATTGCTTTGTACGATGCAAAGCAAAATGGGCGGGACCAAATTGTAGTGGCTTCTACCATTGCTGCTGAAGTCGAATTGCTCGACTGGCAGGACGAAGCTCAGCAACGTAGTTATCTATAAACTCGCGAGGACAAACTCACGAGGAAAGTTGCCCCTAAAGCAATAATAAGCGAGAATACCGCGCAATATTGAATCGAATAAAGCTTGTTTGAATTTCGAGCAAGTCATCAGACATCAAAGAAGACCAGTTTCATGTCAAATACACCTTTTCTAGGCGAAGTTTCTAAGCGTAGAACGTTCGCTATTATTTCTCACCCGGATGCGGGTAAAACCACCATTACTGAAAAAGTACTGTTATTCGGAAACGCGATCCAAAAAGCAGGTACGGTTAAAGGTCGTGGTAACGCACAGCACGCAAAATCAGACTGGATGGAAATGGAAAAGGAACGTGGTATCTCGGTTACTACTTCTGTAATGCAGTTCCCTTACAACGATTGTCTGGTAAACCTACTTGATACTCCTGGACACGAAGACTTCTCGGAAGATACTTACCGTACTCTAACGGCAGTTGACTCATGTCTGATGGTTATCGATGCAGCGAAAGGTGTTGAGGACCGTACTCGTAAACTAATGGAAGTTACACGTCTACGTGATACGCCAATCGTAACCTTCATGAACAAACTTGACCGCGACGTTCGTGATCCAATGGAAGTATTGGATGAAGTAGAAAACGAATTGGGCATGATGTGTGCGCCAATCACATGGCCAATCGGCTGTGGTAAAGAGTTTAAAGGTGTTTACCACATTCACCGTGACGAAACGATTCTGTACGAATCAGGTCATGGTCATGAGATCCAAGAAGTTCGCATCATCAAAGGTCTAGACAATCCAGAGCTAGACGAAAAAGTAGGTGAAAGCCTAGCAGAAAGCGTTCGTGAAGAGCTTGAACTTGTCATGGGCGCATGCCCTGAGTTTGACTTAGAGTTATTCCTAACGGGTGAACTAACGCCAGTTTACTTTGGTACGGCACTGGGTAACTTTGGTGTTGACCACATGCTAGATGGTCTGACGGAGTGGGCTCCTGCACCGAAAACGCGTCAAGCAGTTGAGCGTGATGTTGAAGCAACAGAAGACAAGTTCTCTGGTTTCGTATTTAAGATCCAAGCTAACATGGATCCAAAACACCGTGACCGTATTGCCTTCATGCGTATCGTATCGGGCACTTACACGCAAGGCATGAAGATGAACCACGTTCGTCTTGGCAAGCAAGTGAGTATTTCAGATGCGGTAACCTTTATGGCGGGTGACCGTTCTCGTGCAGAGCACGCTTACGCGGGTGACATTATTGGTCTACACAACCACGGCACTATCCAAATTGGTGACACTTTCACTCAAGGTGAAGCGCTGAAGTTCTCTGGTATTCCAAACTTTGCTCCGGAATTGTTCCGTCGTATTCGTCTAAAAGATCCATTGAAGCAGAAGCAGCTACTAAAAGGTCTGGTTCAGCTGTCTGAAGAAGGTGCGGTACAGGTATTCCGTCCATTGCAAAACAACGACCTTATCGTAGGTGCGGTTGGTGTACTTCAGTTTGACGTGGTTGTAGCTCGTTTGAAGTCAGAATACAACGTTGAAGCGATCTATGAAGGCGTGAACGTGGCAACTGCTCGTTGGGTTGAGTGTGGCGATGCGAAGAAACTGGATGAGTTCCAGCGTAAGAACCAAACGAACCTAGCATTGGACGGTGGCGATAACCTAACTTACATTGCACCGACCATGGTTAACCTAAACCTAGCGCAAGAGCGTTTCCCTGATATCGATTTCCGTGCGACACGTGAGCACTAATCGAATCTAACTCGCTTTACATCGCGTACTAGATTATAAGCCGCCGTTAGCTATACACTTAGTTAACGGCGGTTTTTTTTATTTGGTTTGGAAAGAACTCTATGAGCTAAAAAAGGGTGTGTAATGAACTGGTTTAAAAAAGGACTTAAACGCTACGATGATTGGTGCAAAGAGATGGGACTAACACCCGATCAAAAGCGCAGTTGCGTGCCGTACAAACAAGACCCAGCTAATGAGCCATCTTCAACAAAGAAAGAAGAGCAAGAGAAGCCAAGTAATGAAACTATTTGATACTCATTGCCACTTTGACTTCGATGTCTTCCAAGATGACTTTGCATATCAAGTTGAGCTTGCGCGTGAGCAAGGAGTAGAGCGCATCCTTATTCCGTCTGTCGGGCCAAGTAATTGGACTCGCATTCAAGACCTCGCCAATCAATATTCTCATCTCTATTATGCGCTGGGTTTTCATCCCTATTTTCTCCAACAAGAGTTTGAGCAATTTGCTCCAGAGTTGGAATCATTGCTTTCTTCGTCCAACCGGCAATGCGTTGCAATAGGAGAGTGCGGTTTGGATTTCGCCATCGAAGTGCTGGTTGAGCGACAAGAGCGCGCGCTTGAGTTGCAATTTGAGCTAGCAAAGCGGTTTGATTTACCGGTGATCCTGCACAGCCGCAAAGCGCACAATCGACTTATTCAAATGGTCAAAGCGGCACATTTACCAAAAGGTGGGGTGTTGCATGCGTTCTCAGGCAGCTACCAACAGGCGATGGAATGGGTTCGATTAGGATTTTCGATTGGCGTCGGAGGCACTATTACGTATCCGAGAGCTAACAAAACTCGCGACGCAATTCAAAGATTACCCCTTGAACATCTCGTCTTAGAAACGGATGCCCCAGATATGCCTATACTTGGTTATCAGGGTGAGCCGAATCATCCCTTACAACTTATTCATGTTCTCAATGAATTGGCTTCTTTACATAGAAAAAGCAAGCAATCGATTGCTTCTCAGCTGTGGGAAAATAGCAATTCTGCTTTCTTTATATGTGAATAAAATCTAAAGAAGCTGTTTAAAAGCGAAAACGTTTTCCTGCTTATTGTGAGTTGACTCACAAACGAGAGTGAATCAATGATGAATCTTATAAGAAAGTGTGAGGGTGGCATTACTTTAATTGATTCTGCATGAGTATAATTGCCCCCGCTTTATAGCTCCATTTTGTAACACGCCAACAAATAACTTATAAGGAAGTCATAAACTATGAGCCTGTTTATGAGCCTAGTCGGTATGGTAGTGCTTCTTGCTATCGCATTTGCATTTTCCAATAACCGTAAAGCTATCAATCTAAGAACTGTGGGTGGCGCATTTGCTATCCAATTCATCCTAGGTGCATTCGTTCTTTACGTACCTTGGGGCCGTGATCTACTAAACGGTTTCTCTACTGGTGTTTCTAACGTTATCAACTACGGTAACAACGGTTCATCATTCCTATTCGGTGGTCTTGTTTCTGACAAGATGTTCGAAGTATTCGGCGGCGGCGGCTTCATCTTCGCATTCCGCGTTCTTCCTACACTGATCTTCTTCTCAGCACTGATTTCAGTTCTTTACTACATTGGCGTAATGCAGTGGGTTATCAAGATTCTTGGTGGTGCACTACAAAAAGCGCTTGGCACTTCTCGTGCGGAATCAATGTCTGCAGCAGCTAACATTTTCGTAGGTCAAACTGAAGCACCTCTTGTTGTTCGTCCTTTCGTTCCAAAAATGACTCAATCTGAGCTATTTGCGGTAATGTGTGGTGGTCTAGCATCTGTAGCTGGTGGTGTACTAGCAGGTTACGCTTCAATGGGTGTACCTCTAGAGTACCTAGTAGCAGCATCATTCATGGCAGCACCAGGTGGTCTACTATTCGCTAAGATTCTTCACCCAGAGACTGATCAGCCTCACGAAGACATCGAAGAAGCAATGGACGGTGGCGACGACAAACCAGCTAACGTAATCGACGCAGCAGCGGGCGGTGCGGCTTCTGGTCTACAACTAGCACTAAACGTTGGTGCAATGCTAATCGCGTTCGTAGGTCTGATTGCGCTTGTTAACGGTATGCTAGGTGGCATCGGCGGTTGGTTCGGTATGCCTGAACTGACTCTAGAACTAATCCTAGGTTACGCGTTCTCTCCACTAGCATTCCTAATCGGTGTTCCTTGGGACGAAGCAGTTGTTGCTGGTTCATTCATCGGTCAGAAACTAGTTATTAACGAATTCGTTGCTTACTTGAACTTCACACCTTACCTAGGTGACAGCGCTCAAGTAGTTGCGGCAACTGGTGAAGTAATGTCTGAGAAGACTACAGCTATCATCTCATTCGCACTATGTGGCTTCGCGAACCTTTCTTCTATCGCGATCCTACTTGGTGGTCTAGGTAGCCTTGCACCAAACCGTCGTTCAGATATCGCTCGCATGGGTATTAAAGCAGTTCTTGCTGGTACGTTGTCTAACCTAATGGCAGCGACTATCGCAGGCTTCTGCCTTAGCCTTGCAGCATTTTAATTAGAATCGGTTCTTAATATATAGACGCCGTTTTAAACCATGCCCTGTAGCAAGAGATTGCTGCGGGGCATTTTTCGTTTTTTGGACCTGAAAACTTAACCGCACGTAGGTCTACGTGAGTGGCTTACGCAGTCGGTGGAATAGGGGCTGGAAAATTTTGAGATACAAACCGTTTGCGCTCTATTTGGTGCTACAGTTTTGCGGTGAATATCTATAATGTAGTAATCACGAGATCGTGGTTATGATAACCACTTAATCATAGAGTGAATATTACATACTCGATGGGCAAATGAATTGCCCTCAATATCAAATCAAACAAGCGTTTTATTGTTTGATGTGATATTAAAGACACCGCAATCATAGATTGTTGTGCCATAGGCCAAACTGGTACTGTGCGGTGACAAGGATAGCAATTGGCATATGACTTTTTCGCAGTATATGCCGAGTCTTCAGGGAACCAAGTCCGTTCATAAATAGACTGTTTAGCCAATTTCTCACACTGTCTCGACTTGTTGATTATAGTTAGAGAAGTGATGTGAGGCTGAGTAGTGAATTTTTTGAATATTGATCGGAGATAGAAATGAGCGATTTAAAAGCAGCAGCGCTACGTGCACTGAAACTTATGGACCTTACTACGCTAAATGATGATGACACTGATGCAAAAGTGATCTCACTATGTCATGACGCGAAATCTGCAGTAGGCAACACAGCTGCAATTTGTATTTACCCTCGCTTTATTCCTATTGCTAAGAAGACACTTCGTGAGCAAGGCACGCCAGAAGTTCGTATCGCAACAGTAACGAACTTCCCACACGGTAACGACGATATTGAAATCGCTGTTGCTGAAACAAAAGCGGCTGTCGCTTACGGTGCAGACGAAGTTGACGTAGTTTTCCCATACCGCGCTCTAATGGCGGGTGATGAGAAAGTGGGCTTCGAGCTAGTTAAGCAATGTAAAGAAGCTTGTGGTGACATCCTTCTTAAAGTGATCATCGAAACTGGTGAACTTAAAGAAGAAGCGCTAATCAAGAAAGCATCTCAAATCTGTATTGAAGCAGGTGCTGACTTCATTAAAACTTCAACTGGTAAAGTGCCAGTAAACGCAACGCCTGAATACGCTCGCATGATGCTTGAAGTTATTCGTGACATGGGTGTTGCAGAAACTGTTGGTTTCAAACCAGCAGGTGGTGTGCGTACTGCTGAAGATGCAGCGGCATACCTAGCAATGGCTGACGAAATCCTAGGTGATAACTGGGTTGATGCTCGTCATTACCGTTTCGGTGCGTCTAGCCTGCTTACAAACCTACTAAATACATTAGAAGTATCGGACGAAGTCGCTGATCCAACAGCGTACTAATTCCAACAATACGTCTGAACGGTAGCACCAACTTTGGTGCTACCAAACCTCTTCTATCCTACTTATACCATGGCTCAAAATGAGCTTGGGAGGCACTAATGTATTTACCACAAGAAATTATCCGTAAAAAACGTGACGGCGAAGTTCTAACAGCCGACGAAATCAACTTCTTCATTCAAGGCGTAGCGAACAACAGTGTATCTGAAGGTCAGATCGCTGCATTTGCTATGACAATCTTCTTCAATGAAATGACGATGCCAGAACGTATCGCACTAACGTGTGCAATGCGTGATTCAGGTATGGTTATCGATTGGAGCCACATGAACTTTGGTGGTCCAATTGTCGATAAGCACTCTACCGGTGGTGTGGGTGACGTAACTTCTCTAATGCTTGGTCCAATGGTGGCTGCATGTGGTGGTTTCGTACCAATGATCTCTGGTCGTGGTCTTGGCCATACTGGCGGTACGCTGGATAAGCTTGAGTCTATCCCTGGCTACAACATCACGCCAACAAACGATGTATTCGGCCAAGTGACCAAAGATGCTGGTGTGGCTATCATCGGTCAAACGGGTGATCTTGCTCCTGCGGATAAGCGTGTTTACGCGACTCGCGATATCACGGCTACTGTAGACAACATTTCACTAATCACGGCGTCGATTTTATCGAAGAAGCTTGCTGCTGGTCTTGAATCTCTAGTGATGGACGTAAAAGTTGGCTCTGGTGCATTCATGCCAACTTATGAAGCGTCTGAAGAGCTAGCAAAATCAATCGTTGCGGTAGCAAACGGTGCAGGCACTAAGACAACTGCTATCCTAACGGACATGAACCAAGTCTTGGCGTCTTCTGCGGGTAACGCAGTGGAAGTGCGTGAAGCGGTTCGCTTCCTAACAGGTGAATACCGTAACCCACGTCTACTTGAAGTAACAATGGCGTCATGTGCAGAAATGCTGGTACTTGGCAAACTTGCTGAGAACACAGAAGACGCACGTGCAAAACTGATGGAAGCGCTAGACAACGGCAAAGCTGCTGAGTGCTTCGGTAAGATGGTTGCTGGTCTAGGTGGTCCTGCGGACTTCGTAGAAAACTACGATAACTACCTAGAAAAAGCAGAAATTATTAAACCTGTATACGCAACAGAAACTGGCGTTGTATCTGCGATGGACACTCGTGCTATCGGCATGGCTGTTGTTTCAATGGGCGGCGGTCGTCGCGTTGCGACAGATGAAATCGACTACGCAGTTGGTTTCGATAACTTCATCCGTCTAGGTGAAGTAGCAGATAGCGATAAACCTCTTGCGGTTATTCATGCTCGCACTGAAGAGCAATGGGAAGAAGCCGCTAAAGCACTTCGCAGTGCAATCACTGTAGGTGGTGAGTACACACCAACTCCAGAGGTTTACCGTCAAATCCGTGCAGAAGATCTTTAATCGAATAAGTAATTACACAAGGCCTACTCAACCATAATAAGAAGCCGAGTGGGCCTAAGGAACGAGCAATGAAAAGAGCATTTATTTTAGTACTAGACTCATTCGGCATCGGCGCAGCTGCAGATGCAGAACAATTTGGTGATGTAGGTTCAGACACATTAGGTCATATTGCAGACCAGTGTGAGCAAGGCTTAGCAGATAACGATCAACGTAAAGGTGCACTTCGTCTTCCAAACCTATCTAAGTTAGGTTTGGCAATGGCACATAAAGAGTCAACAGGTCGCTTCGCACCTGGCCTAGACGCAGATGCAGAAATCATTGGTGCGTACGGTCACGCAGCAGAGCTTTCTTCAGGTAAAGATACTCCATCTGGTCACTGGGAAATCGCTGGTGTGCCTGTTCTGTTTGATTGGGGCTACTTCAATGATAAAGCGAACAGCTTCCCGAAAGAGCTGACTGACCGCATCCTTGAGCGTGCGGGTTTAGACGGCTTCCTAGGTAACTGCCATGCATCAGGTACTCAAGTATTGGATGACCTTGGTGAAGAGCACATGAAGACAGGTCAGCCAATTTTTTACACGTCTGCTGACTCTGTATTCCAAATTGCATGTCACGAAGAGACTTTCGGTCTAGACCGTCTACTAGAGCTTTGCCAAATTGCACGTGAAGAGCTAGAAGATTACAACATCGGTCGTGTTATTGCGCGTCCTTTCATTGGTCCTGGTAAAGGTCAATTTGAACGTACGGGTAACCGTCGTGACCTTTCTGTTGAGCCACCATCAGCAACTGTTCTTCAGAAGCTAGTTGATGAGAAGCAAGGTGATGTGGTTTCTATCGGTAAGATCGCTGATATTTACGCGAACTGCGGCATCACTAAGAAAGTGAAAGCGACAGGTATCCCTGCATTGTTCGAAGCAACACTAGAGCAAATCAAAGAAGCGGGTGACAACACTATCGTATTCACTAACTTTGTAGACTTCGACTCAGCGTACGGTCACCGTCGTGACGTAGCGGGTTATGCTGCGGCACTTGAGTATTTCGATGGTCGTATCAACGAAGTGCTAGAGCTAATGGAAGAAGACGATGTTCTTATCCTAACGGCAGACCACGGTTGTGATCCAACATGGCCTGGTACTGACCATACTCGTGAGCACATCCCAGTGATTGTTTATGGTAAGAAAGTACCAGCGGGCTCACTAGGTCGTCGTGATAGCTTTGCAGATATCGGTCAAACATTGGCAAGTTACTTCGGTACATCACCAATGGACTACGGTAAGAACTTCCTATAATTATGTAGGTTTTGAAAACTAGGAGCTTGATTGCTCCTAGTTTTATGTTGGCAGCATGAAAATGTTGCTTGTCGGAAATGAGAATATTCTAGCCAAAACCGCCAGTAGCAGTGCGGATCGCTAGAGACAGGTTAAGGAAAAGAAACATGGCAACTCCACATATCAACGCAGAAATGGGTGCATTCGCAGACGTTGTTCTAATGCCGGGTGACCCGCTACGTGCTAAATACATTGCAGAGACTTTCCTTGAAGATGTAGTTCAAGTATGTGACGTTCGTAATATGTTCGGTTACACCGGCACTTACAAAGGTCGTAAGATCTCAGTAATGGGTCACGGTATGGGTATTCCATCATGTTCAATCTACGTGACTGAGCTAATCAAAGACTTCGGTGTGAAGAAAGTGATTCGTGTAGGTAGCTGTGGCGCAGTGAACGAAGATATCAAAGTACGTGATGTTGTTATCGGCATGGGCGCTTGTACTGATTCTAAAGTTAACCGCATCCGCTTTAAAGGTCATGACTTTGCCGCTATTGCTGACTACAAAATGGTTCGCGCAGCAGAAGAAGCAGCGAAAGCTCGCGGCGTAGACGTAAAAGTAGGTAACCTGTTCTCAGCAGAACTGTTCTACACGCCAGATCCAGAAATGTTCGACGTAATGGACAAGTACGGTATCGTAGGTGTTGAAATGGAAGCGGCTGGTATCTACGGCGTTGCTGCTGAGTACGGCGCGAAAGCTCTGACTATCTGTACTGTTTCTGACCACATCAAAACTGGCGAGCAAACCACATCAGACGAACGTCAAACTACGTTCAACGACATGATGCTAATCGCACTTGATTCAGTATTGCTAGGTGATGAAGAGTAAGGGCGAACAGCCTTCTATTCTTTTGCTTATCAGCATAAAAAAACAGCCCGCATCATGCGGGCTGTTTTATTTTGATAAATTGGTTTTTGAACTACTTGGTTAGCAATAGGTTTTCACCTTTTTTACGGCGGATCGGCTGTCTGCGTAAAATCATGATGAACAGCATGCCACATGCAAAGCTCATCAGTACCATCATGTACATGTAACGATCACTTTTACGGTAGTGATGATCAGAGATTGCCGTTACACGACCGGTTTCAAAAGTCACTCGTACAAAGCCAATCACTGCGCCATCTGCCAGTACCGGTTCAACGAGCTGCTGACGTCCAATCGACGCTGTCGCAAGTGGCGTATCTAATCCAAGTACCTCTCGTACAGACAGCGCTTCTTTGCTGGATGCAAGACGCACACCTTGCGCGTCATAGATGGTCGCATCGAATACCAGACGGTCTTGTGCTAACTGATTCGTCAGTTTAAGCAGACGCTCTTGGTCTTTATTTATGATCATTTCACTGGCAGATAACGACGCCTGTGAAATCAAAACTTTGGTCAGGGTTTCAAGCTGCTGCGCTTGTATCTTCTCATTACCCTTACTGATGACGACACTGTTTTTGATGGTGACAAATAGCATCACACACAGCAGTATCAGCGCCAGAATTCGTAGGGCATTCCTTACTGAGAATAAGGATTCACTCATGCTCTTTACTCGTCCATTCAAAACAAAACAAAGACTTGCCTTTTTAGCTTGTTGAGGTAACGTTTTAGCAAAGTCACAAGGGATTATATACATGGACGCGTCAAAAAGCTTGCCTATCAGAAGGCATACGACTCTTTTAAAACGACTACCCGAAACTCGCTTTGCTACTCAGCTCGATAAAGCCAAGGCTAACTGGATTGTATTTGGTGAGCACCTTGAGCCTCGCAATTTTGAAGACATAGATTTTTTTACCGGCTTCTACAACCCAATTTTAGATACTTGGAAGGTAGGTCAGTATGAAGTGGCATTGATGGCGGGTAACCTTACGTCAGAGCATGAAACCATTCTGAAAAGCTTAAATCTGGATTACGCTTCTTTAAATGAAGTACCGGATCTTTCTGCGCCGGGTTTGGTTGTGTTTGATATGGATTCAACGGCGATTCAAATCGAGTGTATCGACGAGATTGCTAAACTTGCCGGTGTAGGCGAAGAAGTCGCCGAAGTCACCGAACGAGCCATGCAAGGTGAGCTGGACTTTGAACAAAGTTTACGTCAGCGCGTTGGTAAGCTGAAAGGGGCTGATGAAGCCATTCTTGAGCAGGTACGAAGCCAACTGCCATTCATGCCAGACTTCGAAGCGTTGATTACAACCTTCAATGCATTGGGGTGGAAGACTGCGATTGCCTCTGGTGGATTCACTTACTTCTCCGACTTTATTAAAGACAAAGTGGGATTGGATTTTGCGCAATCCAACCAACTAGAAATTGTTGATGGCAAATTGACGGGTGAAGTGCTTGGCGATGTTGTATCTGCCCAAACCAAAGCTGACATTTTGGTAGAGCTTGCAGAAGAGTACGAGATTGAGCAACACAATACCGTCGCAGTCGGTGACGGTGCAAATGATCTGGTGATGATGTCTGCTGCAGGGCTGGGTGTGGCTTATCACGCTAAACCTAAAGTTGAAGAGCAAGCGCAAACTGCCGTTCGATTCGTAGGTCTAGGTGGTGTGCTGTGTATTCTTTCTGGTGCTTTAGTTAAGCAGCAGAAAATCAGTTGGAAAGCGAAACCATAATCTGGGTTTTCACGACGAAACACGATAGAAAAACACCGCCAGTTTGGCGGTGTTTTGTTATTCAGTCAGTTCTAATCGCACGATCACTTCTTCAGTAATGTCTTCAAATTCGCTGTAGCCAACTAGTGCGGTCAGCTCTTTTTCTAGTTTACTGGCTTGATGAACCCCAAATTGGGTTAAATCACTCAAATCTTGGCGCAGCAAAGAAGTCATCGGATCAAAGATTGGCGCGGTAGAAATACGGGTTGCGTAAAACTCACCCATCATGCGGGCTTTCTTTATGAACTGAATACGTTCTTTGACACTGGTAAAGTCTTGTTGCAGCTTCGACTCTAGCCCAGTGATTTTGCTACCAACTTTCGCCACGCTGATGTAAACATCTTGATGTCTCGCCTGAGCGCCATCAATACGTTTAATTGGTTCGGCGATCAGAGTGCTAGATCGTCCCTTAAATAATGGTTCGAGAGAGAACTGCTGATTGTGACCAAGGCGTGCGTATAACTCGATGTGCTTCGCTAATGGGAAGTTGACACCAATAACGGGAGTTTTCACCGAAGAGGCTGCGCTTTTACTAATAAAGATTGGCGTACTCAAAATACGTGAGAGTAGGACACTGTGCAGCCTTTCCAACAATGCGTTACTTGGCAGCATCTCTTTTTGTGGGATGAGTTTGTCTTGGTTGTGCTCGATAATGCTATTGAAGAAAGCAATAACACGCATGGTTTTGCTGTCTTCATCTATGACCAGTTGCACGCTACGACCATCGGGACTCACCCGAATAATCCGATAAGGGACTTCTGAAAGAGGCAATTTCTTATCGTATAACTGTAGCTCTCGGAAGTTGATGCGTACTTCTTGCCCTGAGCGTAATTCCGTCGGCTCATCCAAGCGTAAGCCCAAGCCTCGCTTAGAGATATCCATGGTAAAGCCTGCAGCTTTCGCACTTCCGGTATTAAGCACTAAAGGGGTTTTGAAGCGATAACGGGGCTCTTTTCGACGAGATTGGGCGTCAAAGTAAATACCTTTTGGATTGCCGATGATCTTACGTGGATGGCGAAAAGCATTAAGTGTATTCGCAGGCACGCGAGGTTTTTCAGTAAGCAAATAATCCTGTCCAGACTTCTCATCGGCAATTTCTTGCAAAATGCCTACGTGGGTCAGTTTTTGCGAACTTTCGGCTAACTCAGAAGAAAACGCAGCAAGGTCTTCTTTTTCTTGTTGAGACAGTTCAAAAATCGAAATGCGGAAAGCACGCCAACTGGCGCGTTTGGCTCCCAGGTGCCAGAACAATTGACGCTGCTCTCTGGTCGCTTCTGGGCGCAGCATTGAATAGAAGTACGTTTTGTTGTCATGCTCATGAGTAAAGGAATAGAGCACGTTGGTAGCCCCTTTGACCCCTGGCGCAATTAACGAAGCCATCCTTTTCGGATTGAACAACGAACCAAATACTTGCTGGTTACGCTCATCATGCCAGTATTGCCACATCTTTTGGTTATTTGGTGTCAGCATTGCGAGCTTGAGTTCGCTGCCTTCAAAAAACAGAGGGAGGTTGCTGGTGTGCTTCAGGGCTATATGTTCGTAACCACGCGTGCGAGCGCGAATGATTTTATCTTGGTTATCATGACGAGCACGTTTTGCAGCGCTGTTGAGAGCTTCATCAATCAAGCGAGCAACGACATTGGTCTCGGTCAAGCGAATGGTTCTTAGATAACGAACAGCATCGTTCTCGTAGCAATCATCCACTGCGAGCACACGATAAGTGATTGGCTTTTCAACGCCGGCAACCTGAGATTTGCTGGCAAACTCGGTAAAGGTAACTTGAATGACTTCGCCCAAGCTGTATTTGAATGCACTTGGGACTTTGAATTTTGCTCCAGAGCTAGAAAGGTCAATACTCAGACCGTGGATCACTTGGCTTTTTGAGCGAATGATTTCTACCTGAGACTGTACTTTTAAGCGCTTTTCTTGGCGCTTTAAGTCGTAACCAAGATGAACCGGTTCGGCAAGGAATGGACTTTTAGGGTCGGTCAGCGATTGTTCTTCATTCTTACCGTTGTTTTTACTCATTACACGAAAGTTGTTACGTGTATTGACCAAGGCTTCCCACATGCCTTCAGTGTAAGCACCGAATTTTTTTAAGTTTTTGTGGTAAGCGTTGAAAGCGACGTCATCCAACCAATGAGGGATGCCATCTAATAAGTATTCACGACATTCACCTTTCACTCGACCTCGCAAATCAATGCTTTTCTTGCAAGGTGCCATGACACGGTTGAGTTCCATCTTTACAAGAATTTTGGCCGATGGCGGTTCCCCCTCGGTCAATTGACCAAGGACGAAGTCAAAGTCATCAGAGCCATAAACTGGGATGAGTCGTTCTGCGAGCGAGAGAATTTCAGATTGCTGCATTATTTCTGTTAAAGTATGTCGTTATTCGAATTATATCGGCTAAGCAAAGCAAAACTTGAGTATATCAAGAGTTCATGTCCAATAAGGTCAGACATGGCAGTGTTTGGTCACATTTGTTGAAAAAACCGAATGTTGAAAAAATCGAGGCATCATGGCGAAAGCAAAACGAGCGTATGTTTGTAATGATTGTGGCGCAGATTTCCCACGTTGGCAGGGGCAGTGTAATGCGTGTGGTGCATGGAACACGATTACTGAAGTTCGTATTGCTGCATCGCCAACGGTAGCGCGCAATGAGCGCTTATCTGGTTATGCAGGCTCAGCGACGGAATCAAAAGTTCAGACGCTTTCCGAGATTGATCTGCAAGAAGTGCCGCGTTTCACCAGTGGGTTTAAAGAACTCGATCGTGTACTTGGCGGTGGTGTGGTTCCTGGTGCGGCGATTTTGATTGGTGGTAACCCAGGGGCAGGTAAGTCAACGTTACTTCTACAAACCATGTGTTTGTTGTCGGCGCAAATGCCTACGCTGTACGTAACGGGTGAGGAATCACTTCAGCAAGTTGCGATGCGTGCTTCCCGTCTTGGTTTGCCAAAAGAGCATTTAAAGATGCTGTCAGAAACGAATGTCGATAAGATCTGCCAAATTGCAGAGAAAGAGCAACCACGCATTATGGTTATCGACTCGATACAAGTTATGCACGTTTCTGATGTTCAATCCTCGCCGGGGAGTGTCGCTCAAGTACGTGAATCGGCAACCGCCTTGACGCGTTACGCAAAGCAAAACAATGTTGCTGTCTTTATTGTTGGTCACGTAACAAAAGATGGTACCCTTGCGGGACCTAAAGTACTTGAGCACATTATTGACTGCTCCGTCTTGCTAGATGGTGGGACTGATAGCCGTTTCCGTACGCTTCGTAGTCACAAAAACCGTTTTGGTGCAGTGAACGAGCTCGGTGTTTTTGCCATGACAGGGCAAGGGTTAAAAGAAGTGAACAACCCATCAGCGATCTTCCTTTCTCGTGGTGAAGAGGAGACGTCGGGTTCCTCCGTGATGGTTGTTTGGGAAGGTACGCGCCCTCTACTAGTAGAGATTCAAGCGCTAGTAGACTATTCACAACTGGCAAACCCACGTCGTGTCGCGGTTGGCTTAGAACAAAACCGTCTCTCTTTATTACTAGCGGTACTGCATAAGCATGGTGGTCTACAAATGGCAGACCAAGATGTATTTGTGAATGTCGTTGGTGGCGTCAAAGTCACAGAGACCAGTGCTGACCTTGCGTTAGTTATGGCGCTTTTATCGAGTTTCCGCGACCGTCCACTACCAAAAGATGTGGTGGTGTTTGGGGAAGTGGGCTTGGCGGGTGAGATTCGGCCTGTGCCAAGTGGGCAAGAGCGTTTGAATGAAGCGTTTAAGCACGGCTTTAAGAAAGCAATCGTTCCTGCAGCGAATATGCCCAAGGGCGGTATTCCTGGTATGCAAATCCACGGCGTGAAAAAACTATCGGAAGCTATCGAAGCATTTGATGAGTTGTAAACGCTATCTTGTGCCCCAATTCTAGGGGTAACAATAATGTTGAATCTGTCCTCATTATTGTCGAATTAAGCACACATATTGCGAAGTTTGACTATTATTTGAGGACGGAAAATCGACGTTAAAATTTTTTTTCTTCCATCCGCACGCAAGGGTATCAGTATTGACAGAATGTGATATACTCTGCGCGCACTTTATACCTTATTAACAGAGTAAGACAATGACTGATTTATCAAAATACAGAAACATTGGTATTTTTGCTCACGTAGACGCGGGTAAAACTACCTCTACAGAGCGTATCCTAAAGCTAACTGGTAAGATCCATAAGATCGGTGACACTCACGACGGTTCAACTACTACTGACTTCATGGAGCAGGAAGCTGAGCGTGGTATCACAATCCAGTCTGCAGCAACAACTTGTTTCTGGAACGATCACCGTCTAAACATCATCGATACTCCTGGACACGTTGACTTCACTATCGAAGTTTACCGTTCTCTAAAAGTACTTGACGGTGGTATCGGTGTATTCTGTGGTTCTGGTGGTGTTGAGCCTCAGTCAGAAACTAACTGGCGTTACGCTGACGAATCACACGTATCTCGTCTGATCTTCGTTAACAAACTAGACCGTATGGGCGCAGACTTCTACAAAGTTGTTGACCAAGTACAAAACGTTCTAGGTGCTACTCCACTAGTAATGACTCTACCTATCGGTATCGAAGAAGATTTCGTAGGTGTTGTTGACGTACTAAGCCAACAAGCTTACGTATGGGACGAGTCTGGCCAGCCAGAGAACTACGAAGTTCAAGACATCCCTGCTGATCTAGTTGAGAAAGCGGCTGAATACCGTGAAATGCTAATCGAAACTGCTCTAGAGCAAGACGAAGATCTAATGATGGCTTACCTAGAAGAAGGCGAAGAGCCATCTCTAGAAGACATCAAACGTTGTATCCGTAAAGGTACACGTGACCTAGCATTCTTCCCAACTTACTGTGGTTCAGCGTACAAGAACAAAGGTATCCAACTTATTCTTGACGCGGTAGTAGATTACCTACCATCACCAACAGAAGTTGATCCACAGCCTCTAACAGATTCAGAAACTGGTGAGCCAACTGGCGAAGTAGCAAAAGTATCTGCAGACGAGCCACTAAAAGCGCTTGCGTTCAAGATCATGGACGACCGCTTCGGTGCTCTAACGTTTATCCGCGTTTACTCAGGCCGCATGAAGAAGGGTGACACAATCCTTAACTCTGCAACTGGTAAAACTGAGCGTATCGGCCGTATGGTTGAGATGCACGCAGACGAGCGTAACGAAATCGATTCAGCTCAAGCTGGTGACATCATCGCTGTAGTTGGTATGAAGAACGTTCAAACTGGTCACACTCTATGTGATCCTAAGCACGAATGTACTCTAGAACCAATGATCTTCCCAGATCCAGTAATCTCTATCGCAGTTAAGCCTAAAGATAAAGGCGGCAGCGAGAAGATGGGTATCGCGATCGGTAAGATGGTTGCAGAAGATCCATCATTCCAAGTAGAGACTGATGAAGAATCTGGCGAAACTATCCTACGTGGTATGGGTGAACTTCACCTAGATATCAAAGTAGATATCCTAAAACGTACTTACGGCGTTGAGCTAGAAGTAGGTGCTCCTCAAGTTGCTTACCGTGAAACAATCACTCAAGCAATCGAAGACAGCTACACGCACAAGAAGCAGTCTGGTGGTTCTGGTCAGTTCGGTAAGATCGACTACCGTATCAAACCAGGCGAAACTGGTTCAGGCTTCACGTTCAAATCAACAGTTGTTGGTGGTAACGTACCTAAAGAATTCTGGCCTGCAGTAGAGAAAGGCTTCGCTAGCATGATGGAACATGGTGTTCTAGCTGGCTTCCCAACTCTAGACGTAGAAGTTGAACTATTCGACGGTGGCTTCCACGCAGTTGACTCTTCAGCTATCGCTTACGAAATCGCTGCTAAAGGCGCATTCCGTCAGTCTATGCCTAAAGCTGGCGCGCAACTTCTTGAGCCAATCATGAAAGTTGACGTGTTCACTCCAGAAGATCACGTTGGTGACGTAATCGGTGACCTTAACCGTCGTCGTGGTATGATCAAAGACCAACAAGCTGGTACTACTGGCGTACGTATCAAGGGTGATGTACCTCTATCAGAAATGTTCGGTTACATCGGTACTCTACGTACTATGACTTCTGGCCGTGGTCAGTTCTCTATGGAGTTCTCACACTACTCGCCATGTCCAAACAACGTTGCTGAGCAAGTAATTGCTGACGTTAAAGAGCGTAACGCTAAGAAGTAATTCTTAAGTTAACTCTGTAAGACATCAAAGCCCCGCCTAGTGCGGGGCTTTTTACTATCTAACATCTGTTTACTTGTCTATCTGAACGGAGCTGGTGTTGTCCAAAATTTATTGCTTACTTCATTCTTCTTTTAATTGAATCGTTTCAAAGTCTCGAACGGTACTGCGTTCAAATTCAGCAATCTCTTCTTTTATCCATTGACTAAATAACTGTGTTTTTTGACGCTTTAAATACCCTGTCGGCGCACAAAGGTAATAGGCATACTTAGGCTGAATGCCTATGTCACCGATTCTTACCAGTTTTCCTTCTTGGATGTATCGATAAGCCAAGCTGTGCTTGACCAACGCTACGCCTTGTAACGACAGAGCACCTTCTAAAACCAAATGCGAGCCACTGTACTTGAGCGTTGGTTTTGCCGCTTTATGACCTAGCGTGTTGAGCCACATGTTCCAGTCTAGGTCCGGCCATAAATCTTCGATCAACTCTGCTTTATTTAAATCTTGGACGCTGTAGATACCATGTTCTTTTTGGTAGATGGGATGGCAGGCAGGGTAGAAGACTTCATCCATCAGCCATTGTGATTCGAGATTCGGGTAGTCTCCATGACCATAACGAACACAGAGATCTATCTGGCTATCTTGAAATGAAACCAGTTCATTTGTTGGCTCCATGAGTAGCGAGATATCTGGATGTCGTTGTCGAAATGCAGCAATCCTTGGTACTAACCAATGATGAGCAAAAGAAGGCAGTGTTGAGATGGAGAGATGATTTGGGTTGGGATCTTGGTTAATTAATCGCACACCCTGTTGGAGGTGATTGAAACCTCGTTCGGCTTGGGCAAACAGCAAGTCGCCTTCTGCGGTGAGCAGTATCTTTCGATGTTGGCGCACAAACAAGTCGGTACCCAGAAATTCTTCCAATTGACGTATCTGTTGGCTAATCGCTGCTGGTGTGACAAATAAGTATTTGGCAGCCGCTTTAAAACTGCCTTCCTTTGCCGCGATGTAGAAATAATACAGCCCTTGTAGCGGAGGCATGCGTTCTTTCACATTAGTTTTCCTTAACTCAATGTCAGATTCTATCGTTTGAGAATAACAGGGTAGTCACTGATTATTAAGTGGTCAATGTGAATGAATCAAGGAGGGTATATGAACAATGCAACGCAAACCTGTGGTCACTTAGCATCGAAGCCACGCAAGAGCTTAGTTCAGTATATCTTTTCTAAATTAGCCGTATGGAGAAAAAACTACCGTACACGCCGTCATTTGTCTGAGTTACCTCACCACCTTTTGGATGATATCGGCTACAACGAAACTGAAGTCCAAAAGGAAATTCAGAAACCATTTTGGCGTGATTGATCATCGTCGAAAATGAAAAACGCTCCCTTTATGGGAGCGTTTGAATTGTTGGTTCTCGGAGTGTGAGTAAGAGATTATAAATCTTCTTCCCATACAACCAGTTCGCCTTTTGGCCAGTTGTGTCCGATTTCATGATATTTCTGCTCAAGAACGTGGCGTTTGATCTTCAAGGTCGGTGTTAGAATGCCGTTTTCAATACTCCACGGGTCTTGGATCATCAATACCCCTTTGATTTGCTCGTGCGATTCAAGTTCTTGGTTCATGCGAGCGACAACCTTGCGTGTGGTGCGGGCGTAACGTTCTTTATCAAAGTTCGGGAAGTCATGTGGCACAACTAATAAAATGGGTGCTGGCAAGCCTAAGCCGATCAAACACATCATTTCGACGCGGCTATACTCAAACAGTTTCTTCTCGATAGGAACCGGAGCAACAAACTTACCTTTGGCAGTTTTGAAGGTGTCTTTTTTACGACCTTGAATGGTGAGGTAACCATCCGCATCTATTGAACCGATGTCACCAGTATGAAGCCATCCTTCTGAGTCAAACGACTCTTGTGTCGCGATGTCATTTTTGTAGTAGCCAGAGAACAGCCCTTTGCCGCGAACCATGATCTCATCATCGTCAGCGATCTTAAGTTCAATACCTGGTCCGGCATTGCCCACAGAGCCAATCTTATCGGCGCGGAATGGGTAGTTTAGTGTGCTGTAGGCGAAAGACTCTGTCATCCCCCAAGCTTCAGTGATGTTTAGACCAACACTGCGGTACCACTCAAGCAGTGCTGGCGACACTGGGGCAGAACCACAACCAAGGACGCGGGCTTGATCCAAGCCGAGACCATCAGCCAATTTCTTCTTAATCAGTGAATTAACGAATGGGATCTTCAGCAGAATATTGAGCTTTTTCTGAGGAAGTTTGTCTTGAATACGTTGCTGGAACAGCGTCCACAATCGCGGTACAGAGATGAAGAGTGTCGGGCGATGCATTTTGACATCTTCAATGAAAGTATCGAGTGACTCAGGGAAAGCCGTTGTTACGCCACCCATAATTGATGAACCGAAGATGTAAACTCGTTCTGTGATATGAGCGAGTGGTAAATAAGAGAACAATCGATCGTTTTCTTGGATGCCAATGTGATTGATCAGTTGTTGAACAGACCAACTGAACGCGCCGTATGTCAGCATTGCCCCTTTCGGCAGCCCTGACGTACCTGAGGTGTATACGAGAGACATAAGCTTGTCATCATGGTGTTGTGGACGCTCTGCGCTTGGCTCTACGTCGGCAATAATCTCAGTAAACTGATATTGGCATTTCGGCGCAGTATCGTAAGGAAGTGCAATGCTAATTAAATCTGGCATTGAATCGATCACTTGTTGCGTTGCCGCTGGAGCATCTAACTTACCGCCAATCAGTGCTTTACTTTCGCTGTGGGTAACACAGTACTCAATGGTGTCAGCGCCAGCTGTCGGGAAAATTGGCACACTCACGTAGTCGCCAAGCATCATGGCTAAATCGCAGATAAACCATTCGGCACAGTTCTTCGAAACCAATGCG
Organism: Vibrio sp. SSH13-20; assembly: GCF_040104475.1. Taxonomy (NCBI): domain Bacteria; kingdom Pseudomonadati; phylum Pseudomonadota; class Gammaproteobacteria; order Vibrionales; family Vibrionaceae; genus Vibrio; species Vibrio sp. SSH13-20. Next base: position 162,321 of record NZ_JBECOU010000002.1, read on the forward strand.
ACTTTTTCACCGGGTTGAACCCCCAAGTTGCGCAGAGCAGTAACCAATTTAAGCGCCTTATCGGCGACCTCGGCATAAGTAAATTCAACAAACTGTCGATTAATGATTTGTTTTAAGTAAACCTCATTTGGGCGTTCCTCTGCCCATTTAAGGATCATTTCATTTGGCGGCGGGAGAGCGCAACCAGCGGTCTGTTCTAGGTTAGGCTGATTCATTGTAGATGACTCCATGTCTTCTCTCGTTTGTATTTATAGTTGTTAAAACATTGTTAACTTTAGCATGTTAAATCATTATACGGGAATGCATTTTGATGAAATCTGTGGGAAAGGTTACGTTAGAGAAGGCAAAGTTGCCCAAGTCGTCATTCTTTAAAACTGTTGCCGATAGCTTGCGGGTGAAAGTCCGGTTTTCTTTTTGAAGATGCGAGAAAAATACGAGACGTCACGGTAGCCGCATTGATACGCAATATAGGCAATTTTCATTGAGTCTTCTTCTGTAAGCATTTTCTTGGCAAGAGAGATGCGCTTTTCCGTGATGTAATCGCGAAAGCACATTCCAACTTTTCGGTGAAAGAGTTTAGAAAAGTAATTCGGGGAATAATGGCAAAGTGCTGCGGCTTCTTCCTCTCTTAGATCTTTGTGTGCATTGTTCGCGATATAGCTAACTACATCAGAAAAGTTAGGCTTGCCATTTTTCTTTAATACTAAATCACCTGAAAGTACTGCTTCACTAGACATGGTGGTGGAAAAGTATCTGAGCTTTATCTGTGACAACCATTCTGAAGCATTATTTGATTCAACGTGATAGTACTCAGCTGTAATGTGTTCAGGTGGGAGAGTGATGGGATTGGTCTTGTCGTGGATCACGAGTAACTTTTTATCAAGGTTCTCGCAAAGAGTAATTATGCTCTTATGTAAATGCTCATGCTTTGGCTCAGCATAGTAAAAGAAGTGGGTGAACTCTTTGTCGCTTAGGATTGAAATGTCGTTATAACTTTCGATAACAGAGAAAAAGGTTAGAAGCTCTGAGCGAAAAGTGCCCGGGAGAGATTCAACAGTTTTACCGAGCCAGTATGCCTTAACCTGTTCTTCCATAATGATTCCATGAATTGTGAACTTTATACAATTTGAGCCGTAAAACTAAAATTAGATCTCTATTCCTGAGATCAAAAAACTCAACCTTTCGTTTATTAAGCTTAGGCTTATATAAATAGACTTCAAGTGTGAAAGGTGTCACATATCTTGCTTGGTTTGTCTCAAATTTGCTACACATGCACTTTGTAGGCGTCTCTAGCAAGAAAGTGCTAGTGCTTGGCAAAAAAGTCCTACCCACAATGAAAATCGCCCTCTAAGTTTTAAAGGACAGGTAATTGACCTGTTTATCAAGTTAAGACAAGGGAGTGATTGTCATGAGCAAATTTGTAGATAGCTGCAAAGCTTTTTTGAAAGATGAAGAAGGTTTAACTGTTATCGAATACGTAATCGGCGCGGCGATGCTTGTATTCGGTTTATCGACTATTTTCGGGGGCATTAGTAGTACATTGAGCACCAAGCTTGGCAATATTGTAAGTGCTATCTCTTCGAGCTCAGCTCCGTAGAAATATTAAACTATTGACCAAGAAACTAGTTGTGGCTAATTCACACTACTATAAACAGAAAGGTTTGACTGTTGTTGAATATATAATTGGGGCAGCTTTATTAGTTTTCTTCTTAAGTGTTGCTTTCGCAAGCTTGTGGGTGGATTTAGCTAATACAGTCGGCTCAATAATATCAATGATATAAAGAGGGGATAGAGCAAAAGTATGGATATTTATGCTCCTTTTTGGGTTGTTATGATTATGATTGCTATCAATGATATACGATGGCATAGAATACATAATAACCTACTCATTCTTTTGCTTCTATTTCTTGTTGTTAAACTCTTGATTCCACCAATTGATTACAATGAAATTTTGTATTCAATGTATGGTGCGATTGCCCTTTTTGTTTTTGGGTTAATTTTATTTTTTCTCAGAGCGATGTCTGCGGGCGACGTAAAACTTTTATTTGTTGTTGGTGCATATGTTGGTTGGGGTAATCTTGTTGAATCCAGTGTTTATATTGTTGTTGCTGGTGGGATAGTCGGATCGTTATATCTTTTCTACAGTATTTCTCAAAGCGGAGAGCAAGTGAGTTTTTTGGCAAAAAACTACTTTTTTAATCGATGGATACTGAGAGGAATAGAAAGTCAAAAAGAGAAAGGATCTACTAACCTTCATACCCACGTGAGATACAAGAATAATTTAACAATGCCTTTTGCTCCATCAGTGGTTATTGGACTCGCTATGTTTAGTTACTTTCATTAAAGATTAACAGTCTGGATTAATCTATTTTATTCGAGGGATCTCCATGGATATTCGAAAAAAACTGCATTCTGGAGACTTGACCCCTCACATTGACCCTATTCCTGTACCAACCTCGTGTGACGCTTTAGGCGTGCCTGAGGCCGTTGTAGAAAATCTGGTATTAAAACATTTGGCAGCCTATCCCAAATCTGATTTGCTTGAATTGTCTAAGCTATTAGGGGTTGTCATAGGCGTTGTTGAAACGGTTCTTGCAACGTTGAGAGCTCGCTCAGAGATCGAAGTTTTTCAACCTAGTGAACATGGCTTTCAAGCCAGCATTTCTCACAATCACATTCGTTATTCGTTGTCTGAGAAAGGACGAAAGGCAGCAGAAATTGCTTTTGTGAAAGACCCTTATCTTGGACCTGTGCCAGTATCTCTTGTGCACTATTGTGAAATCGTCGAGGCGCAAGACTTACGATCGAAAGCGATCTCTAGGCAAGCGGTAGAGAGCGCACTCAGTGATGTATATGGTGCAGACCGTTTAGTGCCTTTGCTGGGACCCGCTATTAACTCTGGTCGTGCAATGTTGCTATATGGAGAAGCTGGTACGGGTAAAACGTTTGTCGCTTCTAAGATTATCAATGCATTAAATACCTCAGTCTATATTCCTTTTGCGGTATATGCTTTAGGTAATGTGATCAAAGTGTTCTCGCCTCAGCATCATGTCAAAGTTGAAGGGCATTTCGAAGAAGCAGAATTTCTATATAAAAAGCAATATGACAATCGCTGGGTGTTGTGTGAACGTCCAAATATTCAAGTCGGAGGCGAACTTACTCTGGATATGTTGGAAGTGAACCATTCAGAGCACAACAGAGTTTGGTTGGCGCCACTGCAGATGATGGCGAATAACGGTATTTTGGTGATTGATGACCTAGGACGACAGCCTGTTCCAGTGGATGCTCTACTTAATCGTTGGATTGTGCCAATGGAATATTTTTTCGACCAATTTTCATTGCCAAACGGTCAACAAATTACTGCGCCATTTATTTTAAATCTGGCATTTTCTACTAACTTTACGCCAGAGAAAATAAGCGACCCTGCCTTTTTAAGAAGGCTTGGGTACAAAATTAAATTCGATCCTATTCTTAAAGATGAATATCAAGAATTGTGGTTGAAAACAGCAAAACAGAAAGCATTAGAATTAGAGAGTGATGCTTTAGATACGGTACTAAATCTACATCAAAAAAATAAGGTTGCGTTTTATCCCTGTTTACCGAAAGACCTGGTGGGAATCAGCCAAGATATGATCAAATTTGAGGAATATTCACCAATTATAACGTCAGAAATATTGGAGAGGGCGTGGAAGGTGTATTTTACCGAGGATTAATAGAGGACAAGGAAAATGGGAAGTAAACAGGTGTTTTTACTACTTATTTTGTCAGTGATATTTGGGTTGGGGGCGGTCTTTTTTGCTAAACAGTGGCTTGAAGCAAATCAAAAGCCAACCGTTCAGATTGAAGAAATTGAGCGTCATCCTGTTGTCGTGGCGGCGACTGAAATTCCCGCAGGTACTGTCGTCCAAGACAAAGACTTAACTCTAAAACTGATGGAAAAAGATTGGATAAACGAAAACAACTACACAGATAAAAGTGAGCTAGTAGGACAAGTTGTTGCGAATACGATTTACGAAGATGAGGTGGTTCACCGTCTCAGGTTCACATTGCCCGGAGAGGGCGTCACATTGGCTTCGCTAATCCCAGAAGACAAACGAGCAGTTACTATCAGGGTAGATGATGTTATTGGTGTTGCCGGTTTTCTATTGCCTGGGAATAAGGTCGATATTTTAAATACGATCCAGTACCAAAAAAATATTGTTAACACGTCTACAGTGCTTAAGAACATTAGGGTGCTTGCGGTAGACCAAACTTCTCGTTCAGAAGAAAACTCTCCAGTCATTGTTCGTGCTGTCACGCTAGAAGTTAGCCCAAAAGAGGCTGAAAAACTGATGACGGCTCAATCAAAAGGTGGACTGCAATTGGCGTTGAGAAATCCACATGCTGTGGACAAGAAAGTGCGCCGTTATGTTCCAAAACCGAGCGTAACCATCATTAGAGGTACGGAAACGTCTAATATTAGAGTGAGCAATTGAGGTTAATATGAACAAAATAATAACGTATTTGATTGCCTTATGTTGTTTCTCATTTGGGGCATATGGAGCTGCACCGACAGGAAAAACCGTCGTTGTACCTCATCACAAATCCACACACGTTGTCCTGTCTGGTAAGGCAAGAAAAGTATCTTTGGGCGATCCTGAGGTACTTGATATCGTCATGCTTCGCTCGAACGAAGTGTTTTTGATTGGTAAAAAACTTGGCGCTACAAATCTTATGGCGTGGGATTCCAGAGGACAATTGATTGAATCCATTAATGTTGAAGTAACTCATGATTTAAACAGTTTAAAAGCCAAACTTTACGAGTTTCTTCCTGATGAAAAAATCGAAGTCCATAGCGCTCAAAATCGCGTTGTTTTAAGTGGCTTAGTCAGTAATCAAGCCAGAATGAACACCGCGATGAGGATTGCCGAAAGTTATTCGGGTGGGCGATCCGTTGATAAGGAAAAAGGCTCATCGAATGAAGTTGTAGAAGATACTGGTGTTATCAACCTGATGGCGATTGGTGGTGCGCAGCAAGTGATGCTAGAGGTTACTGTTGCCGAAGTTCAAAGAAGCTTAGTAAAGAAATTTGATGCTAACTTCCATTTCTTCCAGACATCGGGCTCTAATTTCTCTTGGGGAGCGACTGCCGGACCTGGTGGTGTATTCAATGGAACGCCTATCTTTGATATTCCCGTTGCGAGCGATTATGGGCTGTTAGGCTCGTTTATTGATGGAAATACCTTGTTTTCTTTTGCACTAGATATAGCAAAACAAAACGGTGTGGCGAAAGTATTGGCAGAACCTAACCTCACTGCACTGAGTGGTTCCAAAGCCGAGTTTCTCGCTGGTGGGGAGTTCCCAATTCCTGTTCCTGACGATGACGGTATCGTCATTGAGTACAAAGAATATGGTGTTGGTTTGAAGTTCATTCCTACCGTTCTTAGCGACAAAAAAATCAATTTAAACATGGCTGTTGATGTCAGTGAGATTGCAAACGGCAGTTCATTGACTATTGATCCTACTGAAACCAACGCGACCTATTTTATCCCTCCAATTACCCGACGTAGTGCATCATCGACACTTGAGCTTGCCGACGGACAAACTATTGGGATTGCGGGTCTATTAAGTGAAAACGCTCGAGATATCAGTAATAAGATGCCGGGATTTGGAGACATTCCGGTACTGGGTCAATTGTTTAACAGTCAAGAGTTTGTCTCTGGTGAAACCGAACTCGTGATCCTTGTTACACCTCGCCTTGCCACTCCAATAGATAGAGAGCGTGTCACTTTACCAACCGATGCATTCGTTACTCCGAATGACTTCGAGTACTACTTATTAGGACGAGGGGCTTATCTAGACTTACCACGATCAGAGTCTATTCAGCGTCAAGAAGAGGATAGCGTGGTCATTCAAGTTGATGGCGGCAGTGAGGGGGTATTTGGACATGACTTATAAAACAACAAGATGGATTGCGCCAGTGTTTGTCACTGCGATATTAGTTTTATCAGGATGCAGCCATAACGAACCTCTCGGAGAGTCGGTAACCAATCTAAGAACATTGCAAACTTATAACCCTTCAGCGACGCAAGAAAACATGGGGCTCGTACCTGAAGGTGTTGGTGAAAAGATGCAGCAGTCTTACGACCAATATGTTGGCAAGGATACGGATGATCTATCTACACGCTCAAGCAAAGTGCTTGAGGAGTTTAATTAAACGAGTGACGGTAGAGCGTACTAATCGAATAAAAAGAACAAGCAAAGACGTCGTGATTTTTTATGAAGCATACGCACCAGTATGGAAGGGTGAGTTATGGGTGAAACCGTTTTTATGCAGCCGGAAAGTGAGCCAACAATCAATAGATTGAAGACAAATTTGAAAGTGTGGGTAGTGTATTCGAGTGAAGCATTTCATCTTCATATGAAGTCTGAACTCGCTAAATGCCGTAACTTACATCTCGACTTTTGCTCTTTGAATAACGTTAGCGAAACCTTTTTACACAACCTTGCTGCACCAGATCTTATCTTCGTCGAAGCTGGTGATGGTTGGGCGCAAAAGATGCAAGAGATGCAGCAATACAACTTCTCTTGGGGCGAGCACGAATCATCATTAATCGTTTTTGGTGATGAAGGTGATAGCGAGATGCTCAGAACTGCTCTGCGTATCGGCGCCAGTGATTTTCTGTCTCGGGAGATTACCATCTCGGGCATGATGCCGATGCTAGAGAAAACGGCAACCCAGAAATTGGACAGCTTGTCTTTTGGGGAGTTGTTTCTTTTTATCAATTCGAAAGGTGGTATGGGGGCGACAACGCTGGCGCTTAATTCTGCAATTGAACTTGCCAGTTACCACCAAAATAAAGTTTTGCTGCTCGATATCGATCTGCAGTTTGGTGTCATTCCTGACTATTTAAATGTTCAGCCTGCCTACAGCATTTCGGATGCCATCGCGATATCGAAAGACCTCGATGAGGTGTCTCTCGGTTCTCTCGTTCATAAACATGAATCTGGCTTACATATACTCAGCTTTAAGCATGAAAATTTAGCTGATGATTTTGAGCAGGCAAAAAGAATAGGGCGGTTATTACCGATATTAAGGCGTTTTTATCCTTACACCATTATTGATCTGTCGCGAGGAGTTGACCATGTGTTTGCATCGACCATTGCTCCTGCGACGCGCGTTTTTTTGGTTGCTCAGCAAAATTTAGTGTCGGTAAGAAACAGTGCAAGATTACTGAACTCCCTCGCTTTTGAGTATGGATTGCAAAAAGAGATCATCGAAGTGATCGTCAATCGATATGAAAAAAGACAAAGCATCAAGATCGGAGACATCGAACATGCACTCAAAGGGCAGCAGCTTCATCTGGTACCAAATGATTTTAAAGTGGCAATCGACAGCGCCAATTTAGGTAAGCCATTTGTGAGTACTAAAAAAAGAAGCTTTATTACCCGCTCCATTATCGACTTTTCTCACAAAATCGTACCCCCTGAAAAAGTGGAAAAAGGCTGGTTTAGCAAGCTGTTTTCATAGGGAACTTGGGAGATAACGATGTTCTTTAAACGTAAAAATTTAAACCCTGACTTCGAGCATAAAGCGAATTTAGAGGACGACAAAACGAAAGCACTAGAAGGGGTTGAACCTTCTCAGGAGGCTGCGAGTGTTGATAAGAAGCTTGAAGCCCAGCAAGCTAAAGAACAAGCCATTGAAGAGGCAAAACGAGCCTTGGAACAAGAGCTAGCGGTTAAGCACTATTACCACAAACAACTGTTAGATACATTGGACTTGGGATTGCTCTCGAATTTAGGTCAGGAACAGGCGAAGAAAGATTTGCATGAAGCCATTCTTCAAATGATGAATGATGATCCTTCACAAGCGCTCAGCGCTGAAGGGCGAAAGCGAGTTATAAAACAAATTGAAGACGAAGTATTTGGCTTAGGCCCTTTGGAGCCTCTACTCAGTGATGACACGGTTTCTGATATTTTGGTTAATGGAGCCAAGAATGTTTTTGTAGAGCGTAGGGGTAAACTTGAGAAGACCCCCTACACATTTCTTGATGATCGCCATCTGCGGAACATCATTGATAGGATTGTGAGCCAAGTAGGGCGCCGAATCGATGAATCTTCCCCTATGGTTGATGCGCGCCTACTTGATGGCTCTCGCGTCAATGCCATTATCCCTCCTTTGGCGCTTGATGGTCCCTCCGTGTCTATTCGACGCTTTGCCGTTGAACGACTCAAAATGTCGAACTTTTTAGATTTTGGCACGCTCTCACCGCAAATGGCGACATTTGTTGAGGCAGCGGTAGAAGGCGAACTGAACATTCTTATTTCTGGTGGTACAGGTTCAGGTAAAACCACAACCTTAAACATCCTATCTGGTTACATCCCAAGAGATGAACGTATCATCACAATTGAAGATTCCGCCGAGCTTCAACTTCAACAACCTCATGTTATTCGTCTAGAAACTCGACCTGCAAACCTAGAAGGAAAAGGCGAGATAGGGCAGCGTGAGCTAGTGAAAAACTCCCTGCGTATGCGCCCAGATAGAATTGTAGTTGGTGAGGTTCGTGGTAGTGAAGCCGTGGATATGTTAGCTGCAATGAATACAGGTCATGACGGCTCACTGACGACCATACATGCTAACTCACCAAGAGATGCATTAAGTCGAATTGAGAATATGTTCTCAATGGCTGGTTGGAATATCTCGACAAAGAATATCCGCTCGCAGATTGCTTCCGCGATTCACTTGGTCATTCAAATGGAAAGACAAGAAGATGGTCGACGTCGCATGGTGAGTGTGCAAGAGATCAACGGCATGGAAGGAGAAGTGATCACCATGTCAGAAATCTTTAAGTTTGAGCGTCAGGGGCTTGATAGTGAAGGTAATGTGCTTGGACACTTCGTTGCCACAGGAGTGGTTCCACAAGCACATGATGCTCTAGCAAAAAGAGGGTTTAACTTACCGTTTGAACTCTTTACCGATGAGCATAGCTAGAGGAGATCCATCATGGATGAAGTTACGATTTCACTCATCTTGCTCTTTGCTGCGGTATTACTGATTTCTCAAGCATTACTGCTTCCTGTTGTAGGTAAGAAAAGTAAGCACCGAGAGCTGTCTAACCGGCTCAAGCAGAACCGAAATGTAGATGAACAAAGTTTATCTTTACTTAAAGAACACTACCGAAAAGAGCTCTCCCCAACGGATCAATTCTTAGTTCGTTTTTCCTTCTTCGCCGATATAAGAAGAGTCATTGAACTAGCAGGTTTGAAGGTTGGCGTCGCAAGTTTTTTGATGACCGTTGTATTAGTGGGCTTCGCCTTTTCCCTTGTTGGCATCATGCTCAAACAGGAATGGTATATCTGCGTTGCGCTTTTCTTCCTATCTATGTCTGGTGCTTACTTTTACGTACAAAGAAGAGTTGAAAAGCGATTAGCCCTTTTTGAAGAGCAGTTACCGGAAGCCTTGGACATTATTCGCCGTTCGTTACAAGGTGGACAGCCTCTCGTTAAAGCATTTCGAGAAGTTGGAGAAGAGATGTCACCACCTATCAGTATCGAATTTCAAAACACGTACAACTTGCTTAATTTTGGTTATGACCTGCGTTTAGCGATTTTACAGATGGCGGAACGAGTGCCAACGATCTCCATGCTGGCTTTTTCTAGTGCCGTGTTATTGCAAAAAGAGACTGGGGGGAATCTAACAGAGAACCTGCAAAATGTATCTCAAGTGCTACGAGCAAGATTTAAGCTAGAACGAAAAATAAAAACCTTGTCTGCAGAGAGTCGTTTATCCGCATGGATACTCACCTTATCTCCCTTTATTTTGTTCTTAGGTCTGAAGATTTTTAACCCAGAATATATCGAACCTTTGTATGCCGATCCTCGGGGTTTAAACATGATCAGCATTGGCGTGATCCTACTTGCAATTGGTGCGGTTTGGATAAAGAAAATTGTCAGTATCGAGATATAAATTATGGAATATTTGAACCTAACATATTGGCAAAATATGATATTGAACTTCGATACTAATGCTCAATATCTGTTTTATGGGCTTGTTCTGCTAACCACAATGGCGTTTACGTTCACTGTAGGTTTTATTGTTTTTGGTCTTCGTTCTCCGTTAGATAAGCGTGTTCGAGATATTAATACTTCAGGCAATACTGGCAAAGACACAACAGCGGCTAAGTTTGCTCACACGTTAGATTCACTCAGCCCTTACATTGCTCAGGGTAGTGAAAAGGAGAAAGAAACCTACATACAGAAACTGATGCATGCTGGATTTCATAATAAGAGCGCTTTGTCAGTGTTTTACGCACTGAAAGGACTTTCTGCTTTGCTTGGTTTGATCATTGCGTTTGGCATTTACTATTTAGATATTGGTGGTTCGTTTCAGAACTTGTTCATTATTACCGCTGTGTTTATTGGCGTTTTCTTACCGAACATATTGTTAGAGCATATGAAAAAGGAGCGTCAGAGAAAAATACGCAATGGTGTACCAGATGCTTTAGACCTGTTGGTTGTATGTACAGAATCAGGTTTGGGTTTTAACGCTGCATTAAACAGGGTAACAAGGGAGTTGTACGTTTCTCATCCGGAATTTGCAGATGAGCTCGATACCGTGTGTACCAAAATACAAGCAGGGGTCACGATGCCAGATGCCCTCGCTCAGTTAGTTTCTAGAACTGGGCTGGTGGAGCTGTCTGGTTTGGTCTCTGTGTTAACCCACGCGGCTAAAATCGGTGGTAGTTTGGGAGAGACCTTACGTTCCTATACCGACGATTTTAGAGATAAACGACAACAAGCAGCAGAAGAAATTGCCGCTAAGATTCCTACAAAGATGCTGTTCCCAATGTTGCTGTTTATTTGGCCATGTTTTTTCATTGTTGCACTAGGACCAGGCATCTTGATTGTCCTTGATGCACTGTCTGCACCAGGAGCAAGTCTATGAATAACCTAAAACTTACGACCCTAACTCTGTGCATATCGTTAGCGACCGTCGGATGTACGAGCTCACCAGAGCCAAGCGATGATTTCAATGCTGCGCTGTATTCGGGCAAGCCAATAGATAGCTTGTCCAGTGATGCACCGCCATCAACCGAGAAAGAAGCTATTATGCGAGGTGATGTTGCACTACGAGAGCAGAATTTAGACCTTGCACTGTACGAATACATTCGGTCGTTGAGTTATCCAGAAAAGCAGTACCATGACAAAACACTCATGACGATAGGGCAAATACACGTAGCGCGTCAAAATGATCAACTGGCAGAAAAGGCGTTTCTCGCGTCAATTGAAAACAATCCTGAAAATGCAGCTGCCATGGCAGAGTTGGGGCTGCTGTATTCGAAGCAAGGAAGAATGAACGATGCGAAGAAGTATTTTGTCCAAGCGATAAATCAAGACCAAAAACGATTGAACTCTAGCACCACTGTGAGTGATTCCAATAGCATTGAGACGATACGGTCGCTTGCCATTGATAGTAGCTCGCCTGCTGTTGCTTATATGGGGCTAGGGGTCTTTTCTGATGTCAAAAGAAAGCACGATATTGCGCAAGAGTTTTTCAAGAAATGTTTAGAAGCTAATCCAACCTCAATTAAAGGGTTAGTTAATATGGGCTATTCACGTTACATGAGTGGTGATTATGCAAGTGCAAAACGTGTGACCGCTACGGCTCTTCAATATGACCCAGACAATGAGCGAGCAATTAATAATCTGGCATTGATTTATCTTGCAAGGGGAGAAAGCCAGCGTGCATTGAGCCTTTTCAAGCGTCAAATGTCAGATGCTGAAGCACTCAATAATGTCGGTTATTTCTTAATGCTTCAAGGTAAACCTGATGAAGCCATTCCGTACCTTCAGCAAGCGATTGACAAGAAACCATCCTATTACAAAGTAGCGAACGAAAACCTTGCTCGAGCATTAACTGAAGTGAGAAAGAAAGATAAACCAGCGGCGTGGTAAGTTGCTATTTTTGATTTATCTACTTTTGGATTATGAACATAAAAAAACAACTCGATGGTGAGTTGTTTTTTTATGCTTCCTAGAAGCTAGAAGCTAGAAGCTAGAAGCTAGAAGCTATTTGTGCAAAGTCAGTTAGAACGGCAGTTACCTATACATTCATCCGCGCTCGGGTTGTCAGACTCTACAGTGTTAGGCGAATAATGACATCCAGCATCTGGTCGAAACAAGGACCTAATGCTTCCTCATCAACCGCGTGACAGTACACACCTTGCAGTTGTGTTGGCTTAAAGTCGCTAGAAAGGCTTGGGCGACTGAGCATACTCGGATCATTTGCCATACGTAACAATAGGTCTTCCCCTTTCTCCATATCGGGACCAGAAAAACTGGTGAGAGACGAACCTAGACCTAGGGTAAACACGTAGATGTCTTCTTGTCTGGCTTTTTCCGCCATATCTTCGACTAAGTTGCGGGAAATACGATTGACCCGCTGATAAAGTTGAGCCGCAGTATGAGAATTTGGATTGTACTGAGCGACAGGACGTACAGGGTGAGTTGGGTTAAGTACTCTGAACTCCGAGGCATTAACGCTGTGGGTATTATAGTAGTCGGGGAAGCGTCTTAATTTATCGTCAATATCCGAGCCATGATAATCACCGTTAGATGCCGTCGTATTCACTCGGTTATGTCGCCAAAGCCCTCTAGGCGTTCCGTTTGACGTACTATCCCCTGAGCGAATAGAGCCTCTATGCCAGCCCGTTTCCCCCACAAACCGGAAACGGCTTGAGAACGTGTTTGGTGCCCCATCAGTAAAGAACACTATCACCTTTAAGTTAGCAGGGTTGGAAACATTGCGTATCCCATCAAGAGCGCGATACAGACCTTCAGAGGCATTCGTATATTGTGGTGAAAAAAAAGAGCCAAACGTAAAGTTATCTATTGCATCGATTAGCGATTGTCGCGAATGCCCTCTCGAGCTTCTGAAATTAACGGGTGTCTCTGCTCCATATGCGTATTTCACAATAGAGACTCGGTCGAAGTTCTCATTGAAGTTTTTCACGAACGATTTAGACCGATCAATCACATCTTGAGTTACATCGCCTATCGAACCAGAACGTAGTGAGGTTGTGTTGTCTACAACCAAGACTAAATCAACCGGTCTGCGAATGGTTTGAGCCTCAGCACTCACGTCCCAATTGCTATAACCAAACACACTCAAGAATGGATTCACTAGGCTAGCCGACGCGTTCAGATTGATAGAAACATTGCCAAATGCATCTGTGGAAAAATTAATCTGACCTAATGATGGATTGCTGTCGAGGTAGTTGGTTGGAATGTTGGCAGAGAAATATTTGTTTGCCGCTGCTCTCGCGGCAGATTCCCCATTTGCCACCGCTCGAGCTGCAGCAATACCGGCCGCATCTAAAGCGGCGAAGAGTTTGGCTTTTACTAAATAGGCTCGACCAGAATCTAGTGCTAGACCGGTAATCATTAAAAAGAAAGGAAGGGCGATGACGGTTAGCCAAATTACTAGCCCTTTAGACTTGCGGTGGTTTTTTGTGACATTCATCATAGCGACTACCTCACAAATAAGTGACTTCACCTATGGTGAAGCTGCTGTCAAAAACAAATGTAGAAACGGGGTCGTAGTCGTAAAAAACTTCAACGACATAAACAATCTCACTATCGTCTAGTGCTATCGGAAAATTTGATAATGCTGGTTTTGGACTTCCAAGGTTGCACTCACCGTTACTCTGCCATGAGCCGCAACTTGACCATACTTGGCTGGCGATTGTAAGACCAGATTGATTCCAACGAATTTGTCGTGAGAGGTAGGGAGATTGGTTTTGTCTCCCAACAACAAGGCTGATGTAGATTGCTCCTTTAGTGGAGAGATCTATCGGTGAGGACGTTGAGGCGACAACATCCATTACCTCTTGTGGGGTTTCCGTACTGCTACGGGAGATCAGACTTGCTCCTTCTCGGCTTACATTAACCACAATACTGTTGGCTTGAAGTAGCTGAGTTAACTCAAATATACCCATCGCAACAATGAGCATCAAAGGTGCAATGATGACCATTTCTATCGATGCGAATCCTTTGGCTTGTATTCGTCGTGCTTTGAACATGTTCTTATCCTTGTTCATTCTAGAACTGCTGTTTAGCAGAAAAGGCGTGCTAGAATGCCTCGTTTTTCATTGCTGAACTTACGGTAAACTTGTAATGACCATTTTGGACAAATGGTCGAATGAAAGGGCTGAAGCTTGGCCACTCACAATCCAGATGAATGGAAATGAGCTGTCTTGGTTGTCCAAATCCAGCAACACTGTTTCCATCGATGTCTTCGACGCGAATGTTGCTGGTGTTGGTGACTCGGGATAAAAGACCGTCGGATGCATTATCAATTTTTGCAATAACGGCTGCGCTACGGTCGCTACTGTTATTCGGATCTAAGTCAGTCCGCCCGGTGATCGCATACCGAGCACCTTCTCTAACTGCATGTTGCATTGTCAATTTTACGTAACCAAACACTCCGAAATCGACAATAGTGAAGAAAATGATCATGTAAAAGAAGGCTACTATCGTGAATTCAATTAAAGCGGTGCCGATCTGGCGTATCTTTCTTACCACCATAACTGTGCCCCTTACCCTTAACTTTCCGGTATTACAGCGCCAGATGTAAAAATTTGGCGAAAGGTGAATCAAAATCACCTAAAATCAAATAGATAGTTCTAACGCGATAATAATATTTGTCCCATACTTAGGTATAGCAGTAGATTAATGACTTTTCGAATTTGAATAAGTAGTTTAATCAATGGTTTATTTATTAATGGCTTCAGTATCAAAAGTGAGAATTATTGTATTTTTACATGGGTTGTTTAGTCATTTTTAAATATCTTCCGACTAATTTCCAAAGTAATATGGTTATGACAATACTTACATAACCATCGATAGCATAATGCCATGCAAGGTGTATAGACCCGATTTGAATAATAGCAGTGAATATCCAAGCAAATAGTCCGACTGTTTTTTTTACCTGATATAGTGCTAGGGCGGAAACCGTTGCAATAGAGACATGCATACTTGGCATTGCAGATATTCCAGAACCTACACCACTTTCATTGTTTACATAATCATTCCAAAGCGAATCTTGAGTTCCTAGTGCCCACAGAGGCATGTCGATGTATTTCAATATATAATCATTTTGAGAGTGTAACCTATCCATCAATAAACCATATCGTGCATCATCTAGTAATGCTTCATAGAAGCATGGACCAGCAGAAGAAAGTAAGGTCGCTAATAAAGCGCCAAATATCATCCAGCAAGACAAAAAAGAAAGAATGAACTGGAGCCTAATCTTAGGGTTTGACTGAGAACAGATAAAATAAATAAGAACACCAAGAAAGTAGAAAAACCAAAGGTTATAAAAAATATTAATAATTAGACTCATCCACGGACTACTAAATATAGTATGCGTTATGATCCAAGGGTCTATGCCAAAATGTAATAAACGATCTATATCTGCAAAGAGTTCATCATATTTGAAAGCATGCAGAAAAGGGATAATAGACTTCAAATAAGTGAAAGAAGAGAAAGTTACATGAACAGCAATGATCAAGAAAAGTATATATAATGGTCTATTTATTGGTGTTAACGAACTTTTAGCTTTGTAAAAAAATGCCTTTAACGGGTGAGGCTCTAGCTTGAATAAAAGATAGAAGTAATAATATATTCCCCATGCATTTAAAAAAACAAACATGGAAATACCCAATATTCCCAAATAGGTAAAAAAAGAAAATGTTATTCCACCTGGAGAAAAAAAAGAAATAATATAGGTAATGACTGAAGAGAGAATAATAAAGTAATAGATGAGCTTGTCATCTTTAAGATCAGATTGAATCTCTTTCAAGAAACGATGTAATTTTGTAGATAAATTAACCTCAGACTTTACACACTCATTTTCCATATATTATTAACCTAGTATGAAAACGTTGCTATTGAGTATAGTCGTAGTTAGAGGTGGTAATTTGATTAATGAAGATTAAAGTTTGATGAGGAAAATTTAAATAGTAATGAAAATGGAAGTTTTTAAATAAAATTAATAGGTTATGTTAATGCGGTAATGTCAGAGTAGGGATGAAAAAGCACTGCGAATGCAGTGCTCTGTGCCACTCTCTACATCATGCAGGTCACAATGCCTGCTGCGACAAAGAATACGATCATCCAAAGTACAGATAGATTGAGCTTTTTATGTAGGTAGAAACCGGCAATGACTAATGCGATATCAATCGGAGCAATCACAGCACTAGTGAAGACTGGTTGGTAAAGTGCCGCTAAGAGTAAACCAACTACTGAGGCATTCACGCCATTAATTGCGCCAGATACCGCAGGTTTACCAGCTAGAGCTTGCCAGTTTTTCAGCACGCCAAGTAACAGCAAAAAGCCCGGAAGAAAGACACCAAGTGTTGCAACTAGCGCCCCTAGAATTGGTGTATCCGATAGTTCATAGCCAATGTAAGTTGCGAAGGTAAACATCGGTCCAGGTACAGCTTGCGCTGCTGCGTAGCCCGTTAGGAACGCATCTTGGCTGAGCTGATCGCCAACAATATTTTGCAGCAATGGAAGAACCACGTGACCACCACCAAACACTAAACTGCCGGCTTGGAAGAAGTCGCTAAATAACCCCAGCATTGGTAGAGCGTGAGCCACCAAAGGCAAGCCAACAAGAAGTACGGCAAACAGAGCGAGTGGAGCGATAGTTGGTTTGAACGGCTCTGCTGGTGTGGTCGATTCTTTCTTTAGATATTGAGTACCAATCAAACCGGCCACTACTAAGACCAACATTTGTGTCATGATGCTAGGTGCAACCAATAGTGCTATTGCGGTTGCTACACACAATCCTGCTGTTAGTTTGCTTTGGCAGAAATTTTTGTACATTCCCCATGTCGCATCGGCGACCACCACAACAGCCAGTAACTTCAAGCCGTGTACGATGTTTTGGAACAGTGCCGTATCCGTGATTTGGCTGCTCACCATTGCAAGTGCCAACATGATGATCACCGAAGGCAGCGTGAATCCAAGAAACGCCATACAAGCGCCGCCCAGACCTCCGCGTTTGTAACCTAATGCAAAGCCAACTTGGCTTGACCCCGGTCCCGGTAAAAATTGGCTCAACGCCACGATTTGTGCGTATTCGCTATCATCAATCCACTTGAGCTTTTCTACGAACGTTTGGCGGAAGTAACCGATGTGTGCAGCAGGACCACCGAAACTGATCCAACCGAGCCAAAAAAAGGTTTTAAAAATGGTAAACATATTGAGCCTGTTAAATCTCCAATAACACTCCAGTTACTGTATGAAATGTACTAAGATGACTCAAATTAATAGTTTTAATTTCATCTATGAATGAAATGGGATTGGGTGATTTGTGAAAGATGATATTCAGTGGCGTAACATCGATTTGAATCTGTTGGTGACTTTCTCTTATCTGTATCGTTATCGCAGTGTGAGTTTGGCTGCCGAGAAGAGTTTTGTCAGTCAGTCCGCCATGAGCCACAGCTTATCGCGTTTGCGTGTGCTGTTTGATGACCCTCTGTTTGAGCGTAAAGGACATAAAATGGATCCGACTGAGCACGCGCATCATATCGCGCCAACAGTGCATCATTTATTGGATTCCATTGCCAAAGACTTGCTGACGAAGTCCGAGTTTCAGCCAGAAAACTACACTGGCGTGTGTCGCATTGGTCTTACCGATTACGCTGAGTTCATCTTCGCCCCTCTGCTTTATGATGAAATTCGCAAGCGCGCGCCAGAAGCGCAAATCAGCTTTATCAATGTTAACCGTAGCAACTATGTCGCCATTACTGAACACGACAAGCTCGATGTCATTCTTGGTAGCATGCCCGTACTTGATGACAACTTTGATAGCCAATATCTCTACACTGAAAAGCATGTGTGCCTATGCGATAAGCAGGTTTTAAACGGTGAGACTGAATTATCGATTGAAGCATTTGCCAATATTGAACAAGCCTTGGTGAGCCCGGATGGCAGTTTAAGTACACAGGTAGACAAAAAACTCGCGGAACATGGTTTAAGCCGCAAGGTAACAGTAGCCTCACGTAACTTCTTGACGATCCGTAATCTGCTTAAACAACGTAATTTGATTGCCATTGTGCCGGAAAAAATGGCATCAGCAGAAGGCTTTTCAGATGGCTTAGTGTCTGTGCTGCCGCCGATTGCGGTTGCCGATTTTGATATTGCTATGCTGTGGCACACCAGTCGTAACAATGAAGACAAAGGGATGTGGCTACGTCAGTTGGTGGCAGATATCGTTACTTCAACGCACTCTCGCTGAACCTAGCATTTCGAGGTTACTTGGGTATAAAAAAGGGCACCGATGGGTGCCCTTGGTCTGACGAATGTGGTCAGGTGCTATCAAGCGTTATGTGTAAGGCTTACATTGCTTGAGTTGCTGGCGCAGCTTCTTTGGCGCGCTCTTCTTGGTCGAGTGATTTTTCGTACTGGCTGTACTTCCACCAAGCAAAACCAAGGAAAATCACAATGCCACCAACGTTGTAGAAAATGATCGTCATGATGTCTGCGCCAGTTGGGAAGGTTGACGCTAGGAAGCCCACAGTAAAGATAACGATAAGCACTGAAACCGCAGCGATACCTGTCATACGAGAGCCCATTTTGAAATCACGTTCTAGATGGTCCAGTTTTAGGCGTAGGTTTAGGTAAGCCAACATGATAAACAGTGGTGGCAACATTGAAGCCGCCGCCGTCATGTTGATGACCGTGTTCATCAGATCTTGCGCTGTGTTCGAGCCCAAAGTCGGGATGATCATCAGTGGAATAACGATAAGGAATTGATACCAAGCCGCACGAGCAGGCACGCCGTTTTCATTTAGCTCTACGGTTTTCTTACCAAAGATACCTTCTGGAATTTCAGAGAAGAAGATTTTTACTGGTGTCGCAGTCCACATTAGCAGAGAGCCGAACATCGCGGTAAACGACACTAAGCCTACAAAGCGGTTCATCAATATTTCAGGCAAGCCGAAGTGCGCCGCTAAACCTTCAAATACTTGTACAGAGCCACCCGTGTATTTAAGTGTTTCGCTAGGTACGAATACGTTAATCAGCACTGAAGCGACACAGTAAAGTACGCCGATGAAGATACCTGCAACGATGATCACTTTGACAAAAGACTTTGAGCCGCCTTTCACGTCGTTTACGTAAACCGCCACCGATTCAGCACCGCCTGCAGCCATAAAAATCCAAGTGGTAATGCCTAGGAATGCCCAGCTAAAGTCTGGCACCATGGCTTCTACTGTGATTGGGTCAGCAGGTTGAACGCCACCGACTAATGCAGCGCCAGCAAGTAGGATGTACGACATAGTCAGTAGTAACATCAAAGAAGAAGTGACTGAGGTAATTGGACCCAACATCTTTGCGCCGTTAGTTGATACGTAAGTTGCGAACGCAAACAGAATCATACTCAGTGCTGTTGTGGTGAGTGGGGTCAGAATGTATTCATAGCCAAGGAACGCGTATGACGCATAAGCAATAACGCGTGGCAGCAATGACGTGAAGAAAAATAGGTTAACAAACCAGTAGGTGTAGGCAGAGATAAACGCCCAACGTCCACCAAGTGAGCTTTTTACCCATGCATATACACCGGCTTCCGAGTCTTTGTTTAACGATACAAACTCTGCGATGATCAAACAGAAAGGAATAAAGTAAAAAATGGTTGCCAAGAAGAACATTGGCGCTGAAGCAAGACCGATCTCAATGTTGTTATTAATTACGTTGTTGAAGCTAAAGACAGCGGCAAAGGTAAGGGACAACAACCCGAATTTGCCTATCGTATTACGTTTGGATTCAGACATTTTCTATCTCCGATGAATCACGTTGGAATTGTAGGGAGGAAGGGCTTGCATTGCTGTGAGCGCAGCCCTTCTCTTGTTCTTTGCTTTTGTTATTTATTTAAGAAGTAGCCATCTTCGATAGTGACTTTCAGCACGACCTTTCTAACGCGGTTATCACCGTGGAAGCGGTAGGCTTTGGTGTTATCGAAAATTGCTACTTGACCCTCACAAAGCTCACGAGTATCCCCTTGACCGGAAAGGAACTCGCGGTCAGTTTCATCTTGGTAAGCTTGCTCAGGTTGTAGGTTTTTCTTGTCTGCGAACTCCACCGTTTCGCGACCTTCAAGGTAGTAATGCACGTCGAAGTAGCGGCGGTTGCCTTCAAACATTTCAGTTTGTTTTGTGCCGTCTTGAATCATGTAAACCAAGGAGTCTCCGATGGAATACATCACGCCATCTTTAAGGTTTACGGTGTTCTCAATTGCCTCGACACAGCGCTGCCATTTACGCCCATTGCGGTACACGACTTTGAATTGGTCTAAGTTGTCTAACACGATCATGGATTACGCCTCGTTTGCTGTTTGAGTATTGGATTGAGTGAAGAACGCATTGTCGAAATCATGGTTTGCCATGGCTTGTGCACTGCAATCGCCAACTTGGAGCGGCATCAGCGTTAAGCCATAACGGAATTCATCCATGTAGACGCGGTATGAGTCGAGCACTTCGCTTCCCCACGAGTTTGAACCCAGTCCCATCACTTGATGGTCAAGGTTGAGCGTGATGTAGCCGCTCTTTTCTAGCTCAATGGTGTGTTGCGCTTCGTGCAGGTTTTGGTTGGTGTAGAACCACGCGCTGAAGTTGATTTCTTGTTGTGGTTTCACCAACAACCCCGTCCCGTGACGATTCGTTAGTGATGCCCAACGAACGTGTTGGCGGTTACCGTTGTTTTGTGGGAACGGGTAGTTCTCAAACATGTCGGCTACCGTGCTGTGGTAAACATCAATCAAGTTGGCTTGGCGGCTGTCTTGGTAGTTTTCTTCAGGACCGCGACCGTAGTAACTGACTTGGTCAAAGCTGCCGTTGATGCCCAAATCCAAACCAATCACAGGGATAACATGCGAGTAATCGCCGTAGCGCTCGCCACTCAGTTCCACGTTCAAATGCCCTTGTGCGTTGATTTGGTAGCGGTAGGTACAGCGCATGCCAAAATCGAACACCGGCGGTGCAATGATGCTGGTGGTCGTGATCGAAACCGAATCATCGGTTGCTTCGACTTGCAGCGTGCGGAAGTGCTCTTGCATGATTTGCAAGTGTGCTGGGTGCCACAAACCTTCGTACTCTTGTTTGTGGTTATCAATCATTGGCTTGAAGAAGTTCAGTCTAGGCTCAGATTGAATCAGCTCTTCACCATTGACGAGCCAAGAGGTCAGCTTGCCGTTGACTTTTGAGAAAATCAGCGTGAAGTTGTGGCCTTCAATCACGTGTTCCAAGCGGCTTTCTGTCGTTACTAACGCTTGCGCATTGTGGTTCACAAACTCGGCTTCACTTGCTGTGTTTTCTTTTAGCTGGAACTGGTAGGTCGCGATGTCGTGGTTTGCTTCGCTGTACAGAGTTCGACTGTCTTTACGCACGGTGAAGTTAATAAAGGCTTCACGCTCGTCCAGTTCAGGCAAATTAATCGTGATTTCACGTGCGCTGTTCGCTGCAAGCTCTTCGACCTTAAACTGCACGCTGCGCAGCGTTTCACCTTCCGCTCGGATATCTGCAGTGATGGTGTAATCATTCAGGTTGGTGAACCACAATTTGTTCTCTATGGTAAAGCGGTCTTTTGTGCCTTCCACCGCGTGAATTTTCACTGGTGCGATAACTTGTTTGTATTCTTTTAAGCCTGGTCCCGGCGTTTGATCTGGGTAAATCAAACCATCCATACAGAAGTTGTAGTTGTTTGGATAATCGCCGTAGTCGCCGCCGTACTTGTAGAACTCTTGACCATTTTCATCGCGCGCTAATACGCCATGGTCACACCATTCCCAAACGTAGTGACCTTGAATGTGGTCATGCTTGTAGAACACGTTTTGGTATTCCGTCAGACCGCCAGGTCCGTTACCCATCGCGTGTGCGTATTCGCAGATGATGCGAGGTTTGTCGTGCGGGTGTTCACCAAAGTGGTTCATGAGCTGAGCACGTGAGTACATGGTTGAAATGACGTCAACCACTTCTGCATCGCGGTCCTCTTCGTAGTGCACTAAGCGAGTGTCATCAATCGCCTTAGTTGCGCTGTACATAGCGCGGATATTGCAGCCATAACCAGACTCATTACCCAGTGACCACATGATGATCGAAGGATGGTTCTTTTGAGCATGAACATGGCGCTCTGCGCGATCGACAAACACACTTTCCCATGCAGGGTCATTGGTGATGCGGCTGAGATCGCCAACGTTAGCGAAGCCGTGGGTTTCTACGTCGGTTTCTGCCATTACGAACAAGCCGTAAATGTCACACAGCTCGTAGAAGCGTGGGTCGTTAGGGTAGTGCGCGGTGCGAACTGAGTTGATGTTGTGTTGTTTCATCAAGATCAGGTCTTTCTCGATGCGATCCATGCCAACAGCGCGACCTTTTAGGTGGTCATTATCATGACGGTTTACACCGTGCAGCATCACGTATTGGTTGTTGATGTAGAACAGACCATCACGCACTTTAATGTCTCGGAAGCCAACACGTTGCGGAATCACTTCGACAACATTGCCTTGTGCGTCTTTTAGTGTAATGAACAGTTGGTAAAGGTATGGATTTTCCGCTGTCCAATGGGTTGGGTTCACCACATCAATGGCAAAGCTTGCTTGGCTGTTGTCCTGAATAGTCAGTGAATCACATTGACCGCTTGCAACCACAGTGCTTTTATCTTGAAGGGCATATTCCAGCGTGTAACCCGATGCAATCGTAGTCGATAGGTTTTCCAGTTCAACTTGGCAGCTTAAGGTGACACTTTGGTAATCGTCGGCGAAATCAGTACGAACAGTCAGATCTTGGACGTGAACGTGCTCTTTTCCGACAAGGTACACATCGCGGAATATACCCGCCGTCCACCACATGTCTTGGTCTTCAATGTAAGTCGAATCTGCCCACTGCATCACACGTACAGACAGCAAGTTTTCACCTTGTTGTACATAAGAAGAGATGTCGAACTCTGCGGTCAATCGACTGCCTTTGCTAAAGCCAACGTAATGACCGTTTACGTAAACTTCGAAGTAGGTTTCAACGCCATCAAATTTGATGATGGTTTGTTTGTCGTTCCAGTTTTCACCCAGAGTGAACGTGCGTTGGTAAGCACCTGTCGGGTTATCTGTCGGAACAAAAGGCACATCGATAGGGAATGGGAAGCCTTCATCTGTGTATTGAAGGTCGCCATGACCTTCCATTTGCCACATGTTTGGAACGGTAATTTGTCCCCATTCTTCCATTTTTTGCGAGTAAAACTCTTCTGGCACCAAGAGAGGATTGGTGAAGTAGTTGAATGTCCATTGACCACTTAGCAGTTTGAAGCGGCTGCTCAGTTCTCGTTGGAATGTTTGTGCGTTTTTAATTGAATCGTAAGAGAAGAAGTAAGCACGTGGTGCCATACGATTCTCATGCAGGTGAAGGAAGTTTTCCCAATTGTTCACGTTTGTTCTCCCCTCGGCTTAGTTTGGTAGCAGGCAAAGGAGGAGTCCAATGCTTGAAGCTATCCAAAAGAAATGCAGCCGATGTCATTTGAAAAAGAGTGATGAATTATCTAGGAAAAGATATTAGTAAAAGTTTTACTAAAATAAATTAGTGAAAACGTTTAACTTTAACTTGGTCACGTTTTATTGGACGATCATTGAACAAGATGTGATCAGGATAAAGGAATGGCATCCCAAGCCGATTTCTTAGGTAAAGTGGATAAAAAATAGCTAGATTTAAAGAGGGGATAATAAAAAAGCACTGAATATTCAGTGCTTTATAAATTTGATAATGTGAAGGGAATTACTGAGTGGTGCCGCGGAGTTTTAATTTGCTCGGCACATGCACTTGTAGAGGCAGTGCGCGACCGTCGCGGTATTTTTCTACTAATAAATTTACCCCTTGAATACCCATCATCTCAGAATGAATGCGCACAGTTGAGAGTGGTGGGAAGGTAAATCGGGCGGTTGGAATGTCATTGACGCTGATTAGGGCAATGTCTTGTGGAATGTTCAAACCGAATTCATGAATCGCGCGTAAAACACCAATTGCAATTGAGTCTGAAGCGATAAAGAGTGCTTTAGGAAAATTGCCTTTTGCTAACATGGCTTTTGCTAAATCGTAACCAGATAAGCTAGAGAAGTCGCCGCGATAAATATCGTCTTCTGACACCACGCCTTTTAAGCTGCCGTATTCTACAAATGCATTTTCACGAATGTCTGCAGTGTTTGGTTCATCTTGACCACCAATAAAACCAATCCGTTCGTAGCCTTGTTCAACAAAGAAGTCGACCACTTGTTTACTGATTCGCGCAAGATCGATATCAACACAGTCGTATGTGCTATCGCTGTCAGAGAAGTCGATGTAGCAAATGCTGTCAGTAAGACGTTTAGGCAATTTACGAATCACGGCGCTGTCAGTTTTACCGACCAGAAGGATACCGGTGATCTTTTGCGTTTCTACATCGATGATGCTGTCGTAGCAATTGGTTAGCGTAATGCCCAATTTGTCACACTGGGTTTCAATCCCGTGACGAATCGACAAGTAATAAGGGTCATTCACCTCGGCTTCTTGCTTGTAGTTATACAAGGCTAAGAAGTGGTGTTTTTGTCTTGCCTCTTTGGTGGCTTTTTTGGAACTGCTGGTGCGGTATTCCAGCTTTTCTGCGATTTCTAAGATGCGGTGTTTGGTTTCTTCTTTTACGCTCAAAGTCGGATCATCATTTAACACGCGCGATACGGTCGCGAGTGAGACGCCAGCTTCAGTAGCGATATCTTTTAGTGTTGCCATGTGCACTTCCCGTAGGCAAAGCTCACTGTCCCAGTGAGAAAAGCAATAATCCCACCATTGTAAACAGCTACTTATGGATGCACAAACTTTTAGTAAAACTGTGCGATCGGGGAAGTGAAGTTATCTGCCGGAAGAATACGTTAAGCACTCGTTGCTCTATCGTATTTGATGGTATTAAGGTCTGAGAAAAAGCGAACAAAGGCACCATAACAGTGCCTTTTCTTTGGTTACTGGTTATTTATTCGCGTTGATGACTAAAGTTTGTAGTGGCTGCAGGGTTATAACTACTGGGTCGGTGTAGTGAGATGGAATTGTGTTGTTTTCACCGTAAGCCATTTTTAGCTTGAACTGCCCATTTGCGCCTGTAGGCAATTCAAAATCACGATTGAGATCCAAGTAATATTTTTGTGGTTTATCCGATGGGTTACGCAACGAAATTACGGCTTTGTTTTCATTCCATGACGCAAAACCATACACCGCTAAGTTAGTTGGATTGCCACCAATCCAATGTGAATCCACTAAAACATCGGCGTTCTCTCTTGCCCATTTAGCTGCTTTTGCAAGGGTGTCCCATTTAGTTGAATTGAGCATATCTGGCGTAATATACATTTCTTGTAGTTGTGTGCCAGTTGCAAAATATGACCATACTTGATCGGCAAAATCTTGATCGGATTGTACTTTCTCAAGTCCATAATAAGCGTTTTTGGCGCTGACAATACCGTGAAGCATTATCGAACTCATCGGGAATAATGGACCTTTACGGACAATCGAACGATATGTTTCAGCGTCTCGGTAAGTGACCCACTGTTGTGTTGGAGAGCCATCACCATAAAGGTTGATATCATCACCTTGGCGCCAAATTGAGTCAGCGAAGAATAACCATGATGGGCTTGCGTTGGTCCCGGTCGTTAGGTTGATAAATACCTTATCGTTGGCCTTGTGCATGTTTTCTATCAACTGAACTGACGCATCAAAATCGGAAGCAAATTGACTGCCTTTTAAGTGAGATGTTGCGTTGCCCATTCCATCAAGTTTAAACGACGAAATATGCTCGTTTTTAATCAGATTGGTGATTTTGTCATTGAAGTTTTTGAAGTACACCGGACCTGAGAGAGCAAACTTACCATCCACCGTTTCGAAACCATTTTCCTTTGCATGTGAAACGCGAATGTCACGTGGCTTGTTATAGCCTCCCCAAGGGGAAAGCCACAAACCTACACTAGTATTCATTGAATCGGCTAGCTCTTTTACGCTCCCAAACCCATCAGCAAATGCTGAGCCAAAATCCCAGTTTCCTGTTAAGTCATCCCAGCCGTCATCAAGTAAGAACCCATCAAGAACTACGCCGCGTTTTTCCACCAACTCATGATAAATCTCTTTCATTCGTCCTTTAATGTCACTTTCTGTATAAGGAGTGAAAAAGCCAATATCCATCCATGAATTGTAATGTAAATATGGTTTGTAGGGACGTGGTCGCATTGCTTCAATGAACTTGTTGAAGTCGCGTCTTAATTGACTGACTTCGCTAAACGTACCGATATAAGTTGTATATTTTAATGGGGCGTTTGTGCTTATTGGAGTGACAATATCAATATTGAGGTTGGTTTTCGTTTCGTAAGCATAGGTATTTACAATCGGTTTACGCGGCAGCATGAAGAACGTATCCGCGATAATTGGTGAGCTGTTAATGCTACCGTCAACATAAGGCGCTTGCGTTTGTTTTTTGGTTGGCAAGAAAGTGATTTTTTTGATCTTGCGATCGTTACCAACAGCTTTGATTTTGTAATCAACACTCACATATCGTTGTTTGATTACGTTCAAAGTGACATCCACTTCAAAATCATTGCGAACAAAAGTGAGATTGATGCTGTCACCATCTTTCTTGTACTTTTCCAACTTAAAATCTTTGGTATGAAGTGTTGTTTCATTCGGTAGAGTAATGAAGAAAAGTTCAGTTGGGGTGATTTGTTCATCCGTATTATTATTGATCAATGACACGACACCTGAGTTATTATCAAATGTTATTGCCATTGCATCATTGGCTATTTCCATTGAGTACGCATTCCCTATGTAAGCTGCCGAGACTATAACTGCCAAGCCACTAGCTTTCAAAGTCTTGTAGTTCATCGATTTTCCCTTACTGGATTATTTATTGCTCTTACATTTGAAATCACCATCCCTGTTTTCGTTGAGCTTGCTGTCACAAATCTTCTGCTTTTCCAATTTGCGCAAATTGTCTTTCGGTTTAAAAAGAGTGAAATCCAAAAACTTTATTTTCTTAGTGATGAGGGGTGAACTATTGATGATTTCGTTTTAGCAAACGAAAGGGTTGTTATTGATAGTGATGTTCTTCTCGTTGTTATTCGCTTCTGATTTATCTCACATTTTTTGTATTTTATAGAATTTAGGTGGGTGGGGTTGTGCTGGAAAACAAACAAAAGCCCGAGTGGCTAGGACATCCACTCAGGCTTTGTTTATTGGGTGTTGTTCTGGCGTATTTAAGACTTCACCTTATTGCTGTCGTCTTTGTCGTGATGGACAAGCAAGTGATCAAACACATTTCGAATGAACGGCGCGCCCACTTTAGAGCCACCATTACCGTGCTCGATAACCACGGTCGCCACGTATTTTGGTTTATCGTATGGTGCAAACGCGGTAAACAATGCGTGGTCGAGTAGGTGGTTTGCGAGTTTTTTGGAGTTGTAGACTTCGTCTTTGCGCAGACCAAATACCTGCGCAGTCCCTGACTTACCGCCACTGCTGTACTCTGCGCCTCTAAATGCACGGCGACCAGAACCATGAGCCCCATTATTTACCAAGCGCATGGCGTTGATTGGAATATCCCAGAACTTCTCTGGTACTCCTTCGATAGAAGGCAGCGCTTTTGGTTTAACATCGACTTGGTTTTCGAAGTCTTCCCCATGTTCAATCACTGCTTTGAGAAGGTGTGGCGCTTTCATTTCGCCATGATTAATGAGGAATGATGTTGCTTTGGCTATCTGCATTGGTGTTGCTGTCCAATAACCTTGCCCAATACCGATAGGCACCGTATCACCTTGATACCAAGGGGTGCGATGACGTGCGATTTTCCATTCTCGTGTTGGCATGTTTGCGCTGCTTTCTTCGTAAATATCGATGCCCGTTGGCAAGCCAAAGCCAAATTTATTCATCCATTTCGAAATGCGGTCAATCCCAAGGTCAAATGCGGTCTGATAAAAGAAGGAATCAACCGATTCTTCAATTGCCTTGGTGACATCCACGTTGCCGTGACCCCAACGTTTCCAATCTCGCCATGCTTTTGAATTTGGTTTAGAGCCAGGAATTCGCCAGATACCGTGATCGTTGCGCACGGTACTTGGTGTGATGACGTGTTCTTCAAGCCCAGCGACAGCCATAAAAGGTTTTACCGTAGAAGCAGGAGGGTAAACGCCAAGCGTTGTACGGTTCACAAGTGGGTGTGCTGGATCATTGAGTAAGGCACGGTAGGCTTTGCTAGAGATGCCGTTAACAAAAGGGTTTGGGTCATAACTCGGACTTGATGCCATAGCTAATACGCTATTGTCGCGTGGATCGAGCACGACTGCGCTGCCTTGGCGATGGTTGAGTTGTTTGTAGACATACTCTTGTAGCTCAATATCCAGATTCAATACGATGTCTTTTCCGGGAACTGGCGGCACATATTTGATCGTACGAATCACGCGACCGCGACTGTTTACCTCTACTTCCTCGTAGCCTTTGGTGCCGTGGAGGATGTCTTCGTAATAACGTTCAACACCTAACTTGCCGATGTTTTGCGTTGCCTGATAATTCTGTGCTTTGCCTTCTTCATCCAGTCGACGCAAGTCTCGATCGTTGATGTGAGAAACGTAACCCAAAACATGGGTCAGTTCTTCGCCGTAAGGGTAGTAACGTTTGAGATCTGCGGTAACAAAGACGCCGTTAAACTCGTGCTGATGAACAGAAAAGCGCGCCACTTGCTTGTCATTCAGTTCGTTCATGATCGTGACAGAACGAAAGCGGCGAGTGTGCTTGTAACGCTTTTTAAAGGATTCAACTTGATCTGGGGTGATATCAATATAGTGACGCAGTTTTTCAATTAATGCATCTGGATCGCCCGCCTGTTCTGGGATCATATCTAAGTTATAAACAGGACGGTTCTCAGCCAACAAAACGCCATTTCGGTCATATATAAGACCACGGGTAGGGGCTATTGGCAGGATCTTGATTCGGTTGTCGTTCGAGCGAGTTTGGTAATCTTTGAAGTGATTAACCTGCAAGTTATAAAGGTTAGCAACCAGTCCTCCCAACAAAATAACCATGCCGATAAAAGCAACGATGGCGCGGTTTTTAAACAATCTTACTTCCTGATTGTGGTCTCGGAATTCGTTTTGCTTGCGTAGCATGGATGCCCTTTAGGTTTGGTCTTTGTGCTCAATGTGCCCCAATAAAAGAAAAGACATGGATTTTAGTCTTGTTACAAATGGTTACATTTGGGGCGGGGCTACTGTAACGAGCTTTGCACCTTGTTTTGTAAGAGCAATGTCAGGGATCTAAAGCGAAGCCTGATCTTTCTTGCGTTGCGCGTCACCTTTTATGTTGCTGTGAAGATGTAAACGTTTATACATTTTGTCTAGTATTTTTTCGTTTTGATTCCTTAAATGAATAAATTTGCTTTAATCTTATTAAGTTTTATGTGTTGTGTAATTTTGTGGAAACGTTTACACAAGTTTGAGTTTGATCACGGATCTGGATCGGTTTTGGTTGGTAGACTTTTAACCAGTTAAGCGATCAGCGAATTTGCTTGGTTAATAGGCTCAAATCGTTACCAAGCATGAGCAGCAACAATGGGGAAGCAAAAGTGAAAGTTCTTATCACAGGCGGTATGGGGTACATCGGTAGTCACACATGCGTACAGATGATTGAAGCAGGTATGGAGCCAATCATTGTCGATAACTTGTGTAACGCCAAAGTAGAAGTGCTTAGTCGTATTGAAGTGCTGACAGGTAAACAACCCGTCTTCCATCAAGGTGATATTCGTGATGAAGCCTTTTTAGACTCGGTTTTTGCTGAGCATGATATCCAAGCCGTGATTCACTTTGCTGGTTTAAAAGCCGTTGGAGAATCCGTTGCGAAGCCGTTGGAGTACTACGATAACAACGTGAATGGCTCGCTCGTTTTGGCACGCAGTATGCGCAAAGCTGGGGTGAAAAGCATTGTCTTCAGTTCATCCGCGACGGTGTACGGCGACCCTGACATTGTACCTATTACTGAAGACTCGCCAACGGGCGCAACCACCAACCCATACGGTCGTAGCAAGTACATGGTAGAAGAGTGCTTAAGTGATCTGTTCAACGCAGAAAACGATTGGAGCATTACTTTACTGCGCTATTTCAACCCAGTGGGTGCACATCCATCCGGCACCATGGGTGAGGACCCTCAAGGTATTCCAAACAACCTCATGCCGTTCATTGCACAAGTCGCAGTCGGTCGCCGTGAAAAACTGTCGGTATTCGGCAATGACTACCCAACACCAGACGGCACGGGCGTTCGTGATTACATCCACGTGATGGACTTAGCGGACGGTCATATCGCAGCGCTGAAATCGGTCGGTGATAAAGCCGGTTTGCACATTTACAACTTAGGTACGGGAAAAGGCTCTAGCGTGCTTGATATGGTGGAAGCGTTCGCGTTGGCTTGCGGTAAGCCAGTGCCTTACGAGCTGTGTCCTCGCCGTCCTGGTGACATTGCAGAATGTTGGGCAAGTACTGAAAAAGCAGAGCGAGATCTTGGCTGGAAAGCGACTCGCAGCGTTACTGAAATGACGGCGGACACGTGGAAATGGCAGTCAAATAACCCGCAAGGCTATTCCCATGCGTAATTGATGCTGCAGCGTTGTCGCCTGCACTTTCCAATTCCAATCACATAGAAAACCTATGCTCATGGATATTGGAAAGCTTACCGCCTAGCAGCAACTCCAATTTCATTGGGGAATGCAGATGAAAGAAATTTTAAAAGTTGAGTAAGTAAGATGTCGAATGTTGAATTTAACCCAGTGGATCACCCACATCGTCGCTACAACCCACTAACGGGTCAGTGGATTTTAGTGTCACCGCATCGTGCAAAACGCCCTTGGAGTGGTGCCGATGAGAAACCGTCTATCGATCAACTGCCTAGTTACGATGAGAAGTGTTTCCTATGTCCAACGAACGAGCGCATTTCTGGAGATGTAAACCCAGATTACCAAGGCACCTACGTGTTTAAGAATGACTTTGCTGCGTTGATGGTGGATTCTCCAGATGCACCTGAGTCAGACAGCCCTTTGTTCAAGACTCAAGGCGTGCGCGGGTTGAGCCGAGTGATTTGCTTCTCTCCCGATCACAGCAAAACGCTACCGGAACTACCAGTCGACAAAATTCGTGGCGTGATTGACACCTGGAATGAGCAAATCGAAGAGCTTGGCAAAGACTACGTGTGGGTGCAAGCATTTGAGAACAAAGGCGAAGCGATGGGATGTTCTCAACCTCATCCACACGGTCAAATCTGGGCGAATAGCTTTTTACCAAATGAAATTGAGCGTAAAGAGCACAACTTAAAAGCGTACTACCAAGAACATGGCAGTAACTTGCTGGTGGATTACGTGCAAGCTGAACTCAAAGATGGTTCACGTATTGTGGTTGAGACTGAGCACTGGATTGCTGTTGTCCCTTACTGGGCTGCGTGGCCATTCGAAACCATGCTACTTCCTAAAACGCACATTCGTCGAATGAGTGAGCTAACCGATGAGCAACGTGATGACCTTGCGGTTGCAATCAAAAAACTGACAAGCCGTTACGACAACCTATTCCAATGCTCTTTCCCTTACTCAATGGGTTGGCATTACGCGCCATTCTTTGAAGAAGGTACTGATATCGATCATTGGCAACTGCATGCCTTGTTCTACCCGCCGCTACTGCGTAGCGCAACAGTGCGTAAGTTCATGGTGGGTTATGAAATGTTGGCAGAAAACCAACGCGACTTAACCGCAGAGCAAGCAGCACAGCGCCTACGTGACCTAAGCGATGTGCATTACAAAGAACAGTAACTAGGGTCTGTTGATCTTTCGCGGTTAAATTTTGTTCGAAAGGTCAACAGACCTTAAAGATAAATACGAAAGATGTCATTCCGTACAGCGAGGAACGAGCGTGATACGGAATCTACCATCAGAGTGCGCTGAACGTAGATTCCGGATGCTCGCTAGGGCTCGCCCGGAATGACAAATGTTAGACAATCAAATATGTCGTTTCTGATTGCGAGATATGAAAGCTGTCGAGAATTCACACAAAAATTTTATGCTGAGATTTTACTATGTCTGATTTAATCCAAAACGTTAAAACCTCTTTTGAACAAGTGCTGGGTTACGCTCCAAGCCACATTATTCAAGCACCTGGTCGTGTCAACCTGATTGGTGAACACACTGATTACAACGATGGTTTTGTATTGCCATGTGCGATCAACTACCAAACGGTTGTGGCAGCAGCAAAACGTGAAGACAACCTAGTGCGCGTGGTATCTGTGGACTACGGCAACGCAGTTGATGAGTTCGATATCACTCAAGAGATTACTTTCCAACAAGACAAAATGTGGGCCAACTACATTCGCGGTGTGGTGAAGTATCTTCTCGCACGCGGTTACCAATTTTCTGGTGCGGATATCTCAGTGAGCGGCAATGTGCCTCAAGGTGCGGGCTTGAGCTCATCGGCAGCATTGGAAGTGGTGATTGGTCAAACGTTTAAAGTGCTGTTCAATCTAGAAATCAGCCAAGCGGAAATTGCACTGAACGGTCAGCAAGCAGAGAACGAATTTGTCGGCTGTAACTGCGGCATCATGGACCAAATGATTTCGGCAGAAGGTCGTGAAAATCACGCGATGTTATTGGACTGCCGTAGCCTAGAAACCGAAGCAGTATCGATGCCAGAAGACATGGCCGTGGTGATCATCAACTCGAACAAAAAACGTGGCTTGGTAGACAGCGAATACAACACTCGTCGTGAGCAATGTGAAGAAGCGGCGCGCATCTTCGGCGTAAAAGCACTCCGTGATGTGACCATTGAGCAGTTTAACGAGAAAGTGTCTGAGCTGGATGAAATGGTGGCAAAACGTGCTCGCCACGTGATCACAGAAAACGATCGCACGGTCGAAGCCGCACAAGCTCTTCGCGCACACGACATGAAGCGCATGGGTGAGTTGATGGCAGAGTCTCATGCTTCAATGCATGATGATTTTGAAATCACAGTAAAAGAAATCGATACATTGGTTGAGATGGTGAAAGAGGTCATCGGTGAGCAAGGCGGTGTACGCATGACTGGCGGAGGCTTTGGCGGTTGTATTGTCGCTCTTGTACCGCCTGCATTAGTGGATGACGTGAAAGCAACCGTTGAAGCTAAATACCAAGCAGCAACAGGGTTGAAAGAATCTATCTACGTGTGCCAAGCGAAAAATGGCGCTAGCTTAGTCGAAGTGCTTTAAGCGCACCGCAGCTTTAGTAGGAGCGAGATATGACCGAACCATTAACCATCACGATGACACAGCAGGCTGCTTTTGATGGTGAGCCTGCTAAGGTGGTCGAACTGAAAAATAACACAGGCATGAGCGTTTCCTTTATGGATATTGGCGCGACATGGCTGAGTTGTCGTTTACCTTTGGCGAATGGGGAGTTGCGCGAAGTGCTTCTCGGAGTGGGGACGATGGGGAGTTTCATGCATCAACAGTGTTATATGGGTGTCACTGTTGGTCGCTACGCAAACCGCATCGCCAATGGGCTTTTTGAGGTTAATGGCGAAGCATTTCAAGTCTCCACTAACCAAGCGGGAAATTGCTTACACGGTGGTGAGGAAGGGTTTGATAAGCGTCGCTGGAACATTGAGTCTCAGTCCGAACAGCAAGTGACGTTTTCTTTGTTGTCTGAAGATGGTGATCAAGGTTTTCCGGGGAACCTCGAAGTCCATGTGGCGTATACCCTGACTGATGACAACCAAGTGAGCATTGCGTATTTCGCAAAGACAGACAAAGCAACACCAGTGAACTTAACGAACCACGCTTACTTTAATTTGCTTGGTGCGGAAGCCGATTTGGATTGCCGTTCTCACCGTTTAACCATCGCAGCAGATCAATATCTACCAACTAACGAGGTCGGTATTCCTTTGGGGACATTGCAAGATGTGAAAGGAACAGGCTTTGATTTTAGAAATGAAAAGCCAGTATCGGAGCATTTCTTACAAGATGAGCAGCAGATTGCAGCGAAAGGTTATGATCACAGCTATCTATTTGATGCTCATCGCGACGTTTCAAAACCCGTTGCGCGGGTGGTTTCTCCGGATGGAAAAGTGCATATGTCTGTCGTGACCAATAAGCCTGCCATGCAATTGTATACGGGTAACTGGTTAGCGGGTGCACTAAACCGTCGCGGTGGGGAATACCAAGACTACGCGGGCTTGGCGTTAGAAACTCAGTTTTTGCCAGATTCACCGAACCATGCTGAGTGGGGGCAACCAAGTTGTATTCTTGAACCTGAGCAAGCGTATCGATTCAGTACCACGTTTCAGTTTGCTTTTTAGTTAAGGTATTGATTTTTAGCCTTTTGGGTTGCCATGAGCTTTTTGCCTACAGTAGGTCAAAAGCTTAGTTGAACTAAAAACAAAAAAGCTCTGGTACTTCTGTAGCAGAGCTTTTTTATTTCGTATTTTAGATTGGGTGCAGAGTTAGAGGCGGTCAACCGAGTTGCGACGAACTAAGGTTGGGCTGAAGATGATCGTGTCTTCTTCCACTTGTTCATCTCGTGATAATGCCAACGCTAGTCGAGCAGCGCGTTCTGCCATCATTTCAATTGGGTAACGAATTGTCGTCAAACTTGGATTGACGAAGCGAGCAATTAAACCATCGTCAAAACCGACCATAGAGACTTTCTCTGGTACGCTGATTCCGTTTTGATCTAATACGGCAAGTGCCCCGGCTGCCATGTAATCGTTGTAAGCCACGACACCGGTGATTTCGAGTGATTTAGTCAGTAAGTTGGTCATTGCTATTTCACCACCATCACTGTTTGGTTCACCATATTCAACGTAACTTTTCGACAGTTCAATCTTGTGGTCATTCAGCGCCGCTTGGTAACCTTGCAAACGCTCATCGGTATCTTCAATGTCATGTGAAGAAGCGATACAAGCTATCTTGGTATGCCCATGACGAAGTAAATATTCTGTCGCGAGGTACGCACCTTTACGGTTATCGAGAGAGATACAACGCTCTGCTAACTCAGGAATGTGGCGGTTGATCAATACCATCCCTTTTACTTCTTTGGCATAGCCAATCAATTCTTCATCTGATAAGCCTTTAGAGTGGATCACAATCGCCTCACAGCGGCTATTAATCAGCAACTCTAACGCTTGTCGTTCATCTTCTGGATTGTGATAACCATTGCCAATCAGAATGTGTTTACCATTTTCTCTTGCGACGTTATCAACCGATTTGACCATGGTGCCAAAGAAGGGGTCAGAGACATCACTCACCAGCACGCCCATCGTATTGGTACTTTGACTAACGAGTGCTCGTGCTGCCGCGTTAGGGCGATAGCCAAGTTTGCTCATCGCTTTAGTCACTGCATCGATAGAAGTTTGGCTTGCCTTGGGTGATTTGTTGATCACACGAGAAACGGTAGCGACTGATACACCCGCTTCTTTCGCGACATCCTTGATTGTTGCCATGAGGAACCTTTCGTTGGCTAAAAACGTTAACCGGAGTATTAAACACCCATTGTGTAATAAGTGCAATTTTAACAGGTGGTTGCTTTCTAAAGTGCGATCTTTACCTCTTGTAATTATTAATCTTACTGATAGTGTAAACGTTATCTTTTTAGTAAAATTTACTTGGGTTTTAATTAATGGAAACGATCGCTTACTCAGACTTTGCAAAGTTAGAAATTCGCACTGGAAAAATCATCGAGGTGGCGCGCCACGAGAATGCAGATAAGCTGTACATTGTGCAGATCGATGTTGGTGAGAAAACCCTGCAAACGGTAACGAGCCTTGTACCGTACTACACAGAAGAAGAGTTAATGGGTAAACAAGTGGTAGTGCTGTGTAATCTAGCAAAAGCTAAGATGCGTGGTGAAACCTCTGAGTGTATGCTGCTGTGCGCTGAAACTGATGATGAGTCGGAAAGCGTATTACTGACACCGGAACGCGCAATGCCATCAGGCGTGCGAATCGTTTAGTATCCTTAATCTTACTCAAACAAAAAACAGCGCGATAAAGCGCTGTTTTTTATTGTGTTCTTAAGAGTGTTGAGCAATTAAGTTATCTATTAATTCATAATGATGATCTTGCACACCCGCAAGGTTGCCATACTTGGGCTGGTGGCGGTCATTCTCTTTGGCGTGTTGCCAACCTATAGTATGGCGAACAAAGTGTTCAGCAAACGCGTGAGAGACTTCCAAGCATCCTGCTAAAACAGTATCTACATAACTTTGCATGATTGGGCTGAGCGTGCAGGGTGGAAGGGGATCGCTTTTCACGTATACCCAAATCTCATGATCTGGATTAAAGCTGATGTCAGTTTCGATTTGTTCAGGACGAATTTGAATACGATGATAGCCACGTTCGCGGCGGTCAAATTCAGTCAACGCTTGGTGGTCTACTTCGAGCAGCACACCGTTCACTTGCCCTTCGCCTTCATTCACAACCAGCGGTGACAAGATATAGCTGTCGTCGACTTTGCCCCAATAGCGCACTAACCCATGGGCAATAACGGGAATTGCTTCACCCGTTTGCCCTGTAAGCTCACGTGAGGCCGAATTGATTAAGCTGCCGTAGCCAAATATATACATCGTGATTGTTCCCTTTTACTTCGACGAATTCCGTTCTATCCGTTATACCTAAATATGATATCTAAGTCATTCTTACTGAGCCCAGCATTTTTACGTTCTTGGGAGGAAATGCCTCCACGGCATCAGGCGCAATGTTTTACCTCTAAAGGATAGTCTGATCTTATAACATGTATTTTTTATGCATGTTTGTGTTAAGATCGCTGACGTTAAGTTTTTCGACAGTACGAATTGGTACGTAAGGGCACCACAATGCTGAATATCACCGATAAAAAAGTGGAAGAAAAAATCCCCGCATGGCTGCGACTTGGGTTTAGACCGTTTTTCCTGTTTGGCTCTATTTACGCCATCATCGCGATTGCGTTGTGGGTATGGATGTTTCAAGCAGGGCAGCCTAGCGCGTTGAGTGTTCCGGCTTTGTGGTGGCATGTACATGAAATGCTGTTTGGTTTCTCTATGGCGATTGTGGTGGGGTTCGTTCTGACTGCGGTACAAAACTGGACGGGGATCAATGGGACGAAGCACTACACTTTGCTAGCCTTGTTTTTGTTATGGCTTGCTCCTCGAGTTCTACTTTGGACGCCTGCACCACTTTGGTTAACCAGCAGTGTTGAAGCGCTGTTTTTACTGTTCGTAGCGTATGAGGTCGGCATACGAGTTTATCGTGCTAAAGGGTGGCGTAACCTATTTTTTGTTCCGTTATTCTTACTTGCAATCTTTGCGAACTTTGCCAGTTATGCCACGGTGAAAGGTATGCCTCCATTTACCTCTTCTGCTGTGTGGCAAGCAATGCTGTGGTGGTTCACTTTACTGCTTTCTGTCATGGGTGGGCGAGTAATCCCTTTCTTTACTGCACGTCGTTTCAACTTTGAAAAAGCTCAACCGCTGATGTGGCTAGATTGGCTCGCCAACCTACCATTGGTCATGTTGTTTGTACTGAGTTTCTTCCCTGTGACGTTTGCTGAACTTGGGAAGCCGCTGATGTTGTTTGCTGGTATCGCCCAATTGGTTCGATTCTTACGCTGGAAACCTTGGTTGACTCTGAGCGAGCCACTTGTTTGGTCTTTACATGCGGCTTATTTGTGTCTGCCTTTAAGTCTTATCCTACGTGGCTGCTGGGATAACGCGTTTGCCAACCACAACTTGATTCATTTGTTTGCGATTGGTGCGCTAGGTGGCTTAATCCTAGCAATGATTACTCGTGTCACCATGGGGCACAC
This sequence comes from Vibrio sp. SSH13-20, assembly GCF_040104475.1. Classification (NCBI taxonomy): domain Bacteria; kingdom Pseudomonadati; phylum Pseudomonadota; class Gammaproteobacteria; order Vibrionales; family Vibrionaceae; genus Vibrio; species Vibrio sp. SSH13-20. Next base: position 200,189 of record NZ_JBECOU010000002.1, read on the forward strand.
TGGACGTATGATTTACAAAGGTCCGAACATGAGTATCGCGTTTGCGGCGGTGATTGCTGCGGCGTTAGCGAGAAGCTTAGGTGTGATATTTGCTCCTTCACAGATGTTCTTTTGGATTGATATCAGCGCAGCATTATGGATTCTTGCATTTGGTATGTTTGTGTGGCGTTTTGGTGTGATGTTGATAACTCCGCGTGTGGATGGTCATCCGGGATAATCGAAGAAAAATGAAAGTGAAGAAGGGCTTGGCGAGATGCTAAGCCTTTTTTGTTTGATGTTGCTTCAGCAAATAACCCATTAATAGTAAGGAAATTATTAAGAATGTGAAAAACGTTGAATTCTAATCTGAGTTTTGCTCGTGCCAGAAAAGGCGGAGTTCGATACTCTGTATCTGTTATTACTCGTATGAATATGAGTGATTAACTAGCCAATTGACGTTTTAGACCCATAGGTGTCTTTCGTGTAATTACATGGCCGCTTAGTTCTATACCTCCGTGGAACTAAGCGGCGTTTTTCGTTTTGTGGCTAGGTAAAATTAGATATTCCCTTGGCTGAAGTCTTTCTGGAAATAAAGAACTTTCTGTAGATAGCGTCTCGCTTCCCCTTTTGGGTGTTGAGTGGTTAATGCATCATAAACTTGAGTTGGGTTGAGGCTGTTAAGTTCATTCATTGCACGCTTACGGTCGCTATCAAACGTCGAAAGCACACCACCAGTGCCACCGTTGTAGGCGGAAATCATACTAAAGTGCTTCGAGGTTGGATGTTTCACGTCTCGTAGATAGCGGTTTTTCAATATATAGAAATACGCTGCTCCAGTATCAATGTTATTGGCAGGATCGAATAAGTATTCTTTGGTAGGAATACCTGGTTTGTTTTTTACTAAATTAAACACATCCGCACCCGCTGTTTTTGGGATCACTTGCATCAAGCCGTAAGCGCCAGCATGAGAAACCGCATAAGGGTTAAAACTACTTTCGGTTTTGATCACGGCAAAAATCAGATCTTCTGATAAACCATATCGTTTTGCAGCGTCACGTATCAAGCCAGCGTACTGGTATTCGCGTTGTTCTAGATGATCTTTCACCATGTTGATTTCGACATAGTAAGCACTGCCGTGTTTGATGGCTTTCTTTTGCAGTTTGTTGTCGAGTAGGTAGTCTGCGTAACGATTGGCGCGCCACTCCCATTCAATCGGTTTTCCATCGTGATCGAGAACTTGCCCCAATAAAAAAGGCTTACCACGTAATACCGCTTCCTTGTCACTAAACAACTCCGCATGTGCTGGATCGGCAGGCATGAGTAGTGTCTGTACAATCGCTTTTTGTAGCTTTTCCGTTGGCTGGTATTGGGAAATTGTCGAAACGTAGATTTTTCCCGCTTCGAAGTCGATATGAGCGCGGGTGTTATAACCATCAAGGTATTTCACGTAGCGGTGTTTTCCCGCTTCGACGAACTCATCTTCACCCCAGCGATCTTTGGCTTTTTGCGCAATGTAAGCCAGTAACTGTTGGATATTCTCTTGGTTAGATGCACTTGGCGGCTTTACATAGGGAGGTACGTAGTCATCACATGCGCAAGGTGGTGTTTCTTCAGGAGCAACAGAGCAACCACTGAGGAGAAGTAAGCTCAGGAATAGCGATTTCTTCATCGGATACCGATTTAATTAGAGGTGAGGGCAATTGCCGACTGAAGAAAATAATAAGTAAGAGTGTTAATTGTCTGAAATTAAAACTTTTTGTGCTTTCGATAGAAGGTGTTGATATTAGAATTTAGCTCCAAAAAAAGCCTGCGGGGTGCAGGCTTTGTATTAGGAGAGTCCAATTTAACTTACTTGTGAGAGGCTAACGACCTTTTGTTGCAGCTTCTCTTTTAGATATTCTGCCAGTGCGATTTTCTCCTCTTCGTTCATGTATAAGCCAAGTTTTGTACGACGCCATAAGATGTCTTCATCGGTTAGCGCCATTTCGTGATTCATCAAGTAATCAATTTCACGTTGATATACGCCACTTGCTTGCTCTGAGAAGCAGTGACCAAGATCTTCTACGCTGTTAGTGCCTTCCATCAGATCCCAAGTTTGTGTACCAAACTGAGTCACGTAGCGCAGCAACATTGTTTCTGATGCCCACGAGTATTTCGCATGAATCATCTTCGCAAGTTGCTCACGGCTGCAACTGAAGTTACCACCAGGAAGGGTTTGGTTTGCCGTCCAGTCTTTACCCATTTCAGGTAGGTAAGGTGCAAGTTTCTTCATTGCCGCTTCGCCAAGCTTACGGTATGTCGTGAGCTTGCCGCCGAACACTGAAAGTAAAGGTGCGTGGTCGTATTCAGCATCCAACTCTAGTGTGTAGTCACGTGTGATCGCTTGCGGTGAGTCAGACTCATCATCACACAGTGGGCGTACACCACTGTAAGTCCATACCACATCTTCGCGGCTTAGCTGGTGGACAAAGTGTTGGTTAACGATATCGATCAAGTAATCGACTTCATCTTCGGAGATCGCGACTTCACGCGGATCGCCTTTGTATTCCACATCTGTGGTACCAATGATCGAGAACTTATCTAAGTAAGGGATCATAAATACGATGCGGTTATCTTTGTTTTGTAGGATGTAGGCTTGCGGCTCGTTGTGGATACGAGGAACAACGATGTGCGAGCCTTTGATCAAACGAATGTTGCGAGGGGAGGTTTGCTCTAATCCTTCATCAAAGAACTGTTTCACCCATGGACCAGCAGCGTTAACCAGAGCTTTCGCTTTACGTTCGAAACGTTGGTCTGTGGTGACGTCATGAATAGTGACATGCCAAATGCCGCCTTCACGGTGTGCTTTTTCTACGCGGCAGTAGTTGCGAACTTCTGCGTTATTCTCTTTTGCAGCCAGAACGTTAAGTAAGACTAAGCGCGCATCGTCTACCCAACAATCTGAGTATTCGAAACCGGTTTTCATTTCAGGTTTCAAAAGACCTGATTTTGCTAGGTTGACAGTTTTGCTGCCTGGCAGTGTGGTTCGTTTACCCAAGTTATCGTAAAGGAACAAACCACAGCGGATCATCCAAGCTGGGCGTAAAAATGGGCGATGAGGTAAACGGAAGCGCATTGGTAGAGCCACATGTGGTGCTTTACGTAAGATCACTTCACGTTCAGCGAGCGCTTCCGAAACTAAACGAAATTCATAGTGTTCAAGGTAACGTAATCCGCCGTGGATCAGTTTTGAACTTGCAGAAGAGGTTGCCGATGCGAAGTCATTAGCTTCGTACAAACCGACGCTTAAACCACGACCAGCAGCATCTGCAGCAATACCAGCCCCGTTAATGCCGCCACCGATCACGATCAGGTCTAAAGTAGGGGATGCGTTAGTCGTGGAAGCATTTTGTTGGATACTCATAAATTTGACCTCTTGGTGAGCGAACGAGCATTTTAGAACATGAGTTTATCCTAGCTTAGGTTTCGTTTGTGGTCATTATTTATTTTCGTTTATGAGCGTTTTGTGTGATTTGGGCACAAAAAAACCTCTGCCTAATTAAGACAGAGGTCATTTATTCGTATAGAAAGAGAGGTAATTTGCTATTCGTTCTCAGATTTTTCTATTTGTGTATCAACCACTTCGAGCGGAACTGCTGCTTCTTTTAGAATCGCAAGAATCTCTTCTGGTGGTTGTTTGTTGGTGAATACCATGTTCAATTGCGCGATATTGCCCAGTTTCACCATCGCATTGCGACCAAATTTCGAATGGTCAACCGCAAGGAACACACTGCGGCTGTTATCAATAATTGCCTGTTTAACGCGAACTTCATGATAATCAAAGTCCAGTAGTGAGCCATCAAAATCGATACCACTGATGCCTAAAATGCCGAAATCGAGGCGGAATTGTTTGACGAAATCGAGCGTCGCTTCACCGACAATACCGCCGTCACGGTTGCGAACTTCACCGCCCGCCAAAATAACTTTGATTTCTGGGTTTGGTAAAAGAATGGTGGCAACATTAATGTTATTGGTCACCACGCGAAGTTGTTTGTGGTTTTTATTGAGCGCTCGAGCGACGGCTTCTGGCGTGGTACCGATATCAATAAACAAGGTTGCGCCATCTGGAATGTGCTTTACTAGTTCTTCCGCAATGACATCTTTTTCATTGAAGTTAAGCGCTTTACGCGTGTTATATGACGTGTTCTCTGAACTGAGAGGAATGGTAGCACCACCGTGGTAGCGTCGAATCTTGTTTTCATCAGCAAGGTCGTTTAAGTCGCGACGGATAGTTTGAGGACTGACATTAAATTTTTCTACCAGCTCATCCGTGCTGACGTAGCCTTGTTTTTTCACCAACTCAACAATCTGTTGGTGTCTTGGTATTTGCTTCACTTAGCACTCCCTTGTGCACTGGTAATCGCCAATGCTTCAAATTCGAATATAGAAACTCGCTCTATTGTGCTCGAATTAGCGCATTGTGAGAAGTCGTGGGAATGGGGAATCCGCGATCGAACGCAAAAAAAGAGCGCCAAGTCGGCGCTCTTTACGATTAATCAGGGGGAAACTAATCGTTTATCAGAAATTAATCGTCTTCGTCGTGAAGCTCAGACCAAGTTTGAGCACACTTGACTGCGCGCTTCCAACCTTTGTAACGGCGGTTACGTTTTTCTTCATCATCGTGTGGTTCGAATGTGCGATCGAGCACTGCTTTGTCTTGCAGCTCATCAATGCTATTCCAGAAACCAACCGCTAGACCGGCTAGGTATGCTGCACCCAAAGCGGTCACTTCAGTTACTTGAGGACGGTGAACTTCGGTATTAAGAACATCAGACTGGAACTGCATTAAGAAGTTGTTCGCCACTGCGCCGCCATCTACACGAAGGTTCGCGAGCTTGATGCCCGAGTCTGCTTGCATTGCATCCAGCACATCACGAGTTTGGTAAGCGATACCTTCCAAAGTTGCACGGATAATGTGGTTAGAGTTTACACCACGAGTTAGACCGACAATCGTACCGCGAGCGTAAGCATCCCAATATGGTGCGCCCAGACCAGTAAACGCAGGAACCACGTAAACACCATTTGAAGTATCAACTTTGGTCGCAAAGTATTCTGAATCTTCGGCACCAGCCAGAATCTTCATTTCATCACGTAGCCATTGAATTGAAGCGCCACCCATGAATACCGCACCCTCAAGGGCGTAAGCTGGCTCACCTTTTGGACCGCATGCTAGCGTGGTCAACAGACCATTTTTCGATGTTACCTTCTCTTGACCCGTATTCATCAACAAGAAACAACCTGTGCCGTAGGTGTTCTTCGCTTGACCAGCTTCAACACACATCTGACCGTAAAGAGCGGCTTGTTGGTCACCTGCAATGCCTGCAATTGGGATACGAGTACCACCTTTACCACCAATGTTGGTTTGACCGTAGATTTCTGATGAGCGTTTTACTTCAGGCATCATGGATGCAGGGATGCCCATCTCATCCAGCATTTTTTGATCCCAGCATAGGTCATTAATGTTGAACAGCATGGTACGAGAAGCATTGGTGTAGTCGGTTACGTGGACGCGACCTTGTGTCATCTTCCAAACCAACCAGGTATCAACAGTACCGAATAGCAGCTTGCCTGCTTCAGCATCTTCACGTGCGCCTTCAACGTTATCTAGAATCCACTTCACTTTTGTACCCGAGAAGTAAGGGTCTAGAACCAGGCCTGTATTGTCGCGAACGTAATCTTCTAGTCCGCGCGCTTTTAATTCTTCACAAATATCGGCAGTGCGGCGGCATTGCCATACGATCGCGTTGTAAACCGGTTTGCCTGTTTCTTTGTTCCATACAATCGTCGTTTCACGTTGGTTGGTAATACCGATACCTGCAAGTTGGTCGCTACGGATGCCGGTTTTCGCAAGTGCTTCAACCAAGGTAGAGCTTTGAGTTGCCCAGATTTCCATTGGGTCATGTTCAACCCAACCAGCCTCTGGATAAATCTGAGTAAATTCTCGCTGAGCGACGCTTACGATATTCGCGTCATGATCCAGAATGACAGCACGAGAGCTTGTCGTGCCTTGGTCTAGGGCAACAATGTATTTTTGCTCAGTCATGGTAAGAATCCTTTTGTTTCGTTATTTATATTTTAGTAAATGTTCGAATTGGTAGGGGTTAAGCTTGCGCTTGTTCTGCTTCTTCTTCGGTTTCGCACTGGTTAGGGATAGTACAGCCGTGACCTTGCTTTGGCAGATATGCAGCAATCGCTTTCGGGTACAACCAACCACCGAAGCAAGCACCTGCGATAGGAGCAAGAATTGGAACAATAAAGTATGGAATTTCACGCGCGCCAGTCAGGGCATAATCCCAACCTGCGAAGTAGGCAAACAGCTTAGGACCAAAGTCACGTGCAGGGTTCATCGCAAAGCCTGTTAGTGGACCTAGAGAACCGCCGATTACCGCAATTAGGATACCGATCAGTAGAGGGTTCATCGCGCCGCGAGGTGCGCCATTGTTTTCATCACCAAGAGCAAGAATGGCAAACATCAGCACTGCAGTAATCACGAATTCCACAGCAAAAGCGCCAAAGAAAGAGAGAGAAGCATGTGGGTAAGTCGAGAAAATGCCCGCTGTGGCTAATGCGTCTTGGCTGCTACGAACGAAGTTGTGTGCGATTTCGTAATCCGTAAAGAGGTTGCTGTACAAGCTGTAGACCAAAGCAGCAGAGCAAAATGCACCTAGCATTTGCGCAATGATATAAGGCACAACTTTCGCCTTATCAAATCCATGGAACATCGCCAGTGCGATAGTTACGGCAGGGTTGATGTGTGCACCGGATACGCCCGCAGTACAGTAAATAGCGATGGCGACGCCAAAGCCCCATACAATACTGATTTCCCATTGACCAAATTGAGCCCCGGTCAAAACGAGTGCAGCAACACAGCCTACGCCAAAAAAGATAAGTAATCCTGTACCGATAAACTCGGCCAAACATTCTCCGAGCAGTGAGGGGTGTTTGTTCGTTGTCATGTTAAGAGTCCTTTAATATTTATGCTTATCTAGCACGGTTCTATTGTGCATATATAAACGTTTGCGAAAACAAACGAGCGCTAAAAATGAGCGTTTGAGCATAAATTTGTTAATCAAACTCTTCGTTTTTGTTAATTGACGCATCTTTTGCTCAAAAAGGAAACTCGATAAAACGAATTATGGTCTTCAATTTTGCTTTGATAGACTAAAACTACCGATGTGAAAATCAATGCACAAACTGGTAAGAGGAGTTTTGTGAACCTGCTTCGCGAATGGTGGGAAAATACTCAGATTATTGGTCGAAAACTAACCCTAAAGAGCTAGCTAACACTAATGATGATAAGGGATTGCTGATATTCATTCGCTCGTTGCTAAGAGCTACGCCATCTCAAAGAAAGAAGACCGTTTCCCGTAGCACATATGCCATCTTTTGCTTTGAGATGACCTCTAAATGTACGTTGGAAGCGGTGGGATTATGTTGACCCTAATTGTTAACACGATGACATTGTTGCAACACGCCACAATTGAGGCGTTTGATGGCTTAAATCACGTGCTTCGTCTCTTCAACTTCCATCTTTTATCCATTTTTGTGGTCATTTGAGCACTTGATTCACTTAATATTGTGCTGATTTTGTTCGTTTGCGCACTTCGTGTTCTATGTGGACAGTAACGAAATCTGCAGAAAGTGGAAGCGCAGTCTAATTAAAAGCCTCTAATTTTCTGTATTTACTGAAATTTAATTCTTATGCAACATTTGTCACAGAAATAAAAATCGAATTTCATAAAATGCATTCACTTTCGAACGAAACTCCTTTTTGCTCGTTCGCGATTTTATACTCCCTACCATCGCTCACATTATTAATGAGGTTCCTATGTTTGGAATATTCAAACCTAAGGCGCACATCGATCGTTTATCGTCCGATAAGATCGATGGCACTTATTCCCGCTTACGTTGGCAACTCTTTATCGGCATCTTTGTTGGTTACGCTGGCTACTACCTGGTTCGTAAAAACTTTAGCTTGGCGATGCCTTATCTTATTGAACAAGGTTTTAGTCGTGGTGACTTAGGTGTTGCTTTAGCTGCGGTATCTATTGCTTACGGTTTATCAAAATTCTTAATGGGCAGTGTTTCTGACCGCTCAAACCCTCGTTACTTTTTAAGTGGCGGTCTATTAATGTCAGCGCTTGTGATGTTCTGCTTCGGCTTTATGCCTTGGGCTACTGGCAGCATTACTGCGATGTTTATTCTATTGTTCCTAAACGGTTGGTTCCAAGGTATGGGATGGCCTGCCTGTGGTCGAACCATGGTTCACTGGTGGTCGCGCAAAGAGCGTGGCGAGATAGTGTCGGTTTGGAACGTGGCACATAACGTGGGTGGTGGTTTAATTGGTCCGCTGTTCATCCTTGGTCTTTGGGCATTCAACGACGATTGGCGCACCGCTTTCTATGTACCTGCATTTTTTGCCACGCTCGTAGCTGTCTTTATTTGGATCACCGTAAGAGATACACCGCAGTCTTGTGGTCTTCCGCCAATTGAAGAGTATAAAGACGATTACCCTGATGATTACGACAAGTCACACGAAAAAGAAATGACGGCGAAGGAAATTTTCTTCAAGTATGTCTTTTCTAATAAGTTGTTGTGGTCAATTGCGATTGCGAACGCGTTTGTTTACCTGATCCGCTACGGTGTGCTGGACTGGGCGCCGGTATACCTTAAAGAAGCGAAGGACTTCTCGGTTGATAAATCTTCTTGGGCTTACTTCCTATACGAGTGGGCTGGTATCCCAGGTACGCTATTGTGTGGTTGGATTTCAGACAAGCTATTTAAAGGTCGTCGTGCTCCTGCCGGTATTCTATTTATGGCGTTAGTAACCGTAGCGGTGTTGGTTTACTGGTTCAACCCAGCAGGTAACCCAGCAGTAGATATGATGGCGCTGGTTGCAATCGGCTTCTTGATTTACGGTCCGGTAATGTTGATTGGTTTGTATGCGCTAGAGCTTGCTCCTAAGAAAGCGGCAGGTACGGCTGCAGGTCTAACTGGCTTATTTGGTTACTTGGGTGGTGCGGTAGCGGCAAACGCGATTCTTGGCTATACAGTAGACCACTTCGGCTGGGATGGCGGCTTTATCATCCTAATCGGTTCATGTATCACCTCTATCGTTTGTCTAACTTACGCATTTCTTGGCGAGCGTGCTCACCATGAACAAAAAGCGCGTGAGAAAGAAGCATTGGCGTCATAAAACATTAAAGGGGCGGTGGAATACTGCCCCTTCAATAAGCTAAGGAAAGAACAATGAAAACAACGTCAGTTTGCATGATGGTTCTCGCTCTGAGCATCTCAGCTGGAGCTATTGCACAACCGCTTGTTATCGCGCACCGTGGCGCATCGGGTTATCTACCAGAACATACTTTAGAAGCAAAAGCGTTGGCGTACGCGATGAAACCAGACTACATCGAACAAGATGTGGTGATGACCAAAGACGATCAACTCGTTGTATTGCATGATCATTACCTCGATCGCGTGACCGATGTAGCTGAGCGATTCCCGGATCGTGCTCGTAAAGATGGTCGTTACTATGCGATTGATTTCACGTTGGCAGAAATCAAATCATTGCGAGTCACTGAAGGCTTTAACATTGATGATAAAGGTAACAAGGTTGCTGGCTATCCGACACGATTCCCAATGTGGAAATCAGACTTCACCGTACCTACTTTTGCTGAAGAGATTGAGCTGATCCAAGGCTTAAACAAAACGCTGGGTTATGACATCGGTATTTACCCGGAAATCAAAGCGCCGTGGTTCCATCGTCATGAAGGCAAAGACATCTCAAAAGCGGTGCTTAAAGTTTTAAAACAATACGGTTACGATTCGCAAGACGACAAAGTATACCTTCAGTGTTTTGATGCGAATGAGCTTCAGCGCATCAATAGTGAACTCATGCCCGCAATGGACATGGATTTAAAGCTCGTTCAGCTCATGGCTTACACCGATTGGAACGAGACCATGGAGTACAAAGGTGACAAAGCAACACCATATAGTTATGACTGGATGTTTGAAGCCAATGGCATGAAGAAGGTCGCGGAATACGCGGAAGGGATCGGTCCTTGGAAGCCAATGTTGGTGGATGACAAATCAACCAAGGATAACATCATCACCAAACCTTTGATGAAAGCGGCAAAAGACGCGGGTTTGCAAGTGCATCCTTATACTTTCCGCGCGGACCCAGGGCGTATTCCTGCTTACACCGATAGCTTCGATGGCATGATGGACATCTTCTACAATCAGGTGAAAGTGGATGGTTTGTTTACTGACTTCCCTGATAAAGCAGTCAACTTTCTGAACAAGTAAAATTCTAAAAAGCTGAGTATTTGAAGTTCTCAGTATTACGTCACACGCCATGTCGTAACAATGTGCCCTCTCTCAGGCAATAAAAAATCCCCCAACAGTTTCCTGTTGGGGGATTTTTCGTAGGGCTAATTCACTGCAATACCTAAATGACTTCAAGATGCTCAGTTCAGAGTCTGCTCACTGATAAAATGACGAAGTGAAATAGCTCGCTATTTTCAAGTTATTTGACGTGGGAATCGTGATAGTGACACGCTCCCAAAGGGCGAGTTGTCTTGGCTTTCATGCTTTGTTAACGAGCTTTGATTTAGATTGACTAGATCTTCAACTCGTTGCCGCGCCTGCAAGCCAAGTCAGCCTCGCTGAATCAAGCATCTCGAGGTTAGTTGGGTATTCTTATTAGTTGTTTTTATGCAGTTCGCTGTTCAGTTCAACCGCGCTCTTGTTTGCAAGACACTCGATTTGACCTGTTACAGAGTTACGACGGAATAGTAGGTCAGAAACACCAGCAAGATCGCGTGCTTTTACTACTTCTACTTCTTGACCTGCAGAATCTAGCATGCGCACTTTAGAGCCAGCGGTTACGTATAGACCTGATTCGATAGTACAACGGTCACCCATTGGGAAACCAAGACCTGCGTTTGCGCCTAGTAGCGAGTTTTCACCGATAGAAACTACAACTTTACCGCCGCCAGATAGCGTACCCATGATAGATGCGCCACCGCCGATGTCAGAACCGTTACCAACCACTACGCCAGCAGAGATACGACCTTCAACCATGCTCACGCCAGTTGTACCCGCGTTGAAGTTGATGAAGCCTTCGTGCATTACCGTTGTGCCTTCGCCAACGTGTGCGCCAAGACGTACGCGAGAAGTGTCAGCGATACGAACACCAGTTGGTACCACGTAGTCCACCATTTTAGGGAACTTGTCTACGCAATCTACGCTTAGTGCACGACCCGCTAGGCGAGCTTCGATTTGACGCTCTGCCAGTTCAGGTAGGTCGATTGGACCTTCGTTAGTCCATGCGATGTTGTGTAGTAGACCGAAGATACCGTCTAGTACCGTGCCGTGCGGTTGAACTAGGCGGTTAGAGATAAGTTGAAGTTTTAGGAAGCCTTCAGCAACGCTTTGTGGCTGTTCGTCAGTTGCAAGGATAACCAGTACAAGTGGTTGTGCTGATTCTGCTGCTTTTGCTGCGAAAGAAGCGTTTGCCGCATCGCCGTTTGCTTCAAATGCTGCTGCCAGTTCTGCGCTTTGTGCTGCAGAGATCTCGATAGCTTGGTTGCCTTGCTCGTAACCTGCTACTGCTGCTAGTGCGTTAACAAGCGCTTCGCTTGGGTTAAGAACTGGGTTTGGGAAAAACGCTTCGATGATTTTGCCGTCGCGATTTTTAGTTGCCGTACCAAAGGCTAGAGAGAAGAAAGCCATAGTTGATCTCCATGTGTTGAGTCTTGTGTCTCGTCTGTTCACTGACAAGAAATAATTAAGTTGTCAGTCATCATAAAGAGAGTGTTGGGGAGTTTAAAGAGGGGAAATGGAGAAAGTCTGTAGATGGATACCTTTTGTCTTTTTAGAGATATGTTTGTCTGATGAGAAATGTGTCGCAAAAGCCTTCTCAGACCGATTTGGGGTAAAGACAAAGTGAAGTTGGAAAAGGGGCGCAGCAAAAAATAAGGGGAGGACCGAAGTCACTCCCCCTACACTGGGTTTGTTGGATTTAATCGCTTTGGATAGAAAGCGATTAAATCGGCTTAAAGGCTAAGTTCACCGACGGCTACGGCAAGTGCAACAGTTGCACCTACCATTGGATTGTTGCCCATACCGATGAAGCCCATCATCGCTACGTGTGCAGGTACTGAAGAGCTACCCGCGAATTGTGCATCGGCGTGCATGCGACCCATGGTATCGGTCATACCGTAAGAGGCAGGACCTGCCGCCACGTTATCTGGGTGTAGAGTACGACCAGTACCACCGCCTGATGCCACAGAGAAGTAAGGCATGCCTTCACGGTTACGTTCTGCTTTGTAGATGCCTGCTACCGGGTGTTGGAAGCGAGTCGGGTTGGTTGAGTTACCAGTGATGCTCACATCCACTTGTTCTTTATGCATGATAGCCACGCCTTCACGTACATCGTCTGCACCGTAGCAAAGGATCTCACCACGTGGACCTTGGGAGAAACGGCGACGTTCTACTTCCACTAACTCACCAGTTTGGTAGTTGTATTGAGTGCGTACGTAAGTGAAACCATTGATGCGTGAGATTAGGTAAGCGGCGTCTTTACCTAAACCATTCAGGATCACTTTCAACGGATTTTTGCGTGATTTGTTCACGTTTAGTGCGATTTTGATTGCGCCTTCTGCCGCTGCGAATGACTCGTGACCGGCAAGGAAAGCGAAACAGCCACTTTCTTCATTCAATAGACGAGCCGCCAATGCACCGTGACCGATACCCACTTGGCGTTGCTCTGCCACGCTGCCGGGTTTAGTGCACGCCTGAAGACCTTCACCGATGATGTTTGCTGCTTCTTCTGCTGTTTTTGCTCCGCGGAAAATCGCCAAAGCGGTGCCCAGTGTGTAGGCATCTGCCGCGCTTTCAAACGCGATAGGTTGAGTGTCCATCACTAGTGCTTTAGGGTCGATACCACGATCCATACAGTATTGGTAAGCCGCTTCCAGAGAAGAAAGTTGCATTTCGTCTAATGTGCGACGTACAGATTCAGTAATTGGAGTGTTCATAATCTCTTTCCTCTTGGTGGCAATTATTGTTGGCGTGGGTTAATGGTCGTTACGGCTTCGTCAAAACGACCGTAAGTGCCCGTTGCTTTTTCTGCTGCTTCTGCTGCAGATACGCCTTCGTTGATGGCTTTCATCATCTTGCCTAGGTTGAGATATTGGTAACCAATCACTTCTTTGTTTTCGTCTAGCGCGAGTTTTGTTACGTAGCCTTCAGCTAACTCCATGTAACGCACGCCTTTTGCTTTGGTTGAGTAGCTTGTACCCACTTGGCTGCGTTGAGTTTGACCAAGATCTTCCAGTGCCGCACCAATTTCTAAGCCGCCTTCAGAGAAAGCAGATTGAGTACGACCGTAAACAAATTGAAGGAAGATTTCGCGCATCGCGACGTTGATAGCATCACACACTAAGTCAGTGTTGAGTGCTTCAAGAATGGTTTTACCGGTTAGGATTTCTGCGGCCATCGCGGCTGATTGAGTCATGCCTGAACAGCCGATCGTTTCGATCAAAGCTTCTTCGATGATGCCGTTTTTGACGTTAAGGGTCAGTTTTGCTGCTCCTTGTTGAGGAGCACAAGCACCAACGCCGTGGCTAAGACCGGAAATCGCGATAACGTCTTTTGGATTGATCATTGCGCCTTCAACAGGGATCGGTGCAGAAGCATGAAGATCGCCGCGTTGAATCGGGCACATTGATTGGATTTCGTGTGAGTATTGCATAATGTTTTCCCAGTGTACGATATCCAGCATATTGGTCAGACTCAACGGCGTTGACTGCTCTTATTCGCTCCATCAAATAGAAAAACTATGTTCAGGAGGCTTACGCGTTTGTCGCCTTGTTGAGTTAACAACTATTTTGGATATCTTTTTAATTTTTGAGAAAACAGGAGCGGGGTTGGAGAAGAGTTGAATTGCTCACTACAGAACTCTTACTTTCACAATATAGGTGAAAGCATTTCCAACAGGGCTGACCTGTTCTCGTTTCTGTAGGAGTCATTAGCTTTAAAAGCGGTTTGAATCTTTCGATTCCGGTGGTACCCCATCACCGTGCCCATTTAGATTAGATCTAAGTCACACTAATCTGCAACATGAAATTTAGAGCAATTTGGGATATTAAATCGGTTCTTTATATTCTCAGAGATATATGGCGACAAACGGAAGGCATAAAAAAACGCCGCATGGTGCGACGTTTTTTTAAACAAATGAGAGGCTTACGCAGCGTCTTCTTGTTCGCTATCTTCTTCAACAGCTTCAAGCTTCTTTGCTTTTTTTGGCGCAGGCTTACGTTTTGCACCCAAAGCGTAAAGTACTTCTTCTTTGTTTTGCGCAAGGAACATTGCAAGATCTTCTTGCTTACCTTCGTCTTCTAGAAGTTCACTTTTACCTAGCAGTGAGAATAACTCGTCTGCCATATCCAGCATTTTGTCGTATGCGTCAGCTTCCGCTTTAGAGGTAAAAGTCATTTTCTCTTCTCCATTGCGTTCTACCACGTACTTGACGATTACAGCCATGGTTGGTCCTCTAACTTGATGAATTTATACTGGCTTTTTATACAGTTTTTGACCAATTAAGTCTAGCGACAAGCCTCAGAATGAGAGCCGGGTACAACTAACTGACCAGCATTTGAGCTATCTACCTTGGATTCTCTACCTTGAACTATCCACCTCGAACTAGTCATCTTTAAGGTGCGGGTTCTCTGGGCGTTCCCAATTTTGGCAGAATTCAATAAACGTGCGCAGAAGTGGGTTTTGATACTTCTCTTTGTGGATCAAAAGCCAGAAGCGGCGCTTCATATCCAAAGGCATGTTGAGCATCTTCACTCGACCATCGCGAATTGCAGGTTCTGCGGATAAGCGCGACAAACAACCTAAACCAAGCCCAGCAGATACCGAATTGATCAGCGCTTCAGTGGTGTTGAGCTGAAAAGCCTCATGCCAATGCTCTAAACGTGGAGCGATAACGCGCATAAAAAACTCTCGAGAACCAGAACCAGCTTCACGCAGAATCCACTCGGTGTCTTCGAGTTCATTTAGGCTGATAGGTCCTTCGTCATAGTTAGGGTAATCAGGTGGACAAATCACACACATTTCATCTTCGCTGAATTGCGTTGATTCTAGCTCTGGGTGTATGGTCTTGCCCTCAATGAGCGCGATGTCGAGTTCGTAAGCGATCAACATGTCACAAATCTGGGCAGAGTTGGAGATGAACAAACTCTGTGATTGGTGATTCGTTTCATCACGAAAATCACTTAACAGGTAAGGCGCAACTTGGTTGCCGATGGTGTCACTGGCACCGATGCGAAGCAGCCCTGATAAGGTTTGGTCGCCATCGAACACACTCTCAATATCCCGAGCTCGGTTGAGGAGTTCATCCGCGAGGGGCAAAAGTTTTTGTCCTTCTTGGTTGAGAATTAAGCGGTTGTTCACCCGGTCAAATAGGTGATGTCCGATTTGTTTCTCTAACTCAGACAGCGCCATACTTACCGCTGCTTTCGAAAGAAACAGGCTTTCTGAAGCCGCTGTCAGCGTTTTGTGCTGAGTGATCGTAGTAAAAACTTTCAGTTGTTTAAGAGAGATATGACTAGGCATGATATTCCGTTAAGTAAATCTGAACGTTAGTTTTAAATAATTAGATATATTGGAACGAAGTGCAAGAGTAATATACACCCCATAGAAAGTTAGCCTAGATTTTGAGGTCGTAATGATTCAAAGAACAAAAGCAAAAGTAATGGGAGCACCAACCCCAATGGCGGGTCTGGCTCTTGGTATTGCGAGCTTGGGTTGGAGTTGGGAAAACTTCGCCGAATTACATGGCTATGGACAGTGGATTAGCGCAGGTATTGCAAGTGTATTGCTAGCAATCTTGGCGGTTAAATTTCTTTTTCACAATCACTTGTTAAGACAAGATCTTGCGCACCCTGTGGTGGGTAGTGTCGTTCCAACTTTCGCAATGGGAACTATGGTGGTTTCAAACTCACTAGGGCATTTCTTCTCTGTTGCAGGTGACGTGCTTTGGTTAGTGGCGGTAGCTTTACATATCGTGTTCCTTGTGAGCTTTTTGTACCACCGCGCGAAAGACTTCGAACTACACCACATGGTGCCAAGCTGGTTCGTACCGCCAGTGGGTATTATCGTTGCAGACGTGTCTTTCTCTGGTAACCCAGTGCTTGCACCAATTGCACATGGTGCATTGATCTTCGGTATGGTGGCTTACGCTGTGATGCTGCCAATGATGATCTACCGTTTCATGTTCACTCATGAAATTCCAGATGCAGCAAAACCAACAATGGCAATCATGGCGGCACCAGCAAGCCTATCGTTGGCCGGTTACCTAACCGTAACAGCGACGCCTTCACCAGTGATTATTGCTCTATTGTTTGGTATCGCGGTATTGATGACAGCCATCATCTACTTAGCTTTCTTTAAACTGCTAAGACTGCCATTTAGCCCTGGCTATGCAGCGTTTACCTTCCCAATGGTGATTGGTGCGACAGCTCTGTTCAAAACAGCAAATTGGATGGAAGCAAATGGTCTAGCAGCGCACTATGTACAACAAGTTCGTGGTCTAGCAGGCATCGAATTAATTGTGGCAACGATTGTGGTGACTTACGTAGGTTTGCAATACATCAATAACTTGCTCATTCAACCACGCTTGATGACCACACATCACGCATAAAGCTGAAGTTTTACTCGTAAAGCAAAGTCTTTTGGTCTCTCTCGCCAAGAGGCTTTTTTTATATTGGTAGACTAGGTTATACGTCGACGAATAGATTCTATGTTGACGAGTAGATAAAAAAGCCACCCGAATAGGGTGGCAGGAAAGTTCGACACAATACTAATTCATCAAACTAGGGACTGGTTATCCCTTGTTGTAAAAGCGCGACATTTCATCCAACGATTGTTGGATGGCGTTCACTGGCACTTGGTGTTCGTTATCAACTTTCAATTGGTTATTGAGTTGCTGAGAGTGCCCACCAGGGTTTACCACTAACATAGTTTCTTTACCTACCAGCGCATAGTTGTAATAGCTTCCAGCGATGAACCAATCTCGCGGAACGCAATTGTCAAACAAGTCTCGTCCTACACTGTAAGATTGGGTTTCCCCTTTAACGTCGAATAGCTCGTTCATTAGGGTTGGCACGATATCAAAGTGCGTTGTGCGGTAATTAATTTGTTCCGGCTGATGATCTGGCAGATAAACGTACAGCGGCACGTGTACTTGAGTATCACTGTAGTTACCCGTATGACCCCAGTAGTTCATTTTATGATCGTTAAATTCCTCCCCATGATCGGAGGTAATCACGATAATGGTGTTCTCCAGATCAACGTTTTTCAGAACTTTTTCGATCAAACTATCAATGAAATATAACGAGTTCTTATAGCGGTTGTGGTAAAGCGAGGCGTCAAAATCGTTATCGAGCAGAATATGATCGACGCGCTCCCAGTAAGGTTTGAATTTGGCAAATTCAGGTTCTGGGAAACTGGTGCCGTGGGCAGAGTCATAAAACAAGAAGCTAAAGTATGGTTTGTCGCTATCCTGCTTTTGAAACTGAATAAACTCATCGGTGATCTGTTGATCTCGTTCGATTTGTGTTTCGCCAGTCTGCTTTAACGTAAGATCTTTCACCTTCTTAAAGACAGTGCGAGACAAAGGTGGGCTGGTTAATGGTGCGGAGCCAAAAATGCCCATTCGATAGCCTTGGTTTTGCAATGTATCCATGAATACAGGCGATTTCTGACTCGCATAAAAGCTGTTCCAATACGTTGCTGGTAAGCTGTAGAACAGGCTGAAAATGCCCGCTTGAGTAGAGTTACCACCGCTCATGTGTTGAGAGAAGTTGACCGTTTTTTCGGTGAACTTGCTGACACTTGGCATGATGTCAGGTGTTGCATCGCTGTAGCGCCACGCATCAACCAGTATGAAAAGGACATTAGGTTGTTTATCTTTACGTTCGACTTTAATAGGCGCCAATGGGTAATTGAGTGAACTGCTTTCAATATTCTTGAGTTCTACTCGGTTTTGAGATGCGATGCTTTGGTCAACTAAACCGTGACGGTAGATAAATTGGCGTGCAGTGAGTGGATAATACAGTGGCCAGTTATTTGAAAATTGGCTGACTTCATCATCGTAGAGCGCATTTTTATAAGCGTGGATCATCTGGCTACTTAGCAGCAAAGCAAACCAAATGCTGAGCAGGATAAACTTCCCCCGGCTCTGAACAAGTTTGTGACTAAGCCAAACGGTACATGCGAGACCAATGATAAGCAGTGCAATGTCGCTAACAAAGATCAGCCAGCTCATCCAAGAGATTTCAAATACGTCACGACCGCCTTCAAAGAACATGCGGATCAGTAGACCATTGATGTGCAGTTTGTATTGCTGGAAAACGAGGATATCGACTTTCAGCATGATCAAGATTGCGATTGCAATGGCGATCACAACGGCTTTGAACATGCGTGTCGGCAGAAAGGATAGCAATAAACAACCTAACATCATTGGCATAGCAATCAATCCCAGCCAGCCTAGTTGTGTCGCGACTAAGTAGTACTTTTGCAGAAATGTGAGCGGTTCTGCTTGGCTATTTGACAGCAAAAATGGGTAACAAGCGATCGACAGATAAAGAGCAAAGCAGGCAAAAAAAGCCATCAGCCAAGCACTATTAGAAGAAAGTTTGCGTAACATACTTTGATATTCCAGTATTTCTCGCCCATTTAATTGAACTTAGAGTGGATATCCACCGAAGAGAGGTGCAATTTCGCCTCCAATTGTTGGTTTCAAACCAATATTCAATATGATGGGTATTGTTATAAAAATTTGTGATGATTATAAAACAGTGTTTTTTATCATGAAATACTTGTGACTGATGTCACGCTTTGTATTTGCGTGTAAGACGTTGCTTACAAATGTCAGTTGTTGGTTATTTGAGCACAGTTTGAGTGTTCTCTAACCTTTTGTTATTTAAGCTATCGAGATCGCTCTAGGAATAAATGCGGCTGTGCTAAGCTTGCTAGCAGTTTCCATTGGCATTCGGTGCACTTACTTTGTTTACTGTCTATCACTCCAATCAGGTCGATGTTCTCAAATCACTTCTTGTTGAACTGATTCGCATCAACCCATTAGAAAACCCATTCGAAAAAGAGCAAATTCTGGTGCAGAGCCCGGGTATGTCTCAGTGGTTAAAAATGGAATTGGCGAAAGAGTTTGGTGTTGCGGCAAACCTAGAGTTTCCGCTGCCAGCGACCTTTATCTGGGAAATGTTTACCCAAGTATTGGCTGATGTGCCAAAGCGCAGTGCCTTCAACAAAGAAGCCATGACGTGGAAGCTGATGCACTTGCTTCCGGGTTTGTTGAACGAAGCGTCATTCGAACCTTTGGCACGTTATCTTCAAGACGACAGTGACAACTCCAAGCTGTATCAATTAGCAGAGAAAATTGCCGATATCTTTGATGGCTATTTGGTGTACCGCCCAGAGTGGATTGCAAGCTGGGAAGCAGGAGAAACGGTGCCTGAACTTGAAGACGAGCATCCATGGCAGCCGATTTTGTGGCAGGCATTGTACGACCACACGGTTACCCTTGGGCAATCGCCTTATCATCGTGCCAATTTGTACGAACACTTCATTGATACGCTCGAAAACTTCAACGGCAATTTTGATCATCTGCCGAAGCGTCTGTTTGTGTTTGGTATCTCTTCACTGCCGCCACGTTACATGGATGCGCTAAAAGCCATAGGTGAACATATTGATGTCCATCTAATGTTTACTAACCCCTGCCGTTATTATTGGGGTGAAGTACGCGACCGTAAATTCTTAGCTCGCTTAGCGGCAAAACATCGTCAGCACGTGGTGTGGCAAGAAGACCATTCTGAAGTGCAAGGTGAGAGTGAGCAGTTAAAAGGTTCACTAGAAGAAAACGTGGTGGATGAGCTGCATACCGATGTGGTGGGTAACAGCCTGTTGGCGTCGATGGGTAAACTTGGACGCGATAACATGTATCTGTTGTCGCAGCTTGAATCCCATGAGATAGAAGCTTTTGTTGATGTTGAGCGCGACAGTCTGCTCCATCAACTTCAAGCCGACATTCTTAATTTAGAAGAGCACCAAGACGACGAGCAAATCGACAGCAGTCAGCACAAACAAGTGGTGAGTTTAGGTGATAAATCTCTGAGCTTACACTCTTGCCACAGCCCAATGCGAGAAGTGGAAGTGCTACACGATCAGCTTTTGGCAATGTTCGATGCTGACCCAACACTGAAACCGCGCGATATTATTGTCATGGTGGCAGACATCAATGCCTACAGCCCTGCGATTCAGGCGGTATTCGGCAATGCGCCGGGTGAGCGATTCATTCCTTACTCGATTTCAGACCGAACGGCCGATCAAGAAAGCCCAATTTTGGCGGCTTTCATGCAACTTGTTAATTTACCGAATACACGTTGTTTGGCTTCTGAATTACTTGAGTTGTTAGAAACGCCGGCGATTTTGAAGCGATTCGACTTAAGCGAAGATGATTTCCTTCAAGTCAAACAATGGGTAGAAGAATCCGGCATTCGCTGGGGGCTAGATAGCCATACGGGCAGCGAATTTGAACTGCCAGAAACACGCCAAAATACATGGCAATTTGGTATTCAGCGTATGTTATTAGGCTACGCGATGCCAGAATCTGCCGGTTTGTTTGAAGCGCAAGAGGGTAGCCTCTCGCCATACAATGAAGTGCAAGGCATGGGCGCAGAACTTGCTGGTAAGTTAGCCCACTTTATTCAACAAATTAGCCAATATCGCCGCAAACTTTCCCATGTTCAGTCGATTGATGCATGGCGTGAAACTTTGGTGGCAATGTTGGATGACTTCTTCTCTGTTGAGCTAGAAGGGGAAATGGCACTTAAGTCGATTCGAGATACCTTGAGCCAACTGAAAGAACAGCTAACCGATGCGGCATTTGATGATGCCTTGTCGCCATCTATTGTTAGCCAGTATCTACAAAACAAGCTGTCAGGAACACGGGTCAGCCAGCGCTTCCTTGCTGGACAAGTGAACTTCTGTACACTGATGCCGATGCGCTCGATCCCATTTAGAACCGTATGTTTACTCGGTATGAACGATGGTGTTTACCCGCGCTCAATGCCACCAGAAGGTTTTGACCTAATGACAGGGCGCACTAAACCGGGCGACCGTTCACGCCGAGACGATGACCGTTACCTATTCTTAGAAGCCGTGCTGTCTGCACAGCAAAGTTTGTACATCAGTTATGTTGGACGTTCTATCCAAGACAACACTGAGCGCGTGCCGTCTGTGCTGGTGTCGGAGTTGATGGAATATTGCCATCAGAACTACTGCCTAGATGGCGATCAAGACCAGCCTGTCGATGACTCCGGAGATAAACTACTCAACGAGTTAGTGAACGTACATGCCATGGTGCCATTCAGCCCAAGCGCATTCCAAGGTTCTCATTCAAGCTATGCCAAAGAGTGGATTCCAGCTGCGTTGACCCAAAGCAATCAATCGCAAGGTCATGCGCGTGGCGAGTTTAACCGCGCATTGGATGATTACTTGCTTGGCGCAACCTTCCCAATCGAATTGGATTTGGTGGAATTACAACGCTTCTGGCGTTTGCCTGTGCAGTATTTCTTTAACCGTCGTTTGAAAGTGATGTTCGAGCCGCCGTTACCTGTGATGGAAGACGATGAGCCGTTTGTTTTAGGTGGCTTAGAAAGCTATCAGATGCGCGATGAGTTATTAGAAACCTTGCTCGAAACCGCCATTACTCAACCGTCCGCAAAAGCAGACGTACTCAAGCACTTCATGAGTGAGCAACGCGCGCAGGGCAAATTACCGGTTGGCGCATTTGGTGATATCGAGTTTGAAACCAACCGCGTGCAAGCGGAAGAGTTGGTGGATAAGTTGGCGTTTTTATCCGGTGCGCCGCAAGACGATTTAGAAATCGACCTTACCTTCGATGTGCTTGGTGAAGGAAAAAACATCCGTCTAACCGGTTGGCTAACTCAGTGTTATCAGTCTGGGTTGATTCGCTACCGAAGCGGTAAAATTCGTGCGCAGGATTATCTTGCTGCATGGATTGATCATCTTGCTATGTCTGCCTCTGGTCAGGCTAGAAAGACCCACGTTATCGGTTATGACCGCAAGGAAGGCGCGGTGCATTTAGTTTACCCTGCAATGGCAGACGCTGAGCAAGCGAAACAATTTCTTGCTGAATTAGTACGTCTGTTTTTTGAAGGCATGACTAAGCCATTGCCATATTTCCCGAAAACAGCACTGGCGTGTGTCGAGGCGGGCTTTAGTCGTGGTCACTGGGCTGATGACGAAGAGAAATCGCTGAAGAAAATGGCGGACGCATTCAATGATGGGTACATGAGCCCAGGCGAAGGAAACAATGCGTATATTTCGCGTATTTGGTCTGCTTGGAATGATGAGCTTGCAGCAGAAGTTCGCACACTGACTGCATTGGTTCTTCAAGGCGCAAGATTGACGGCGATGGATGCTGAAAGTATACCCAAGTAACCTCAAGATGCTTGGTTCAGCGAGATTGACTTGGCTTGTAGGCGAGGCGATGATTTGAAGATCTAGTGGCTCTAAATTAAAAATCGTCAACGAAGTATACGAGCCAAGACAACTCGCCCTTCGGGAGCGTGTCACTGAAGCAATTTCATCGTCAAACAACTTGGAAAGAGTAATCTATTACACAGCGTTGTTTTCCTTGCTTATTTTCGATAAACAGGGAATCAGTGACAACGCTCTGAATCCTGTATCTTGAAGTCACTTGGGTATAAGAATAAGTTGGATTATTTAGATAAAGAAGAGAGTAGGGTGGCCGCCAGAAAATCATTATTTTTTGTAGGGCGTTCGCTGTACGGCCACAAGGTCAGAGGGACCATGATTCGTTTGAGTGTAGCCGCCTGAATGGCTTGGCTTATCTCGTGAGGCGCATACTAACGGTACTCCGTAATGATAACCGTGAGTGAGATCCCACAAAGGTTTAAATATTCCAACCTATTAGACTCATTAATAAAATTTTTAACGATAGATCACATTATAGGGTTTGTTGATCTTTAGATGCGAAACGCCTTTGAAGATCCACATGTCCTTGTTGAATACTTGGAGAGATTCAGCGTTATGGCGCAAATGTCAGTTCCAACTCCACTGCAAACCATGACTTTTCCGCTGCATGGTGCAAGGCTAATTGAAGCATCTGCGGGTACGGGTAAAACCTTTACCATCGCGGGTTTGTATCTGCGACTCCTACTAGGGCATGGCACGACTGATACCAAACATCGCGTGCCGTTGACTGTGGATCAAATTCTGGTAGTGACTTTTACCGAAGCCGCAACTGCAGAGTTACGTGATCGTATTCGTGCGCGTATTCACGACGCGAGGATCGCATTCGCTCGCGGACAAAGCTCAGATCCTGTGATTCAACCTTTGCTGGAAGAAGTTGAGGATCATAAGCAAGCCGCTGAGATCCTATTGCAAGCAGAGCGCCAAATGGATGAAGCCGCGGTGTACACCATTCACGGTTTCTGTCAACGCATGCTGACGCAAAACGCATTCGAATCCGGTAGTCGTTTCAATAATGAGTTTGTGACAGACGAAAGCCATCTTAAAGCGCAAGTGGTTGCCGATTATTGGCGTCGCAACTTCTATCCTCTGCCATTCGCTTTGGCAGGAGAAGTGCGTCAACTATGGGGCTCGCCATCGGATCTGTTGTATGACATCAGCAACTACCTCACGGGTGCGCCGCTAAGTCTCTCTGTTCCTGCAATGCAAGGTAGCCTTGCCGATTTGCATGAGCAAAACTTAAAGCAAATTGATGCTTTGAAAGCCCAATGGTGTGATAGCCAAGAGGATTTCCTCGCACTGATTTCTGATTCCGACGTCAACAAACGCAGCTACACTAAAAAGTCTTTACCGACATGGTTAGAAGCGGTAAACGCATGGGCTTCGACAGAAACCACGGGCTATGACTATCCAGATAAGCTGGAGAAGTTCGCCCAGAATGTGTTGTTTGAGAAAACCCCGAAAGGCACTGCGCCACAGCACCCGGTGTTTGACGCGATAGAAGCTTTTCTTGCCAACCCAATCAGCTTAAAAGCGCCATTGTTAGCTCATGCGATTGAGCATTGTCGCGTGATGCTGGCAAAAGCAAAAAATCAGAAGCAATGGTTGTCATTTGATGACTTGCTGACTCAGCTTTCTGCCTCGATTGATACCGATGAAACCGCACTACTGACAGAGCGCATTCGCACGCTTTATCCGGTTGCGATGATCGATGAATTCCAAGATACCGACCCACTGCAATACAGTATTTTTAGCCGCATTTATTTGGATAATCCTGAGTGCGGTTTGTTTATGATCGGTGACCCGAAGCAGGCGATTTACGGCTTTCGTGGGGCGGATATCTTCACTTACATTAAGGCTCGTAACCAAGTTAGTGCTCACTACACGCTTGGTACCAACTGGCGCTCAAGTGCCGATATGGTATTGGCTGTGAACCAGATTTTTGCTCTGCCCGATAGCCCGTTTATTTATGACTCTGACATTCCATTCCATTCTGTGGATTACAGCCCAAGTGCCGACAAACGCG
Source organism: Vibrio sp. SSH13-20 (assembly GCF_040104475.1). Taxonomy (NCBI): domain Bacteria; kingdom Pseudomonadati; phylum Pseudomonadota; class Gammaproteobacteria; order Vibrionales; family Vibrionaceae; genus Vibrio; species Vibrio sp. SSH13-20. The sequence goes on from NZ_JBECOU010000002.1 coordinate 224,841, forward strand.
TTTGGACCATGGGTGGTAAAAAACAGCCTGCACTGACTTATTGGCTGCAAGAAGCGGAAGATAAACCTCTGCCAAAAGGTGAATACCTCACCGCTATGGCAGAGGCGACAGCAAGCCAAATTCAAACCATTTTGACCTCAGCGCAACAAGGTCAAGCGTGTCTGGTCAATGGCGAAAAGCAGAAACCAGTCAAAGCGGGCGACATTGCGGTGCTGGTACGAACGGGTAGCGAAGGTCGCATGGTCAAACAGGCGTTAGCAGACCAAGGCATTGCCAGCGTGTATCTTTCTAACCGCGATAGCGTGTTTACCAGTTCCGTCGCACAAGACTTACAGCGTTTGCTGCAAGCGGTGTTAACGCCAGAAAATGACAGAGCATTGCGTGCCAGCCTAGCATCAGAATTATTTGCTCTAGATGCAGCCAGCTTAGACGCCCTCAACAACGATGAAACCGTGTGGGAAAACGCGGTTAACGAGTTCAAAGAATACCGTAAGCTTTGGGTGCAACGTGGTGTGCTTCCTATGCTGCGAGCAGTGATCAGTAAGCGTCATATTGCTGAGCGTTTGCTAGAAGAAGGGGCGAGCTCGCAAAGTGAGAACGGTGAGCGAGTACTTACCGATCTGATGCACATTGGCGAACTATTGCAGCAAGCGAGCAACGAATTAGACAGCGACCACGGTTTGCTGCGTTGGTTAGCGCAATCCATCAGCGATGCAGAACATGGGCTAGGTGGCAGTGATGACCAAATTCAGCGTCTGGAATCAGAGCGTAACTTGGTGCAAATCGTCACCATTCACAAATCTAAAGGTCTGGAATATGACTTGGTCTTCTTGCCATTTGTGTTTGGTTATCGAGAAGCAAGTGAAGCCAAATACTACGACGCAGAGAACGATCGCACCGTACTCGATATCACTGGTAATGATGCGTCGTTAAAACAGGCAGATAAAGAGCGCCTTGCTGAAGACTTGCGTCTTATATACGTAGCGCTAACGCGAGCCGTGTATGCCTGCTTTATTGGCGCTTCGCCGCTGCGCAATGGTCGCTCAACCAAAGAGCCAACCGGCGTGCATCACAGTGCGATTGGTTACTTGGTGCAAAATGGTCAAGAGGGTGGCATCAACGACCTGTTTGTAGGACTGAAGAAGCAGCAAGAGAATCTCGATAACGTCGTGATTTGTGAGCCTCCAAAGCAGCACGACGAGATGTATGTTGCGGAGCAAACCGAGTTAGAAGCGTTGACTGCCAAAGAGCTGCAAAACCCGATTGATAGAAACTGGCGCATTACCAGTTACTCGGGCTTGGTTAAGCAAGGTTCTCATCATGCTGAACATGACGCGACGATTGAAATCACCGGCTTTGATATCGATTCTTCAGAAGAGCAAGATGAGGCGGAATTGGTTGAGCCAGAACGCTCTATCTTCAACTTCCCGCGTGGCGCACGTCCGGGTACTTTCCTGCACAGCTTATTTGAGGAAATAGAGTTTACTCAACCTGCGACATCGGAAGAGAACACCCAAATCATCCTCGGTTTAATGGAAAGTGAGCAGCTTGATGAAGAGTGGCTGCCAATCCTGCAACAGTTGATTGATACCGTGCTGGCAACGCCGTTGGATAGCAAAGCCCTGCTGCTCAATCAAAAAGGCCCGGCGCAGCGTTTGGTTGAGATGGAATTCTTATTGCCGATTGAAGTGTTGTCTGCACCTGCATTGAACCGCGTGATTCAACGTCATGATCCGCTGTCTGCCAAAGCGGGCGATTTGGGTTTCCAAACCGTGCAAGGCATGTTGAAAGGCTTTATTGACTTGGTGTTTGAGCACCAAGGCAAATACTACGTCCTCGACTGGAAATCGAACCACTTAGGTGATGATGTATTCCATTACCATGGCGATGCGTTGAAGTCGGCGATGGCGGATCATCGCTACGATCTGCAATACCAAATCTACGCTTTGGCGCTGCATCGTTTCTTGCGTAGCAGATTGCCAAATTATGATTATGAACAGCACTTTGGCGGCGTTTATTACCTGTTCTTGCGTGGTATGGATGGGCAAAGTGATCATGGTGTTTTTTCTGCCAAGCCAACCTTTGAATTTTTACAAGAGATGGATCATTTGATTGATGGTCAAGCACCTGACACGCGATCCAGTGAATCTGGTCAGATGGAGTTAATTTGATGAAAACTAATGATCTTCTTTCTGAGCAAAGCAGCCCAGTGGCAACACGAGATCTAGCGGCAACACCAGATCTATTGGAAACGTTAGAATCGCTAGCAAATAAAGGGGCGATTCGCCAGTTGGATTTCCAGTTCGCGCGCTTTATCTATTCGCAAGTTGAGCAACAAGCGAACAGCCAAGAACTGGCATTTATTGCTGGCGTGGTCAGCAGTGAGTTGGGGAAAGGACATATCTGTTTGCCTCTGTTTGATAGCCAAGGGCAACCAGCGGATCTTGCCAGTAAGCTTGGTCTGTTTGGAGAGTCTGCGTTAGCGCTTAATACTCAGCTGCAAGGCGTTAACTGGGTTGAGCTTCTGCAAGCGTCGCCTTTGGTTGGTGCTCAAGGTGAAGCCTTGCCAATGATGTTTGATGGTGAGCGTCTCTACTTACATCGTTACTGGCACTATGAAGTGACGTTGGCGGACAAGCTCAATCAACTCAGTGCGGCTGTAAATCTACAGCCTCAAGAGTTCACACGTTTGTCTGAGTTGCTGCATCATTTATTCGCTCGTCAGTACCACTTTCTGTTCAATGCATTAGCCAAAGCGACAGAGGCAGGAACCAGTAACCAGGTGCTACGCCAGCAATTAGTCTGTGACCATTTGGATGTGGTTACTGTAGACAGTCTCGATTGGGCTGCCATTGATGCGGCAGTCTGCCAAGCGAAACAAGTTCATGAATTGCAAGTACTGAACAAGCTTGTACCATTATCGGCTTGTGTTAACTGGCAGAAAGTCGCTGCTGCGGTGGCACTGACGCGTCGTTTTGCGGTGATTTCCGGTGGTCCGGGTACGGGTAAAACCACTACGGTAACCAAACTGCTTGCCGCATTGATTGAGCAAGCAGGACAAGAGAAAAACCTCACCATCAAGCTGGTGGCGCCAACAGGTAAAGCGGCAGCGCGTTTGACGGAATCTATTGGTAAAGCGATTCAAGAGTTGCCAGTGGAGCCTGAGCTTAAAGCGAAGATTCCAACCGAATCGAGCACTTTGCATCGCCTGTTGGGCGCGATCCCGAACAGTGCAGAGTTTCGTCACAACAAACAAAATCCGCTGCACCTCGATATTTTAGTGGTGGATGAAGCCTCCATGGTCGATCTGCCGATGATGTACAAAGTCGTCGATGCGCTGCCAAAGCATGCACGTTTGATTCTACTGGGAGATAAAGACCAGTTAGCATCGGTAGAGGCAGGTGCGGTGCTAGGTGATATCTGTTCGTTCCACGCATTTGGCTTCGGCAAAGAGCAGGCGTCTGCAGTCGCGAAGTTAACAGGCTTTGACACCTTGGCGTACAGCACCAACAGTAATGCTTCGATTGCCGATAGTTTGTGTATGCTGCAAAAGAGTTACCGATTCGATGCCCGTTCTGGTATCGGTCAGCTAGCGAAAGCGGTCAATGCAGGCTCAGCCGCAAAAGTAGACGACGTGTGGAATCGTGATTTTGCTGATATCGAGCATTTCGCACTGAGCAGTCAAAACTACAATCAGATGATGCAGACTTTGGTTGCCGAATATGGTCGTTATTTGAAACGCATCGGACAGCAAGAGATTGACCAGAAGACTGGGGAGCCAGAAACACTGACCCACAAAGCCAAAGCCGTGTTGGATACCTTTAATCAATGCCGATTATTGTGTGCCATCCGTGAAGGTGATTTTGGTGTGACCGGTTTAAACCAACGCATTGAAAAAGCACTCGCGGCACGTAAGTTGATTCAAACCCAAGAAGAACTTTGGTACCACGGTAGACCAGTGATGGTCACGCGTAACGATCATGGCTTGGGATTATACAACGGTGACATCGGCATTTGTATGCGAGACGACAGCGAAGGTGAACCGCGTCTTAAAGTGTTCTTCGAACTGCCGGATGGCAGCGTGAAGTCGGTGCTGCCAAGCCGAGTCCCTGAGCATGAAACCGCATATGCGATGACCATTCATAAATCACAGGGCAGTGAGTTTGAATACACGCTAATGATTTTGCCGCCAGATTTCAGTCCAATCCTCACTCGCGAGCTGATCTACACAGGAATTACTCGCGCGAAGAAACGCCTTGCGATGTACGCTGAGATGAATGTCCTCAAGCGTGGTATTAAGGTGAAAACTACCCGATCGAGTGGGTTAGTATCTCGTTTATCTAGTTAAAACAAAAAGACCGAGCACGATGCTCGGTCTTTTTTAATTTTGTGTAAACGCATTGGTAAATGACACGCTGCGAATTTTGTACTGCTGCTGATAAGCCAAGATAAAATCTCTGATGGCATCATTGACGGGGAACACGCAATGGACATCAAGCCCTTCCAAAAACTGGTTGTCTGCCATATCCCAAAAGCTCTGAAGCGAATTGCAAATAATGGTTCTCATAACAGTGCTCATCTTATTCATTTTAAGAGTAACAGCTGTCCTTGATGTATCGTGCTGAGTTGTCAAAGCTCTCAGCACTTTAGGGTGAAGAACGTTCACCTAGATCCATACTGTTGATTGATTAAAACTCAATCAAACATTGAACAGAGTATAACCAACAGTATGTATATTGAAAAGGTTAAATTGCGACCAGTGTCAATGTAATGCTTTGCATAATAAGGTATGTAGTTTTCGTGCCGTGCCCTTGCTCGTTGTTTCTATAGATCTAAAGCTAAGATTTTTGACTTGCGCTGGAAGTTATACAAACCTTGCTTTGCTCCTGGTAGGTAATCGACGCCTACTTCATAAAAGCCTTGTTCTCTGAACCAATGTAAGCTGTGCGTAGTGAGTACAAAGATTTGGTTGATGTCGTCAGACTTAGAGCGATGCTTCATATAATTCAGCAATAACAATCCTCGATTGCCATCGCGATAGTCTTGATGGATGGCGACACACGCCATTTCTGCTTTGCGTTCTTCGACATAGGGATACAAGGCGGCGCATCCGATAATCAGACCGTCTTTTTCGATAATAGTAAATTTACCAATTTCTTGCTCCAATTGTTCTCGGGAACGTCTCACCAACACGCCTTGTTCTTCCAAAGGTCGAATCAATTCTAAGATACCACCGATATCATCAATATTGGCTCCGCGCACTTGCTCTGCACTTGCCATGACGACTTGTGTACCGATACCGTCAAAAGAGAACAATTCTTGGATAAGTGCGCCATCCACCTTGTAACTAATAAGGTGGCTTCGAGGTACTCCAGCTCGGCAAGCTGCAATCGAACCGTTAAGAAAACGCAGAGTTCCAGAGTGGTAATCGCTGTCTGGGGATGTATTTTCAGTGAGCTTTTTAATGACATGTTCGGCTTCGATAGGGAATAATTCCGCCACCGCATTGCCATTGTCATCAATGACCCCTTGTTCTGAACAGAACCCAATCAGTTTATCTGCTCCCAACTTGATCGCAAGTTGAGTCGCCACTTCCTCAGAAAGCAGATTAAAACATTCACCAGTTACTGAGCTGGCAATAGGACCGAGTAACACAATCGAACCTTGATCGAGTGTACGGTGAATAGCATCGGTATCGATTCGACGGATGCGACCGCTATGGCAATAGTCGACGCCATCATCAACACCAAGAGGTTGAGCGATGACAAAGTTACCGCTTACAACGTTGAGTTGCGTGCCTGCCATTGGTGTGTTGTTAAGGCTCATAGATAAGCGTGCGGTAATGGCTAGCTGAAGTTGCCCCGCTGCTTGCATAACTACCGAAAGTGCGGCTTCGTCGGTGATCCTGATATTCTTATGATATGGCGTAGTAAGGTCTTGTTTTTCCAGCAGTTGATTGATCTGTGGTCTAGCGCCATAGACGATGACGACTTTGATGCCAAGGCTGTGCATCAATGCAATGTCATTGATAATGTTGCCAAAGTTCTTATCAGCAACCGCTTCGCCGCCTAACATCAGCACCATGGTTTTTCCACGGTGTGCGTTTACATAGGGCGTGGATTGACGAAATCCTTTAACCAGAGCAGTACTACGAATTTTCACTACAGCCATTCCTTGTGTTTATTTATGCTCTAATATTGTCTTTTTATTCAATTGTTGGCAAGGCAATTTTTTGGAATAGAGTCCAAACATCGAGAGTATGATACTTGGTTCTGTTTGGGCGAAGAGGGTACAATGCTCCGGTCTAGTTTAATTACGTGAGCCTCATGTCTTCAGTTGTAAATAAGAATGCTGCGATCACTGCTCAAACCGAGCAAAATTCATCAACCAAATCGACATTACGCAAGTGGACAGAACGTTCTCTGATGTTAACTGCGCTTGTTGGGACGATTGCCGTTCTTTTGATGTACGGCGACTTAATTACGCGCTATGTAAATCCGCCGATTCCTAAATCTACCGTTTATGGCAAGTGGGTGGAGCAAGATGTTGCACCTTATGCCCGCGAAGAGTTCATCCTGAGTGAACGAGGGGTGATGGTTCGTGGCTCCACGGTCGCTACTGACTTTGAGTTCGATGGTGATAGCTTGTCTTATAAAGTGGGTTCAACTGTTCGCACTTTTGAGTTTGTCGGGCAGCACTATGCCGAGATGAAATTAGATGCGAATGCCCATTATCTGCCCGTTTTTCATTTAGAAGGACACTCTAACTTAGCGGTTCGATAACCCACTCTTTTAAAGCGCGATTCGTTGCATGATGGCAGGGCGTCGCGTTTTGTCACATCTTTATGTTCTTGCGACTTTTCACAAACATTTTCCGGACAATCGTTTGATTCCATTGCTGTTATTATTCTCAACCCAGTTTAAATGGATAAATTGACAGCAAACAGAGCATTTGCCTTAGCGCTGATACACTTTGTCGCAGCTTTTCAATTGCGTCGTGTGCATTTGTTTGCCATCCTTTTGCTATCTTCTTTTATGGAAAAAACACGTGCTTAAAAAACTCCTTCCTATCGTTTCTTTAGCTTTGCTATTTGGTTGTGCCGCCGAGCAAAACGATCGCGCTCAACAATATTTAGATGGCGAGTTTCCAAACATCCTAAATAAAACGGATGTGGTGGAATCAAACAAACCGCAAGACTTTACTGAATTCAATAAGCAAGCAGAGCAGGTGGTGATTAACTCTCCTTCAATGGCAAAAATGTACCAACCGTTGTATGAAAAATTGAGCGAGTGGGCATTGCAAAGTGGCGATACGACAGCTTTGAGTGCATATGGCATTCAGGCTGCGCAGCTTGGTGGTGGGGATAAAAAGGGTAACGTGTTGTTTACTGGATATTTCTCACCGGTGATGGAATTACGCCATGAGCCAAATGAAAAGTTTAAATACCCAGTGTATGGCAAGCCGACGTGTAGCTCAGATTGTCCGACTCGTGCCGAAATCTACAACGGTGCACTAGAAGGGCAAGGGCTTGAGTTGGGTTACGCGCCAAATATGATCGACCCATTTATGATGGAAGTGCAGGGCAGCGGTTTTGTTCATTTTGAAGATGATGACACGTTGGAATATTTTGCTTATGCAGGCAAGAACAACAAAGCCTATGTGAGCATTGGTCGAATTTTGATTGAACGTGGAGAAGTACCACGTGAAAAGATGTCATTAAAAGCAATCAAAGAATGGGTAATGGCAAACGATGAAGCAACGGTTCGTGAGTTGCTTGAGCAAAATCCGTCTTATGTCTTCTTCGCGCCACAAGCGGATGCGCCGGTAACGGGTTCTGCAGGTATCCCTCTATTACCAATGGCATCGGTGGCGGGCGATCGCTCGATTCTTCCTATGGGTACGCCAATTTTGGCAGAAGTACCGTTACTTAATAAAGACGGTACATGGAGTGGTGCGCACCAACTCCGCCTTCTTATTGTGCTGGACACTGGCGGAGCGGTAAAACAAAACCATCTCGACCTGTACCATGGTATGGGGCCACGTGCAGGTACCGAAGCGGGTCATTACAAGCACTTTGGTCGAGTATGGAAGTTGGGTTTGGAAAACACACCAACGCAAGCGCCTTGGGCTTTACCACCAGAGAAGTTACAATAAGCGCCTAGTGAGAGGAATCACCTCTCATCATCTAGACATTTCCTCAAAGAGTGCGTATAAATCGCACTCTTTGTTTTTCTATCGATCATCTGGAACTTCAATATGCGTGAACTCGATACTCCGGCATCTGACAGCTACAACCAACGTTTTGGTGGCACTCGTCGTCTCTACGGCAACAGCGAAGTAGAAATTCTTCGTGCTGCACACGTGTGTGTGATTGGTATTGGCGGTGTTGGTTCATGGGCGGTAGAAGCGCTGGCACGTACTGGTATTGGTGAGTTGACGCTTATCGATATGGATGACGTGTGTGTGACTAACATTAACCGTCAAATTCATGCGATGACTGGCACGGTTGGTCAAAGCAAAATTGAAGTAATGGCAGAGCGCGTTAAGCTGATTAACCCTGAGTGTAAGGTCAATCTGATTGACGATTTCATCACGCCAGATAACCAGCACGAGTACTTGAGCAAAGAGTTCGATTACGTGTTGGATGCGATCGATAGCGTAAAAGCAAAAGCGTCGCTATTGGCTTACTGCCGTAGTAACAAGATTAAAGTGATCACAACCGGCGGTGCTGGTGGTCAAATCGATCCAACCCAAATCATGGTGGCAGATCTGACCAAGACAATCCAAGATCCACTGGCTAAGAAGATCAAAGACACATTGCGTCGTCATCATAACTTCCCGAAAAATCCAGCACGTAAGTTTGGTATCGATTGTGTGTTCTCTACCGAGCAATTGAAGTACCCACAAGCCGATGGTTCAGTATGTGGCGTGAAATCGACAGCAGAAGGCCCAAAACGTATGGACTGTGCGAGTGGTTTTGGCGCAGCGACGGTTGTAACAGCAACGTTTGGTTTTGTTGCGGTATCTCGTATCGTTGAAAAGCTGATCCAAAAGCATAAGAAGTAATTCAGAGAAGAGAGCGCATCATGACTGATTTTCCTGTTTCGCCGTTTGGCACTGACATTACCAGTGAAGACATCGCTGCAACCATGCAGCAATTTAAAGGTTGGGAAGACCGTTACCGTCAGGTAATTCAATGGGGTAAAAAGTTGCCTCAAATGCCTGAAGAGCTTAAATCAGAGCAAGTTACGGTATCTGGCTGTGAAAGCCTAGTATGGCTGGTGAGCAAAGAGCAAGACGGTGTATGGCACTTCTGTGCTGATTCTGATGCGCGTATTGTACGTGGTTTGATTGCCTTGGTGATGGCGGCGTACGACGGTAAAACGGCAGAGCAAATTCAAGCGTTTGATATTGATGCTTACTTTGAAAAACTCGGTTTAATTGCTCACCTAAGCCCATCGCGTGGTAATGGTTTGAAAGCGATTGTTGAGCAGATCAAAACACAGGCTCAGTAGTTGGCGTTAGTTAAAATTGCGCAAAGAACAAAACAAAGAAAAGGGTTGAAGCCAAGTGGTTTCAACCCTTTTTCTATAAATCTACAGTGGTATTTTTACGGTTAAAGCATATCGACCGCTTTCTCGACTGCTGCAATCAGCTTCTCAACATCCTCTGACGTATTGTAGATACCAAAAGAAACGCGCACCGTGCCTTTGACGTTAAGTGCATCCATCAGAGGGTGAGCACAGTGATGCCCGGCGCGAACAGCGATACCTTGTTGATCAAGCAGCGTGGCAATGTCTTGGTGGTGAACGCCATCCATCACAAAGGTAAGCACTGAAGCGCTCGGTTGGTAACCGAGGATTTGAATGTCATCCAACTGGCTTAGTGCTTGGTAAGCTTTGTCCTGCAGAGAATGCAGATGTGCCTCTACTGCGGCTTGGTCGAAGCTTTGGTACCAATCGATGGCTTTCGCTAGAGCAATCGCGCCGGCGACGTTTGGTGTGCCTGCCTCAAACTTACCCGGCAAGGCAGAGAAGGTGGTTTTCTCAAACGAGACTCTTTCGACCATTTTGCCGCCGCCATGCCATGGTGGCATTGCTTCTAACAGTTCAAGTTTGCCATACAGTACGCCAATCCCAGCGGGTGCATACAGTTTGTGACCGGAGAAGACATAAAAATCAACATCAAGCTCTGCCAAGTTCAACGGTTCATGAACGATACCTTGAGCACCATCAACAACAACAACCGCACCTGCTGCATGTGCCGTTGCGATGATTTTCTCGATAGGTTGACGAGAGCCAGTGACATTGGTGATTTGTGCACACGCCACGATTTTACAGCGCTCCGACAATAGTGCTTCAAACGCATTGATATCGAATTGGCAATCGGAGGTCATCGGAACTTTAACGATTTTCGCGCCCGTTTGCTCCGCGACAATTTGCCAAGGCACGATGTTCGCGTGGTGTTCCATTTCACTGATCAGGATTTCATCACCTGCTTGGAGTGTGCTGCGAGCATAAGTTTGTGCGATTAGGTTTAGTGCTTCGGTTGCGCCTCGAGTCCAAATGATTTCTTTTGAACTGCTTGCCCCTATGAACTTCGCAACAGTTTCACGAGCCGTTTCAAATTGACTGGTCGCGTTGGCTGTTAAGCTGTGACTGCCACGGTGCACGTTAGCATTTTGTGCACTGTAGTAACGGCTAATCACATCGATCACGCACTGTGGCTTTTGTGTTGTTGCTGCGCTATCAAGGTAAACCAAAGGCGATTGGTTGACGTCTTGATTTAGGGCTGGGAACTGTTCGCGTACAGCGTTTACGTCAAACATTATTCGTCACCGAGTTCGTGATAATGCAGTGTTGGGATAGTGACTAACGGCTCAGCAACCATCCATCCATGTTCTTTACCGGAAAGTTTGATAATGATTTCCATCGCGAACTCAAGTGCAGTTCCTGGTCCCTGACTTGTCAGTAGGTTGTGATTCACATCCATGGTGACACGTTTAGCTCGCCATTTGTCTTCAGGAATATGAGATTGGAAGCTTGGATGACATGTCATCAGGGCTTCAGGGTAAAGGTTGTGATGTTGCAAAACCAAAGCTGGCGCTGCACAAATCGCGGCAACTAGTTTTCCTTCGTACATATGCTGTTTCAGAATCTCAATCATGATGGTGCTATCACGAAAGGTTTCTGCGCCGCCAACACCACCAGACAGAACAATTGCATCAAACTCATCGTCAGCAATATCAACCAATTTACAATCCGCTGTCAGTGTTACACCGCGAGAGGCTTTCATTATAAGAGCACCATCGAAGTCTGCGCTTGCTACCGTCACGTCATAGCCAGCACGAACCATCATATCGATAACGGTTACCGCTTCCATTTCCTCTGTGCCCGGAGCGATAGGTACTAAGATCTTTTTGTTCATTGTTCTGTCCAGCTTTGTTCAATCTGTTTGATGTGTTGATAGAGTTTTGCGTTCTCTGGCGTACTAATTTGGTGTTTTTCGGCAGCTTGCAGCAAATAACCAGTAATAAAGTCTATCTCGGTACGACGTTGGTGAAGGACATCTTGTCTCATAGAAGAGTAGTTTGCAGCTGTAGCGTTAACCACCTGCATAATTGTGGCATGTAAAGAGTCAAAATCGATCTTTATCTCTTCTTTGTTCATGACTGCTACCAACTCATAAGTGATGCTTTTTAATGTCACTGCAAACTCAGGAGCAGCAAGATCACCATTTTTGCATTGATGGATGGCTGTCAGGGGGTTGATTGCACAATTGATCGCAAGCTTGGTCCACAGCGCAGCATTGATGTTTGGGTTCCAACTGACTTCTGGTAAAGCGTGGTTCATCACTTGCGCGAGAAATTCGCATTGATTGCCTTTGGTATTAAAACCACCTAATTGGGTGTGACCATGACCAGTATGAAGAACCTGTGCTTTGCTTGGTTTATAGGCACCGTGTGTGGTGGTTGCAATCACGATAGGGTTATCAGTGAGCTTTGTTTCCAAAAGTGGTGCTGTTCCCATGCCATTGTGCATCAGCATTACAATGGTATCAGTGTTGATATACGGCAAAAGAGGGGTTATCGCTTCGTCCACTTGCCATGCTTTTACTGTCACAACAATCAGGTCTGCGGCTTGTACAGAAGGAAGGTGTTGATTAGCAAAATTAATTGCAGGAGAGTCATCAAGTTGAAGCAGTTGCTTACTATCTGAGGTTCTTCCCCACAAGGAGACGTTGTGTCCGGCAAGTTGGAATTTGGTCGCCCAGAGTGAGCCAACGGCTCCAGGTCCAAGGATAAGAATATTCACCAAACGCTCTCATTAAAAAGGTTTGCTGCAAGGATAATGAGGGAAAAAAGGAAAGCAAATAAAAATGGCGCCAGAAGGCGCCATTTTTGGGGAACTTATCGGTTCTATTAGAACTTGTAAGTTACAGCTACGTAGTGAGCAACACCAGATGAGTCAACAGTTTGAGTCCATGGTAGAGCTTCACCATCTGCGAAACCGTATACATCTTTGTATAGTTTCAGACCGTAACCTACAGCAAAGCGGTCAGAGTGCCAGTAGATACCGTTGAACATAGCGCCGCCATTAGACGTGTTAGTGTTGAACTTGTTACCTTTCTCGTCATCCATACCGAATTGGTAATCGATGTAACCTTGGTAAGAAATGAATGAACCGTTCTCGAAGAAGTAGAATGGTTTGAACCAGTTAGTCGAGATTTGGAAACCGTTCCAGTCTTTTTGGTTACCGTAGTATGAACCGTATAGGTTTAGACCTACTTTACCAAACCAAGGAACCATTACGTCAGAACCTAGACCGATTTTTTGGTTGTTTACGCCAGAGTTACCACCCCACTCCATAAGAGTTGCAACGTAAAGCTCTTGAACTGGACCGAAAGATAGATCTTTACCAGTTAGACCGTCTAGAGACATACGCGGAGCAAACTTCATGAAGATTTTTTCTGCGCCAGCTTTGTCGCTACCTGGATCAGTTGTAAGGTTGAACACGTCAACGTAACCGTATAGGTCGAAGATACCAGAGCGACCGCCAAATTCCATCTCTAGGTAATCGTGGCTAGATTCAGGGCCTGCACCCTTTTCATCGAATGCACCCATTAGGTTGAATTGCATCCACTTGTAATCGTTCTTGTGGATGTCGCCGTCTGAGTAGTCAGCAGCCATTACAGGAGCTGAAGTAGCCGCTAGAAGGCTAAGAGCTAAAAGTGATTTACGCATAAGGGGACTCTCTATGTTTGTAATGATTCAGAACACGCAATCTTTGCTGCGCTTTCCAATTGGCGGGAATAATAGCGATAAAAATCCCAAATGAAAGTGATAAAGGATGCAAAAATGAAGGTTTTTAGTGAAGCTCGTCACGAAATAAGTTTATTTCACGGAACTTTTTGTTTGTTGCATCGTTTTGCAATAAATATGTGACGCATGTCGTTTGCGTAAACGTTTTTATGACTTTTTAAGCCAGTCGATTAACCAACATAAATCGTTAGTGATCTCTCCAATACACCGTTCGTATGAGTTTGGGAATCAAAGAGGACGATTTAATGAAAGAAGTCATGTTATTCCCTTTAACCTCGGTTGTACTGCCAGAAGGAAAAATGAATTTGCGCATTTTTGAGCCACGGTATCAACGCATGGTGAAAGAATGCAGCGTTCAAAATGTCGGGTTCGGCGTTTGCCTTGTTGGTAGTGGAGAGGATCCAAAAGCAGTAGGGAATGTGTCGTCTATTGGTACTTTGGTCACCATCGTTGATTTCGAAACACTGAGTGATGGGCTTCTTGGTATCACCGTTGTTGGTGAAAAGCGTTTTACTGTCACGCGCGTACGAGCAGATTCAGATGGTCTTCGTCATGCTGAGGTTGAGTGGATTGAAAATTGGTGCGAACCAACGCCCACTCCCAACTTTCTTTATTTGAGCAAGCAGCTCGATCATATATACGAACAGTTTCCTCAGGTGGGCAGGCTCTACCAGCATCGTTTTTATGATGATGCTTCGTGGGTCACCCAACGTTGGCTTGAATTACTGCCGCTCGACAGTGCGTTGTTTGAGAAGCTGGTTGGTGCAAAAGATTGCCTGCCAGCATTGGAATTTCTCAATCAAGCCATAGACGCCCCACCGAAAAGAGAGACTAGGATATGAAAGGACTAACTAAAACCGCAGTAACTTTGGTTGCTGTGCTAGGGATTGCTGCGTGTGGTTCAGACAGCGACTCGATTGAATATTCGAATTTACAAGCGGTACACGCGTCGGCAGATGCCCCTTTAGCGAATGTTTGGATTAACGACCAAGCAGCGTTAACCGGGGTGGATTACGGTGTGGGTTCAGGTTACGTAAAACTGCGCGAGGGTACAAACTCGGTTCAAGTTGACGTACAACTGCCGGGTGGCGAAGTTGCAACCGTGGTTGATAAGACGTCGTTGGATTTAGACTCAGACCTTAAATACACCGCATTTGTTGTTGGTGATGCTGCAATGGGGTCGGCTAATCCAGTGGAGCCATTGATCGTGACAAGAAGCGCAATGTCGATGGCTGATGAAAACAGTTTGGATGTACAAGTTGTGCATGCGGCTGCTGGTGTAGGTGATGTTGACTTGTATGTAACAGCCCCGGGCGCAGACCTTGCTTCTTCTTCGCCTATTACCACTCTTGGGTATAAAGACTCGACAGACGTCCTCAATATTGCTGCAGGTGATTACCAAGTTCGTCTTGTTGCAGGTGGTAACGTTGCTTTTGACTCCGGTACCATACCGCTCCCTGCAAACGCAGATTTGACTATTGCTGCCATTAAAACCGGCGGTACGATCTCGGACTCACCAGTCAAGCTACTAGTGCTAGATGGTATGGGGTCGTCTATTATTTTAAATACAGGCAGTAAATCTGAGTTGAGAGTAGGGCATCTTGTCGATGGTGCACCAAATGTGGACGTCGCGCTGGATGGCAATGTCGTACTTAACGACGTGATGTTTAAAGATATCTCTAATTACCTTTCGGTTGATGCAGGTACCTACAATGCAACAGTTGATGCGGGGCTAGCTGACCCTATTATCGATGCTGATGTAACTTTGGATAGTGGCATGTCTTACAGTGTTTACGCTGTGGGTACAGCGGTACCACTTGCGGTAGAGCCTCTTGTGGTATCGGACAACAGAAGATCGATTGCGACAAGCGCGGTACTGAATGTCACTCACGCAGCAGCAAATCCAGCAGCCGCAAGTGTGGATGTTTATCTAACACCGTCGCAAGATATTTCTCAAAGTGATCCAGCATTAGCTAACTTTGCGTATAAAGATAGTGCTCAAAATGTTTACGTCACTGCTGGCGATTACTTTGTAACCGTAACAGCGCCAGGTGATAAAACTCCGGTCATTGGTCCTGCGCCTTTGCCTACACTAGAAAATGGCATGGTATATCAGGCGATTGCAATTGATGACAATGGTGGTTTTGGTCTGCTTGTTGGTGACATTACCAAGTAACATAGGATGGGAGGGGGCAACTCCTCCCAACAATTAAGGCTGATTATGATGAGTGAAAGCCCACAAAAATTGGGGCGAAGCGAATGGAATGAATACATGAATAAAGTGAAAGCGCGTGATAAAGACGCTTTTGCTTTCGTATTTCGTTTCTATGCACCAAAGCTTAAGCAGTTCGCCTACAAACATGTCGGTAACGAGCAAGTTGCGATGGAGATGGTGCAAGAAACCATGGCAACGGTATGGCAAAAGGCTCATTTATACGATGGTACCAAGAGTGCTTTGTCGACATGGATTTACACCATTATCCGTAACCTTTGTTTTGATTTACTAAGAAAGCAAAAGGGTAAGGACCTACACATCCATTCTGACGACATTTGGCCATCAGATTATTATCCGCCTGATTTGGTGGACCACTATTCGCCAGAGCAAGACATGCTCAAAGATCAGGTGGTGAAGTTTTTAGACATCCTGCCGAAGAATCAAAGGGACGTTTTGCAGGCAGTATACCTCGAAGAGTTGCCACACCAACAAGTCGCTGAGTTGTTCGACATACCTTTGGGGACCGTGAAATCACGATTGAGACTCGCGGTAGAGAAGTTGAGGCATTCAATGCATACGGAGCAATTATGAACAAACATCCAGATAACAACTTGTTAGAAGCTTACGCTTCCGGAAGTATTGATGCAGTTTCTGGTCTGGTGGTTGCCACACATCTAGAAAACTGTTCCATATGCCGAGCGTATGTAAATCAGTTAGAAGCTGCACAGGCGAATGTTGTCGTTGATGACATTTCACCAGAATACGATGCAGAGTTCGACAGTATGTTTAACGACATTATTACGGCAGAGCCCAAACCAGATAGCATTATTATTAAAGATGTAGCGAAGGTGGCGGTTGCGGGTAAAGATTTCAAGCTTCCGAAAACGCTCAGTCGCTTTTCAGATTTAGTGGGGGAGTGGAAGAGTTACGGTGGAAAAGTGTATAGCGCTCAATTGGATTTAGGGGAAGATGCGCGCGTTAACCTTATGTATATAAGCGAAGATGTTCGTATTCCACAGCACACGCACAAAGGACAAGAATCGACACTTGTACTCCATGGTGGATTCAGTGATGAAGATGGTCACTACGAAGTGGGAGATATGCTGGTAAGAGATGCGTCAGTAAAACATAGCCCTTTTACTAAGCCCGGTGAAGACTGCTTATGTTTGACGGTACTGACCGAGCCAATGATATTCACACAGGGTGTCGCGAGAATCTTCAATCTGTTTGGTAAAGGCATGTATCCATAAGCTGGGAACTCAAACAAAAAGCCACCTTATCTCGGTGGCTTTCTTCATCATCTTTTCTTTAATTTCTTTGTCTTGCCTTTTCCAGCAACTCAGTAAAGTAGTGTCGCAATGAATAGAGCATGATCAAGCTTGGCACAACCATTACGGCAGTAATAACGAAGAATGTGGTCCAATCATTCAGATAATCGACCAGTTCGCCACTGAATGACGCCAATGTTGTTCGCCCAAAGTTACCTAGCGACGCCAACAATGCGTATTGAGTCGCCGAGAAAGCTTGACCGGTCAATATCGTCAAGAATGATACAAACGCCACTGTCGAGAATGCCGTCGTGAAGTTATCAACAATGATCGTCGCCAAGAACAAGTGTTCATTTGGTCCGACTTTCGCGATCCAAGCAAACATCAGGTTGCTTGCTGCCATTGCAATACCACCAATCATCAAGCCACGTACAATACCAAACTTAACGTTGAACATACTGCCGACAAAGGTGAACAGCATGGTCGCGCCCCAGCCAATGAGTTTCGAGTAGTAACCGATTTGCTCGTTGCTAAAACCTATCTCTTTATAGAAAGCGATGGACATACGACCTAAGAATGCTTCCCCAATCTTGAATAGGAAAACAAACAATAAAAGCGTGATGGCAACACGAACACCATTTCGATTGAAGAAATCTAAGAAAGGTTCTACAACGGTAACGGTAAACCAAGCGACTAATTTAGAGCCAACTACTTCTTTATGGCGCTGCTCTGCTTCCGATTGAAGTTGTTCACGCTGTGTTTTCGGTTCACCTACCAGCAAAGTGAAGAGCATCAAAATGATGACAATAAAAGCCATGCCGTAATACACGCCATTCCAACCGACACTGTCTGCATTGATGAATGCCAAGTAACCAGGTAAAGAGTAGCCAGTCCACCAACCAATTACTGCCATTGCGGAGGCTTGCGGTAATTTCGAATCTTCTGATTTTGGAAAGCTATCAATACGGAATGCATCAATCGCAATGTCTTGTGTTGCTGACGCGGTGGCAATACACAATGCGAGCAGTGAGGTGAAAACTAGGTTTTCCGCTGGATTTACACCTGCAATAAATAGAGTCGCGACCAGCACGACACTTTGGCATAGAAAGATCCAGCTACGACGCTGCCCTAGCAAGCGATGTAATACAGGCAGCTTGACGCGATCGACCAAAGGAGCCCACATAAAGTTGATTGCGTACACCGCAAATACACTGCCGAAGTAGCCAATAGCAGACAGAGTGAGACCTGCATCTTTCAGCCAACCCGACATATTTGAACCAATAAGTACCCATGGGAAGCCACTGGAGCAACCCAACATGAAAACCCAAAGCAGGCGTTTATCAAGGTAACTTTTTACCGTTTCCAACCAAGTGATGGAAGGCAATGAAGACATAAATCAATCCGTTAAAATTGAGCCACTAAAAGAGAAAGCCCTTCGAATATTCAAAGGGCTTATGAGTTTGGCTATTTGAGCAGTGTTGCTTTGGTGATGACGATTTGCGTATCAGGGACATCGCGCATGCGACCGACAGATTTGGTTGGCTGTTGTGCCATCTTTTGAATGACGTCAAAGCCTTCAGTGACTTCGCCAAACACAGCGTAACCCGGTGGGCGAGCGCCATAGTTCAAGAAGTCGTTATCTACTAGGTTAATGAAAAACTGGCGAGTAGCAGAGTCTGGAGCGTTGGTACGAGCCATCGCGATAGTAGCACGGTCATTGTTTAAACCATTGTTACCTTCGTTTTTAATTGGTGCGTATGTCTTCACCATTTGCATATCTTGGTTGAAGCCGCCGCCTTGTGCCATAAAGCCAGGGATCACTCGATGGAAAATGGTGCCCTCGTAGCTACCGTCTTCGACATATTTAAGGAAATTAGCGACAGTAATTGGCGCTTTTTCCTCATTTAACTCAACGGTGAAGTTACCCAGTGTTGTTTCAAACGCAACTTTCGGACCGGCGAAAACACTGCAGCTCAATAGCGCGAGAGAAAGAATAACTTTGCGTAGCATTAGAATCGCTCCTGCATGTATTGACGAAGCTCAGGGTCATTCGCGATTTCTTTCAATGTTAAAGCAACAACATCATTTAATGTTTGCTCAATATCTGAATCTGAAGCGCTTAATGTTCCCGAACGTTTAGCTGTACCAGTATAGGTCTTAACAAGCTTGCCTTGCGGAGTTTCCGCCGTGATCTCTAGTACCACTTTTGCATCCATATGATTTTCCATCACTGAATGCTTCACGTTCACCAACGCTTCTTGAACTTGCAGCTCAATCGAATTGTCACTGTTTAGATCAGAGTGGAAGCCCTGAGAAGAGAACTGCTTCTCTAGCGCTTCTTCAAGAGAAATGCGTAGGTTTTGCTTTGCATGAAGAGGCAAAATGTTTGAACGACCGTTGTCAACAAGTGCAACGTATTGTGCTGCGCGTACATCTTTACTGGTTAGGCTATAGCTCTTACCTTGTACGATAGGGTTTGTGCTTAATGTCGTTTCAGGCATCAGATTCAGTTGAGGTTGTTGTGGCGCTGAACATGCAGCAAGCAAAGCAACCGAAGCCGCGAGTACCAGTTTTTTCATCTTATTATTCCTTTTAAACATTTTGCTAAAGTCAGGACTTTATTGCTTTGCGCCTAATTTAGCAGGATTTTTCGTTGCCTGTAAAATCACGAACTTATTGTTAGAAGCGACTAATTTCACATTTTTGTCGCCAAATAGACGTTTTAGCTTCGCATCGTAACCAAGGTGACGGTTTCCTATGACCAATAGTTTGCCATCTTGGTTCAGTATTTGTTTGGCATCGCAGAACATTTGCCATGCAATGTGATCAGTAATCGCTTGCTGCTGGTGGAAAGGCGGGTTACACATCACCATACAAGTACTGCTTGATTTAAATCCATCCAAACAGTTGTTGGCAATGCACTGAATATCACGCTCTTCTCCTAAATTCGCCAATAAGTTTTGTTTCGCAGACTCGACAGCCATAAAGCTCTCATCGACACAAGTCAGGCGTGCTTGGGGATTCAATTGCCCCATCTTTACGGATAGAACACCATTACCACAACCAAGATCGATGACGTGTTTTAGCTCCGAATCTTGAGGGAGGTGTTGAAGCATAAAGCGTGCCCCTAAATCCAGGCTTTCACCAGAGTAAACATTTGGCAGGTTTTTGAGTTCGATGTTTTCACCGTCAACTCCCCATACTGTCATTGGGTCTACTTCCATAACAGGTTGCGCATTTGCGTGTGAGAAGACTAGACGGTGTTTTTTCCATGCTAGAGAGGTTTTTGTCTCGCCTAAGTATTTTTCGAATAATTTCAGTGTCGAAGTATGGATCTCTTTCGCTTTATTGACCGCAATAATAGGGCAGGTCGCGGGCAACGTTTTACGCAATTGACTCAACAGCCAAACAAGATGTCGGTTGCTTTTAGGTAGCTGTAACAAAACCAAGTCTGCATTCGCAGGAATCTCATCCATAGTGGTGAGAAATGCGACCTTGTTGCCACCATTTTGCTCTAGGTTTTGTTGTGCTCCCTTGTGGGAGATAAAAGAATCACTGACTAAAGTGACATTGTGTTTGTCTGAAAACCAGCAAGCCAACGCACCAAAGTTATCGTTAATAACCACGATATTTTGATTGTCAGGCAGTGCAAGTTCTTCCACGTGATTGATGAGGTATTCATCACCTGCGTCCCATGCTTGAAGAGTCTCATTAGAGCGCATTGGGAAACGATGTAGGGTCAGGCTACGATCATGAAGATTCAATTCGGTTTTCATAACTAAACGTAAGTAGATTCGGAAATTAGTGATTATTGTCGCAAATGATGAAGATTCAAGATACAAAAAGCTGTCAAATTTACTGATTTTCACAGGCTTTTAGCGAACTACCTGGCGTTGAAGAACTCGCAGCGGGGCGTTTCGTTGATTTCATTTAGTAAACTAGAGTATATACTTACCGAATTGGCATCAATGAGGACTGAATATGATCCAAGAAATCATAGAAAAGAAACTGCACAGTGAGCTGCAACCTAATTATTTGAAAGTGATCAATGAGAGCTATATGCATAACGTTCCGCCGGGTTCTGAAAGTCACTTCAAAGTGATTGTGGTGAGTGATGCATTTGCGGGTCAGCGCCTTATTGGACGTCACCGTCAGGTACATACTGTATTGGCTGATGAGCTCGATAATCACATTCATGCATTAGCGATCCACACTTACACCAACGAAGAGTGGAAGCTTGAACAAGATGGGGCACCAGATAGTCCTATGTGTATGGGTGGCGGTCGCTAGAGCGCGATTAAAACACGGATTTAAAAAGATGGTTTCGGCCATCTTTTTTTGTTTTACATCTTTTCGGGACAAAAATGTGGCACAAATAAAGGTTATAAAAAGTGTTAACAGTGTTTCAACAAATGAATGAAAATTAATGCATGTTTCAAAGCATGAATGTTTTTATTCCATATCAAATATATGGGAATTGGCATTTGTGCGTTCGGTCAAACTTATGACTATTCTTTAACCTTTTAGACCTTGTTCTACCGAAATAAACCCTCCTTTCCTAAGATTGGTCATGGCATCAAGTTCCTAAAAAATGCTAGACTACGGCACCTGATAAATCTCGCCTAATATTTGTGACGAGATAATTAATAGGATGTTGCGATTTTGATGTTTTAAACAACATCAAAACCGGACACTGATGTCGTGTCTAAAAGTTACGCAATCAAAAGAATCTTTTTCCCGATAAAAGTAGTGCAAGTGCGTATGATTACAATAAAGAAGGGCTTGGATCTTCCTATCGCAGGAGCTCCATCCCAGGTGATTAATGATGGTAAGACCATCAAAAAAGTCGCCTTGCTTGGCGAAGAGTACGTTGGCATGCGTCCTACCATGCATGTCCGCGTTGGCGATGAAGTGAAAAAAGCGCAAGTTCTTTTTGAAGACAAAAAGAACCCTGGCGT
This sequence comes from Vibrio sp. SSH13-20, assembly GCF_040104475.1. Classification (NCBI taxonomy): domain Bacteria; kingdom Pseudomonadati; phylum Pseudomonadota; class Gammaproteobacteria; order Vibrionales; family Vibrionaceae; genus Vibrio; species Vibrio sp. SSH13-20. The sequence continues at coordinate 246,603 of NZ_JBECOU010000002.1, forward strand.
GAAGTTCACTGCTCCAGCAGCCGGTAAAGTGATCGAAATTAACCGTGGCGCTAAGCGTGTACTTCAATCAGTAGTGATTGAAGTAGCAGGCGAAGAGCAGGTTACATTTGATAAGTTCGAAGCAGCTCAACTAGCAGGTCTAGATCGCGAAGTGATCAAGACTCAATTGGTTGAATCTGGTCTTTGGACCGCTTTACGTACTCGTCCGTTTAGCAAGGTTCCAGCAATCGAGTCTGCTACTAAGGCTATTTTCGTAACTGCAATGGATACTAATCCACTAGCAGCACAGCCTGAGTTGATCATCAATGAACAACAAGAAGCATTCGTTGCCGGTCTAGACATTCTTTCAGCCCTGACAGAAGGCAAGGTTTACGTATGTAAGTCTGGCACTAGCTTGCCACGCTCTTCTCAGTCAAACGTAGAAGAACACGTCTTCGATGGCCCTCACCCAGCAGGTCTTGCTGGCACCCACATGCATTTCCTATACCCAGTGAATGCAGAAAATGTGGCATGGAGCATCAACTACCAAGACGTTATCGCGTTCGGTCAGCTTTTCCTAACGGGTGAGCTTTACACTGATCGTGTTGTGTCTCTAGCTGGTCCTGTTGTGAACAACCCACGTCTTCTTCGTACAGTTGTTGGTGCTTCTCTTGAAGACCTAACTGACAGCGAGTTGATGCCTGGTGAAGTTCGTGTGATTTCAGGCTCGGTACTTTCTGGTACTCAAGCGTCTGGTCCACATGCCTACCTAGGTCGTTACCACCAACAAGTTTCTGTGTTACGCGAAGGTCGTGACAAAGAACTGTTTGGCTGGGCTGTACCTGGTAAAAACAAGTTCTCAATCACGAAATCTTTCCTTGGTCACATCTTCAAAGGTCAGTTGTTCAACATGACAACAACGACTAACGGTAGTGACCGTGCAATGGTTCCAATCGGCAACTACGAGCGCGTAATGCCGCTTGATATGGAACCGACACTGCTACTTCGTGATCTATGTGCAGGCGATACTGATAGTGCTCAAGCACTTGGTGCGCTTGAACTGGATGAAGAAGATCTAGCATTGTGTACCTTTGTATGTCCTGGTAAATACGAGTACGGTCTGTTACTTCGTGAATGCCTAGATACCATCGTGAAGGAAGGGTAATCCATGCTTAAGAAATTCATTGAGGATATCGAGCATCATTTTGAACCAGGCGGTAAGCACGAAAAGTGGTTTGCACTGTACGAAGCAGCAGCAACACTATTCTACACGCCAGGTCTAGTAACAAAACGTAGCTCGCACGTTCGTGATAGCGTTGACTTAAAACGTATCATGATCATGGTTTGGTTCGCAGTATTCCCAGCAATGTTCTGGGGTATGTACAATGCGGGTGGTCAAGCTATCGCAGCACTTAACCACATGTACGCTGGTGACCAACTAGCGACAGTTATCGCAGGTAACTGGCACTACTGGCTAACAGAAATGCTTGGTGGCACCATCGGTGCGGAAGCTGGCGTTGGCAGTAAGATGCTACTAGGTGCGACTTACTTCCTACCAATCTACGCAACAGTATTTATTGTTGGTGGTTTCTGGGAAGTGCTTTTCTGTATGGTGCGTAAGCACGAAGTTAACGAAGGTTTCTTTGTAACTTCTATCCTGTTCGCACTTATCGTTCCACCAACGCTACCTTTATGGCAAGCGGCACTAGGTATCACATTTGGTGTTGTTGTTGCTAAAGAGATCTTCGGTGGTACAGGTCGTAACTTCCTGAACCCTGCTCTTGCAGGTCGTGCTTTCCTATTCTTCGCTTACCCAGCGCAAATCTCGGGTGACGTAGTATGGACTGCGGCTGACGGCTTCTCTGGTGCAACTGCTCTTAGCCAATGGGCTCACGGCGGTAGCGGCGCATTGATCAACAACATCACTGGCGCTCCTATCACTTGGATGGATGCATTCATCGGTAACATCCCAGGCTCAATTGGTGAAGTATCAACGCTTGCTCTAATGATCGGTGCAGCGATGATCGTTTACATGCGAATCGCTTCATGGCGCATCATCGCAGGTGTAATGATCGGTATGATCGCAGTATCGACACTATTCAACGTGATCGGTTCTGACACCAACCCAATGTTCAACATGCCATGGCACTGGCACCTAGTTCTAGGTGGTTTTGCATTCGGTATGTTCTTCATGGCAACTGACCCAGTATCAGCTTCATTTACTAACGGTGGTAAATGGTGGTACGGCATCCTAATCGGTGCAATGTGTGTGATGATCCGTGTAGTTAACCCGGCTTACCCAGAGGGTATGATGCTGGCGATTCTATTCGCGAACCTGTTCGCACCTCTGTTCGACCATGTAGTTATCGAGAAGAACATCAAGCGGAGACTAGCACGCTATGGCAAGTAATAACGACAGCATTAAAAAGACGCTGGGTGTTGTTGTCGGGTTGAGCCTTGTTTGTTCAATCATCGTATCAACAGCAGCAGTGGGTCTGCGTGACCAGCAAAAAGCTAACGCTGTACTAGATAAGCAATCTAAGATCATCGAAGTTGCGGGTATCGACGCTGAAGGTAAGAAAGTTCCTGAGCTATTTGCTGAGTACATCGAACCTCGTCTAGTTGACTTCAAAACTGGTGATTTTGTAGAGAAAGCTGAAGACGGCTCTACAGCAGCTAACTACGACCAACGTAAAGCAGCTAAAGATCCTGCTGAGTCTATCAAGCTAACGGCTGATGAAGACAAAGCTAAGATCCTACGTCGTGCTAACACAGGTATCGTTTACCTAGTGAAAAGTGGTGATGACATTTCTAAAGTTATCATCCCAGTTCACGGTAACGGTCTATGGTCTATGATGTACGCATTCGTTGCGGTTGAAACTGACGGTAACACTGTGTCTGGTATTACTTACTACGAGCAAGGTGAAACTCCTGGACTTGGTGGTGAAGTAGAAAACCCAGCATGGCGTGCTCAATTCGTTGGTAAGAAACTATTCGACGAGAACCACAAACCAGCAATCAAGATTGTTAAAGGTGGTGCTCCAGAAGGTTCTGAACACGGCGTTGATGGCCTATCTGGTGCGACACTAACTGGTAACGGTGTTCAAGGTACATTTGACTTCTGGTTAGGTGACATGGGCTTTGGTCCTTTCCTAGCAAAAGTTCGTGACGGAGGTCTGAACTAATGTCTAGCGCACAAAACATTAAAAAGAGCATTATGGCGCCGGTGTTGGATAACAACCCGATCGCGCTGCAGGTTCTTGGTGTATGTTCTGCTCTTGCAGTAACAACTAAACTAGAAACAGCATTTGTAATGACACTAGCGGTAACTTTCGTAACTGCATTGTCTAACTTCTCTGTTTCTCTGATCCGTAACCACATTCCTAACAGTGTGCGTATCATCGTTCAGATGGCAATCATCGCATCGCTAGTAATCGTGGTAGACCAAGTGCTTAAAGCTTACCTATACGATATCTCTAAACAGCTATCTGTATTCGTAGGTCTTATCATCACGAACTGTATCGTAATGGGTCGTGCTGAAGCATTCGCAATGAAATCTGCGCCAATCCCATCGCTAATTGATGGTATCGGTAACGGTCTAGGTTACGGCTTCGTTCTTATCACTGTAGGTTTCTTCCGTGAACTATTCGGTTCAGGCAAGCTATTCGGCATGGAAGTTCTACCTCTAGTGAGCAACGGTGGTTGGTACCAGCCAAACGGTCTGATGCTACTAGCACCATCTGCATTCTTCCTAATCGGCTTCCTAATCTGGGTAATCCGTATTCTGAAACCAGAACAAGTAGAAGCGAAGGAGTAAGGGCGTCATGGAACATTACATCAGTCTGCTAGTTAAATCGATTTTCATCGAAAACATGGCACTGTCTTTCTTCCTAGGTATGTGTACTTTCCTTGCCGTATCTAAGAAAGTTAAGACCTCTTTCGGTCTAGGTGTTGCAGTAGTGGTAGTACTAACTATCGCGGTTCCTGTGAACAACCTAGTTTACAACCTAGTTCTGAAAGAGAACGCGTTAGTTGAGGGCGTAGACCTTAGCTTCCTAAACTTCATCACCTTCATCGGTGTAATCGCAGCACTTGTACAGATCCTAGAGATGGTTCTTGACCGTTTCTTCCCACCTTTGTACAACGCGCTAGGCATCTTCCTACCGCTGATCACAGTAAACTGTGCGATCTTCGGTGGTGTATCTTTCATGGTACAACGTGACTACAACTTTGCTGAATCTGTTGTTTACGGTTTCGGTTCTGGTGTGGGCTGGATGCTAGCGATCGTCGCTCTTGCAGGTATCCGTGAGAAGATGAAGTACTCAGATGTACCTCCAGGTCTACGTGGTCTAGGCATCACGTTTATCACTGTAGGTCTTATGGCGTTAGGCTTTATGTCTTTCTCTGGTGTTCAACTGTAAGTCGGGTAAACCGCAACAATTAAGGAATAGTCAATGGACATTATTCTTGGTGTAGTGATGTTTACTCTGATCGTACTTGCGCTAGTACTAGTGATTCTTTTCGCTAAGTCTAAGCTTGTACCAACAGGTGACATTACAATTTCTGTGAACGATGACCCTTCACTGGCGATCGTTACACAACCAGGTGGTAAGCTACTATCTGCGTTAGCTGGTGCTGGCGTATTCGTATCTTCTGCTTGTGGTGGCGGTGGCTCTTGTGGTCAGTGTCGCGTAAAAGTTAAATCAGGTGGTGGTGACATCCTACCTACCGAGCTTGACCATATTACTAAAGGTGAAGCACGTGAAGGTGAGCGTCTAGCGTGTCAGGTTGCAATGAAAACTGACATGGACATCGAGCTTCCTGAAGAGATCTTCGGCGTTAAGAAGTGGGAATGTACAGTTATCTCTAACGATAACAAAGCGACATTCATCAAAGAGCTTAAGCTACAAATTCCAGATGGCGAATCAGTACCTTTCCGTGCTGGTGGTTACATCCAGATTGAAGCGCCAGCTCACCACGTTAAGTACGCTGACTTCGATGTACCTGAAGAGTACCGTGAAGATTGGGACAAATTTAACTTGTTCCGTTACGAGTCTAAGGTAAACGAAGAAACGATCCGTGCTTACTCAATGGCTAACTACCCAGAAGAAGAAGGTATTATTATGCTGAACGTGCGTATCGCTACGCCGCCGCCTAATAATCCTGATGTACCACCTGGTATCATGTCATCGTTCATCTGGTCTCTAAAAGAAGGCGACAAGTGTACGATTTCAGGTCCGTTCGGTGAGTTCTTCGCGAAAGACACTGATGCTGAAATGGTATTCGTTGGTGGTGGTGCAGGTATGGCTCCAATGCGTTCTCATATCTTCGACCAGCTAAAACGTCTGCACTCTAAGCGTAAGATGTCATTCTGGTACGGTGCACGTTCTAAGCGTGAAATGTTCTACGTAGAAGACTTCGATGGCCTAGCGGCTGAGAACGATAACTTCGTATGGCACTGTGCACTGTCTGACCCTATGCCAGAAGATAACTGGGATGGTTACACTGGCTTCATTCACAATGTTCTTTACGAGAACTACCTACGTGATCATGAAGCGCCAGAAGACTGTGAATACTACATGTGTGGTCCACCTATGATGAACGCTGCTGTAATCGGCATGCTAAAAGATCTAGGTGTAGAGGATGAGAACATCCTTCTAGATGACTTCGGTGGTTAATCCTCCCAAGTGATTGAATCTATGGCTAGCTCTATAAGGGCTAGCCATTATTTTTTGTAAAAAAAACAAAATGATATTCAACAGTTGATATAGGAAATCGGTTTATCTCAAGAGAACCCATTTTCCATATCAATTTAACGATAATAGGAGTAAACAAGTGAAAAAGTGGCTTGTTGCATTCGCTTCTCTATTGGTTTTGGCTGGCTGTGAGCAGCCTGCGGATCAAATTCATTTAAGTGGTCCAACGATGGGGACTACTTACAACATTAAATACATCGAGCAAGATGGTTTACCTTCACCAGAAGCGCTTCAGACTGAAATCGATCGATTGCTAGAAGAAGTGAACGATCAAATGTCGACTTACCGTGAAGATTCAGAGCTTAGCCGTTTTAATCAACATAAAACTAGCGAGCCATTTGAAGTATCGCCACAAACAGCAACGGTAGTGAAAGAAGCGATTCGCTTGAACGGTCTTACTCTAGGTGCATTAGACGTAACCGTAGGTCCACTAGTGAACCTATGGGGCTTTGGTCCAGAAGCGCGCCCAGATGTGGTTCCAACAGATGAAGAGCTAGCAGCTCGTAAAGCGAATACTGGTATCCATCACCTTTCTGTTGAAGGTAACAAGCTGTCGAAAGATATTCCAAACTTGTACGTTGACTTATCGACGATTGCCAAAGGTTGGGGTGTGGATGTTGTGGCAGATTACCTGCAATCAGAAGGCATTCATAACTACATGGTGGAAGTTGGCGGTGAAATGCGTTTGAAAGGCATAAACCGTGAAGGTGTGCCATGGCGTATTGCGATTGAAAAACCAACCGTTGATGAGCGTTCAATTCAAGAGATTATTGAACCAGGTGACATGGCAATTGCAACAAGCGGTGACTATCGTAATTACTTTGAGAGCAATGGTGTGCGATACTCTCATATCATTAACCCGCATACGGGCAAACCAATCCATCATAAGGTGGTGTCTGTAACGGTACTGGATAAATCGTCGATGACAGCTGATGGTCTTGCAACTGGTCTTATGGTGCTAGGTGAAGACAAAGGCATGGAAATCGCAAATGAGAATAATATTCCTGTTTTCATGATTGTGAAAACGGATGATGGTTTTAAAGAGCTGGCTTCGGAAGCATACAAGCCGTTCATGAAGAAATAACAACAGAAGTGAGCATGTCCTTATGAGTACATTTCTAATTACTTTTGCTGTCTTTGTTGCGGTAATTGCAGCGATGGCAGTTGGTTACATCTTCCAAAAGAAGGTCGTGAAAGGCAGCTGTGGCGGTCTGGGTGCGGTTGGTATTGAGAAAGTATGTAACTGCCCAGAACCATGTGATGCACGTAAGAAGCGTGAAGCACGTGAAGCAGCCCGCGCTGAGAAGCTTGCTGCATGGGAAAAAGATCGCATTGCTTAATATGCGATAATAAGAATGATAAAACCCAGCCAATGGCTGGGTTTTGTTTTTTCGGCTTTGGTTTCTGTTTGAATATTGAATTAGGTTGGTGACATTAAGTGCCGTCTACTGAGATACGGTTTGATTCCGCCCGTTTCCTTTCGCTTGATACAAACGGTCATCCGCGACTTTAATTTGCTGATCTAAATTGCCCTTGATGTTTGAAACACCGACGCTGATGGTTACTTGAATCTGGTCATCTTGATAAGGAATCGGAGTTTTCTCTACGCGTTGACGCATTTGCTCTAAACGTGTCACAAAGTCGTCGTAGCTGCCGTAGGCTTGGATGCAAAACTCTTCACCCCCGAATCGTGCAATCACATCATCAGGAAAATAGATTTTTAATATATTGGCGACCATAACAAGTGCAGCATCGCCCCCATCATGACCATAGTTATCATTCACTTTCTTAAAGAAATCGATATCTAGCATAGCAATATTGCGTTGCTCATCGCTGTCACATGTTTGCCCAAATAGAAAGCGACGGTTCCATAAGCCAGTGAGTGAATCTTGGTTCGCCATTCTAAATAAATCTGTTGTGGCTTCTTTCATATCCAAGATTTGATGGACCCGACAAAAGAACTCCTCTTGATTAAAAGGCTTGTACAGAAAGTCGTTTGCTCCCGCTTTTAGAAAGCGCGCTGTCATTGAGTGGTCATCACTTCCAGAGATCCCAAGGATCGCCAATTGGTTTTTATCGAGCTTTTGGCGAAGCTCTCGGATCATAGTGATGCCATCTTTGATTGGCATATCATGGTCGGTCAGAACCAAGGTAATATCTGGATTTTGTTCAATAACTTCGATTGCTTGTTGACCATTCTCGGCTTGCAATGTCTGGATGTATTGATGCTCAAGTAATTGTACGACATGGCGGCGAACCGTCATTGAGTCATCAACAACCAGACATTTGTGTTGCTGGTTGTTGGTCAGGCGTTTAATCAGAGGAAGAAGGTAAGAAACGGAGGCCATGCTGTCTTTTAAGATGTAATCGAGTACGCCTTTTGCCAGCATCTTTTCACGAGCATCATCTTGCAACATCGCCGTAAGCACGATGACTTTTTGTTGGTGAGAAAGGACTAAATCGATGATCTCACCGTCCTGCGCATCCGGTAAGCAGTAATCTAAAACTGCACAGAGAAGCTCAGGCTGAGACGTTAAAATAGATTGTGCTTCCGCATAGCTTTCGGCAGCAAGTACTTCATAACCCGCCTGATTTAAGATTTGTTGTAAGTAGTTATTAAAGGCGCGACTGTCTTCGACGACCAGTATTTTATTACTCAAAAAGTTTCCCTACTTTCGTATATAAATCAACTTTAGTGTTATAGAAGTCAATAATAATGAAATGTCACTTTAATGCCATGAAAAATTGTTGCTACCTGACTCCAGATAACACTATTTCCAATACGTGTATTTACAGCTATACTGTTTTTTTAAACAGTGTTTATTTGTGTGCGGAACGTGATTGAGCGAGTCAGAAAAATAATTCACGTTGATATGGATTGCTTTTATGCAGCGGTCGAGATGCGTGACAACCCCAGTTGTCGTGGTATTGCGCTTGCCGTTGGCGGTCATGAGAAACAACGCGGCGTGATCAGCACCTGTAACTATGAAGCGCGTAAATTCGGTGTGCGCAGTGCGATGCCAACAGCCAGAGCGCTTCAACTTTGCCCCCATTTGCTCGTCGTCCCGGGACGAATGCACGTATACAAACAAGTATCCCAACAGATCCGTACCATTTTCGAGCGATACACGCCACTTATCGAGCCACTATCACTTGATGAGGCGTATCTTGATGTGACTGACTCGACTGCTTGTCGGGGTTCTGCAACCTTAATCGCAGAATCGATCCGCAATGATATCTGGAATGAGCTTGGACTTACTGCATCGGCAGGTATTGCACCGATTAAGTTTCTTGCCAAAGTGGCTTCAGACATGAATAAACCCAATGGACAATTTGTTATTCCGCCAGAAAAGGTTCAAGAAGTCGTAGACAAACTGCCGTTAGAAAAGATTCCAGGAGTTGGTAAAGTGAGCTTGGAGAAGCTACATCAAGCGGGCTTTTACCTATGTGAGGATATCAAAAACAGCGACTATCGTGAGCTGCTACGTCAATTTGGACGCCAAGGTGCTTCGCTTTGGAAACGTAGTCATGGCATCGACGATCGTGAAGTGGTGGTTGAGCGTGAACGTAAGTCGGTTGGGGTCGAGCGCACCTTTAGCGAAAACATTGTGACTTACGATGAATGCTGGCAGGTGATTGAAGACAAGCTCTACCCTGAACTAGAGAAACGTTTGGAAAAAGCCAGTCCAGATAAGTCTATTATCAAACAGGGTATTAAACTCAAATTTGCCGATTTTCAACTCACGACGATTGAGCACATCCACCCTCAGTTAGAGCTCGATGACTTTAAAGAACTGTTAAGAGATATACTCAAGCGCCAAAATGGTCGAGAGATACGCTTATTAGGCTTAAGTGTGATGCTCAAGCCTGAGCAACAAGCGCGTCAATTGAGTTTCTTCTAAGCTCGCGCTAATTCAACCTGCTTTAGTACTTGTTCAAAAGAAACATTTGCCATTGACCCATAACCGCGTAACTTGCTCGCTTTCAGTTGCGTGATAATTGGTGTGCTAATTCCACATAAGAAGCGTGCGACAGCTGCATTGCTAATCGCCGTTGGTGAAAGCTGGACAAATTCATCAACCCAAGTGGATAGGTGTGCCAATTCAGGTTGTGTTTGTTGTGGTTGAGGAAAAGATGCGACTTGTCCACGACACACTGAACAGTGACCACATTGAGTTGGAGCATCGTGATCGGCAAAGTACTGCGCCAGTTGGTGACTTAAACAGTCTGACGATTGGAACAGACTCAACATAGTATGAATTCGTTCAATGTCCTTGTGTTCTTTGGATTGGAACAACTCAATTAAATGCTGAGAGATAGCTTCTTGGCTTTGAGTGGCAGGGAGAACCGAGTACACATCCGTAAGCTGTTTGCTTTCTAATTCAATCCAGCCATTTTGGTGGAAGTAATCTAGCGCCGCAACTACACGGCTGCGCTCAGACTGATAGTTCATCCATAATGCTTCTAAATCCACTTGGCACCATACTTTGGCTTTGGTTGAACAAGCAAAAATGGCTTCAACAAACTGACGTCTCTCGCCTTGGAACTGATTGAGGATGAAACTTTGTTCTTGTAAAAACTTGAAGCGATATTCTGCGAAATAACTGTATTTGGCTTCAATTACTTTTGCCAGTTCTAGGTAAACTAATAAGGTTTTTAGCGGAAGTTGGCGAATGTTGCTGTCGCGAGACAATCGCAACGCCATCACCTCCCACTGCGGAGTGTTCTCGCGAATTTGCTCCAGTACATAATTGATTGAGCTTGGCTCTGGCGTGTCACCGTAAACAAAGTTCTCTAATACCGTTAAGCCGGAGGTATTGCCCAAAAGAATACACTCCGAACGCTGTCCATCACGTCCGGCGCGCCCAATTTCTTGTGCGTAGTTTTCGATAGATTTTGGTAAATCGAAGTGAATAACACGGCGAATATCAGATTTATCTACCCCCATCCCAAATGCGATTGTTGCGACAATGCAGTCGATTTGCGAGTCCATAAACTGTTGTTGAATTTTCTCACGAATGTCGCTCTTCATACCCGCATGATAAGCGTGAGCATTGATGCCTAAACGGATAAGAGAGCTGGCAACTTGCTCAGCGGTCTGTTGCTGAGTGACATACACGATGCTCGGTAGTTTAGGTGTTGCAGCAATGATGTCATTCAGTTGCGTTTGCTTATTTTCTTCGTCGCAAGGCACCACAGAAATATCGAGATTAGGACGATAGAAGCCAGTAACCGTAATGTTCTCACCAGCGATATTAAACTTGTTTTGCATGTCCTCGATAACCGCTGGCGTTGCCGTTGCGGTTAGCAAGAGCGTTTGAGGGATATTCAGTTCACGTTGGTATTGTGGCAGTTTAAGGTAGTCAGGACGGAAGTTATGACCCCATTCCGAGATACAGTGTGCTTCATCGACCACCATCAAAGAGAGCGGAATCTGACGAATGAATTCACGAAAACGTTCGTTCTTGAGCCGCTCTACCGAAATCATCAAAATCTTAATCTGCCCATTCTTCACGCCAGCCATAACTTGCTGCGCTTCTTCTCGGCTTTGGCTACTGTCGATAGATGCCGCAGCTATGCCTTTACTTTGCAGGAAACCGAGCTGATCTTTCATCAGAGCAAGAAGTGGTGAAATCACCAGTGTTAGGTGTGGTAACTGGGTTGCAGGAAGTTGGTAGCAAAGTGATTTCCCCGAACCAGTCGGAAAGATGGCTGCTGCCGAGTGTCCGTTCATTACTGCTTCAATCACCGGCTGTTGACCGGGTCTTAATGAGTCAAATCCGAACACAGATTGAAGCGTTTGCTGAAGCGAGGCACTTTGCATAATAGGGAAACCTTGGTTTGATGATAAACTGGGTTACATTAACACACCCTGAGTGCCTAACGCGCGCCCTAAAAGTATGAACAAAGCTGATTTAGTCCAAATAATCATTCAACAACTTGAAGATAAATTGCACGTTGCTCACGCCTCGACACAAAGAGCCATTGACGCCGCGACCGATGAAGAAACAGTGCCAGAGCACAAGTACGACACCCTAGCACTTGAAGCTTCGTATCTGGCGCACGGGCAAGCGATGCGTGTGCAAGAAAGTGAAGAAGAGCTTCGTCAGTACCGTGCTCTTGTCCTACGTGACTTTGTCGATGCTCGTATCGCGGTTGGTGCTTATGTGGAATTAGTCGACGAGAACGATGTTGAAAAAAACTTTTTTATCGGTCCTTGCTCTGGTGGACTGACTGTTAAATGGCAAGGCAAAGAGGTATTTGTACTTACTCCAAAATCTCCCCTTGGTCGTGCTTTGATTGGCAGAGAAGAAGGGGAAGAGATTGATGTGAAAATTGGCGATAAAACAAATTGTTATGAAGTCGTGACGATTTGCTGACATCGTATCCATAGTTGGTTGTTATAGTTAAGCGGAATAATCATGAAAAAAGAGAAAGTAATGAAGAAACTGCTCACACTCTCATTGTTGACCATCAGCGCCAGTGGCTATGCAGCCCAGTGTCGCGTCGATATTAACAACGAAGTTCGTATGGATGGTCAGAACTTAGAAATCGTACATACCAATGGTGAAAAAGCGGTTGTCGACGAAAACAATAACCTGTTCATTAAAGGCGAACTGATTGAGCTTGATGATGATCAGAAAGCGGCAATCGAGAATTACCGCGAGAAGATGAATGCTTATATTCCCCAAGCAAAACAACTGGCAAGTGATGGCTTAGCATTAGCGAACGACATTATTGATGACATTGCGGTCAGTCTTGATGCGCCAGACTCGTTTGATAATGTTAAAGTCGCGATAAAGGACTTCTTCGCAGATGTGGAAGCGCGTTACTACAAAGATGGTGATTTTATTCTGCCTGCTGACAGCTTTGAGTCGATGACAGAATCGTGGTCAAAGGACTTCGAGAAGGCACAAGAAATTTTCAACAAAGAATTCCTAGCCAGCGCTTTTGATGCGTTGTCTGCCAAGATGAAAGAAGATGGTGGTTTGAATTTAACTGCACTGTCTGAAAGCATGACAGAACTGCAAGCTAAGGTACAAGAACGCCTAGCAGAGCACTCGAAAGACGTAGAGAAACAAGCGGAAGATTTGTGTGAATCACTGGATGATATGGCTGGTGAAGAACAGGATCTGCTGAAGAAAATTCCAGAGCTAAAAGACTATCAAGTCTTCACGATTTAATTTGCGAAGCAGAAACAACAAAGAGCGCCTATTATCGGCGCTCTTTTTACATGGGTACTATTCAGTATCTATTCGAGTTATTCAGCATTCATTTGAGTTAACTTGTCACCCACTGGTTTTGAGAAGTTAAAGCCATCGTGCTCATCCCAATTGATTGACCATGTCATCACACCAGCGTAGTTCGGGTAGTTGAACGCTGGTTTCACTGTGCCACATGAAGTGCCCTTGGTTAAGCAATCTAACGCATCAAGGATGTTCTGTGTTGGTGCTTGACCAGAGTTAGCTGAGCTCGGTCCCGATGGCAAGCCAATCGCGACTTGGTCATCACGCAGTGGCTCAAACATGGTGCCATCTGCTAATTCAAAGCCTTCAATCAACATCTTAGATTGCGCCACCATCATATCCACTGAGCCTTCTGGTGCCGATCCTGGTAAGTAAGGGTTTGGCAAACCACCATTGTTGTACAACTGTACGTGTAGTAGGTCGAGCGTGCTGCGTGTCTCATTGATCACTGGAATGTATGCGCCCCAGATGCCGCTGTAAGCCACATAGCCACCTTGCACGTAAGGGTGTTCTGGTGCCATGGTGAGGTACATATCGCCGCCCATGTTCTGTTCAATTTGCAACAAAGCTCGGCCTAAACGCGCTTGGATTTGCGAACCATGCAGTAGGTTAGAACCACTTTCTAGATCCACATCCAAACCATCGAAGCCCCATTCGGCAATCAGTGCGGTCAGGCTCGATACAAAGTTTGCTTCATCTTGGTCGGTGTTCAGTGTAATCGTACCTTCAGCGCCACCAAGAGATAGAACAAACTTCTTACCTTTGGCTTGCAATGCAGCCATGTCTTGTTTGAACTGGGTTGGATCTAATGCAGGACAATCACTATAGATGTCTCCAGAGTACAAGTTGAAATGTACGGTACCATCGCTGTTGCGGTCATTTTCTGCAAAGGCAATATCAATCACATCCCATGCATCAGACATATCAGCTAAGCGGATAGGGCAGCCTGCGCCGTTCACGAAGTTGTGCCAGTAACCAATCAACTTGTGGCGTTTCTCGGTTTTCTCGACCACGGTAATTGAAGCGGCATCAGAGAGTGCTGTTGTGCCTGAAAGGTCGGTGGCTTGAGCGCTTACCGTAAAGTTGCCTATCGCGGCTGGTGTCCAGTTCGTCGAGTAAGGTGCCGTCGTGTCTGTTGCGACAATTGCTCCGTTCACCATAAAATCGACGTGTTTAACGCCGGAGGTTAATGAGGTTGCATCCGCGCTTAGGACGAGATTTTTACCTAAACCTACGGTTTGACCTGCACTCGGTGACGTCAATGAAATCACCAAGTCTTGGTCACTCACTGTCACGTTAACAACAGACTCGGAAATATTATTATCGTTGTCTGTTGCAACGGCTTTAAGTTGATTTGTGCCAACTAGCGTTGCATTCCATAAAACGGAATATGGGGCTTGAGCGACCACGCCTAAGCTGGTGCTATTAGAAAAGAACTCAACTTGACTCACGTTACCATCTGCATCACTGGCATCTGCTGAGATCTCAACATTGCTACCAGCAAGTAAGACTTGACCTTCACTTGGTGCGGTAATAGCAACTTGAGGCGGCGTTGAGCAGGCTCCTAAGCCAGTCCACGCATCTTGCCAGTACAAACCTTCACCCGGTTCATAAGCCCAGGATGCATCAGAAGAACACCAACCTGCAACATCACAGCGGTATTTCTGGTTGAGGTTAGAGACTAGTGTACCGACTTCATAGCGGTTACCGGCAACATAAGGCACGGCGTCTGCACAACCACCAGAGTTGGAGTCACTCACGACGAGTGAGACTTCTTGACTCATGGTCGATAGGTTTGAATCGTCGGTTGCTTGCGCTTTAAAGGTATGAGTTCCAACTGCTGCAGTCCAGACGTATTCGTACGGTGCAGTGGTATCGACGGCAACCGATTGGTTGTTTATGAAGAACTCAACTTGGGTGATTAAACCATCGCTGTCTGCTGCATCGGCGGTTACCGAAATAGTGTCACCTACACTTGGTGTTTCTGTGCCTGTTGGGTTCGTTAGAGAAACGACTGGCGGTGGTAGTTCGGTTTGTGGTTGAACGAAGATAGACACATTGGTTGTGGTTACGGCACCTTCATTGTCGGTTGCGATCGCCGTTAACTGAGAGACCCCCTCCAATGCTGTCCAGTCAGCTTGAAACGGGGATTGGGTTACAATAGCTACGGTTTGGTTCCCGGCAAGAAATTCAACTTGAGCGACTTGACCATCTTCATCTGCGGCATTGGCTAATAAGGTGATCACGCTGCCTTCTGGGATTTGCGCATTATTCGCGGGAGAAGAGAAGGACACCGTAGGAGGTAGGTTTGTACTGCCACCATCACATTGACCAAGACCTTTCCAAGCCTCCCATGGACCTGAATTGTTTACCGGATCATTACCTTGTGTCCAGTACGCCGCTTCATACGCAGCCCCTTTGGTTTGCACTTGGTCACCGGAGTTATAAACCGTTGTGTTATCCCATACAGGTAAAGTTTGGCAATTGTAGGCTTGAGCTTGATAGCTAACACTAAGGGTCGCTATCACTGCACCATGCAGTAGAGTGAACTTCATTTTTCTCTCCTTGAGTTACTCGATGTTCGCAAGAACATGAACAGATATAGTTAGATAACTAGTTGATAAATAGACCTCAGGAGAGAAAATCGAAGCGTTATGTTTCACTTTTCAACACGAAATCACGCTGAACTATTCATGCTTTACAAACCGACTCATTATTTTTCGGCTCACTTCACGCTGATTTATAAATTCATCAAAAGGACAAAAACGGATACGTGGTGAATATGAGATGTACGTGGAAATTTACAAACTGAATGTCTGCTAATTGATCCGATTGTCGAGTAATTAACCTAATCACTCTTGTTGAGTAGACGATATTGCTATAGTGTACTAGTCAGCTAGTTCATTGATATTTTGTGTGAGTGGTATGACACAACAAACTTCTTCTCAGCCTCGTGAGCATTTTGGCTCTCGTCTTGGATTCATTTTAGCGGCAGCTGGTGCTGCGGTGGGTCTAGGTAACATTTGGGGTTTTCCTACTCAAGCAGCAAGTAACGGTGGTGGTGCCTTCTTGTTGGTTTACTTGGTGATGATTCTTATCGTTGCATTTCCAATGCTGGTGGTTGAAATGGCGATCGGTCGTCATGGTCAAGCCAACCCAGTTGATAGTATGCGCTCTCTAACAGGCAACCCAATAGGCAAAAAGCTTGGTGGTCTTGTTGGTTGGATTGGTCTGAGTGTGCCAAGTGCTGTTTTGGCATTCTACTCGATTGTTGGCGGCTGGTTGATTTGCTTTATGTTGGGGGCTATTACCGACATTATGGGCATGGAGGCAGCAACACAATGGTTGAAAGGCTTCAGTGTTGAGCGCAATTTGTTTGGTACGATTACATTTTATGTATTAACCATTTTGATCGTACAAGGCGGCGTGAAGCAAGGCATTGAGAAATGGTCTACACGACTAATGCCTGCACTGTTTGTTCTATTTGGTCTGCTGTTCATCTACATCATGACGCAAAACGGTGCGATGGAAGGTTTGAAGCACTACCTAGTGCCTGATTTCGAGAAAGTATGGGATCGCAAGCTTATTCTTGCAGCAATGGGACAGGGCTTCTTCTCTCTGACCATTGGTGGCTGCTCGATGCTTATTTACGGCTCTTACTTAAGCAAGAAAGAGAACCTACCGAAGATGGCAATGAACGTAACCATGGTAGACACCGCGGTTGCCTTTATTGCGGGTCTCGTGGTGATGCCTGCGATGTTCGTTGCGATGCAAAAAGGCGTTCAAATCTACGCAGAAGATGGTTCGCTATTGAGTTCTGATACGCTGGTATTTACTGTTCTGCCATTGATGTTTGATAGCTTAGGTTTGCTTGGTCAACTGTTCTCAATCGTCTTCTTTTTATTGCTGACGATTGCGGCACTGACATCATCTATCTCGATGCTTGAATGCCCAGTGGCATTGGTGGGTGAGCGATTTAACACCAAACGTAGCACGACGAGTTGGGTTTTAGGTGGTCTGATTGCGCTATTTAGTGTGGTTATCGTATTTAACTTTGGTGCTCTGTTTGGCATGGTTGCGACTATCGCAACGCAATACTTACAGCCTATGGCGGCGTTATTGTTCTGTTTATTTGGTGGTTGGGTATGGAACCGTCACTCGAAGATTAAAGAACTTGAGCAAGGCTGTCCGGAGTTCACTCAAGGTTGGTTTGGTAAGCTGTGGCCGGCATACGTGAAGTTTGTTTGTCCGATTCTGGTCGCGACAGTTATCTGGGCTTCGTTCGGCTAATCAGCTTACGCAAAGCACAAAAGAAAAGGGCTTGATGAATGCATCAAGCCCTTTTTTCTATTCGTTGCTTACGTTGTCCGTATTGGTTAGCGATTAACGGAACTGACCAGCGTCAGGCAGAAAGTCAAAGCCCGCCGTAGCTAGTTTTGCTTCAAGTGCTGCTCGGTCGATATCAAAGAATGCAACCAACTTATCCAGATCACCACCAAAGTCATCACGCAGCTTCATGTTGACGATGCTCATCAGCATGATTGGATCCATGGATTCGAAGTTCGTTAGATTCATTACTTATCCTCGAAATCAGAGATCAGTAGGTTTGCTGCAGCAAATGCTGCTTTATCACGAACGTCTTTTGGTAAAGACTCGTCAGCAGCAACATCATTTAGTGCTCTTACTGCACATGAGATTGCTTGAGGAACGTAAGCTTGGTCGCCACTACCAATTTGAGCGTAAAGCTCACGAACCAAATCACAACAGCCGTATACTTGCATGGCTAAATCCTTAATAAATGATAACTGCTCTCAAATATACACATAGCCGTTTTGAAACTCAAAGCAGAGAATTGTTTTGGCTCAAATTCACAGACAACTTGAGCAAACATTCATCACTGTAATTGTGCTTCCAATTGAAGTGTGACTTCTGGAGAAAGATTGAGCTGCTTCGCAAGCTCTTGTAAGTAGGCTTTTTCCATAAAGTTTTGTTCATCTGCCACAATCAATGACGCGAGATAAATTTCTGATGCTTGTTGCGGTGATGTTGCCAAGCGCGCAATTTCTGCAGGATCAAGAGGCTTGTGAAGTTCTTGATGAACCAGTTGTCTTACGTGTTCGTCCGCGCCCATTTCTGTCAGGGCTTGTTCGATACGAGCCATTTCTTGTTCATCGACATGACCATCAGCTTTGGCTGCACCAATCATGGCTTTAAGGATCAGTTTCGCGTGTTTGTTGTCATCAGGATCGAAGGTTTCGTTGACGCCTTGCGTATCCTGCTTCGCTTGCCAATCGTTGTAGACTTTGTAAGCCAAAGCACCTAACGCCGCTGCGCCACCGACTTTTAGAGCTCCAGTGCCCACTTTCTTCGCTATCTTTTTGCTTTTCTTAGAGCCCATTAGCATGCCGATAAGACCGCCACCAATTGCGCCCGCACCAAGTGTTTTCAGTTGGTTAGAGCTCGATGAAGATTTGATATTGTTAGTTTGTTTACCAAGAGCATCGGCGCCTTGCTTGAGTAGGTCTGATTTGAGCGCTTGGTTAAGAAGACTTTTTAGATCCATGAGTGACCTCCTTACTAGATTAAATCCAGTGTAAGGTGATGAATCTGAACCAAAGATTAACAACGCAAATATCAGAGAGGGTCTATACCCATAAAAACAGACGTAAAAAAGGGCTGACCGAAGCCAACCCTTTTCATCGCTATCTATTTAGCACAATGTGCTTAGTGCAGCTTATTGAAGTTGAGCTTTAACGTGCTCAACGATGTCTGCCATTGCAACTGCGGTTTTCTCACCAGTGCGGCGGTTCTTATACTCGAAGTTGCCTTCTTTCATTGAACGATCGCCGATCACGATAGTGTGAGGAATACCGATAAGTTCCATATCAGAGAACATTACGCCTGGGCGCTCTTTACGGTCATCGAATAGTACTTCGATACCCATAGCCGTCAGTTCAGCGTACAGCTTCTCAGCCGCTTCTTTCACTTCTTCAGACTTGTGCATGTTCATAGGAACGATAGCTATTTGGAAAGGCGCTAGTGCGTCTGGCCAAATGATGCCGTATTTGTCGTGGTTTTGCTCAATTGCAGAAGCAACAACACGTGAAACACCGATACCATAGCAACCCATTTCTAGGATTACGTTTTTACCGTCAGGACCAAGAACACCACAGTTCATTGCTTCTGAGTAAACATTACCTAGTTGGAAGATGTGACCAACTTCGATACCACGCTTAAGCATTAGCGTACCTTGACCACATGGGCTTGGATCGCCTTCTACTACGTTACGCAGATCTTCAACTTGACCTAGTTCAACGTCACGACCCCAGTTGATACCGAAGTAGTGTTTGCCGTCGATGTTTGCACCCGCGCCGAAGTCACTCATTACTGCAACAGAGCGGTCAACGATGAATGGTAGCTTAAGACCTACAGGGCCTAGAGAACCAGCGCCAGCACCGATAAGTGCACGCATTTCCTCTTCTGATGCCATCTCTAGTGGAGAAGCAACTTGAGGTAGGTTTTCTGCTTTCACTTCGTTTAGCTCGTGGTCACCACGAACGATAAGAGCGATGATGTCAGCATCAACTTCGTCAGACGCTTTCACGAATAGAGTTTTAACCGTCTTCTCGATTGGTAGACCGTGCTGCTCTACAAGTTCAGCGATTGTTTTCGCGTTTGGTGTATCAACCAGTGTCATCTCTTGAGTTGGCTCTGCGCGATCACCCGCAGGCGCTGCTGCTTCTGCTTTTTCAATGTTCGCTGCGTAATCAGACTCAGTAGAGAATGCGATTAGGTCTTCGCCGCTTTCAGCAAGTACGTGGAACTCTTGAGAGCCGCTACCACCGATAGCGCCAGAGTCAGCAAGTACTGGACGGTACTCAAGACCCATGCGATCGAATGCTTTACAGTAAGCATCGTGCATCGCTTGGTAAGATTTCTCTAGACCTTCTTTGTCGATGTCGAAGCTGTATGCATCCATCATGCAGAATTCACGTGCACGCATTACGCCGAAACGTGGACGACGTTCATCACGGAATTTAGTCTGGATTTGGTACAGGTTTAGCGGAAGCTGTTTGTAAGAGCTCACTTCGTTACGCACAAGGCTAGTGATCACTTCTTCAGCTGTAGGGCTAAGAACAAACGGACGAGTATGACGGTCAGTAAAGCGAAGTAGCTCAGGACCCATCTTCTCAGAACGACCTGTCTCTTCCCATAGTTCAAACGGCTGAACAACGGGCATCAAAGTTTCGACTGCACCTGCATTGTCGATTTCTTGACGAACGATGTTTTCGACTTTACGCAGCACACGTAGACCAGTAGGCAGCCAGGTATAAAGACCTGAAGCCAGCTTACGGATCATACCCGCGCGTAGCATGAGCTGGTGGCTCACTACTTCTGCGTCGTTTGGAGTCTCCTTCAGAGTAGAAAGAAGATAATTACTGGTACGCATTAAATTTATCCGTTTATTAAAGTTAGATACTCAAGCCAGAATGGGCAGGAGTATGAAGGTCCCACGAGGGGAAAATGGTTAGCCGCTTATAATATCAGCCAAATGCCTTTGTCAAAAGCTTTCAATCGCAGTAACTGTTATTAAGTTATCGCTAACCGTGAACTTGACGTTTAAATCGAACAAATTTACCGCATATTCCTTGCTGTCAGGCTTGTTTTTCTTGTAAGCCGGACGAGGATCTTGTGCCAGAACTTGCTCGAGAACTGTTTTCACATACCCAGTATCGTTACGCTTTTCGAGTGTTTCCAGTGCAATGGAAGAGAAGTCTACCTGAGATGTTTCAGGCTCTTCTTCTGCGTAACCCCCCAGTGCTTCTGTAATCGAATCCGAGTAAGGGATATATGGCTTAATATCGATAATTGGTGTGCCATCGACTAGGTCTACGTTACCAAGATCTAAATAGACCTGGTCGCCTTTCTTACTGATACCTTTGACCTCCACTGCGGACATGCCGATACCGTTGGGTCTGAAGGTAGAACGTGAAGCAAACACGCCAATACGTTCGTTTCCGCCCAAACGAGGGGGACGTACCGTCGGCTTCCATCCTGCTTCTAAATTCTGATCAAACAAAAACAGTAACCATACGTGAGAAAATTGCTCTAATCCACGCACGGCTTCGGGGCTATTTGCCGCACCTTGTAGTTTAACGCGCGAGCGTGCTGCGGGTACTAAACGAGGCTGGCGAGGAACGGCGAATTTCTCTTTATAAGGGCTTTCGATAATGCCAATCGGCTCAATGGAATACATGAGTAGGATCTTTAACTGGGGTTTAAAGAGCAAAGTATCACAAATTTTGCTTGCTTTTCTTGTTGAGAATGATTATTAATTAAAATGTTATAACATAACAGTTAATCAAAAGGACAAGTTATATGAAACCAGGTATCCATCCTGAATATCGACCTGTGGTATTTCATGATACTAGCGTAGATGAATATTTTGTTGTGGGTTCAACGTTGCAAACCGACCGAACGATTGAATGGAAAGATGGCAAAACTTACCCATATTTCACACTCGATGTATCGTCTGCGTCTCATCCGTTCTATACCGGGAAGCAACGTGTAGTACAAGCAGAAGGTCGTATTGCGAACTTCAATCGTCGTTTTGGGCAATTTGGCAAAGATAAGGATTAAGAGATGAAAGTCGTTAAGTCATTAAAGAGTGCAAAAAACCGCCATCCTGATTGTCAAATCGTCAAAAGAAGAGGGCGTTTATACGTGATTTGCAAAACGAATCCACGTTTTAAGGCGGTGCAGAAATAACCATAAATATGGTGGTAATTTATGGAATGTGATGAGTTATAATTCTGATTTATGATCTATATGTGGGTGATATAACTATATTTTTATCGATTATAGGTCATAAGTTCGACTATTGGTTACATTCTGTAACGTTTTGAACTTTCACTTAACCCTTGTGTCGAGTACCCTGCGCAAGCTTTGTGACATTTTTGTCACAAACGCGCAGGAATAAATACAAGGAGGGAACAGATGAGTTCATCTGCTTCAATGAAACAAAACTCGCCAAAGAAGCCACTATTTACGCGCTTCTTAGATACAGTTGAATATTTGGGGAACCTATTACCCCACCCAATCACTCTTTTCGCCATTTTCTGTCTTGCAATCCTAGTTATGTCCGGCATTGCTGGTTACTTTGAAGTTTCCGTTGTTGATCCTCGCCCTGAAGGTGCTCCGGGTCGCGCTGCAGATGGCATGATCCAAGTTGTAAGTTTGCTAAATGCTGAAGGTTTACAACTGATTGTAACTAACCTAGTGAAAAACTTCGTAGGCTTCGCACCGTTAGGTACCGTACTGGTTGCGATGCTTGGTGTTGCCATTGCAGAACATTCTGGTCTACTTTCTGCTGCAATGCGCGGTCTTGTAATGGGCGCATCTCAGCGCATGGTTACAGTAACGGTTGTTTTCGCTGGTATCATTTCAAACACGGCTTCTGAGCTTGGCTACGTGGTACTGATTCCACTAGCGGCGATGCTGTTCCACTCTTTAGGTCGTCATCCACTTGCTGGCCTAGCCGCTGCGTTTGCTGGTGTATCTGGCGGCTATTCTGCCAACCTACTTATCGGTACGGTTGACCCTCTGTTGTCTGGTATTACTGAAACAGCAGCGCAGATGATTGACCCAACTTACACCGTTGGTCCAGAAGTAAACTGGTACTTCATGTTTGTTTCTACCTTCTTCATCGCGATTACAGGCGCATTTGTAACTGAAAAAATCGTTGAGCCAAAACTTGGCAAATACAATGATGAAGAAGCGGCAGAAGACCTATCTCAAGATAAAATGGGTGGTTTGACTGACGTCGAGAAGAAAGGTCTTAAGCTGGCGGGTATCGCAGTATTGGTCGTTTCTGCACTACTGGCATGGACTATCGTTCCGGCTGATGGTGTTCTGCGTTCTGATGCAGGTACGGTTGCGGGCTCTCCATTCCTAAAGAGTATTGTTGCGTTTATCTTTGTTTTCTTTGCAGTACCAGGCTTTGTTTATGGTCGCGTTGTAGGCACCATGAAAAATGATCGCGATGTGATTGATGCAATGTCGAAGTCAATGTCTTCAATGGGTATGTACATTGTTTTGGTATTCTTCGCAGCTCAATTTGTTGCTTTCTTCAAGTGGACAAACTTCGGTCAGGTATTTGCGGTTGCGGGCGCAAGCTTCCTGCAGGAAATTGGTCTAACTGGTCCAATGTTGTTCTTCGCCTTCATCCTAATGTGTGGCTTCATCAATTTGATGATTGGTTCGGCATCAGCACAGTGGGCAGTAACAGCGCCAATCTTCGTACCTATGTTGATGCTGGTGGGCTACGCACCTGAAACTATTCAAGCGGCTTACCGTATTGGTGACTCAACAACGAACATCATTACACCGATGATGAGCTACTTCGGTCTTATCCTCGCGGTAGCCACACGCTACATGAAGAACTTAGGTATCGGTACGTTGATTGCTACCATGCTACCTTACTCAATTGTCTTCATTGTTGGCTGGAGCATTCTATTCTACCTATGGGTATTCGTATTCGGTCTACCAGTAGGTCCAGGTGCGGCAACGTACTACACGCCTTAACTAGAAGCTTCACTCAGCTCAATCAAAGCCTGCGTTTATCGCAGGCTTTTGTCTACTTATAGCCCTGCAAAACGATACGTCAGCCCGAGCTCAAATGACCAACCGACATCACGCTGAATCAAAGGACTCTCACTATCATGATGAATGAATTCAGCCTTTGTAATGCCTATCCAAGATGGTGTGAACTCATACAAACCAATAACTCCGGCTTGATAAACAAAAGTAGAATCGGCCTTAAATTCTTTTAGTCCTGATGCTGTCGCTTCTTGTGCTGAAACACTGTACAGATGGTTAGAGAGTTTTTTATCTCGGTAATCGACTTCTAGAAAGGGGGTGAGGGTAAACGGTGGTAACCAAGTTTCTAGCGTCCGACCGAGATGCAATTGAACTTCGTAGCCATTATGTTCTGAGGTGACATCATGCAGATAAGTCAATCTCGCGCCAACAGTGCCTAAAGTAATACCAAGCTCACCATTCCCATCACGATCGTCAATACCGTTTGGCAGATCGGCAAACGTATCGGAGACTTCCGCGAAACGCCAGTTTGCTGATAGCCCCACATAAGGTAACGCTTGCCAGTTTGCTAAGCTACCATCGACAAAACCGATAGGACCGGAATAGAACAAGTTAGGGGTGGCACCAAACTGAGGTTTGTCTTTGACGGAAAAGACGTTTTCGCCATAGGTAACGCTGCCTCCCACAATGCCAAAAGATTCTTGATTGGCAAGTGAAGTGGCAGAGACAAAAAGTAATGATAGGGGAAGGACGATCCGTGCATTCATAAATAAAACTCCATTCTTGTTATAACTACAGAGAACGGAGTTTTCGGATTTATATTTCATTGGTGAATTATTACAACGGAGAAGTAGGCGTCGCTTTACGTTTGATAAGGAGCTAACTGGCGAGACCATTTCCTCACTTGATAACCTGTTTTGATGGAAAGGCATTATGAAGGCAATTCTTCACCATTCCACTCTATATCAACAGTCGAAGCCGCAGCCAATTTCACTTTGTTCTTCCTTGCTAATTGAAGCAGTTCAAAAACGCTCAACATTTGGCTCCTGATCGGTAAGTTGTGTTGCTGCATTACGTTGACGCCAGATAGCCAATCCCGCCAAGCATTTGTTTTAAAGAGAGATAATAAGCCTTGTGCGATAAGCGAAACCGCACCTAGATGGTGTAACTGCGGTTTTGTAGGAAAAGAGAACGCAAGTTCGGGAAACAATTGAATACATTGCGGTGAGAGCAGGTGTAAACCACTAGTGGCTCTTGGGTTGCACTCGATTATATATAGCTCATTGTTTGTCTGGATAAAATCGAATGAAACTTGACCATGGTAGCGATGCCGGTGTCCAAAAGCAGTCATAAATGCATCTAATCGATCATCAAATACTGGTTGAAATGCACTAGCGGCAGAGCCATTTACGCAGTTTTTGGGTAAATAAGCTTGGTGCGCTCTCATTTGACCATGTTCAAAAATCGCGTAGTTGCAAATAGGTGCTCCGTGGATTTTTTCTTGTTGTACCCAAGGGTGTTGAGTCGACATCGTGAGAGTGGAAATAGACTGACGGGTAATATCTCGTATCACTTCACCGCCGAATCGAGAGTAAACTGGTTTGAGTACTGAGCCAGCATCAATCTCAATGTCATGTTTATCGGTAACCAAACGAGTTTTAGGTAGGGAAATCTCGGGTAAATCTCGAAGTTGGTCAAAGACGGTAAACTTGTTGTGCAGTAAGCGCAGTAATGTCGAATTGGGTAGAAAAAAATGGACTCTCGGACACTGTTGGGCGATGTGTGCCAAATAGTACACTTCTTCACAAGTCGGTATCACCATATCAATGCGCTGCTGAGTTAGTAAATTGAGGATCTGTTGCTGGTAAGTAGGAAACGAAAATCGAGGTGAAGCCGTTTTTACGTAATGCTCAATGCCTCGTAAAAACGCCCCCAGAGGTTGTGCTAATGAATCAGTGAGAACGACATCGTGTCCATGGTTCATACACATTGCTGCCCACTCTAATGCGACGGGAGCTCGGGCGCCAGTGATTAAAATCCGCATGTATTCACCACTCGTCGTTGTTTGTTCATCGGAGTCCAAATCGGAGCGGGGCGATAATTGAATGTGACTGGATCAAGCTTTAGTTGATCAAACAGTTTTACTAGGGCTCGATAAATGCTCGGGTGGTGGTAAACATCCGCCTCGATTTGAATAGCCTGCGCTCCGGTTTGGGTGATTCGGTAATCGACACGATCCTGAATTTCTAAAGTGATGGATCGGTAAATAAGATCAGGCAGCACCGACACTGGTACTTGGCTTGCGTTCAATGTTAGGCAGTCGCCACATCGCCCGGCAATCGCTCCGAGTGGTTCAAATACGCCGTCGTCCTGTTTGCTCTCAATGATATCGTCAAGCTGGTAGCGAATAATTGGCTGAGTTTTACGACGAAAATCAGTGATTATAGGGCTGTAATGAGTGCGTTCAGCGTTTAGCCAATGTTTTTCAATATAGACAATATCTTGATTCCATCGCATTTGTCCTTGTTGGTCCGTGCACGCAAGAAAACCTTCAGTACATTGATAGACTTCATGCAATTCACTATCGAATTTTTGAGAAATATAGTGACGGTCGCTCTCGGTTAGCACCTCTGCTCCAGAAATGATCCGCTTTGGCTGGATCGCTGGCTGACCAAACTGACCACTGAATTGAGCACAGAGTTGAAGGGCTTGAGCGCTACCAACCAAAAGCGTGGGTTGAAACTCATCTAGTTCCTTTATCCACTCTTGGTAAGGTTTGTTTAAATCAGCATAAAAGAACGTAACGGGACCTTTTGCTACGGATTTATACAACGAGCTGTTGGCTCGCAGGGCAAGAGCAATTCGATGTTTTCCCCACAAGCCGGGTAAGAGGCGACCCAAAATGTTGCCTGCCCAGAGTTGCGTTTCTTGTTTATCCGCGAGGAACAATCCACGCATACCAGAGGTGCCCGAAGACAATCCAACAGTTACATTGCCAACTTTTGAAGCTGCGAAATTACGTGATTGTTCTGCCTCTAACGCCTGTTGCATTAATGAGTTTGCATCCAAACCTTTTGTGTTTAACTCAGAAAGATTTTCCATCATGGTTTGCTTATTCATGATTGGGAAATCACAGAGTGACGCTCCTTGAAATGAATGATAATAAGGAGAATGACGACATACCCAATCCAGATGTTGGGTTACCTGTTTTTGTTGCCACTTTTCAACATGTGTTCTTGAGCTAAAAGGGCGGTAGCGTGTACGCCAAAACTCAGAGAGAAAAGTTCTCACACTATCCATCCTTCTGTAATTAACTGCTGGATTGTCGCTTGGCAATGAGAAGGCACAAAGCGCACAAAGTGATGGGTATTCTGGTAGCAATTTCTCAACCCAGAGAGTGTTTGTTTGTAAGCTTGGGTATCATCGCAAAGCATGTTCGCGAGCCAATGTTGATCGATGTTTTCACTCAAGCTCTCGATTAACCAACAGGCATCTGCTAATAAGAACAGCCAACCTTGCTCTCTCTTCGCTAAAAGCCCTACTTGACCAGCTGCATGCCCGGGTAAACTCACCATATAAATTAAGCCGTCTTTGAACATATCTTTACAAAGCAGATCAACGCCTTGGCAATGGGGAAGGATTTCACCAATTGGTATGGAAAAATCACGGTGCATGACCAAGTTGGATTCGAGTTGTTGAGGGAGTAGCGCTTTTAGGTATCCTTTTCTTACGCCTCCCACTCGACCACTCTTAGTTAGGGCGTCCACTCCTTTTTGTTGGCAATGTAGTTGAGAGTGCGCAAACTCAGACACGGCAGCGATGTGATCGGCATGGAAATGAGAAAGAACCAAGTGTTCAATCTCATGAGGTCCGATTTTCTCTTTTGCTAACTGAGCCACAATTCCGTGATCTTTTTGATAGTGACATGGCGTTGTCCAAGCATAAAAGCGTTCAGGGAAGGGGCGAGTGGCACGGAAAAAATGCTCGTGATACCCCGTGTCAAACAGAATGTTACCTTGAGTTGGGTGTTGAATTAACGCGACAGCCGCTGGAAACGATCTTGGCTTTAACCCAGAGCCGGGCTTGACGACAAAACCAGGGTGTACGCAGTGCCCAGCCTCAAAGATTTTTATTTTTAGACCAGTCTGCATACTGTTGGATTCCTTCTTGAACTGAAAAAAGCGGTTGGTAATTCAGCTTTTGTTGCGCCTTACTGATATCTAGAGTTTGGTGATAGTTAAATAGCCCTGCGCTGTATGAAGTGAGCTTTGGCTCCGGTTGGTGCGGTAAGCGCATCCGTATTTGCTCACTGAGTTTTAATAACGGCAACACAAAGCGGTATGGGAGTGATGTTAATTTAACGTTTATGTCCAATGCTTCACATAAAGCTCTTAGCACGGTCTCAATCGGCATTGGCTCATTATTGGATATATTGAAGATGTCACCATGTTGAAGTTGTTCCGCTTGAGTACAAGCAAGCATGGCAGCATGGGCAACATTATCGACATAAGTCAGATCAACAACCGGATTTCGCCCGGATGGCAGAAGTAGTGTGTCGTTTTTTATCGCTTTAAGTACCCTTGGGATAATCGCGCGATCGTTCGGACCGAAAATACCACGAGGTCTTAAAATGATTGTTTTGCTGTGCCCTTGTATGGCTTCAAGTTCAGATAAGTATTTAGTGTGCGCGTAATCATTACACCAACGCGAAGCAATATCGTCTGTTTCTCGAATGTTCCACCTGTCTTTGTGGTCAAAATAGACGCTGGTGGAGGAGATATGGATAAAACGTGGTACCTGATGTGCATTCGCTGCGCAGATAAGGTTTTTTGTGGCATCTACATTGGATTGATAAAATGCTTCCCACTTACCCCAAGGGCTTGAGAGTGCAGCGCAATGGATGATCCCATCCATACCTTGGCATACTTCATGAACCGCTGATTTATCCTCTAAATTGATTAAATGCGGTGTGACATCGAATTGGTCTGCGAGTTGTTTTGCGATGACAGTATTTCGCGCAGTAAAGTGCAGTTCATGTTGCTGGTGAAACATTCGTAGAATCGCACTGCCCAGCATACCACTGCCACCTGTGACTAATATTCTCATAATTTAAGTACGCCCATCCCCAACGAGAGCCCAGCAGCAGTGCCCGCCAATAACACATGTTTCCCTTGTGTGCCTGGTTGGTTGCGTAGCCAGTGCAAATTTATCGGCAGTGACGCTGCGACTTGGTTACCCAAAGTAGAAAAGTGATTAACGGTTTTCTCTTTTGGTAAACCGACAAGTGAGGGTAACTTCTTTAAACCGTGAGCACTTGCTTGGTGTGGAAGAAAGTAGTCAATATCGCGAAGAGTGACTGGAGAGGAGCCAAAGCCTTTTTCAAGAAACGCTGGTAAAGTTTTGCGCACATGCTTAAACAGTGCTTTGCCTTCCATCTCAAATTGGCAGTTTTTCAAATAGGCTTGATGCTTTGAAGTATGCGGGTTGACATGACTGCCTCCCCCCTTAATTTGACAGAATGAATACCCAGCGTGATGCGTTTCAAAGTGGCTTGTGATCAGCCCTTCATTCTCTGTTTGCTCTAGTAAAAACGCTGCTGCACCATCGGCAAATAAGGTCGCAACTTCAGGTTTGAGTGTGAAGCTGCGATTCAGTGTGATGCCCGTAGCGAGCTCACTGGTGACAATAATAATACGTTGGTAGCGTTTTGCTATGAAAAGGTTCTGAGCAAGATTGAGAGCTGAGAGAAAAGACAAACAGGTACTGTTTAAATCAAAACTTTCTAGCGATGTCGGGGCGTCTAATGCAGCTAAAACTGCTGAAGCATCATAAGGTAAAGCCTGATGATGTGTGCCACTGGCATAAATAAGGAGGTCAACAGAACTTAGCGAGTGTGTGTTGCCGAGACATTGCATTATCGCTTGCATTGCCATATATACAGCGGTTTCTTTCGTGCTGGCTACATGACGATATTCAACATCAAATTTGTTTCGACAAGTCCCTGAGGGTAATTTTAGGAAGCGATCCATCTCCCGATCTGACCATTGATTGACTGGCAGATAGCTTCCACTGGAAAGGATATTAAAGCCCATTATTTTCTACAAAGTTATTAAAAACGCCGTTCAAAATAATTTAAGTTGCATATTGGGTCTATATCGAGAAGGTTAAAAAATAAGTGAGACAATGCGAATGGGAGCGATAACACGCTTTGTATGCAAGACTGAGTACAAAATATTCACTAATGAGCCAGGTGTTGATCAACTGGCTCAATTTAAAAGGTGAGAGTTTTACTTCTTAAATTTGGCTAAAATACGATCCAAATGGTTAGCAAACTCTCTGCGTTCAGTTTGAGACAGAGCCGCAGGACCGCCTGTTTGAATACCGCTTGAGCGCATGGTGTCCATGAAATCACGAATGTTCAAACGCGCTTTGATGGTGTCTTTAGTATATAACTCGCCTCGTGAACTTAATGCTTGAGCTCCTTTGCTGATCACTTCGTCTGCCAATGGAATATCAGAGGTAATCACTAAGTCATTGGCTTCTACACGACGAACGATTTCATTGTCGGCAATATCAAAGCCCGCTGGTACTTGCAGAGAGTGAATATTGGCACGCTTGGGTACTGGCACTACATGGTTTGCCACAAATGTACATTCAACACCAGTACGTTCAGCCGCGCGTACGATTGTTTCGCGAATAACTTTCGGACAGGCATCCGCATCTACCCATAATTTCATGATGTTTTCTCACTCAATTTCGCTTCGAGTTCTTCAACACGAGCAGTCAATTTGGCTACTGTCTCTTCAAGTGCAGCAAGGCGATCCTCTTCTTTTGGTTTTTGGACCGCGACTTCAACTTTCGGAATGCGGTTTGCGCTCTTCCAACTTTTAATAGTCGCAATCAGTGCTGGCATAGGCACAGGTGTTTTCATGCGAGCTTTTACCAGAGCCACAGTGGGTTCTTTACCCTGCTGTTGCAGTTGCTCCATCACGGCTTCCAGCTCTTTAGTGACGTCTTGAGTTAACATAATTTATCCATACTAAAATGACTTCTATCATCATACTTTGCACGGTCGATTTTAGCGAATAGCAATTTCGGTAGAGCCTTGTGCGAGATCTCTCACAGTGGTTGTGAGAGAAAACGATTTCGTCATCAGTTAAATAGAAAATATTTAAGCTAAGCTATTGAAAAGTGTGGTTTTAACATGTTTTTAACTAAGTTTTTTGCCAAAAGATTTTCTAGGGTAGATTGTGATTTGAAGGGAAAAGCGTAAATTAAACCTTGTCGGCAGGAAGCAGACATGGAACAGGAAAGCACCAAGGATTTGGTTATCGTCAGGAAGACGATTTGGTTATTCAGGATGAATGATCAAGCAAGGAGCGTAGGACATTGTAAGGACACAATCATCAATAGGATGTTGATGACTAAGGATAGACAATGGACCCCTCATAGGATTGAGATAGGGACAGCATCAGGATGATGCAAGGGACACCGCTCAAGGAACAAGTGATGTGCGCTAACGGGGAATGTTAGCTATCAGGATGATAAGGACACCGCTAGGACGGCGACGTAAGGACTAAGCTGACGGAATCAGCCACTATTATGGATGATGCATGGAGCACTAATTAGTAGCCGGACTGCTGCGAGTAAGACTATGACCCCGATACGCTTGTGTCGGGGTCTTTCTTATTTAAGCCCTTTCATATTTTGGGATGATTGAAAGTGGCAATATCACATTATTTATAAATTCCTCATAACACTGAATAAAAAACAATCCAGATCAATATCCTTTCCAATCAGTTGGTTTAACTTTCGGCTTCTCAAAAAGGCGTTATGTGCCGCATAACATGTTCAAAGCTATTGAACTTTTGTTATGTGGATAAATTAAGTTTGCTGTAATCAAGGAACAGATGTGACCATAGTAACCAGAAGAATGCTTCTTCTACCCTACAATGAGTCGTTGCAACTAGAGTTCGTGATGTTGAATTGCTGTGCTAAAAATCGCGCAGAGATGAATGGACCTCATACGGTGTCTTCTGCCAAACAACTGTTTGAGAAGATTCTGGATGATGAGAATGTCCACAGTATGGCGGTGCTTGAAAGTACCAGCCGTGATTATATGGGACACGTGTTCATTTCAAACCTAGATCATGAACCTGAGCTAGGGTTTATCTTTGATAAAGCTTATTGGGGTAAAGGGTTAGCGACAGAAGCGCTAAAGGCGTTTTTCCCGAAAGCATGCCGTGAGCTTGGGCTACACAAAGTCAAAGCAAATGTGAATAGCCATCACAAAGCATCCATGGCAGTACTGGAAAAACTAGGATTTATAAAGACGAGAGAGAGCAAGGACCTTTACGGTCCTTACTTTGAAATGGAATTTACAAGCGATGTGGCGGTAGGTGAAAGTTCAGCGGCCTAAACCCGAACATCGTCAATTCACCTTGGTAGCAATCATCACCAAGAGATGAAAACTCAAATTGATACACTGTATGCCAACGCCAGATTCCGTCTGGCGTTTTCAGTTTATGGGCACCAAAAGCGATACTTACCAGTTGAAGATCTAACTGCTCACATTTACGCGTAATCGCCGCTTTTGCCAACTCTGATTGACGTCGTTGTTGCCAAAACAAAAAGCAGAAAAAGCACAGTCCTAAAATGGCTAATAGGTCACCGATCATCCCTAATCCTTCATTATCCCTTTGTTGCTTGCTGCAGTTTCACCAATGCAGTCGCTAGCTCTTCCGATGGGCTAGAGTGCAGCAAAGGCAGCAATACCATTCTTAGCTCTGGCAGCATAACTAAATCGGCAAATAGCTGATTAAATAAAGCCTGATTACCAGTTTGTGCGAGGCGCAATAAAAATTGTTCAGCAATGCTAGCATCAGCCAGTAGGTGCCACGTACGACCTGCAATACCGATTAGTACTTCTTGATGGCTTAAGCGTGGGCTTTGTAAAATTGCCTTCAAGATTGACAAGGAAATCTCGGTTGGTGCGCCTGCTAAAGAGCGGATTAAAGCTGAGAGTAAGAACAGATCGGGCTTGTTACTTTCGATCTCTTGCTGCGCTTTCTCTGCAATGCGCTTAGCCAAACGTTCTTGCAAATCAACATGCTCTAACGCGCCAAGTAGGGCGTATAGCGGTTCATTGGGTAAGTAGTTAAGGGCTTTACGCAAAGTCACGGCATTTTGCTCTTTACCCAGACGTGCCGCCATATCAGTAATACCTTGCAGACCAACTGTTTGCCAGTTTTCCCAGCCTAAACCGCCCGTAAAGTAGTGCTGAGTATGCTCGTAGTATTGGCTGGTGGGTAAGTCCAAGTTTGCGCGAACTTGGCTATGGAAGACTGCCATCTTTTCTTCTGCGGGTTTGAAGGTGTATGGGTTGTTAGAGAGCTTTTGTTGCTGCTCTTCTGTCATTTCTTCACTTAGGCGAGTACCCATCGCTTCTACGACGTATTTAATGAAGTTGCCGATATCCGCTTGCTTTAGCAGACCTCGCTCATCCAGCTCGAACTTTAAGAACCAAATCCAAGGTTGCTTTTGCTCATTCCAGTATGCGATCGCCAAGTGTGCTTTTCTCTGCATTGGGAATGGGTATGGGCATTGACCTTTTTCCACGTCAGCAAATACTTGTGGCTCGATGGTCTTGATACGACGACCAAGGTCGAAGATTTGATACTCACACTGACTGTTGCTTAGCAACTGAGTGAGGGTTTGAATGTTTTCCATTAAATACGACATCCTAATGTTCTTTTCACAAGAAATGGTATCATTCTTGGCTAATTCAAGGTTCGAGACGGAATTAATGGCAACAAACATCCAATTGGTCGACTTACTTCAACAACTTGAGGCACAACTGCAGCATCATGAGTTGTGGCAACAAACTATGCCCTCTGCTGAAGCGCTACAGAGTACAGAACCTTTCGCGATTGACACGCTGCATCCACATGAGTGGTTACAATGGATCTTTATTGCCCGTATGCGTGCGTTAGTTGAAGATAATCAACCTTTACCTCGAGGCTTTTCTATCGAGCCGTATTTTGCAGAAGTATGGAAACAAGAGCCGCATTACGCCGAGCTACTGGTAACCATTCGAACCATCGACGAACTATGTAAGTAACCTCAATGTCAGAACAAGAAACATCACCATCGGTTGAGCCAGTGGTACTAGAGATCGTTTATCAGGACGAGTATTTTGTCGCGGTTAATAAACCTGCGGGTATGTTGGTACACCGAAGTTGGTTGGATAAGCACGAAACTCAGTTTGTGATGCAAACATTGCGCGATCAAATTGGTCAGCATGTTTTTCCATTGCACCGGTTGGACCGCCCAACTTCAGGTGTACTGGTTTTTGCTTTATCCAGTGAAGTCGCATCGCAAGTGATGCCTATGTTTGCTGAGCATAAAATGGAGAAAACCTATCATGCAATTGTTCGAGGCTGGATTGAAGAAGAAGGTGTTCTTGATTACGCCTTGAAAGTTGAGCTTGATAAGATCGCTGATAAGTTCGCTTCACAAGAGAAAGAAGCGCAAGACGCCGTAACGGCATACAAACCGTTAGCGAAAGTGGAAGTGCCATACTCTACGGGTAAGTTTCCAACTACACGCTACTGTTTGATGGAGATGAAGCCAAAGACAGGGCGTAAGCATCAATTGCGTCGCCACATGGCGCACCTGCGTCATCCAATTGTTGGGGATACGACGCATGGTGACGGTAAACACAACAAACTTTATCGCACGGAATTTGATTCCCATCGCTTATTGTTGCATGCATCAGTGCTGCGCTTTGTGCATCCGTTCACTGATGAAGAAATCGTGATGAAAGCCAATATCGATGAGACTTGGCAGCAGTTGTTTGCTCGATTTGCATGGGATGAATCGTTGGTAAGATAAACGGCTATCTTTATTAAGTCGAAAGATAGGAGGGGTGGTATATACCCAAGTAACCTCAAGATGCTAGGTTCAGCGAGACTGACTTGGTTTGTAGACGCGGCGGCGATTTAAAGGTTTAGTGGGTCTAAATCAAGAATCGGCAACAAAGTATACAAGCCAAGGCAGCTCGCCCTTTGGGAGCGTGTCATTGACCTGATTGCTGCGTCAAACAACTTGGAAAGAGCTGGCTATTACACTGCATTGTTTTCCTTGCTCTCGAATCAATGACAACACTCTGAATCCTGCATCTTGAAGTCACTTGGGTATATGTATCACCCCCTTTTTTATTCTTGAGGAATTGAGCGGGCTACTTGAGTTTTTCCAGATCCGCTTCGATCTCGGCGATCTTGCTTGAAACCACCTTTTCTAGATGACGAAGATCAGAAAGTATCTTCTCTTTCACATCCACTTCAGCCACTTTCACAGGCTTGGTTATCTTGTTCAGCTCATCGATCACAAGCGTCAGGTTGCGGTTGATCTCCGTGACCTCTTTGTACTTGTGACTGCCACTGTCGACCAGTACATTTTTAACTTGGCGCGGGTATTTGAACTTAACACTTTTCGCGAAGAACTCGCCTTTCTGTTTGTGAAAGTAGATCTTTAGGACGTCTTTGTGTGCTTCTTGTCGCAGGGAGTAACGTTCAATCTGTTTCGGGTCATGGATGCCCAAACCAGTGAGGTGTGGATACATAGGCTACCTCTATCTAATAACTAGAATTAGTTTCCGTATAACTGTAGCAGCCCATTAATGAGCTAGATAGCTGATATTTAGCCAAATTGCTCAACTTGTGGGCAAGATCGCTATCGTTCTTGCCCACGTTAGTTATTGATGAAAGGAAGGTTTCTCTTAAGCTGAGACTGGCTCAGACAAGTTCTCAATCAACTTCTCACGCAGTTCTGCTTGCTGTTCCTCGCTTAGCCTACCACCCGCTTCACTGGTTAGAATGAACAAGTCTTCTGCTCGTTCACCAATGGTGGTAATTTTCGCAGCGTGGAGGTTAATTCCCAAGTCAGCAAATGTACGACCAACTTTGGCCAGAAGCCCCGGAGTATCTAGAGCGACAAACTCCATCAAAGTGCGTTTCTTACTCTTGGTTGGCAGGAAGTCGACTTTGGTTTTTACATTAAAATGCTGAAGTTTATTCGGTGTGCGACGTGTTTTGATCTTGGTTGGGCGACCATCTTCCAATACATGAGTAATGTGCTTAGTAACGGCTCCGTGGCGACCTTCTTCAATCGCTTTGCCATGTTGGTCAAGTACCATAAAAGTATCGAGTACATAGCCATCTTTACTGGTCATGATTTGTGCGTCGTGCACGTTGAAGTTACGACGGTCTAACTCAGCAACAACGGTAGCAAACAACGCGGGCTGGTCAGGGCTGTAAACGAATACTTCGGTACCACCTCGTGTCGCTTTTTTACTGATAAGTACCAGTGGCTTTGCTGGGTCTTCCATACGCAGCAAATTCTCGCAATGCCACGCAATTTGCTTATGGGTGTGACGCAAGAAGTAATCAGCTTTAAAGCGCTGCCACAGCACCTCAATTTCTCGTGCCGAGAAGCCCTCTTTACGTAGTAGGGCAGACGCCATTTGTTGATTATGGCGAATACGTTCACGCACATCGACGGGATTTTCTAAGCCGCGACGCAGTGCACGTTGGGTGGAATAGAACAATTCCGCTAGCAAGGTGCGTTTCCAACTATTCCAAAGCTCTGGGTTAGTTGCGCAGATATCGGCTACTGTTAGACAGACAAGATACTCAAGGTACTCTTCATCACGTACTTGCTTGGCGAATTCTGTGATCACATCTGGATCGTAAATATCACGGCGTTGTGCAGTCACCGACATTAATAGGTGATGCCTTACCAGCCAGCTTACTAATTTCGCCTCTGGTTTAGACAAGCCGTGTTCAATACAGAAGTCGTACGCTTCACCTTCGCCTATCACCGAATGGTCACCACCTCTGCCTTTGCCAATATCATGGAAAATCGCGGCTAGGATAAGCAGCTCTTTCTTTTGAATGCGAGGGTAAACCTCACAGCAAATCGGATGCTTACTGTGGTTCTCTGCGTAGCTGAAGGTATTAATGTGTTTGAGCAGGCGAATACTGTGCTCATCTACGGTATACACATGGAATAGGTCGAACTGCATCTGACCGACAATTTGGCTCCATTGTGGAAGGTATGCCGCGAGGACACCAAGCTTGTGCATCAGACTGAACGCTTTATGTAGGGCGTTCGGGTGGCGACACAATGCCATAAACTTTTCACGCGCTTCTGGCATGGTGTGTAAGAATTTGTTCAATCGACGACGCGCAGTACGCAACTGACGCAATGTTGGTGGGCTAACCCCTTCGATGCTTGAATCATTGGCAATATGCAGAAACATATCCAGAATCGTCTCTGGGCGAGCTTGGAACAAAGCGGGCTTACGTGCCTCAATTAAGGCGCCACGACGTTGGAAGTCTTCATCAATGATTTCTGCATCTTCTGTTGCACCACCATTGATGATGGCTTGATCGAACAGCTTGAGTAGCATCTTATTGAGCTCTGCCACACGTCGAAGGGTACGGTAGAACTCTTTCATCATCATTTCGACGCCGCGATTACCTTCACCCACATAGCCAAGGTGCTTCGCGACCTGCGCTTGGTGGGCAAAGGTCAAACGGTTGTCGTAACGTCGTAGTTCAATATGCAGCGCAAAACGCACGCGCCACAGGAAATCCTGACATTCAACCAACTCACGGTATTCGGCATCTGTTAAGAATCCGTAGCGGCTCATCTCCAACAATGAAGTCGCGCCGAAGTGACGGCGTGCCACCCAACTTAATGTATGAATGTCACGTAGACCACCTGGTGTGGATTTGATGTCTGGTTCAAGATTGTAGGTCGTGTCATGGTACCGAGCATGGCGTTCGCGCTGTTCTTGAATTTTGGCTCGATAAAAGGTCTCGCTTGGCCAGAAAGAATCAGATAGCACCACTTTCTTCAGCGCTTGGAAGGTGTCTTCACTGCCACAGAGCAAACGAGCTTCTTGTAAATTGGTGGCGACAGTTAAATCTGAACGCCCAATTTCAGCACACTCCTCGACAGTACGAACCGCATGACCTACTTCAAGGCGTAAATCCCACAGTAGCGTAATGAACTCACTGATTTTGGCTTCCAGTGCATTAGGCAGTTTGTTGTTCGACAGAATCAAAATGTCGATGTCGGAAAGGGGGTGCAATTCACCACGACCATAACCACCTACCGCGACCAGAGAAATATTATGGATGTCTTTAAAACCAAAGTGTTGCCACAAACGATTGAGGAGTAAGTCCATGTACTCGGCTCGTGACAAAACAAGGTTGGTCACAGGGTGGTGCTGTAGAAATTCTTCTTTTTGGTATGAACTGAATTTTTCAAGTTCTTGCTTAAGTTCTCCGATATTGATTTGTTCATCGGTAAACGTAAGAGGAGACTGAAGGGTCATATTTGCTATCCGTGCAAGCTAAACTATTAGCAATCTAACAAATTTGAAGCAGATAAAAAATATCCCCGCATGAGCGGGGATAGGGAAAGTGATGGGCGATTAAACGTTTTTCATCATACGTGGAATGGTATCGTCGCTACGAAGTGTAAGCACTTCACAACCTTCTTTAGTTACCACGATAGTGTGTTCCCACTGCGCTGAGTTTTTACCGTCGCCGGTGTAAACTGTCCAATCGTCTTGCGCGTCAACAGTAC
Organism: Vibrio sp. SSH13-20; assembly: GCF_040104475.1. Taxonomy (NCBI): domain Bacteria; kingdom Pseudomonadati; phylum Pseudomonadota; class Gammaproteobacteria; order Vibrionales; family Vibrionaceae; genus Vibrio; species Vibrio sp. SSH13-20. The sequence continues at coordinate 284,842 of NZ_JBECOU010000002.1, forward strand.
AGCCAAATTTACCCGCGTTTATCATTGGTTCAATCGTAAAGCACATGCCTTCTTTTAGTACACGGCGGTCTTTGTTCTTGTAGTGAACCACTTGTGGCTCTTCGTGGAACTCATCACCGATGCCGTGACCACAGAAGTCCTTAACAATAGAGAACTTGTTACGTGGGTTGTTCTTGTTGTTTTCTTTAATGTACTTCTCGATTGCAGTACCGATGTCACCAACAGTTGCACCAGGCTTAACTTGACGCATACCGATGTAAAGTGACTCTTGTGCAACCATACATAGACGCTTGTTTGCTGGTGAAACATCACCAACTAGGAACATCTTAGACGTATCACCGTGGTAGCCTTGTGGACGAACGCTTAGGTCTGCGTTTTCATCGTTTGGAACAATCACTGTGATATCAACGTTGATGATGTCACCGTCTTTTAGGACCGCAGGTTTCATTTGACCGTTAGCACCCTTTTCATCTTGGGTTGCCGGTATACCGTGACAAACGATGTGGTTGATCGACGTACAGATTGATTTAGGGAATCCATGGTAATCAAGCGGTGCAGAGTAAGCGCCTCTCTCTAGAGCGTAATCGTGACAGATTTGGTTTAGCTCTTCTGTTGTCACACCTGCTTTGATGTGCGGTTCGATCATTTCTAGAACTTCTGCGGCTAGCTTGCCCGCAATGCGCATGCGTTCGATTTCTTCAGCAGTTTTAATCTTGATTGACATTGGCTTTCTCTACTTATTCGTAAGCACGCAAACGTGCGAATGCGCGCATTCTATCAGATATCGAGTGGCTAACCCAAGCCAGTTAAGAATATGAGTCATTCTTACTTGTAGTTTAGTTATGTAATTAAAGAGAGAGTAGGGGTGAGTGTGATAGGTAAATTAGAATGGTAACAAATAATTTTTACTAGCCATGTTGGGCTAAAATATGGTATAAAGCGCGCCGGAATCGAGGACTGTTCTCTTTACTTTTCGTTAGAGAAGTGGCGAAGCAGGCTTCTTCCGATTAACTTTTTATCTTTAAATCACACACATTCCGTCACATGTTCCGGGGTGCTGAGCAGAAGCTTGGTCGGAATTATGGGGGATGTGGAGGCCTAACCCCATAGAGGATTTTAAAATGGCAACTGTATCAATGCGCGATATGCTGAAAGCTGGTGTTCACTTCGGTCACCAAACTCGTTACTGGAACCCAAAAATGAAGCCATTCATCTTTGGTGCTCGTAACCGCGTTCACATCATCAACCTAGAAAAAACTGTACCAATGTTCAATGAAGCTCTAGCTGAGCTTGCTAAAATTGGCGAGAAAAAAGGTAAAGTTCTTTTCGTAGGTACTAAGCGCGCTGCATCTGAAGCTGTTAAAGAAGCTGCAATCGCAAGCAACCAATACTACGTAAACAACCGTTGGTTGGGCGGCATGCTAACGAACTACAAAACAGTTCGTCAGTCTATCAAGCGTCTAAAAGATTTCGAAGCACAGTCTCAAGACGGTACTTTCGACAAGCTAACTAAGAAAGAAGCTCTAATGCGCACTCGTGAAATGGAGAAGCTAGAGAAATCTCTTGGTGGTATCAAAGATATGGGCGGTCTACCAGACGCTCTATTCGTAATCGACGCTGATCACGAGCACATTGCAATTAAAGAAGCTAACAACCTAGGTATTCCAGTATACGCTGTGGTAGATACTAACTCTAACCCAGACGGCGTTGACTACATCATCCCAGGTAACGACGACGCGATCCGCGCAGTTCAACTATACCTAAACGCTGCTGCATCTGCAGTAACTGAAGGTCGCAACAAAGACGTTGCAGCAGTTGCTGAAAAAGACGGTTTCGTAGAAGCTGAATAATAGCGGCTCTGTGTCACACTTAGTCTATGTGAAACCTTGTTGTAGCATAGACTGAGTTATAGTTAGCAATGGGGGCCGACAATGTAGGCCCCTGTTTTTTACCTTATTTCGAATCAAACGAGGAATAGAGAATGGCAACTGTAACTGCTGCTCTAGTTAAAGAACTTCGCGAGCGCACTGGCGCTGGCATGATGGAATGTAAGAAAGCGCTTGTAGAAGCAAACGCTGACATCGAACTAGCAATTGAAAACATGCGTAAATCAGGCGCAGCGAAAGCAGCTAAAAAAGCTGGTAACGTTGCAGCTGAAGGCGCAATCATCATCAAAGAAGAAAACGGCGTTGCTGTTCTTCTTGAAGTTAACTGCCAAACTGACTTCGTTGCTAAAGACGGTAACTTCACTGCATTCGCAGACAAAGTAGCACTTGACGCTCTAGCGACTAAAGCTACTGCTGAAGAGCTAGTTGCTAAGTTCGAAGAAGAGCGCGTAGCTCTAGTTGCTAAAATCGGCGAAAACATCAACATCCGTCGCGTTGCATACGTAGAAGGTACTGCTATCGCTTCTTACCGTCACGGTGAGAAAATCGGTGTTGTTGTTGCTGGTGAAGGCGACGCAGAAACTCTTAAGCACGTTGCAATGCACGTTGCTGCTTCTAAGCCAGAGTTCGTTAACCCAGAAGACGTTCCAGCTGACGTAGTTGCTAAAGAGAAAGAAGTTCAAGTTGAAATCGCTATGAACGAAGGCAAGCCACAAGAGATCGCTGAGAAAATGGTTATCGGCCGCATGAAGAAATTCACTGGCGAAATCTCTCTAACTGGTCAAGCTTTCATCATGGAACCTAAGAAATCTGTTGGCGAAATGCTAAAAGAGAAAGGTGCATCAGTATCGACTTTCGTTCGTCTAGAAGTAGGTGAAGGTATCGAGAAAGCGGCTGAAATGAGCTTCGCTGAAGAAGTAGCACTAGCTCAAAAAGGTTAATCCTTAGAGATTTGTGCAAAGATTAGACCGTGGCCTTGGCTGCGGTCTTTTTACGAAAAGAGCGGCAAAAAATTAGCCGTGATGAATAGTCATCAGCAAACTTGTGTCTATTCATGACTGTTAATCGACAACTCTCTTTTGGAAGGTAAACTCCATGACTACGAACCCTAAACCAGCATATCAACGTATTCTATTAAAACTGAGTGGTGAAGCTCTTCAAGGCGAAGAAGGTTTCGGTATTGACCCAGCGGTTCTTGACCGTATGGCTCAAGAGGTTAAAGAGCTGGTTGAACTGGGTGTTCAAGTTGGTGTGGTAATCGGTGGTGGTAACCTGTTCCGTGGAGCTGGTCTTGCGGAAGCTGGTATGAACCGCGTAGTAGGCGACCACATGGGTATGCTTGCAACGGTAATGAACGGTTTGGCAATGCGTGACGCACTTCACCGTGCATACGTAAACGCTCGTGTAATGTCTGCAATTCCTCTAAAAGGTGTGTGTGACGACTACAATTGGGCAGACGCTATCCGCGAACTTCGTCAAGGCCGAGTGGTAATCTTCTCTGCAGGTACTGGTAACCCATTCTTCACAACAGATTCAGCGGCGTGTCTACGTGGTATCGAAATTGAAGCTGACGTAGTTCTAAAAGCAACGAAAGTTGATGGCGTATTTACTGCAGACCCAGTAGCAAACCCAGACGCAGAGCTGTATGATAAGCTATCTTACGCAGAAGTTCTGGATAAAGAGCTGAAAGTAATGGACTTGGCAGCGTTCACTCTAGCTCGTGACCACAAAATGCCAATCCGTGTATTTAACATGAACAAGCCAGGCGCACTACGTCGCGTGGTTATGGGTGAAGCTGAAGGCACGCTGATCAACGCTGACGCATAATCCTAAACGCCATCCACGCTAGGTTGGATGGCGTTTCGCTTTGCTCAACCCTTTTAGGCTTTCTTCAGGAAAGATGACATTTTTAAGGTGAAACCGTGATTAACGAAATCAATAAAGACGCGCAAGAGCGCATGGACAAAAGCGTTGAAGCGCTAAAGAACAACCTTTCTAAAGTTCGTACTGGCCGCGCGCACCCAAGCCTACTATCTGGTATCTCTGTAGAGTACTACGGTGCTGCTACTCCTCTTAACCAAGTAGCAAACGTTGTTGCTGAAGACGCTCGTACTCTAGCAATCACAGTTTTCGACAAAGAGCTTACTCAAAAAGTTGAGAAAGCAATCATGATGTCAGATCTTGGTCTAAACCCAATGTCTGCTGGCACAATCATCCGTGTTCCACTTCCACCGCTAACAGAAGAGCGTCGTAAAGACCTAGTTAAGATCGTTCGTGGTGAAGCTGAAGGCGCACGTGTTGCAGTTCGTAACATCCGTCGTGACGCAAACAGCGACCTAAAAGGTCTTCTAAAAGATAAAGAAATCTCTGAAGACGAAGATCGCAAAGCACAAGACGAGATCCAAAAACTGACAGACGTTGCAGTTAAGAAGATCGACGAAGTTCTTGCTGCAAAAGAAAAAGAGTTGATGGAAGTTTAATACTCCCACCCACATCACTGTTGGAAAACGCTGTGCTCACAGTGCAGCGTTTTTTTGTGTTAGTCTATCCAACTGATGGAACTCAATTAACTCCCTATGCAAAATTCTCAAGTCTTCTCTGATTCCCTCCCTAAGCATATTGCCATCATCATGGACGGTAATGGTCGTTGGGCTAAGTCCAAAGGAAAACCTCGCGTATTCGGTCATAAAAAAGGCGTTAGTGCCGTTCGTAAGACCGTTGCAGCCGCTTCTAAACTCGGCATTAAAGCCATGACCTTATTCGCTTTTAGCAGCGAAAATTGGCGTCGACCTGAAGAAGAAGTGGGGCTACTGATGGAGCTGTTCATTTCTGTTTTATCGAGCGAAGTAAAAAAGCTGCATAAAAACAATTTACGCTTGCGCGTTATTGGCGATACCAGCCGTTTTAGCGAGCGCTTACAAGGTAAAATTGTCGAAGCAGAAGCACTGACGGCGAACAACACGGGGATGGTGATCAACATTGCTGCTAACTATGGCGGTAAATGGGACATCACAGAGGCGGCAAAAACGTTAGCGCTCAAAGCTCGCAACGGTGAGATCCGTGTAGAGGATATCAACGAGCAGTTAATTTCCCAGCATTTGACGATGTCAGACTTACCTGAAGTGGATCTATTGATTCGTACGAGTGGTGAGTGCCGCATCAGTAACTTTATGCTGTGGCAAATGGCGTATGCAGAAATGTACTTTACTCCCGAGTACTGGCCAGAGTTTGACGAAGACAGCTTAGTAGAGGCTGTGACTTGGTTTATTAACCGAGAGCGTCGTTTTGGTTGTACTGGTGAACAAGTAAAGGCATTAATGGCTGCTCAATAAGGACTAGTTAGTTTGAAACAGAGAATAATAACAGCACTAATTTTAGCTCCCCTGGTTATTTTAGGTATTTTTAAATTACCCCTAATTGGCTTCATTATCGCTTTGACTGCGGTAACGCTATTAGGCTTTTGGGAGTGGACCCAGTTTACAGAAAGCAATTCACGTATTGCTGCGCTTGTTCCGGCAGCCGTTGTAACCGGACTAAGTTTTCTATTCATTTCGCCAGACGCAACCAGCTTAAATCAACTAGCAATGCCACACTACGCAGTATTATCGCTTGGCTTTGCATGGTGGATTATCGCAAGTGGGATGGCAATCACTTACCCTAAAACCACCAATTTATGGCAAGGTAGCAAAGCCCTTCGTCATGTATTCGGTTTTCTAACATTGATCCCTTTTCTTTGGAGTGTGATCATTCTTAGAGCTTCTGATATTTCAGTAGATCCATACCACGGCGCAAAACTTGTGCTGTACGTTTGCTTCTTGGTATGGGCTGCAGACAGCGGCGCTTACTTTGCTGGTAAAAGCATGGGTAAACGCAAAATGGCGCCTCATGTGAGCCCAAATAAGACAATTGAAGGTTTGGTTGGCGGCATCATCGCAGCACTAGTTGTCGGATGGTTATTCGCAGGTTGGTTCGATATCCAATTCACCAGCCCACTTCATATGGTGATGATTACTCTGATTACTGTTGTGATATCTGTTCTTGGTGACTTAGTCGAAAGCATGTTCAAACGTGTTTCAGGTATCAAGGACAGCAGCAACATCATTCCGGGACACGGTGGCATTCTTGACCGTATCGACAGCCTAACTGCTGCATTCCCAGTATTTGCTCTTCTTTACTACGTATTCTAATTTATCGGGAGCGGCATCGTCGCTCCTGAATTTTTCTAACGGTCTTACATCATGCAAAAGTTAACGATTCTTGGTGCAACAGGCTCAATTGGTGCAAGCACACTAAAAGTGGTTGAACAAAACCCTGAGCTGTTTTCTATCGTCGCATTAGCGGCAAGCACGAACGTTGAAAAGATGGTCGCACTTTGTCGTAAATGGCAACCTAAGTACGCGGTAATGGCGGATAAAGCGGCGGCTGTGGCTCTACAAAGTGAGCTAGCTTCAGTTTCTCCAAGCACAGAAGTGTTAGGTGGTGTTGATGCGCTTTGCCATGTGTCTGCGTTAGAGGAAGTGGATAGCGTAATGGCAGCAATCGTCGGTGCCGCAGGCCTGTTGCCGACGATGGCAGCGGTAAAAGCAGGCAAGCGAGTGCTGTTAGCGAACAAAGAAGCGCTAGTGATGTCAGGTCAACTGTTTATTGATGCGGTTGCAGAACATGGTGCAGAGCTGCTTCCTGTCGACAGTGAACACAACGCTATTTTCCAATGTCTTCCGCAACAAGTTCAAACCAACTTGGGTCGTTGCAATCTTGAAGAGCATGGTATCTCTTCGATTCTTCTTACCGGATCAGGCGGTCCATTCCGCTATACCGATATTGCAGAGTTAGAAAACGTAACCCCAGCGCAAGCTATTGCTCATCCGAACTGGTCAATGGGACCAAAAATCTCGGTTGATTCTGCAACCATGATGAACAAAGGTCTCGAATACATTGAAGCGAAATGGTTATTTAATGCTGCTCGTGAGCAGTTGAAAGTGATCATTCACCCTCAGTCGGTTATTCATTCTATGGTGCAATATCGTGATGGCTCTGTGTTAGCGCAAATGGGGGAGCCTGACATGGCAACACCAATCGCATTGACAATGTCTTACCCATCGCGTGTGGATGCTGGGGTGAAACCACTCGATTTTACTCAAGTTGGAGAATTAACTTTCCTTCAGCCTGATTTTGCTCGTTACCCTTGTTTAAAGCTAGCGATTGATGCTTGTTACGAAGGGCAACATGCAACAACGGCATTGAATGCAGCGAACGAAGTTGCTGTTGATGCCTTCTTAAATAACCGCCTTGGTTTCACAGATATCGCTCGCATCAATGAATCAGTTTTGAACAAAATCACTGCAAGCCATACAACTGAGAATGTGAATAGCTTGGAAAGCTTGATAGAGCTAGATAGAATGTCACGAACTATCGCCTTAGACTTTTTACGCGAGCGTAGCTAATGACTGGTATCTTGTGGAATTTGGTTTCTTTTATCGTTGCATTGGGCATTTTAGTTGCCGTGCACGAGTATGGTCACTTTTGGGTCGCGCGTCGTTGTGGTGTAAAAGTTGAAAAGTTTTCCATCGGTTTTGGCAAGTCTATCTGGAGCAAGGTAGGCAAAGATGGAACAGAATACAGCATCTCTATGATCCCTCTGGGTGGCTACGTCAAAATGGTGGATAGCCGTGTTGATGAAGTCCCAGAGCATGAAAAGCACTTAGCTTTCGACCAAAAGCCTTTGTGGAAACGCACGTCCATCGTGGCGGCAGGTCCTATTTTTAACTTCCTTTTTGCCATTGTGGCTTACTGGCTGGTTTTCCTGATCGGTGTTCCAGCGGTTAAACCCGTAATTGGTGAAGTTACGCCCAATTCAATCATTGCAGAAGCAGGAATTGAATCAGGGATGGAACTAAAATCTATCTCAGGCATCAAAACTCCGGACTGGGAATCAGTCAACATGGGATTAGTTTCTCATATTGGTGATGATTCGATGACAGTGACACTCTCTTCTGCAAACGAAGTGGGTTCAGAAGTCACGAAGACACTTGATATCCGTGATTGGAAGTTTGATCCAGAAACACAATCAGCGATGCAATCGTTGGGCTTCAAGCCATATACTCCAGAGATTTTTACGGAGTTAGCGCAAGTAAGCGAAGGTGGTGCTGCAGAGAAAGCAGGTCTACTAGCTGGCGATAAGATCATTGCGATTAATGGAAATAAGATTTCTAAATGGGATGAAGTGGTAGAAGCCATTCGTTCTAACCCAGATACGCCAATGGAACTGACGGTGTTGCGTCAAGGTGAGGAGCAATCATTCACACTGACACCGGGTAGTCGTGAGCTAGCTAACAAACAAGTCGTTGGCTTTGCGGGTATCGCACCTGAAGTCGCAGAATGGCCAGAAAGTTATCGCTTCGAATTACAGTTTGGTGTATTCGAGTCTATTGGCAAAGCGATTGACAAAACTGGTCAAGTTATTGGACTTACAATCAGTATGCTTAAGAAACTGATTGTAGGTGATGTTGGTCTGAACAATTTGAGTGGACCAATCTCGATTGCCAAAGGAGCAGGGGCGACAGCAGACTACGGTCTGGTTTACTTTTTAGGTTTTCTGGCACTAATTAGTGTTAACCTAGGTATTATTAACCTCGTTCCTTTACCAATGTTGGATGGTGGTCATCTGCTATTTTTCGCAATTGAAGCGGTCATCCGACGCCCAGTTCCTGAGAAAGTACAGGAAATGGGGTATCGAATTGGTGGTGCGATTATCTTCTCGCTCATGGCGTTAGCGCTATTTAATGATTTTACTCGTCTGTGATAGTTCAGAGACAAAAGTAGTAGCAAGGAATAATTAGAACAAGTATGGCGATTAAGCGAATTCTGTTTGCAAGTTTACTGGCGACCAGTGTATCTGCAAATGGAGCAGAGAACTTTGTAGTTAAAGATATTGAAATCGATGGATTGCAGCGCGTCGCACTAGGTGCCGCGTTGCTGAAAATGCCTGTACGTGTCGGTGACACCGTTGACCAAGGCGATGTTGCAGAGATCATTCGTGCATTGTACGCATCGGGTAACTTCGAAGATGTAAAAGTACTGCGTGATGGTGATGTTCTGGTTGTTCAAGTGAAAGAACGTCCAACTATTGCGAGCATCTCATTCTCGGGTAACAAAGCAATCAAGGACGAGCAGCTACAAGAAAACCTGAATGCTTCTGGTGTTCGTGAAGGTGAAGCGCTTGACCGTACAACGCTAAGCAACATCGAAAAAGGTTTGGAAGACTTTTACTACAGTGTTGGTAAATACAACGCAACGGTAAAAGCGGTTGTTACTCCATTGCCTCGTAACCGTTCTGACTTGAAATTCGTCTTCACCGAAGGTGTTTCGGCGAAAATTCAACAAATCAACTTTATCGGCAATGAAGTCTTTTCTGACGAAGAACTTCTTTCTCGTTTCAACCTAAATGTTGATGTGCCATGGTGGAACTTCCTAGCGGACGAAAAATACCAAAAGCAAGTGCTTGCTGGTGATATCGAAGCTCTGAAGTCTTACTACCTAGACCGTGGTTACCTGAAATTTAACGTTGATTCGACACAAGTGGCGATTTCTCCTGACAAAAAAGGCGTATACATTACACTTGGTCTTGAAGAAGGCGACGTTTACACCGTTAAGGACGTAAAATTCCGTGGCAACCTGATTGGTGAAGAGGCGGAATTCGAAAAGCTTGTGCCATTTGAAGATAACGAGACATACAATGGTTCTCGTGTGACTTCGATGGAAGAAGGCATTAAGCGCGTGCTTGGTGAATCTGGTTACGCTTACCCACAAGTCAATACCATCCCTGAGTTTGATGACGAGAACAAGCAAGTTTCTTTGATTGTGAACGTTGACCCAGGCAACCGTATTTATGTACGAGATATTCGCTTTACGGGTAACAACTCGACGAAAGATGAAGTATTGCGTCGTGAAATGCGTCAGATGGAAGGCAGCTGGCTAAACTCGAAATCTATCGAAACGGGTAAAACGCGTCTAAACCGTCTTGGATATTTCGAAAATGTAGAGGTTCAAACGGTCCGTGTACCTGGCAGCGATGACCAAGTTGATCTTGTTTATACCGTAAAAGAGGCTAACTCAGGCAGCGTAAACTTCGGTGTAGGTTACGGTACTGAATCAGGCGTGAGCTTCCAAGTTGGTCTACAACAAGACAACTTTATTGGTAGTGGTAACCGCGTTGGTATTAACGCGATGATGAACGACTACCAGAAAAACGTGAGCTTGGACTACCGTGACCCATACTGGAACCTAGATGGTGTAAGTTTGGGTGGTAAGATCTTCTACGATGAGTTCGAAGCATCTGAAGCGGGTATCGTTGACTATACCAACCAAAGCTATGGTGCAAGTTTGACATGGGGCTTCCCATTTGACGAACTGAACCGCTTTGAGTTCGGTGTTGGTTACACCCACAACAAGATCGGTAACTTGTCACCTTACCTACAGGTAGAACAGTTCCTACAAGCGCAAGCTGACAACATTGATTCTAGCGGCGCATTGAATACTAATGACTTTGACTTCAACATCTCGTGGACACGTAACAACCTGAACCGCGGTTACTTCCCGACAGCAGGTAACCACCAACGTGCATTCTACAAGATGACCGTACCTGGCTCTGACGTTCAATACTTCAAGATGCAGTATGATGTTCGTCAATACGTGCCATTAACCAAGAAGCATGAGTTCACGCTCTTGTTCCGTGGTCGTCTAGGTTATGGTAACGGTTATGGTCAAACGGATGGCAACGATAACTTGTTCCCATTCTACGAAAACTACTACGCAGGTGGTTTTACAACACTACGTGGTTTCGGCTCTAACTCAGTAGGTCCGAAAGCGGTTTACCGTGATTACTCAGGCTCAAACAACGGTGCTGACACCGCAACAGATGATTCTGTTGGTGGTAACGCGGTAGCGCTTGCAAGTATCGAGTTGATCGTACCAACCCCATTTGCTTCGGATGAAGTTCGTAACCAAATTCGTACCAGTATCTTCTTTGATATGGCAAGTGTTTGGGATACGGAATTCGATTACCGCAGTTCTGGTGCTGAATACGGCGACCGTTACTACTACGATTACTCAGATCCAACCAACTACCGTTCATCTTATGGTGCGGCGTTGCAATGGATGTCTCCAATGGGACCACTAGTATTCTCACTAGCGAAACCAATTAAGAAATTTGATGGCGACGATGAAGAGTTCTTCACGTTCACTATCGGTAGAACCTTCTAAAGAGGAAAATATTTTGAATAAAATGATCAAAGCGGCAGGCATTGGCCTTCTTGTACTTAGCTCTTCAATGTTTGCAAACGCGGCAGAAGCTGCTCAGAAAATTGGCTACATCAACACTGCTCAAGTTTTCCAAGCACTTCCTCAACGTGAAGTGGTTCTACAAAAAATGCAGAAAGACTTTAAGAGCAAAGCTGATGAGCTGAAATCAATCCAAGCGCAAGCTAAGACAAAGATTGAAAAACTGCAGCGTGACGGCGAGCTTCTAGGTCAAGAAGAGATCGAAAAACTGCGTATTGATATCGCTAAACTAGACAGCGAATACAAAGTGAAAGCACAAGCGCTTGAGAAAGCAAGTGCACGTCGCGAAGCTGAAGAGAAAGCAAAACTATTCAAAACTATCCAAGACGCAGTGAAGAAAGTAGCAGAGAAAAAAGGTTACGACCTAGTTATCGATATCTCTTCGCTTCAGTACGGTAAGCCAGAATACAACATCTCTGAAGACGTAATTAAAGCTCTAAAATAAGAAGTTATGAAGAAATTGACATTAGCCGAGTTGGCAACAATTACCGGGGGTGAGCTATTTGGTGACGAGTCTCTCGTTGTAAACCGCGTAGCTCCAATGGATAAAGCACAAGAAGGCGATGTGACCTTCTTGTCTAACCCAAAATACGCGAAACACCTATCTGAGTGCCAAGCAACTGTGGTAATGGTGAAACCAGAACACAAAGACCAGTGCGCGGGTAACGCTCTGGTTGTTGCTGACCCTTACATTGCTTTCGCTCGTGTTGTTCAAGCGATGGACACCACGCCAAAGCCCGCTGATGAGATTGCACCAAGTGCAGTGATCGCAGCGGATGTAAAGATGGGTACTAACGTGACAATCGGTGCTAACGCAGTGATTGAAACGGGTGTAGAGCTAGGCGACAACGTAAGTGTTGGCGCTGGTTGCTTTATCGGTAAAAACGCAAAGCTAGGTAACAATACTAAGCTTTGGGCTAATGTGACGATCTATCATGAAGTATCGTTGGGTGATGATTGTCTAGTTCAATCTGGTACAGTCATTGGCTCTGATGGTTTCGGTTATGCAAATGACAAAGGCGAATGGATCAAGATTCCTCAACTGGGTTCTGTGCGTATCGGTAACCGTGTCGAGATCGGTGCATGTACCACTATTGACCGTGGTGCGCTAGAAGACACCATCATCGAAGACAACGTAGTTCTTGATAACCAACTTCAAATCGCTCATAACGTGCAGATCGGATATGGTACTGTGATGCCAGGTGGTACTATTGTGGCGGGCAGTACGAAAATTGGTAAGTACTGTCAGATCGGCGGCGCGTCGGTTCTTAATGGTCACATCACGATTGCAGATGGCGTAGCTATCACCGGTATGGGCATGGTGATGCGCAGTATCGAAGAGAAAGGTCTGTACTCATCAGGCATTCCGCTGCAAACCAACCGAGAGTGGCGTAAAACGGCGACTCGAGTTCACCGTATTGACGAGATGAACAAACGCCTGAAAGCTGTTGAAAAGCAGCTGGAACAGAAAGAAGAATCTTAGTTCCACATTCTGAACAAAGACTCGCGAAATGCGGGTCTTTTTCTTCTATAATGACGCGCTATAAGTAGATTTATCACCAAGCTGGTATACACTTTGCAGGCAATTCCTGAATAAGTGGCATTTGCCGCTGCCTTGCCATCTTGGTTGTTGAGAATTGATATAGGAAGACGACTTTGACTACTGAAAAGAAAACGATGAACATCTCTGAAATTCAAGAGCTACTACCTCATCGCTACCCATTCTTATTGATCGACCGTGTGATTGACTTCCAAGAAGAGAAGTACCTTCACGCGATTAAAAACGTGTCGGTTAACGAACCTCAGTTTACAGGTCACTTTCCACAGCTACCAGTATTCCCAGGCGTATTGATCTTGGAAGCGATGGCTCAGGCGACAGGCCTACTTGCATTTAAATCATTTGGTGCACCAACGGAAAACGAACTGTACTACTTCGCAAGTGTAGACGGTGCTAAGTTCCGTAAGCCAGTAGTACCAGGCGATCAAATGATTATTGAAGTAGAATTTCTGAAAGAGCGCCGTGGCATTGCTGCATTTAGCGGTGTAGCAAAAGTTGACGGCGAAGTGGTATGTTCAGCTGAGCTGAAGTGTGCTCGTCGAGAGTTTTAATATGATTCATGAAACCGCTAAAATCCACCCAGCAGCGGTGGTAGAAGAAGGCGCGAAAATTGGCGCTAACGTGACCGTTGGTCCTTTCACTTACATCACCTCTACGGTGGAGATTGGTGAAGGCACTGAAGTGATGTCTCACGTAGTGATCAAAGGCCACACCAAAATTGGTAAAGATAACCGCATTTTCCCACATGCTGTGATTGGTGAAGAGAACCAAGACAAGAAGTACGGTGGCGAAGATACAACAGTGGTTATTGGTGACCGCAACGTGATTCGTGAAGCGGTTCAAATTCACCGTGGTACGGTTCAAGATAAAGCAACAACAGTGATTGGTGATGATAACCTACTGTGTGTTAACGCTCACATCGCACACGATGTTATCGTAGGTAACCACACTCACATTGGCAACAACGCGATCCTTGGTGGTCACGTAACGGTTGATGATCATGCTGGTGTTATGGCACTTTCTGCGATTCATCCGTTCTGTACTGTTGGTGCTTATGCTTACGTTGGCGGCTGTTCTGCCGTTGTTCAAGACGTACCAGCTTACGTACTCGCGCAAGGTAACCATGCGACGCCATTTGGTTTGAACTTGGTTGGCTTGAAGCGTAATGGTTTTGAAAAACCAGAGATTCGTGCACTACAGAAAGCGTATAAAGAAATCTACCGTTCAGGTAAGACTCTGGAAGAAGTAAAACCAATCCTAGCTGAAATGGCACAAGAGTGGCCAGCAGTGAAACGTTTCTCAGACATTCTGGAAACGACGGAACGTGGCATCATTCGTTAATCAACGAGTGAGCGGTTAAATAGAAAAGATCGCGCCCAAGCAGGGCTGCGGTCTTTTTGTGTTTTATGGATAACGGTTTATGTGAGAGAAAGTGCAAACCGTTATCCATAGCGCACAGGAAAAATAGCGAAGTAGATATGGAAAGACCATTACGTATCGGCATCATTGCCGGAGAACTGTCTGGCGACACGCTAGGTGAAGGCTTTATCAAAGCGGTGAAACAACAATACCCTGACGCGGAGTTCGTTGGTATTGGCGGTCCAAAGATGATCGCTCAAGGTTGTGAGTCTCTCTTCGATATGGAAGAGCTTGCTGTAATGGGCTTAGTAGAAGTTCTAGGACGCTTACCAAGACTGCTAAAAGTCAAAGCTGAGCTTGTTAAGTACTTTACTGATAACCCGCCAGATGTCTTTATTGGTATCGATGCACCAGATTTTAACTTGCGTGTTGAACTGGATTTGAAAAATGCAGGGATAAAAACCGTGCATTACGTGAGCCCTTCAGTTTGGGCTTGGCGTCAGAAGCGTATTTTCAAAATTGAAGCAGCAACCAATCTAGTGCTGGCATTCCTTCCGTTTGAAAAAGCGTTCTACGACAAATTCAATGTACCTTGTGAATTCATTGGTCATACTCTCGCAGATGCGATTCCACTGCAATCAGACAAAATGCCTGCTCGCAAGCTATTGGGTCTAGAACAAGATAAGCAATGGCTAGCGGTGCTTCCGGGGAGTCGTGGTAGTGAGCTGAAAATGCTCTCTCAACCCTTCATTGAAACGTGTAAAAAACTCCATCAGAAATTCCCAGATCTTGGTTTTGTCGTTGCGTTAGTAAATCAAAAACGTCGTGAGCAATTCGAACAAGCGTGGAAAGAATACGCTCCAGAATTGGACTTTAAGTTGGTGGATGATACAGCGCGTAACGTAATTACGGCTTCAGACGCGGTGATGTTGGCTTCCGGTACCGTGGCCTTAGAATGCATGTTACTTAAGCGTCCGATGGTGGTGGGTTACCGTGTGAACGCTATGACGGCATTTCTTGCTAAACGCTTGCTGAAGACTAAATACGTATCGCTACCGAATATTTTGGCTGATACCGAATTGGTCAAAGAATATCTGCAAGAGGATTGCACACCGGATAATTTGTTCAACGAAGTGTCTCGCTTGCTAGAAAGTGACAACCAAGAAATGTTGGATAAGTTCACTGAAATGCACCACTGGATCCGAAAAGATGCGGACCAACAAGCCGCAAATGCGGTTCTAAAACTGATTGAAAAATAGAGACTTATCATGGCTGTTAAACCAAAAGCGAACAAAACCAAAGTTGAACTACCACCGTTTGAATATCCACAAGGCTATCAATTGGTTGCCGGTGTTGATGAGGTAGGGCGCGGTCCTTTGGTTGGCGATGTCGTGACTGCGGCAGTGATCTTAGATCCGAATAACCCAATTGAGGGTTTGAACGATTCTAAAAAACTGAGCGAGAAAAAACGCATGGCGCTGCTGCCAGAAATCAAAGAGAAAGCGTTGGCTTGGTCAGTAGGACGCTGCTCTCCAGAAGAAATTGACGAGCTAAACATCCTGCAAGCGACGATGGTTGCTATGCAACGTGCGATCGCTGGTTTGGAAGTGCAGCCAGACTTAGCTCTTATCGACGGCAACCGTTGCCCGCAACTTCCGATGGACTCGCAAGCCGTCGTGAAGGGCGATTTGCGTGTTGCTGAAATCAGTGCTGCTTCTATCATTGCGAAAGTCGTTCGTGACCAAGAAATGGAAGAGTTAGACAAGCAATACCCACAATTTGGTTTTGCTAAGCACAAAGGTTACCCAACCAAAGCGCACTTTGAAGCAATTGAACAACACGGTGTGATCAGTGAGCATCGTAAGAGCTTCAAACCAGTAAAGAAAGCGCTCGGCATCGAAGAATAAGCCAAAGTGGTATAACGGGCATATCGGTGTTATAAACCATGCCCGCTTTAGGTTAGAATCCCAAACAAGATTTAGTTTTACGGTACCTGTTAATGTCAGATCCTAAGTTCATTCACCTTCGAATCCACAGTGATTTCTCGATGGTGGATGGTATCAACAAAGTTCCACCGCTCGTTAAGAAAGTCGCCGAGCTCGGCATGCCTGCAATGGCGTTGACCGATTTCACTAACCTGTGTGGTTTGGTGAAATACTACGGCACTGCGCACGGCAGTGGTGTGAAGCCAATCATCGGCGCAGATTTCAAAATGCAATCGGATGAGTTTGGTGAGGAACTGACGCAACTGACCCTATTGGCTGCAGATAACGAAGGTTACAAAAACCTGACCTTATTGATCTCTAAAGCCTACCTTCGTGGTCACGTACAACACCAACCTGTGATTGATAAAGCTTGGTTAGCCGAGCTGTCAGAAGGTGTGATCGTATTATCTGGCGCGAAAAATGGTGAAATTGGTAAAGCGTTACTTAAGGGTAACCGCAAAGTGGTGGAAAGCTGTGTAGCGTTCTACCAAGAATATTTCCCAGACCGTTTCTATTTAGAGCTGGTTCGTACTGGTCGTTCCGACGAAGAGACTTACCTGCACTTTGCCATCGAATTGGCAGAAGAAACACAATTGCCAGTAGTCGCTACCAACGAAGTAGTCTTTCTCAGCGAAGATTTATTTGACGCTCATGAAATTCGCGTTGCGATCCATGACGGTTACACACTAGAAGATCCGCGCCGTCCAAAGAATTACAGCCCAGAACAATACCTGCGTACTGAAGAGGAAATGTGCGAGCTGTTTGCCGACATTCCGGAAGCACTAGAAAACAGTGTCGAAATTGCCAAGCGCTGTAACGTCACAGTACGTCTTGGCGAATACTTCCTCCCAGCTTTCCCAACCGAGGGTATGGAAGAGACTGATTTCTTGGTCATGAAGTCTCGTGAAGGTCTGGAAGAGCGTCTAGAGTTCCTATTCCCAGATGAGGAAGAGCGCAAGCAACGTCGTCCTGAATACGATGATCGTCTACAAATCGAACTCGACGTAATCAACCAAATGGGATTCCCAGGTTACTTCTTGATCGTAATGGAGTTCATTCAGTGGTCGAAAGACAACGCGATTCCGGTAGGTCCGGGTCGTGGTTCGGGTGCTGGTTCTTTGGTGGCATACGCATTAAAAATCACCGATCTTGATCCGTTAGAATATGACCTTCTATTCGAACGTTTCTTGAACCCAGAACGTGTATCCATGCCCGATTTTGACGTCGACTTCTGTATGGATAAACGTGACCAAGTAATTGATCACGTAGCAGAAATGTACGGTCGTGATGCGGTATCACAGATCATCACCTTCGGTACCATGGCGGCAAAAGCGGTAATTCGCGACGTAGGTCGTGTACTGGGGCATCCGTTTGGTTTTGTAGACCGCATCTCCAAACTGGTACCGCCTGATCCGGGTATGACTCTGGAGAAAGCGTTTAAAGCTGAGCCAGCACTGCCTGAGTTGTATGATGCTGACGAAGAAGTTAAAGAACTGATCGATATGTGTCGCATCCTAGAAGGTTGTACACGTAACGCCGGTAAGCACGCGGGTGGTGTTGTAATCTCACCAACCACAATTACAGACTTCGCCCCGATTTATGCTGACTCGGAAGGTCACTTCCCAGTTACTCAGTTCGATAAGAACGACGTTGAAACCGCTGGTCTGGTTAAGTTTGACTTCTTGGGTCTGCGTACCTTAACCATCATCGACTGGGCGTTGGGTCTGATTAACCCGCGTCTAGAACGTGAAGGCAAAGATCCTGTTCGCATCGAATCGATTCCACTGGATGATGCGGCGTCATTCCGTTTGCTGCAAAACTCAGAAACCACTGCGGTATTCCAGCTTGAATCGCGCGGTATGAAAGAGCTGATTAAACGTCTGCAACCGGACTGTTTTGAAGACATCATCGCATTGGTGGCACTGTTCCGCCCAGGGCCGCTTCAGTCGGGCATGGTAGATAACTTTATCGACCGTAAGCACGGTCGTGAGGCGATCTCTTATCCTGATGAAAAGTGGCAACACGAATCGCTTAAAGAGATTCTGGATCCGACTTACGGCATCATCCTGTATCAAGAACAGGTAATGCAGATCGCACAGGTACTGTCTGGCTACACCCTTGGTGGTGCGGACATGCTTCGTCGTGCGATGGGTAAGAAAAAACCGGAAGAGATGGCGAAACAGCGTGCTACCTTCGAAGAGGGGGCAATTGCCAACGGCGTCGATGGCGAGTTGGCGATGAAGATCTTCGACTTGGTAGAGAAGTTCGCGGGTTACGGCTTTAACAAATCTCACTCGGCAGCCTACGCACTGGTTTCGTACCAAACGCTATGGCTGAAGATGCACTATCCAGCGGAGTTCATGGCAGCGGTAATGACTGCCGATATGGATAACACTGAGAAAGTGGTTGGCTTAGTTGACGAATGTTTCCGCATGAAGCTCACCGTGCTTCCGCCTGACATCAATGCCGGCTTGTACCGCTTTAACGTAGACGAGAATGGCGCGATTGTTTATGGCATCGGCGCGATTAAAGGTGTGGGTGAAGGTCCAATCGATGCGATCTTGGAAGCGCGCAACAAAGGCGGTCACTTCATTGACCTATTTGATTTTTGTGCGCGAATCGACCTGAAAAAGGTCAACAAACGTGTCATCGAAAAGCTGATTTACGCAGGCGCACTCGATAGACTGGGTCCACACCGTGCGGCACTAATGGCATCGCTTAATGACGCGGTGAAAGCGGCAAGCCAACACCACCAAGCGGAAGCATTTGGTCAAACGGATATGTTCGGTGTATTGACCGATGCTCCGGAAGAGGTGGAACACAAATATACTCAGGTGCCAGCATGGCCAGAGAAAGTATGGTTAGAGGGTGAACGTGAGACGCTCGGTTTATATTTGACCGGGCACCCAGTTAACGCATACATAAAGGAACTAAATAAGTACGTTAGTTGTCGACTAAAAGACGCAACCCCAACTCGTCGTGATCAATCTGTGACAGTCGCGGGTTTGGTGATTGCAGCTCGTGTTATGACAACCAAGCGCGGTACACGAATCGGTATCATGACTCTGGACGACCGAAGTGGTCGAATGGAGGTGATGTTGTTCTCGGATGCGCTTGATAGGTATGCAGAACTTCTCGAAAAAGATAAAATTTTGGTTGTTTCTGGACAGGTCAGCTTTGATGACTTCAACGGTGGCCTTAAAATGTCGGCGCGTGAAGTTATGGATCTGGGTACTGCGCGTGAGAAATATGCACGTGGTTTGTCAGTATCAATTGATGCTAAACAGATTAACGATAAATTCTTTGAGCAATTTACTCGTATTTTAGAACCGCACAAAGCCGGAACCGTACCTGTCAATGTATACTACCAGCGTGCCGACGCCAGAGCGCGGTTAACATTGGGCACCGAATGGCGAGTAACGCCAAGTGATACATTACTAGACGATTTAAAACAGTTACTTGGTAAGAGCCAAGTAGAACTCGAATTTAACTAAAAAATTCAGCGCAATACGTAAGACGCTGAGTCAAAAAGGATTCATAGATGAGCCTAAACTTTCTTGAATTTGAAAAGCCAATTGCAGAACTAGAAGCGAAAATTGAAGCGCTACGTGACGTATCTCGTCACGGTGGTGATTCTGCAATTGACCTTGATAAAGAAATCGAACAGCTTGAGAAGAAGAGCCTAGAGCTTAAGAAGAAAACCTTCAGCGACCTAGGTGCATGGGAAACAGCTCAACTGGCTCGTCACCCTTTACGTCCATACACGCTAGATTACATTCAGCACGTCTTCGAAGAGTTTGATGAGCTTGCGGGTGACCGCGCGTTCGCAGACGACAAAGCGATCGTTGGTGGTATTGCTCGTCTTGAAGGTCGTCCTGTGATGATCATTGGTCACCAAAAAGGTCGTGAAACCAAAGAAAAAGTAAAACGTAACTTTGGTATGCCAAAGCCTGAAGGTTACCGTAAAGCACTGCGTTTGATGGAAATGGCTGAGCGTTTCAACATGCCAATCATCACTTTCATCGACACAGCAGGTGCATACCCAGGTGTTGGCGCTGAAGAGCGTGGTCAATCAGAAGCTATCGCGAAGAACCTTAAAGTGATGTCTGGTCTTAAAGTACCAGTAATCTGTAACGTTGTTGGTGAAGGCGGTTCTGGTGGCGCACTCGCTATTGGTGTTGGTGACTACGTAAACATGCTTCAGTACTCAACGTATTCAGTAATCTCTCCGGAAGGTTGTGCTTCAATTCTATGGCGTGATTCAGACAAAGCGCCTCAAGCAGCAGAAGCAATGGGTCTAACAGCTCCGCGCCTAAAAGAGCTTGAGCTTATTGACGAAATCATTGAAGAGCCGCTAGGTGGCGCGCACCGCGACCACGTTCAAATGGCTGCAAACATGAAAGCTAACTTGCTTCGTCAGCTAGAAGACCTTGAGCAACTAGACCACGAAACGCTACTAGAGCGTCGTTACCAACGTCTAATGAACTACGGTTACTGCTAAGCGCTAGCTGATATCTCGCAAGATAACAGATAAAATAGAAAGGGTTGGGCATATGCCTAACCCTTTTTTGTTTCTATCGGATGGCTTATGGAATCGCTTTACTCGCATTTTGCTCAAGTTCTCGACCGCTATTTTCAACCAGATACAAAGATTGTCTTGGCGTTTAGCGGCGGGGTTGATTCGCGTCTGCTACTTGAGCTACTCAGTCGTTATCAGCAAGTGAACTCAATTGAATCTAAGTTACTCAGGTGTCAGGCGGTATACGTTCATCATGGTTTAAGTTCGAATGCCGATGATTGGGCAGACAAATGCTTGCTATGGGCAAAACATGTGAACATTCCATGCACGGTTGAACGGGTTGAGCTAGACATCAACAGCGGTGAAAGTATCGAGTTGTTGGCACGTGAAGCTCGTTACCAAGCCTTAGAAAAGCATATCCAAATGGGTGACTTATTGCTGACAGGGCAACATGCCGATGACCAAGTGGAAACCTTCTTGTTAGCACTTAAACGAGGCAGTGGACCAAAGGGGTTATCAGCAATGGCTGAAAGCATGCCGTTTGCTGGTGGCATATTAGTTCGTCCGTTGCTGACCGTTAAGCGAGAGCAAATCGAAGCGGCAGCCAGAGAGCAAAAACTGGACTGGGTAGAAGACGAAAGTAACCAAGATATTCGTTACGACCGTAACTTCCTCCGTCATCGAATTGTGCCTGAGTTATCTGAACGTTGGCCGAGTGTCCATCAAGCCGTTCAGCGCAGTGCGAGTTTATGCGCGCAACAAGAAGCCTTGTTGGATGAACTGCTAGGAGCGGCATTTGAGCGTGTTTTGCAAACTGATCTCAGCGTGAGTATTGAAGCACTCAATGAACACAGTGAACTCGCGCGGGCAAGGCTTATCCGAATGTGGCTAGCAAAACTTGCAGTCAACATGCCGACGCAGGTGCAACTCAATCTGATTTGGAGTGAAGTCGCTTTGGCGCAACAAGATGCCAACCCAAAGCTCAAGCTCAAACAAGGCGAAGTGCGCCGCTTTCAACATCGTCTTTACTGGGTGAAAGAAAGTGTCGATGTCACAACATGGCACAGCGAAATTCAGCTCGACACACGATTGGTACTGCCTGAACATTTAGGAGAGTTGACGCTAAGCACAAGCTCAGATAACGCGACAATAGCGTTACCGTCTCAGCCAGATCTGCTCAGAGTGACGTTTAATCCAGAGGGGCTTTCTGCGCACCCAACCACGCGGAATCACAGTCGTAAGTTGAAAAAGTTGTTTCAAGAGTACAATGTGCCAAGTTGGCTACGTCGTCAAATTCCGATTTTGATGTACCAAAATCAGGTAGTCGCCGTTGGAGACTTGTTTGTTGATCAGACTTTCAGTGGTCAAGACTGTGAACTTATCTGGCGCAAGTCGTTGTAATTCATGCCACAATATCGAATATAAAAAACAGGTACTTAAATAAAAACGATTAGGTGAAGCAATGAAGAAAACAATCATGGGCGCAATGGTGGCGCTAACCATGTTGAGTGGGCAAGCACTGGCTGCTGGAGATGCAGCGGCAGGACAAGCGAAAGCTGCTGTGTGTGCCGCTTGTCATGGCGCGGATGGTATCGCGGTGATTCCGGGTTATCCAAATCTGAAAGGGCAGAACGAGCAATACATTGAAAGCTCGATCAAAGCGTATAAAGCGGGTCAACGTACCGGCGGTCTTGCGCCTGTGATGCAAGCACAAGCGAACTTGCTCTCTGACGAGGATATTGCGAACCTGGCGGCATACTATGCGAGCTTAAAATAGGTACGAACAATAGGTTACGTTAAGCCAGAGTTTTTGCTCTGGCTTTTTACTATTGACGAACACAACGTATGGTCTCAGTCACCTTGTATTTTGTTGCGTTCTTTGTCAAATAAACTCCATCAGCGTCAGGATTTTCAGTCGCTTGGTAATAACAAGGATTGAATGTTGTGGGACGCTAACCGATAATATGCGCAAACGATTGAAGCTTAAGGGATGAACATGAAAAAGATTGAAGCGATTATCAAGCCATTCAAATTGGATGATGTTCGAGAAGCATTGGCTGAAGTAGGCATTACAGGGATGACCGTCTCTGAAGTGAAAGGCTTTGGTCGCCAAAAAGGGCACACTGAGTTGTACCGTGGTGCAGAGTACATGGTGGATTTTCTGCCTAAAGTGAAGCTAGAAATCGTTGTGACTGAAGACGTTGCAGACAAGTGCGTAGAAACTATCATCGAAACAGCGCAAACGGGCAAGATTGGTGATGGTAAGATTTTCGTGACCGACGTAGAACGCGTAGTACGTATCCGTACAGGTGAAGAAGACGAAGACGCAATCTAACTCCGTCGAGATAGAATTAAGATTTCACTTCATTATGTGGTGAAAATTTGAGTAAGCTAAAAAGGAGCCGCGCATGGCTCCTTTTTTATTATTCGCATTTTATACCCAAGTAACCTCGAGATGCGTAGTTCAGCGAAAGTGACTTGGTTTGTAGAAGCGGCAACGTTCTGAATTCTGCATCTTGAAGCCACTCGGGTATATATGTGACATTTTTGTGTTTAGGTAGGTTTATGTATCAGCGTTTTGCTTTTGCGTTAGTTTTTCTCATTATCGCTGGGTTTGTGAGCTTTCAGGCCATTTTCACCGTGCCAGAACAGCCGCAAATTATTACTCAAACAGGGGCGAATATTACTCAAAACATCCGTTGTATGGAGTTTGATAAACCGCAAGCGCTCGATAAGGACGGTGAATTAAATGTCTTGGTGTGGAATATCTATAAACAGAACCGTGATAACTGGCAACAAGCATTGGATGCGTTTTCTGCCAATAAACAACTGTTGCTTCTACAAGAAGCGAGCTTAACAGATGAGTTTAAGAATTGGTTGGTAGAAGGGCATTGGGTGAGTAATCAAGTCAGTGCGTTCAAAGCATTGGGCAGCGGTGCTGGTGTGATTAGCATTGCTCAGCAAGCGCCAATCCGAGCTTGTGCGTATACATCGAAAGAGCCGTGGCTGCGTTTGCCGAAATCTGCGCTGTACAGCAAATATCAACTGAGCAATGGTCAAACTTTGGCGGTCGTGAACATTCATGCAATTAACTTTACCGTGGGCACAGAAGAATACACATCGCAGTTGTCTGCGTTAGAGATGGTATTGAAGGAGCACCAAGGCCCAATTCTGTTTGCTGGGGATTTTAATAGCTGGAGTGAAGAACGTGTCGCTGCGATGAAAAAGGCGTTACAAAAAGCGCATCTTCAAGAGGCTAAGTTTAACCAAGATGACCGAACTCAATTCATTACGGGATTGCCACTTGACCATGTTTTTTATCGTGGTCTGACCCTCAAAAATGCGAAAGCGCCGCAGAGCGACGCTTCCGATCATAATCCACTGTTGGTGTCATTTATGCTCAACGATGAGCGCTGACAGCGTTAAGTTCGCTTGAGGACTTAAGTAATAACGATGTACAGTGCCCAAATCACGTAGAATGCAATCCAAGGCAGGCTCGAAATCACAAGAGCCTGTCCGCGTTCAAACTCAGTCCAAGTTAGAACCACGCCATAACCTAATACAATGTACCAAGGCAGCAATAGCGGTAGTGAGCTTGCAAAATGTGACCATTCGTTGGTTAATGGCAGTTTCAACAGGCCGTTAAGACTGTTTAGGTCTGCAGCGTAAGTCATCACTTCACCGTGTTTCAAAAGTAGGCTCGCGTAGCTGGCGATGTCACCCAGTACAGCAGGGAATAGAATTGCGCTTGAAGCGGCAAACCATTTCCAGTAACCGTATTGTTGTTTGCTCGCTTTTGTCGCTAGAAGGAACCAAAGCGACAGTAGAAGTAGCGTTGCAAAACGGTTAAACACGTCATTGATAATGGCACTTGCCATCAGCGTGTTCGGCTCCAACAGTTCAATCTGTTTAGGATCGATCTGTTGGAACTGAGCGGTTAATTGTTCACTCAACCAAGTGAAATCCACATTCGAGAAATAGGCACCCCAAAACAGGAATGGGCTGATCATCAAGAAGATGAACGGTTGCCACCCCCAGCCTCCACGCTGATACAGCGCCAAGAAGCACGATGTTGGAGATCGGAAAATATCCAACAACATTACAAGCGGGTTACTCGATGGGTTCATACACTTACCTTAGTTACGTCAACATACAACTTAAGCTTCTGACCTGGTTTCAGGTACTTCTGCTTTTGAAGAGAATTCCATTTCACGATGTCGTTACTCTTCACCTTAAACTTGCTTGCAATACCACTGATGGTGTCGCCTGAGCGTACGTTGTAGAACACAGTGCGAATTACCGCACCTTTGTCTGAGTTCTTCCAAATCACCAGTTTTTGACCGACGCGCAGTGTGTCTTTTGGTCCCATACCGTTCCATTTCGCTAGGGATTTATGAGAGACCTTGTTCTCACGCGCGATAGACCACAAGCTCTCGCCAGATTGGACGGTGTGCGTCAATTTGTATTGACCACGAGCTTGAGATTGCATTTTGTTGAGGCGATTTTCAGCACTTAAAGCGTACTTAGAATCGTCTTTTGTTGACGTTGGGATCATCAGGTACTGACCAACGCGGATATTGTTGTTTGATAAACCATTAGCACGTTGGATAACTTTCGTTGTCGTGCCGTACTTTTGAGCGAGCACGCTGAGTGAGTCACCAGACTTCACTTTGTAGCGTGCTACTTTAACTCCTTTACCACGGTTCTTTTTCACTTGGGCAAGGAACTGATCCTTTTTCTCAATAGGAATAAGAAGTTGATGTGGTCCTTCTGGGGCGGTAGACCATTGGTTGTAAGCAGGGTTGTAACCTTGTAGCTCTTTTACGCCAATGCCTGCGTAATCAGCAGCAATCGCAAGATCGAGTTGCTCTTTCGGATCAACAAGTGTCAGTACTGGTTTGTTTGGGATCGGTGGGATCTCGATACCGTACTTATCTTGGTTAGCGACGATGTCGGCAAGAGCAAGGAGCTTAGGAACGTAACTGCTTGTCTCCTTTGGAAGATCCAAAGAGAAGAAGTCTGTTGGCTTACCAAGCTTTTTGTTCTTACGAATGGCACTTGATACACGACCACCACCACTGTTGTACGCCGCGATAGCATGATCCCAGTTACCATCAAAGCGCTTGCTTTGTTGCTCTAGGTAATCGAGTGCAGCATTAGTTGACGCGTACACGTCGCGACGACCGTCGTACCAGTAGTTTTGCTCTAGTCCCATCATTTTGCCCGTACCAGGCACGAACTGCCAAAGCCCTGCTGCGCTGCCGTGCGAGTATGCAAACGCATCAAACGAGCTCTCTACCACAGGCAGAAGCGCCAACTCCATTGGCAGTCCACGTTCTTCGATGCGTTTTGTAATCATGTACAAAAACGGCTGTGCACGTTCTGAAACGGTGCGCAGGTGGCTAGGGTGCTTCAAATACCATGTGCGGTAGTAAGCAATTTTCTTGTTGTCTGGGATGTCCATCTCAAGTTGCATGCCGATACGTCGCCATACATCTTTTTGTTCCTGAGGAGAAAGGGCTTTTGGGGTCTCTTTAGCAGATTTCTTTGCTATTGATTGCTTTTTCTCGGAGTCCGTTTGAGCCGCATCTTGTTTTACTGCTTGCTCGGACTTATTGGTTTCTGGTGCTGGAGTGTTTGTTGAATCTGACTGAGTCAATTGACAGCCAGAAAGTAATAACGCCAACGCCCAACTGTACTTTAAACGCATGGATTCAGCCTATTTAGGGCCTGTTTATCTTCTCCTGCCTGTCGCGCAGCTAAGGTGCGTGGCAGTCGCAAGATAATAGACATCTTGTAACACTAACTAAAAGTAGGGCACATAGCCGCTACTGTATGCGTTTGGGTGAAATACAAACTGCTTTATATCAGCCCCTAAACGCAATAGAAGCGCCAGAGGCGCTTCTATGAAAATCAGCTCACGATAATACTTGCGTCGAGCAAGTTTACAAGCAGAAATTGGTTAAAATTCGTTCTTCCACTCACGTAGAGCTGTAAAAACCGAGCATGGATCGCTATTTTCAATACGGTTTGCGACGGATTGAATAACTTCCGCGTTGGTCGCACGAAGGAATGGGTTAATGAGTTTCTCTTTACGCAGCGTTGTCGGGAGAGTTGGAATGTTCAGCCCACGTAGGCGATTTACGTCGTCGCGGTACTGGCGCAAGTGTTCATTATCCGGCTCAACGGCAAGGGCAAATGCTACGTTACTTGCGGTGTATTCATGAGCGGAGAATACCTCGGTTTCTTCAGGAAGCTTGGAAAGCTTACTTAGGGATTCGAACATCTGCTCTGGTGTGCCTTCAAAAATGCGACCGCAACCAGCTGAGAACAACACATCGCCGCAGAAAAGCTTACCGTCGCCGACATAGCCAATGTGACCCAGAGTGTGACCTGGTAAGCCAAGTACCATAAAGATTTCGCCAAACAACTCTAGTTTGTCGCCTTCTTCCATCGCATTGGTTAAAGTTGGAATAGGCTCCGCTTTTGGGCCTACCACAGAAACATGTGGAAAAGCATGAACTAAATCTGGAACGCCACCAATGTGATCGTTGTGGTGGTGCGTAATTAAGATCGCTTCTAAAGTTAACTCGTTAGCCTGCAAATATTCTAACACTGGCTTAGCATCGCCCGGATCGACCACCGCACAACGCTTGTCGCTATTTTGTATCAGCCAGATGTAATTATCATTAAATGCGGGTATGCTTTTGATCTCTAACACGATTCGTTCTCCGTCACCCTTTTAATAGTCAGGTGGTTAATGAAACCAGCACTCAGCAACAAAACTTTACAGCACCCATCGACTTGGTCTGAAATGAACAATGGTCCATGGGTACTTGAGTCAATCCAAACCCGCCTTGATGAGTGGTGTCCGAAGCTGTTCGGTTACCACATGTTGAAATTGGGTGGCTTGAGCTGTGAGCTAACCAGCTGTAGTTGTAACATTCAACACCAAGTCAACGTAGATATCCAGAACCCGTTGCATAATGTCATCGCAGATGGTTACGAATTACCCTTTTTAGAGAAAAGCTTTGATGTTGTTGTGCTGGCTCATCAGCTTGACTATGCAAGTGATCCCCATCGATTGCTACGTGAGGTTGACCGCGTCATGATGGATGATGGTTATCTTATTATTACGGGGTTTAATCCGATCAGTCTCACTGGTGTAGCAAGTTTGCTGCCTTGGCGCAGAAACAACTTACCATGGAGCGGACGTATGTTCACCGCCAACCGTATCAAAGACTGGTTAGGTGTATTGAACTATCAAGTGATTCATTGTGACCGTTACGCGCTGTTTCCTATGACGCGTTACAAAACTATGTGGACGTGGCTAGAAAATAGCTTAGGCGATTGGGCATCACCGGCAGGAAGTTTGTACTATATCGTTGCTCGTAAACGAACGTACCCTCTCAAACCGATCAAGCCGCATTGGCGCTTGAAGAGAAAGTTAACACCATTGGGCGTGATGAACAGAGAGGGCAGTGCAGTGAAAAAGGTCTCAAGCGGTAAAAACTAAGACGCTTGGTACCCTGTATCTTCTTCGGTTGGGTTTTCTGCGGCTGCGCGTGCTAGCTCATCACAGATTTCGTTTTCACGATGACCCGCATGACCTTTCACCCAGTGCCAATCTACTTGGTGGCGAGAGGTTTCTTTATCGAGTGCTTGCCATAGATCGGCGTTCTTTACCGGCTTTTTATCTGCGGTCTTCCAGCCACGTTTTTTCCAGTTGTGTATCCATTGCGTAATGCCTTGGCGCACGTACTGGCTATCCGTTGTTAACGTTACTTGGCATGGCTCTTTTAACGTTTGAAGTGCCACTACTGCTGCCAACATTTCCATACGGTTGTTGGTCGTCAATGTGTAGCCTTTTGCTAGCGTCTTTTCTGTTTGCTTGTAACGCAGAACAATGCCGTAACCACCTGGACCAGGATTGCCTAAACAAGATCCATCAGTGAAAATCTCAACGTGTTTGGTCATATTTTTGGTACTATTAGCCGAAACATTTAATAAAGCATAGTCTGACACACATAACCTTATGAATACCAGCAGCAATTCTGAACATAATCGTATTGTCGTACTCGATACCGAAACCACGGGTATGAACCTCGAAGGCGGCCCGCACTACATGGGGCACCGCATTATCGAGATCGGTGCCGTGGAAATCATCAACCGTAAGCTAACTGGTCGTCACTTCCACGTTTACCTAAAACCGGACCGTGACATTCAGCCAGATGCAATTGAAGTACACGGTATCACCGATGAGTTTCTTGTCGACAAGCCGGACTATGCAAATGTCCACCAAGAGTTTTTAGGTTTCATCAAAGGTGCCGAGTTGGTTGCCCACAACGCGCCCTTCGATACCGGCTTTATGGATTACGAGTTTGAAATGCTCGATCCGACGATCGGTAAAACGGATGACTTCTGTAAGGTGACTGATACCCTTGCCATGGCGAAGAAAATCTTCCCAGGCAAACGAAACAACCTCGACGTTTTGTGTGAACGTTACGGCATTGATAACTCACACCGTACGCTCCACGGGGCATTGCTCGATGCGGAGATTCTAGCTGACGTTTACCTACTGATGACTGGTGGACAAACAAGCCTAGAATTCAACGCTAACAAGAGTGACGGCGGTGCAGAAGGTATTCGTCGTGTTGAAGGAAGAAAAGCGCTAAAGGTTTTGCGTGCAACTGCCGATGAAGTAGAAGCACACCAGAAAAGATTGGAACTGGTGAACGACAGTATTTGGCAGTAATAGGAGAGACTATGTTGAGGGCTTTGTCAGTCGCTATTTTAGCGTTCTGGAGTTGTTTCGCGTTTTCTGCGAGCGAGTCCGCCATGTCTTTGTTAGATAACCGATTTCGTGTCGACCCAACCATCGAACAAATTACCTTTCTGGTTTATCGCGAACAGAGCTCTCAGCCCGTTGTTCTTGTCCGTCCTGATGGCAAAAAATATTATGCATGGGGTACCTACGACAATGTGCGTTGGTACCAAGAGCCTTCTCTGGACATCATATCGATTGATAACCCAATGCCAGGTCCTTGGCAGGCTGTGGGTAAGGTCACTCCTAAAAACAACATCCGTCTGATTTCACATCTCAAGCTGAGTACCGATGTGTTCCCTAATCGCCTTTACCACAGTGAGGCGCTTAAGTTCACCGCGCGTTTAACCTCAGACGATCAACCGTTGGTATTGAGAGATTTTTTAGACCGCGTCAATCTGCGCGTCACCTTCACCAAATTTGTTGAGAATGAAGACGAACTGATCAAAGAAGCGCGACCAGTACCTATGGTGATCGGTGAGTTTGCCGATGATGGTCGTGGTTTGGATGAAAAAGCAGGTGATGGTGTATTTACGGTTCAGCTACCAATTGATGTTGAGCCGGGTAAGTACCGCGCACGCATTACATCAGGTAACGGGGTTTTCCTGAGAGCGCAAGAACAAATCGTGCTGGTCTATCCATCGCCAATTACGCGCACCTTTATTCAATCACGTCATGCAGACCAACCGCATCAGCTGGTGGTCAGTGGTGAACAAGGCATGATCACTCCGGGCTCTATTGCGGTGAACATTGAGCAGGAAGCGCCCGATGGTTTTATCAGTTATAGCCAAGGTCAAGTGTCGGCTGATGGCACGAAAACCACGCTCAAAATGGACAACGATCCAGAGCTAGGTAAATACTCATGGCACGGTGAGGTGTTTGCAACTGACTTAGCGACTAAGCGTTCATTAGTCTTCCCAATCAAAGAACAGTCATTTAGTGTTGTTGAAGAGGTGGATCTTGAAGCGGCTCGTGTTGCGAAAGAGGCGGAACTCGCTGAGCAGCGTCGTATTGAAATGGAAAAACGCATCATTGCTGAGCGCGAAGCGGAACGTAAGCGCAGCATGATCATCATAGGTATCGGAAACGTCATCGCACTGATTCTAGTGGTGCTATTCTGGATCATATGGAGCAAGGTAAAAGCTAAACGTCAAGCTATGCCAGAGATGCAGTTGGAAGTCCCTAAGAAGTAGGGCAAAGAAATGAGATTATAGAACGGAGCCGATTGGCTCCGTTTTTGTTAAATCGTCTTACTAGAGTTTTATACCCAAGTAACCTCAGATACTCGGTTCAGCGAGAATGAGTTGATGTGTAGACGCTGCGGCGATTTAAAGATCTTGATTCTAAATCAAGAATCGGCAACAAAGTATACAAGCCAAGGTCCTTACTATTTGTAAAGAGTGCCCTTTGAGAGTGTGTCATGAACTCGCTTTTTTATTAAACCAATGGCTGCACCAAACAACTTGGAAAGAGCTGGCTATTATACTGCGTTATTTTCCTTACTCTCGAGTCAATGACAACGCTCTGAATCCTGTATCTTGAAGTCACTTGGGTGTACTTTGGTTTAAAAACTGATATTTACATTGTGTGCTGCGTTTAAATTGAGGACTTTATTTGTGACAATCAAATTATTAAATCTAGATCATTTACCTTTGCAAAGAGCGCTAGTGGAATCTGCATGCAACGCTTTTGTGCACGAAGAAGAGGTGGTAGCCGCAGTATTGCTTGGCTCATTGTCTTCAGGAAAAGGGGATCGTGTATCGGATGCGGATGTTATCGTGTTTACCAAAAATAACTTCCATAAAAATGTCACACCTTGCTTTGCTCTGTTTGAGGAAGGCAAAGAGATCTTCTATCGTCTTGAAGGCGATCACAATGAGAATGCTTGCTTTAAAAAGTACATCTTTAACGATCTGACCAGTGCAGAGATTCATTGCTTGGATCTTAATGAACCTTTCCAACTTTCAAGACCCTTCAAAGTTCTATTCGATAAAGCTGATATCATCGATGAGTTAGTAACCGATGAGCCAGCCCCAAAGCACGAAGATTTTCCCGTTTATACAAGTGGAGACCAAGGTCTGATTTGGGAGCTGTTTGACTGTATAAAATGGCTGAGTCGCGACAACAATGAGTTGGCAAAAAACTACCTCAAGAAACTCGCAGACAAGCTCTAGGTATAGTGTCTTACAAGCCGCTTGGTGACTAGGAGGTGTTTATGAAGTACAAAAAACGTCGGACGTACAAATATAACCTTCATTCCGAAGAACAGATTGAAACCGGTATCGCCCTCGCGCAGCCTTTTGACAGCCCGTTTCTCAGCCTATCCGAGCAAGGGGTGCTGACGATTAAGAAAGGTTACTCATGGGATGGAGCGAGTGGCCCAGCGATTGATACTCAAAACATCCTCAAGGCGTCTTTGGTGCATGACGCTTTGTACCAGCTCATGAGGGAGGAAGTATTGCCGCAAAGCAGTCGAGAGCAAGCGGATAGGCTTCTGCGTCAAATTTGTCTCGAACACGGCATGTCGAACTTTAGGGCTTCCTACATCTATTACGGAGTCAGAGTGTTTGGTGGATGTTTTTCCAAACCGGATCTTTTATCTGTCTAGCTAGGCTCTCTTGGTAAGTAGATTCTGAATCACGTTCGTTCCTCACTGTTCAGAATGACGGAAATCTAGGAACACTGTGCGTGTAGTCACTTGATAACTCAAAGTAAACCGTCATTCTAGCGAGCTTCAGCGAGACCAAGAATCCGCTATCAGCGTTCTAGGGCTTTGGGGCGTCATTATCTAAGGAACACGTGGAAAGTAGATTCTGAATCACGTTCGTTCCTTACTGTTCAGAATGACGAAAACCTAGGAACACTGTGCGTATAGTCACTTGATAACTCGCAGTAAACCGTCATTCTAGCGAGCTCCAGCGAGACTAAGAATCTGCTATCAGCGTTCTAGGACTTTGGGGCGTCCTGATCTAAGGAACACGTGGTAAGTAGATTCTGAATCATGTTCGTCCCTCACTGTTCAGAATGACGGAAATCTAGGAACACTGTGCGTGCAGTCACTTGATCACTCAAAGTAAACCGTCATTCTAGCGAGCTTCAGCGAGACTAAGAATCTGCTATCAGCACTCTAGGGCTTTGGGGAGTCATTATCTAAGGAACTCGTGGAAAGTAGATTCTGAATCACGTTCGTTCCTCACTGTTCAGAATGACGAAAACCTAGGAACACTGTGCGTGTAGTCACTTGATCACTCAAAGTAAACCGTCATTCTAGCGAGCTTCAGCGAGACTAAGAATCTGCTATCAGCACTCTAGGGCTTTGGGGAGTCATTATCTAAGGAACTCGTGGAAAGTAGATTCTGAATCACGTTCGTTCCTCACTGTTCAGAATGACGAAAACCTAGGAACACTGTGCGTGCAGTCACTTGATCACTCAAAGTAAAGCGTCATTCTAGCGAGCTTCAGCGAGACTAAGAATCTGCTATCAGCACTCTAGGGCTTTGGGGAGTCATTATCTAAGGAACACGTGGAAAGTAGATTCTGAATCACGTTCGTTCCTTACTGTTCAGGGTGATGAAAATCTAGACATGCTGTGCGTGTAGTTAAAAATAAACCGTCATTCTAGCGAGCTCCAGCGAGACTAAGAATCCGCTATCAGCGCTCTAGGGCTTTGGGGCGTCCTCATCTAAGGAGCACGTGGAAAGTAGATTCTGAATCACGTTCGTTCCTCATTGTTCAGAATGACGAAAACCTAGAAACACTGTGCGTGCAGTCACTTGATAACTCAAAGTAAACCGTCATTCTCGCGAGCTTCAGCGAGACCAAGAATCTGCTATCAGCGCTCTAGGGCTTTGGGGCGTCCTCATCTAAGGAGCACGTGGAAAGTAGATTCTGAATCACGTTCGTTCCTCACTGTTCAGAATGACGAAAACCTAGGAACACTGTGCGTATAGTAACCTGACAACTCAAAGTAAACCGTCATTCTAGCGAGCTCCAGCGAGACTAAGAATCTGCTATCAGCGCTCTAGGGCTTTGGGGCGTCCTCATCTAAGGAGCACGTGGTAAGTAGATTCTGAATCACGTTCGTTCCTCACTGTTCAGAATGACGAAAACCTAGGAACACTGTGCGTGCAGTAACCTGGCAACTCAAAGTAAACCGTCATTCTCGCGAGTTTCAGCGAGACTAAGAATCTGCTATCAGCGCTCTAGGGCTTTGGGGCGTCATTATCTAAGGAACACGTGGTAAGTAGATTCTGAATCATGTTCGTCCCTCGCTGTTCAGAATGACGGAAATCTAGGTACACTGTGCGTGTAGTCACTTGATAACTCAAAGTAAACCGTCATTCTAGCGAGCTTCAACGAGACTAAGAATCTGCTACCAGCGTTCTAGGACTTTGCGAGCGCCGTGTTGTGCGAAGCAGAGATTCAATAAAAAACGGGAGCCTTAGCTCCCGTTTTGCTTTTCTATTTTTCGTTTAAGTGATTACCTGCTTAAGCGACGTGCTCCATCTGAGGGTAAAGCGGCTTTGCGGCTAATAGCTCTGGCTCAAAGTCGTCTACGTTGATGGTGTCTAGACGATGCTGCTCTGCTTCTCTCAACAGATCCGCTTCTTCTTGAGTGATTACACCTTGCTCTAAACCTTCTTGAGCGATCATATCCAAACGTAGGAATGGGCGGCGTTTGCCTTGCGCTTTACATACCTTGTCGAACACAGGCTCAGCTTGAAGAATCACAGACAGTGCTAGCTCAATTTTACCTGCTGCATTGTGCTCAGTTGGTTCTAGGTACTGACCACGACCAATGCGTGAACGTGTTGCACTTGGCGTTTGTAGAATACGAGCTACTTTGCTGTCTAGCTTATCACTTGGTGCTTTACGTACACGACCAAATGGCATGATCAATACACGCAGTGCGCGACCGATCACTTTATTAGGGAAGTTCGCTAGGAACTCATCAATCGCCGCTTCAGTCTGCTTCAAGCTGTCTTGTAAGCCCCAGTGTACTAGCGGTAGGTCTTCAACCGGACGACCATCTTGCTCAAAGCGTTTTAGGGTTGCAGAGCCAAGGTACAGCTGACTTAGAATGTCGCCAAGACGTGCAGACAGACGCTCTTTACGTTTCAATGAGCCACCTAGCACCGCCATTGAGATATCCGATAGCAGAGCAAGGTTTGCACTGTAACGGTTCAATTGCTGGTAGTAACGCTTAGTTGCATCTTTAGTTGGTGATGAGGAACCCAGACCATCACTTAGACCAAACCAGATACTGCGAACGAGATTACTCATGGTGAAGCTGACATGACCCGCTAGCGCTTTATCGAATTTCTCAACCGCATCGCCTGCGTCAGAGTAAGCCGCGTTCATCTCTTCAAGAACATACGGGTGACAACGAATCGCACCTTGACCAAAGATGATCATTGAACGAGTTAAAATGTTTGCACCTTCTACCGTTACCGCGATTGGCGCACCTTGGTAACCACGCGCTAGGAAGTTAGAAGGACCCATACAGATACCTTTACCACCTACGATGTCCATCGCGTCGATGATGCTTTGCTGCCCACGGTGAGTACAGTGATATTTCACGATAGCCGAGATAACCGAAGGTTTTTCACCAAGGTCAATACCAGCTACAGTTAAGTTGCTTGCCGCATCCATAACGTAAGCATTACCACCTAGGCGTGCTAATGGTTCTTCTACGCCTTCCATATGACCGATAGGTTGTTTGAACTGACGACGAATACGCGAGTAAGCGCCTGTCGCCATCGCGGCAGTTTTGATGCCACCTGTTGAGTTAGAAGGCAGTGTTATACCTCGACCAACTGACAGACATTCAACCAGCATACGCCAGCCTTGACCTGCCATTTTCTCGCCACCAATAATGAAATCCATCGGAACGAAAATGTCTTTACCGCGGGTTGGACCGTTTTGGAATGGTACATTAAGCGGGAAGTGACGATTGCCGATCTCAACGCCTTTTAGGTCCGTTGGAATAAGCGCACAGGTGATGCCCAACTCTTTTTGGTCGCCTAGCAAGCCATCAGGATCACGCAGTTTAAAAGCAAGACCAAGTACCGTTGCGACAGGAGCAAGAGTGATGTAGCGCTTGTTCCATGTTAAGCGCATACCAAGCACTTCTTCGCCTTCCCATTCGCCTTTACATACAATGCCGTAATCTGGGATTGAGCCTGCATCGGAACCTGCTTCTGGGCTAGTTAATGCGAAACATGGGATTTCTTTACCTTCAGCAAGACGGGGTAAGTAGTGGTTTTTCTGCTCTTCAGTGCCGTAGTGTTGCAGTAGTTCACCAGGACCTAACGAGTTTGGAACACCAACGGTAGATGACAAAACGCCAGAAACGCCGGTTAGTTTTTGTAATACCAAAGATTGAGCGTATGCAGAGAACTCAAGACCGCCGTATTTCTTCTTGATGATCATGGCGAAAAACTTATTGTCCTTAAGGTATTGCCACACTTCTGGTGGTAAATCTGCAAGTTCGTGTGTTACCTGAAAGTCACTAACCATAGCGCACACTTCGTTTACAGGACCGTCTAAGAAGTCTTGCTCTTCTTTACTTAATTTAGGAGCTTTGATGGCATGAAGATTTTGCCATTCAGGTTTGCCCTTAAATAGTTCTGCTTCCCACCACACTGTACCTGCGTCTAATGCTTCTTTTTCGGTTTGAGACATAGCAGGTAGGACTTTCTTAAACAGAGTAAGTGCTTTGCGGCTAATGAGGGATTGGCGAATGCTAGAAACCGCGAACACTGCAACGGCAAGAACGTAAAGTACCCAGCCAATAAAACCAACTGAGCCTGCGATAGTCAGTGCTAGCATGGCAGCTGTTAGCAGGCTGACGGATTTCACGAGTGACATTCTGTGGTAAAGCGTAATGCCTAACACAACTGTCATCGCTACGATTGAGAGCAAGATGTCCATATGTTTTTTCCTTCTCAGACTTTAATTATGTTGTACGTCTGTATTTTGGTAAGAGGTCTAACCAGTTCTCATAAGTGTAATCAAAATATTAAAGAAATGTAAAACACAACATTGAGCAAAAAGTGATCTAAGTAGAGTTAAAATTCTAAAGTTGAGAGTTGGGTGATGATTTCATAAGCAAGTTAGCAAGTTTATTACCGTGAAGAATCCAAATCTTGTGGTTCGCTATCGACACTAATTCTCGTTTGTGGGTAAACTCAGAGTAATGAAATGTGCAAGGCAATTGCCTCATCAGCACAATTTGCTAAGCGAGAGGCTCAACCTCACTGTTTTGGCCGAAATAATAAAGAGAACGTCTTATGTACCAAGATCTGATTAGAAGTGAATTAAACGAAGCTGCTGAAGTTCTGAACAAGTTTTTAAGTGATGATCACAACATCGCGCAAATCGAAGCAGCAGCGAAAATGATTGCTGATTCTTTCAAGCAAGACGGTAAAGTGCTGTCGTGTGGTAACGGTGGTTCGCACTGTGACTCAATGCACTTTGCAGAAGAGCTAACAGGTCGCTATCGTGAAAACCGTCCAGGTTATGCTGGCATCGCTATTTCAGATCCAAGCCACCTTTCTTGCGTAAGTAACGACTTTGGCTATGACTTTGTCTTCTCACGTTACGTAGAAGCAGTGGGTCGCAAAGGTGATGTTCTGTTCGGTCTATCGACTTCTGGTAACTCAGGTAACATCTTAAAAGCGATTGAAGCAGCCCAAGCAAAAGGCATGAAGACGATTGCGCTAACGGGTAAAGATGGCGGTAAGATGGCCGGTCTTGCAGACATCGAGATCCGCGTACCGCATTTCGGTTATGCAGACCGTATCCAAGAAGTACACATCAAGATCATTCACATCATTATTCAATTGATCGAAAAAGAGATGGAATAAGATTTACAACTAAGCTGAATGATGGCTTAGTTGTGTTTTAAGGTAAGGAGTTCGTTAAACCATGTGTGAATTGCTCGGCATGAGCGCAAATGTTCCAACCGATATTTGTTTCAGTTTTACTGGATTGATGCAGCGCGGTGGTCGTACTGGTCCGCATCGTGATGGTTGGGGAATCACTTTTTATGAAGGAAAGGGATTCCGCACTTTCAAAGATCCAAACCCAAGTTGTGACTCAAAGATTGCTGAATTAGTGCAAAACTACCCGATAAAAAGTCGCGCAGTAGTGAGTCATATTCGCCAAGCTAACCGAGGTGGTGTGAATCTGGAAAACACCCATCCGTTTACGCGTGAGCTTTGGGGGCGTTACTGGACTTTTGCACACAATGGTCAGCTGACCGATTACCAAGATTTGTACACAGGGCGTCACCGTCCGGTAGGGCAAACTGACAGTGAAATGGCATTTTGCTGGCTATTAAAGCAGATGGAAGATAAGTATCCTGAGCCTCCTCAGGATATGGAAGCGGTCTTTATCTATGTCGCTGAATGTTGCGACAAGCTAAAAGAGAAAGGCGTGTTCAATATGCTGCTCAGCGACGGTGAGTTTGTGATGACTTACTGTACCAACCATTTGTATTGGATTACCCGTCGAGCTCCATTTGGCAAGGCCGCTCTGTTGGATGAAGATGTAGAAATCAACTTCCAAGAAGAGACGACACCAAATGATGTGGTTTCTGTGATTGCAACTCAGCCGCTTACTGGCAATGAAACATGGCATCGCATGAAGCCGGGCGAGTACGGTTTGTTTCACGTTGGGGAATTGGTATTGAACAATGCCAAAGCTCTGGAAGATGTTCCATTTGCTGCACCGAAGCCAGGTAACCAAGCGCCGACTGAACCGTTGGAGTGATGGTTTTTGACAATGAACATCTAGATAAAGCTCGCTTAATCGCGAGCTTTATTTTTATGCGTCTTAAACCGAAGGCGGGTACAGATGAGCATTTTTACTTCCTAGCGTATTGATAATAGATTCCTAGTCTCGCTAAGGCTCGCTGGAATGACGTAAATAATTGAAGTGAAATTGATTTTTCTTTGCCTGCAGCGTCATTCTGAACGACGAGGAACGAGTCAGATTCAGAATCTACTATCCGAGTGTTGTATTGCTAAGGTGGTGTCAGGGACTTTTTAGGTTGTTAGTTTTGGTTTCTAGTTTGACAACGGCTTCATTGAGCCAAGCTTATAAGATTTAAAATAACAAAAGGCAGCCTGATGGCTGCCTTTTTGCGTTTGGAATTTGGTATTCAGAATTACTCGTCAGCGTAGCCGTGTTCACCAAGCTCAAAACCATCAAGAAATGCTTTGCCATCTTTCATGGTTAAGCGCTCTTCTACTAACCACTTAGTCACCATTGGGTAGATCTTGTGCTCTTGAGTTTGAACGCGAGCGGCTAGAATATCGGCATCGTCGTCTTCAAATACTGGCACTTTTGCTTGCAATACCACAGGTCCGCCGTCTAATTCTTCTGTCACAAAGTGAACACTGGTGCCGTGTTCTTTGTCGCCTGCATCAATCGCGCGCTGGTGGGTGTGTAACCCCGGGTACTTTGGCAGAAGAGAAGGGTGGATGTTGATCATCTTGCCCAGATAGTGGGAAACAAACGCGCTGCTCAAAATACGCATGTAGCCTGCGAGCACAATGACGTCTGGTTGGTACTCATCGATTTGCTGCATCAGTTCAGCATCAAAGTCTTCGCGTGAATCAAATGCTTTTGGATCGACAAAATGGTCGTTCACATCAAACTGCTTTGCACGTTCTAAACCATAAGCGTCAGCTTTGTTGGAGAATACGGCTGCGACTTGTGCATTTGGCATGTTGTCTTCGCAAGCTTCCAAGATAGCTTGCAGGTTACTGCCGTTACCTGAAATGAGGACCACTATGTTTTTCATGATATTGAGACTGCCTTGATACTGTAGGTTTGACGTGCGTAATTGCTAAATTACCTACTATTAGAATGGTTTTCGATGTTCCAGATAGCAGAATGAGGACTATATCCCCAAATGACTTCATTAGGCTGGATTCAGAGCTTTGTCACCAATTCTAGTTCAAGGAAAACAACGCAGTGGAATAGTAAGCTTTTTCCAAGTTGTTTGACGATGAAATCGTATTGGTGACATGCTCCCGAAGGGCGAGCTGTATTGGCTTGTATACTTTGTTAACGATTTTTGATTTAGAACCACTAGATCTTCAAATCGTTGTCGCGCCTACAAACCAATTCATTCTCGCTGAACCAGCATTTAGAAGTTATTTGGGGATAACATCCCCATTCTTTTTATTTTTTGAGCTTGATTCGCAAGTTATTGGATTTCGACTTGCTCTTCATTGGCTTCTGCTTGAGCAATTTCACCAATCACCCATGCGTTTTCGCCTTCTTCTTTAAGAAGTGCAACTGTTGCGTCCGCTTGGTCTTTTGGTAGTGCAACGACTAGACCAACACCACAGTTGAACGTACGGTACATCTCGTGTGTTTCAACGTTGCCTTTCTCTTGTAACCATTTGAAGATGATTGGCCATTCCCAGCTGTTACCATCGATAACGGCTTTGGTTCCTTCAGGCAGTACGCGTGGAATGTTTTCCCAGAAACCACCACCAGTGATGTGAGAGATCGCGTGGATATCGTGTTTCTCAATCATCTTAAGTGCTGATTTGATGTAAATCTTAGTTGGTTCTAGAAGGTGTTCGCCAATAGTGCGACCTGCTAGCTCTTCGTTCTTATCTGCGCCAGAAACTTCTAGAATCTTACGGATAAGCGAGTAACCGTTCGAATGTGGACCGCTAGAGCCAACTGCGATAAGTGCATCACCAGCAGCTACTTTAGTACCATCAATCACATCTTCTTTTTCCACTACGCCAACACAGAAGCCTGCAACGTCGTAGTCTTCGCCTTCGTACATGCCTGGCATTTCAGCGGTTTCACCACCGATAAGTGCACAGCCTGCTTGAACACAGCCATCAGCGATACCAGAAACTACGTCTGCCGCTGTGTCTACATCCAGTTTGCCTGTCGCGTAGTAATCTAGGAAGAATAATGGCTCTGCACCTTGAACGATTAGATCGTTTACACACATTGCCACTAGGTCAACGCCAATAGTGTCGTGCTTGTTCATATCCAGCGCTAGGCGAAGTTTTGTACCTACACCGTCAGTACCAGAAACCAGTACAGGCTGTTTGTATTTAGTTGGTAGTTCACACAATGCGCCAAAACCGCCGATACCACCCATCACTTCAGGGCGACGAGTACGCTTAACCGCACCTTTAATACGATCTACAAGCGCGTTGCCTGCATCAATATCTACACCAGCGTCTTTATAGCTAAGAGAAGAGTTGTTACCACTCACAGGGAAGTCCTCGGTTTTTAAGTTGGATATGAAAACGGCGCTATTCTACCAGTGGTTAAATACAGATAGCAAACGTTTGCGTCGGTTTTTTTCTTTAGTGATCTATCCTGATATCCCTGCAAAAATCATGTATAATCTGAAGGTTTGTTTAAATATTGCCAATAAAGCCGGAGATGGAAATGAAAGTTGTTGAAGTTAAACACCCTCTAGTAAAACATAAAATCGGTCTAATGCGAGAAGGTGACATCAGCACGAAGCGTTTTCGTGAGTTAGCGACAGAAGTCGGTAGCCTACTTACTTACGAAGCGACTGCAGACTTTGAAACAGAGAAAGTAACCATTGAAGGTTGGAATGGTCCTGTAGAAGTTGACCAAATCAAGGGTAAAAAAGTAACAGTAGTGCCAATCTTGCGTGCAGGTCTAGGCATGATGGATGGTGTTCTAGAGCACATGCCAAGCGCGCGTATCAGTGTTGTTGGTATCTACCGCGATGAAGAAACACTAGAGCCAGTACCATACTTTAACAAGCTTGCTTCTAACATCGATGAGCGTATTGCTCTAGTTGTTGACCCAATGCTTGCAACAGGTGGTTCGATGATCGCGACTATCGATCTTCTAAAAGAGAAAGGTTGTCAGGCAATCAAAGTACTTGTTCTTGTCGCTGCTCCTGAAGGTATCGAAGCGCTAGAAAAAGCTCACCCAGACGTTGAGCTATACACAGCTGCAATCGATGAGAAGCTAAACGACAAAGGTTACATCGTTCCTGGTCTAGGTGACGCTGGTGACAAGATCTTCGGTACTAAATAAGCGTTATTGCTTTTACTGAATTGAATAAATAAAGGCTTGGTGAAAACCAAGCCTTTTTTGTCTCTGCTATGTGGAAGCTAGAAGCTAGATATGAAAGTGATAACCGCGCGACTCAAATCAATTAAGCCGCACGATAAATTACTTCGCGTTGTCTTCTTCCATCTGTGCATTATCCACCACGTGGTTTTCACCAAGATCGTGTGGTAGCACAAGGTTAAGAATGATAGCCACGATACCACACAGGCTCACACCTTGTAGGCTGAACTCGCCAATACCGAAAGCCATGCCACCGATACCAAATACCAGTGTTACTGCGACGATCACTAGGTTACGTGATTTGTGCAGGTCCACATTGTTTTTGATGAGCGTGTTTAGACCGACGGTTGCGATAGAACCGAACAATAGGATCATGATGCCACCCATGACCGGAACAGGGATCGTTTGTAGAATGGCTCCGAGCTTACCCACTAAGGCAAGTACGATTGCCGTGATCGCCGCCCATGTCATGATCACAGGGTTAAAGGCTTTAGTTAGCATCACTGCGCCCGTTACTTCGCTGTAAGTTGTATTTGGTGGAGCACCAACCATAGAAGCCGCAATTGTTGCCACCCCGTCACCCGCAATCGTGCGGTGAAGACCAGGTTTCTTCAGGTAGTTTTTACCCGTTACGTTTGAGATAGCCAGCATGTCTCCTACGTGCTCTACCGCTGGTGCGATCGCAACTGGGATCATGAATAAGATAGCGTTGATGTTAAACTCTGGCGCCGTGAAGTTTGGCATGGCTAGCCAAGCTGCTTGAGCTACTGGAGTGAAATCAACCACACCATAGAAAAGCGAAACAGAGTAACCTGCTAAGATACCGCCGACGATAGGCACCAGTTTTAGGAAGCCTTTCGCGAATACACTCAGTGCGATGGTCGTTAGCAATGACACTGCTGAAATGATAACTGCAGCATCGCCATTTACGAGTTGGATGGCACCGTCACCGGTTTTACCTACCGCCATGTTTACTGCTGTTGGTGCCAAACCAAGACCAATGACCATAATCACCGGACCTACCACAACTGGTGGTAAAATTTTATGGATGAAGCCGACACCACGCACTTTGATCATCGCACCAAGCGCGACATAAACCAAACCCGCCGCCATTAAGCCGCCCATAGTCGCACCGATACCCCAAGTTTGGATACCGAACATAATAGGAGCAATAAACGCAAAAGAAGAGGCAAGGAAGATAGGAACGGAACGTTTAGTTATTAGTTGGAAAAGAAGAGTACCGACACCTGCACCAAACAGAGCAACGTTTGGGTCAAGACCAGTAAGAAGTGGTACTAATACGAGAGCACCAAAAGCGACAAAGAGCATCTGAGCGCCTTGTAACGCGTTTTTCATAATAATTCCCTATTTCAAAGATACGCAGACAAATCCGGCGAATCTTATCATCTGGCAATCGATTGCAATGTTGCCTAGATCAAACTTTTGTGTGGATTTATAAGGTCGACGAATGTTTAGTTTCACTTACGTGTTTTAACTTGGTCAGAATACAGACAATTCACTCAGTACTCTTCTTGCTCACGGTTTGATAGTTGCTTATCATGCGGGTTCTTGTTCAGAGGATTATGAAAACTATGCGCTATTTAGCTCTCTTATTGATAGGTTGGTTGTCTCTGCCAGTTTATGCATTAACTCAGGTAGATATCTATCGTGCCGAAGTGGCGATCGACGGTGAGCAAAAAGACGGCGAAGAGCTCGCTCGTCAACAAGGTATGCAAGATGTGATTGTGCGTGCGACAGGTAGCCAATCTTCCCTTAGCAACCCGGTAATAAAGAAAGCAGTGGGTTCAAGTTCTCGCTACATTTCTCAGCTTGGTTATGGTCAGCTTGATGGTCAAAGCAGTCTAAAGATGCTGTTTAATAGTGGTCAGATTCGTTCGCTACTGACTCAAGCGCAATTACCATTATGGTCTCCAAACCGTGCCAACATCTTAGTTTGGATGGTAGAAGAGCAGGGCTATGATCGTACGATCACTTGGGAGCATTCAGACTCAACCAGTGCTGCTGCACTACGCGCTGCGGCTGAATCTCGTGGTCTACCAGTCACTATGCCTGTGGGGGACTTTGATGATGTTACGGGTGTTAACGTGTCTGATTTGTGGGGGGGCTTTGTAGACCCAATCAGCCAAGCGAGTCAGCGTTACCCTGTTGATGCTGTGCTAGTGGTGCGTGTGCAAGGCGATAAAATTCGCTGGACGCTATACGACCAATCACCAGCGCAACTTGCTCAATCGCAACAGTCACCTCGCAGTGGCTCAGCGTCTGGTGCAAATGCAATCTCCGCCATGATGGGTGGTATCGCAGACTACTACGCGAAGAAGAGTGCTGTTGTGGTATCAAGCAAATCATCTGAAGCGATTGATGTGAAGGTATTAGATGTCGCATCAGCGGTGGACTTCTTTAATCTTGAGAACTCATTGACGAAGCTAAACTCAGTTGCGGGTACTGAAATCAAACGAATTCAAGGCAATCAAGTGACGTTAACGATTCACTTGTTGGCATCTCAACAAGCGTTTGAACAAGAAGCGTCTTCTATCCGTTCACTTGAGATTACCGAAGACCCGCTTGAGAATGTAGAGCCGTCAGCACCAGCCCAGCTTCCTGAGGAAGTTGTTCAACCAACGCAATTGCCAGCGGAAACAACAGAAGATCAAACCGCTCAAGTCGTTGAGCTCGATACGGCAACGGAAACAAATGTGGCAACTGAGCCGGCATCAATCACACCTGCTGTTGCACTACAACCAGCGCCAAAGCAGTACGATCTGATCTACAAATGGAATGCTCCAGTTCGCACGAAAGCCGAGCCAGTAGAACAAGATTCTGAAATCGCGCCAGTATTGGAAACGGATGTGGTTGAAAACCTAAGTTAAGGTTTATTCAAAACAAAAAAGAGTCGCTTAGTGCGACTCTTTTTTTAGTGGTTCTATGGCTGGAGATGTGATGAAGCTGGTTCAGCTTGAAGCGCCATGTCCCTGTAATTGTTTCGCTTCTATTTATTGAACTTCGCTTTTTCTTCTTTTTCGACTTGAGATAAGCGTTTTAACTTCAGACCCAACTCTTTACCACGTGCTCGGGCAAACAAAATGTTACCTGCAAAGCCGAGTGAGGTAAGGAGCAACTCTACTGCGGCCAACCAACGCTCACCATCGTCAACATACAAAATCGTCAACGCATGCAAGAAATACAGCATCAGAACGAAGTTTGCCCAAGCGTGTGTGTAGGGTTTGCCCGCTAAAATACCAGGAAGTGGCAACAATAGAG
The DNA here is from genome assembly GCF_040104475.1 of Vibrio sp. SSH13-20. Taxonomy (NCBI): domain Bacteria; kingdom Pseudomonadati; phylum Pseudomonadota; class Gammaproteobacteria; order Vibrionales; family Vibrionaceae; genus Vibrio; species Vibrio sp. SSH13-20. Next base: position 329,693 of record NZ_JBECOU010000002.1, read on the forward strand.
GTATACACCAAGCAATCGCCAATGTAGTGCTGCTTAGATGTGGGTGAGGGGACAACGCCAGTTGCCAAATCGCAACCCAAGCCAATAACGCCAAATTGCCAAACAGCGCCATGTAGCGATAGGTTTGAGTGCGTGTGCTAAGAGGTGGTTGGTCAATAATGTCAGACATCGATTTACTTATCCTTGAGCTTACTGACTTCCTTTGAGCTTTTTCGCTGTGGTTGCCAGTCGTTTTCCTAATTGTTGTGCGAGACGAATCTCTTCTGCCGTGAGACTTGGCTCTTGTCCTACACTGCTTGCACCATAGGGTGTGCCTCCTGATTGCGTGGTGTGCAGTTCTGGCTCTGAATAAGGGATTCCTAATACCATCATGCCGTGATGCAATAATGGGGTCATCATGCTTTGTAGCGTGGTTTCTTGACCACCATGCATGGAAGACGATGAGGTAAACACACAAGCTGGCTTATCGATAAGGTCGCCATTCACCCACAAAGGTGTGGTTTGATCCCAAAAGTGCTTGAGCGGCGCTGCCATGTTGCCAAACCAAACTGGGCTGCCAAACGCGAGACCATCGCACTGCTTCAACTCATCTAGAGTAGCAATTGGATCAGAAGGGGTATGTGAGTGAGGTGACAATTCTTCAACTGTACGTAAAATCGCTTCGCAATGAGGAGTCGACTCGACTCCTCTTGCTATTTGTCTTGCCAGTTGTTTTGTCGAGCCATGACGGCTGAAATACAAAATGAGGATCTGGCAATCCATTTACAGAATTTCCAAAACTTGTTCTGGTGGGCGACCGATTTTTGCTTTCCCATTTGTAACTACTACTGGGCGTTCAAACAGTTTCGGGTTTTGTGCCATCGCTTCGAACAGTTGCTCATCACTGACAGAGGCTTCTCCCAGTGCCAGCTCTTTGTAGATGTCTTCTTTGGTACGCATCATTTCGCGTACGGAAGAGAAACCAAGTTGAGCATAAAGCGCTTTCAGTTGTTCAACATTAAGCGGTGTATCAAGGTATTTAACCACTTCCGGTGTTACGCCATTTTGCTCAAGCAGTTCAAGTGTTTGACGGCTCTTTGAGCAGCGAGGGTTGTGATAAATCACGACTGACATGGTTTTCTCCATTTCGTTATTGTAATGCCATGAATCGATCTCTTTGGATCATCAGTTGGTCGATACGAGCGTCATATCGAGCTTGTTGTAAGCTACCTAACTTAGCAATTTTACTTGCTTCACTATAATACTGGATGGCTTTGTTCCAGTTGGCTCGCAATGCCAAAATTTCGGCACGTGCGGCGAGTTCTTCATCACTTTTACCCAGCGCATGACTGCCTTGTGAAAGCAGGTGCCAGCCATTCGTGTCTTCTGGGTTATCGTGTGTGTAGCGCTGCAGAATACGCACCGCTTCTTGGTCCTTTTTCGCCTCAAGTAATGCGTTTGCATAGTTGATGGTCAGAACTTTGTTTTGTGGGTTGCGTTTGAGTGCGCTACTCAACATATCCACTGCTTTTTGTGGTTGCTTTTGAGCAATATAAAGATCGGTCATTGCATCCAGATAAAACGGGTTACCTGGGTCTTGCTGAAGGAGCTTTTTCAATAAAGGTTCCGCTTCACTCAAACGCTTGTTGTCTAGGTGTACCAAGGCTCGACCATAATCAAATGATGGCACAATATCAGGTGAGGCTTTCTTTTGAGTTCGGTCAAACCAACTCATTGCTGCTTGACCATCAATTCCGGCATAACGTGCGACAATGCGAGCTCGGGTTAAATGGTAATCAATAGAAGGCATCACCCGCATTGGTGGGTAAGCACGAGCACGAGCACGACTGTCTGTAATACGATCTTCAGGCAACGGGTGAGTGAGCAACATTGGTGGCGGCTTGCTCGCGTATCGATATTCATCCGCTAGGCGACCAAAAAAGCGTGGCATCGCTTGTGCATCAAAGCCCGCTTTTGCCAGTGTCGCGATACCAAAGCGGTCTGCTTCTTTCTCGTTGGAGCGAGTGTAGTTGATTTGGCTTTGCATATTGCCAGCGGTTGCTGCCGTCACCGCTGCCATACCAGCCTCAGGAGAGGCTATCGCAAGCAGAAGAGCGCCAGCAAGTGCTGCCATGGTTGCTGGTGAACGACGAGCTTGTTCTTCCATGCTTCGTGCAAGGTGGCGCTGAGTAACGTGCGCGATTTCGTGAGCAACAACGGAGGCTAACTCACTTTCAGTGCGGGCATGGAGAAAGAGACCTGAGTGCAGGGCAACGTAGCCGCCAAAAAAAGCGAAAGCGTTGATGTTGCGATCTCGGATCATGAAAAAGTGGAATGGGGTTTTTACGTCATTGGCATTCGCGACCAAACGGTGACCCAGTGAGTCGATGTACTCGTTAATAACAGGGTCATTGACGATAGGTTTGCTGGCTCTAAGCATACGCATATAGGCGTCACCATAAATCAACTCTTGATCTATCGTTAGAGTGCCTCCGGCTGCCGTACCAATATCTGGGAGGTCGGGACTATTGGCATAAACTGGCGTTGGTGTACTCAATGCAGCAGCAAGGCATAAACAAACTAGCGAGCGAGTGCGTTTTAACATACGGTTTAAAGATTCTCCAAAATACCGAGTGTGTGCTTGAGGGGCGAAATCCATTCAACATCAGCACAGACTTTATGGTCATCCTTATGGGATGAATATGCTAGCAATAAGACCGAAGATAAACGAATTGGTTTCGTAAATTGTCAATCTAAAAGTCCTGCGCGTCTACTCTTAAATCATGTGAGAAATGCTAGCACCAGCTCAAAAAGCCGTTACAATACAACCCTATCACAAGTGCAGAGCAATACAATGGAATCCATATTACTTGATTTGCGTAAGGAACGCTGCCCTATGGCACTGTTACTTGCCAAGCGTCACGCTGCTGAGGTGTTTCCGGAAGAAACACAACAAGATCATCAGCTTGTTATTCAAGTGGTGGATAAAAGCTCTAAGCACGATATCGTGAAGTATTTGCGTAACCAAGGCTACACAGTGGATTGCCAAGCTTCTCCTGAACACTTCACTTTGACCGTATTCAATAAGGAATCTTCGTACGATGCTTGAAATGGTAAGTCGTTGGTATAAGCGACGCTTTTCAGACCCACATGCAGTGAGCCTCGTGGCGATACTGCTGTTCGGCTTTATTACAATTTACTTTTTCGGGCATTTGATTGCGCCATTGCTGGTGGCTATTGTTCTTGCATATTTACTTGAATGGCCAGTAACGCAGATGTGCCGTTTGGGTATCCCACGTACGTTTTCTGTCATCACTGTCATACTGATTTTTATTGGCTTAATGTTGATCGCGGTATTTGGTTTAGTGCCGACCATTTGGACTCAGGTGGGCAACTTAATCAACGATATTCCGAACATGTATGCTGGACTACAAAAGTTCATTGCAACCTTGCCGCAACGTTACCCTGAGCTGGCGAACCTAGAAATTGTTGAAACCGTGGTGACTAACGCGAAGAACCAAGCGATTGGCTTAGGTGAGAGCGTCGTAAAAGGCTCACTGGCTTCTCTAGTGAGTTTAGCAACGCTAGCGGTTTACTTGATTCTTGTTCCATTATTGGTGTTCTTCTTACTAAAAGACAAAGATGAGATGCTCAGCATGGCAAGTGGCATCTTACCGAAGAACCGTAAGCTGGCGAACAAAGTATGGCACGAGATGAACGAACAAATCTCGAACTATATTCGTGGTAAGGTGCTGGAAATCTTGATCGTAGGTGGCGTGAGTTACGTGACTTTCGCGATTCTTGACCTGCGCTACTCTGCATTGCTTGCTGTAGCGGTGGGTTTGTCAGTGCTTATCCCGTACATCGGTGCGGCTGCGGTGACGGTTCCGGTCGCGATTGTCGGCTTGTTCCAATGGGGCTTAACGCCTCAATTCTATTGGTTACTTGTTGCCTACGGCATTATTCAGGCGCTAGACGGTAATGTGTTGGTTCCGGTACTGTTCTCTGAAGCGGTTAACCTTCACCCAGTAGCGATCATTGTTGCCGTGTTGGTATTTGGTGGTTTGTGGGGCTTCTGGGGGGTCTTCTTCGCTATCCCATTGGCGACGCTTGTAAAAGCAGTATGGAACGCGCTACCAAGTACGGAAGAAAGCGAACCAATACAAGAATAGAAATTGAATCCAATAAAAAGCCCAGCGATCGCTGGGCTTTTTGATGTTTGATTGAAAACTAGGTTTACGCGTTTTCTTTCAAGTAGTTCACAACCACTTCATGGTGATCTTTGGTTTTGAACTTGTTGAACACGTGTTCGATAACACCTTCCTCATTGATCAAGAAGCTGATGCGGTGAAGACCATCGTAGACTTTACCCATAAACTTCTTCTCGCCCCAAACACCGAACTGGTCAGCAATGGCATGGTCTTCGTCAGAAAGTAGCGTGAAGTTTAGCTCGTCGCGTTCAATGAACTTACCTAGACGTTTTACTGGATCGATACTCACCCCCAATACCACAACGTTATGTGCGTCTAGTTCTGCTTTTACATCACGCAGACCTTTTGCTTGAGTCGTACAACCTGGTGTCATCGCTTTTGGGTAGAAGTAAAACAGTACTTTCTTACCTTTGAAGTCACCGAGAGAAACGGTGTTGCCATCTTGGTCGAGCAAAGAGAAGGCTGGCGCTGGCGTGCCTGCTGTCAGCGTATTCATCATTATTTCCTTTACTTATAGATTGTTTTTAATGAAATTCAGAGAACCTTGTACGTTGAGCGTGTTACAAAGTTCATCGAAATCTTCTTGTAATTGCATCAAGTTACAATCTGCACTTACTGAAGCGGTGATTGCAATGTGGAATTGGTCGGCATCCAGCTGGATCTTTGATTTACTGATTGTTTGCGCACTAAGTGATTGTAGGCCAATCTGTTTATCGGCAAAGAATTGCGTAAACTTCTCGGTTAAACCGATGCGGTCTTCTGATTCAATAAACACTTCCATGGTGTAACTGTTATCGAGCAACTCATGGGCTGATGTGCGTTTCATGATGGTGATGAGGTCGTGTTCTTGCCCAAGAAGTGGCAATTGCGTTTCGACACGAGTGACATTACTGGCGTTACCAGTAAGCAGCATGATAAGGGTAAATTCGTTACCAAAGATAGCGATACGGCTATCGACAATGTTACAGCCAGCTTGTGTGACGAGCTTAACCACTTGGTTACATATGCCCGGACGATCCGTTCCAACCGCTGTAAGTACCAGATGTTGCTTCATAAATGAGCTTCTTGTCCTTTCTTCAATAGAGAGATGTTAGCACAGATATGGAGTAGAAATGTCGAGTCAGTTCTTTTTTTAAACTTGTTAAAACGCTTTGTTGATTTAGTGAACAGTTTGCTGATTGCGTGCACTATTAATTCACTCAACGCTGACTTGAGCTTCTCGGCGAGAGAGTATATTCCGCGCCTAATTGAAAGCGGTGAGAAATCCTTGCTGCAACGAACACGATTATCAGAATGGCTAGGATTGAGAACAAAATTCACATTTTAGTTGCTAGACCTCTAACAACTGATAATTATTCATTCATTTGTACTTTGTAAGCGAGTTTACGCTCTTGTGTTTTTCAATCGCATTACAGTACCATGCAGAAAGAGTTAAATGAGGGAGATAAACATGTTTTCAGGAAGTATCGTAGCGCTGATTACACCATTAAAAGCAGATGGTGAAGTAGACTTTGATAGTCTACAAAAGCTTGTTGAGTACCATGTTGAAGCTGGTACAGACGGTATTGTTGCAGTTGGCACCACTGGTGAGTCAGCGACTCTAACCATTGAAGAGCATGTAAAGGTCGTAAATAAAACCGTTGAATTCGCAAACGGTCGTATCCCAGTGATTGCTGGTACGGGAGCAAATGCAACCCACGAAGCAGTTACATTTAGCAAATTATTGGCTGATTCTGGTATTGCAGGCTTCCTGAGTGTAACGCCTTACTACAACAAACCAACTCAAGAAGGTTTGTTCCAACACTACAAAGCAATCGCAGAAGCGAGTGATGTACCTCTAATTTTGTACAATGTACCGGGTCGTACTGCGGTAGATATGTCGCCTGAGACAGTGGCACGCCTGTCAAAGCTTGATAATATCGTGGCATTGAAGGATGCGACGGGTGATTTAAGCCGAATTGCACTTCACCGTGAACTTTGTGGCGAAGATTTTATCTTACTAAGTGGTGATGATGCGACGGGTCTAGAATTTGTTAAACTAGGCGGTCACGGCGTTATCTCAGTAACGAACAATATCGCGGCTAAAGACATGGCAGACATGTTCCATTTGGCAGGTGAAGGTAAGTTTGAAGAAGCAGAAGCGATCAACGATCGTCTGATGACTCTGCATAAAAACCTATTTGTTGAATCAAGCCCGATCCCAGTGAAATGGGCAGCACATAAGCTTGGTTTGATTGAAGAGGGTGAGCTGCGTCTTCCTTTAACCCCACTTTCTGAAAAATCGCAGCCAGTTGTGGAACAAGCGCTAACAGACGCCGGTATTTACTAGGATTGAAGTTCATGCTGAGGGTGGTAAAGCCCTCAGTGTTTTAGGAGTATAAATGAAGCTTTCAAGCCAGTTAGTGTTAAGCTCACTAGCTGTATTCGTATTGACTGCCTGTTCAGGTGGTGCCAATCAGCGTCGTCAAGCAAAGGACGACTTCGAGTATTTGAACACGCCTGCTCTTGAAGAGTGGAGTGTACCGGCAGGTGCTCAACCTCAGTTTTACCCGAACTACCGTATTCCTGAAGGAAACTACGCTGGTGGTATTGGTAAAGATGTTGATATTCGTCCGCCTCAGCAAGTATTGGAATTGATCCCTGGTGCTCGCCTAGATCGCAGTAGCGACGGGGAAGTAACACTATGGCTGCTTCGTAAGGATGAACTGGATAAAGTTTGGAAGACCGTTCAAGAGATGGTTGCAGAGAACAAGATCCCAGTTGAAAGCCAAACGGATAACCGCATCGAAACAGGTTGGGTGACTTGGAACTCTCCTGATGAAGAGATGGAAATCGGCAGCCGCTACGAGATTACTCGCGGTGAGATGAATGGTCGTCATGGCTTCAAGGTAAGCTTGATTGACTGGCGTGAAGGCAACCAAGTCAAAGAAGTGACACGTACCAACCGTGAGCGTTACAACGTGTTCATGACCAACTTGGTAACGGCACGCTACGACCAACACGTACGTGAAGAAGCGCAACGTAAAGCACAAGAGCTAGTGAAACACATCCCAATTACCATGGGTAAAGACCGCAGTGGTCTGCCAGTTATCATTGCTCGTGCACAATACAATGTCGTGTGGAACCGTCTGCCTGATATCATGCCGAAGATGGGCTTCAAGATTGAAGAGCGCAGTCAGTCGCAAGGTACAGTGACTGCGAAATACGCGTCACCGGATGATGCGTTCTGGAATGACATTGGTGTTAAGCCAATCGATCTAAACTCTGGTACTTACACCTTCTTGCTTGGTGATCTAGGTAACCGTACTTCTATCAACATTACAGATTCGTCTGGTAAGCCAGTAGAAGAAGAGTTCTTGAAATCACTTGCGCCAGTACTGGCTGCGGTTGTGAAAGACTAACTTCGCTACAAATAAGTAGATTTGAATAGTAAAAAAGGGACCGCAATGGTCCCTTTTTGATTGCTTACTTGATGTCAAATGTTGAAGAGTGCATCAAGTGCGAGAGATTAGCGATTTTCGTCTTTCTTCTCGCTTTCCTCTCCATAGCGTTCTTTGTCTAGTTCGTTCAGCTTATCTAAATCGTTTTTTCGACTTTTATCCATCTGACCAAACTTCATTTTTGCGGTGTACTTAAGCGCAGCAATGTTACCAACCACGATACTGAGCACTATGATGATAATGACCCAGGGGTTGGTGAGAATTTCGATCATAGAGCCTCCGGCGGCGTGATGTTGTGAATAAATTGGGTGATAACCTTATCCAAATTATTCAATATGACATCCATCCCTGCAATGCTGTCGATCTGATTTTGCTGAATTAACTGAGTTTTCAGCAACTCTGGTGTTAACAATGACAGGCATTGTTGCCCTACAGATTTGTGGCTGATGTGCCAAGGTTCGATGGCGACACCGCCTAAGTCTTGTTGATAAGGGAAAAAGAACCCAAAGCTATCGAGGTTATCGACTAACCATTGATAGAAAGCACGCTGATGACCTTCGAGATACTCCCATGGTTCCAATTGTAATTGTGTATCGGCGGGTAATAAGTTACGCGCATAAACATCAAAATCACACCCCCAATGATGGCGACTGCCTCCGGGTAAGGCGGACCAACGAAGAATCGCAGTGAGCTTTTCTTCGTCATTGAGTAGAGTTTTGTCGAGCGGTTGCGAATCGGAATCGAGGATCTTCAGTTCACCTGCAAACTTACCGTTCCAGATTGCTTTCTGACGGTTAAAGTCACGGAACCCACTGGCGATTTCCATCTTAAAGCCTGATTGTGTGGCGGCTTCAATCATGTTTAGTAAGTCGTCAGCCACTTCAGGGTGAAGCAGAAAGGCTTTTTGACCCACTAATGTGGATTGCAGGTGGGAATCGGTCATTCCGGTAAGTTGCTCTGGCGTCATGGCACTCTCGTTAATTGTTGCATGTTTCGTTATGACACTATTGTGCGAGTAAGTGTTTCAACGTGTTTTGGTACATGTCCGTTAATTTCTCAAGGTCATCGACTTTTACACATTCGTTCACTTTGTGGATAGTCGCGTTCACCGGACCAAGCTCAACCACCTGACCGCCCATGCGTGCGATAAATCGACCATCAGACGTTCCGCCAGTGGTGAGCAACGCAGGCTTCGTGCTGTTGACTTCATCGACGGCAGCAACGACTGCGTCAAGCAATGCTCCAGTATCGGTGAGGAACGGGTCACCATTGAATGTCCATTTCAGACCGTAGTTTAAATCGTGTTTGTCGAGTGTTTGGGTCACGCGGTCAACAATGATTTCGTTGCTGAGTTCTGTGCTAAAGCGCAGGTTGAACTGCACGTTAAATTCGCCAGGAATCACATTCGATGCACCAGTACCAGCAGAGACATTCGGGATTTGGAAGCTTGTCGGTGGGAAGTAATCGTTGCCTTGATCCCATTCTGTCGTAGCAAGTTCATGAATGGCTAATAGTGATTGATGAACCGGATTATTAGCAAGGTGAGGGTACGCCACGTGACCTTGTGTTCCTTTTACCGTTAAATCACCCGTGATTGAGCCACGACGACCATTCTTAACTACATCTCCCACAACTTCAGTGCTTGAAGGCTCACCAACGATGCACATGTCGATGTTCTCGCCACGAGCCATGAGCGTTTCAACGACGCGAACGGTGCCATTAATGAAAGGACCTTCCTCGTCTGAAGTGATCAAAAAGCCAATCGAACCTTTATGGTCTGGGTTTTCTGCAATAAAGCGTTCAACCGCGACCACCATACAAGCTAGAGAGCCTTTCATGTCTGCTGCGCCACGCCCGTGAAGGTAACCGTCGATAATGGTTGGTTCAAAAGGAGGTGTGTTCCATTGCTCCAATTTGCCTGCTGGCACGACATCTGTGTGTCCGGCGAAAGCAAACAGTGGTGCTTCTGTACCTCGGCGAGCCCAGAAGTTTGTTGTGTCTTCAAACACCATCACTTCGATTTCAAAACCAAGCGCTTTTAGTCGCTCGATCATTACTTCCTGACAGCCTGCATCTTCAGGCGTTACGGACTGGCGGCTGATCAGGTCTTTAGCGAGTGCCAGTACTGGACTGTCTGTCATCCTTGATTGTTCCTTTAATTAAGAGTTAAAAATGGTCGCGTATTGGTCTGCTTTGAAACCAATATGAAGTTGGTCTTCAACTTTCAAGATTGGGCGCTTAATCATCGCTGGGTTTTCTACTAGCAGCGCGATTGCGTTTTCTTCGTTAAGAGAATCTTTTTGTTCTTGAGTCAGCTGTCGGAAAGTCGTGCCACGTTTATTCAGTACTTGTTCCCAACCCAGCGCGTTACAAAATTCAGTCACCATTGCCGTATCGATACCTTGTTTGCGGTAGTCGTGAAAATCAAAAGCAACGTTTTCCGCTTCTAGCCATTTCTTGGCTTTTTTAATCGTGTCGCAGTTTGGGATGCCGAACATGGTGATCGTCATATTATTTCCTTTTCTCTTTGTGCTTTACTTATCGGTTTGCGCTATGGAACGCCCGATTTTGCATTGTTTTTGGCTGTTCAAGCATCCTATCAAGAAGCAACCACTGTGACAAAATCATGCGGCGAATATTTCACAGGTCAGTGCTCTATTGGACCGTGCTCAGTCGTTCATTCCTCCACCAAACAGCGATAAGAATGATAAAAAACTTGGCTAAATAGCACGGAAAAGTCGAGTTATTGATCAAACGCAACATCTTGCTGAGCAAAAAAGAAATAATGAATCAGCACAATTTTAGGAGGTGTCAATGGAATTGAGTCCTGTTTTTGCAAGGCGGCTATATTTGGCCTTGTTGGTGGAAAACCTAGAAAGGCCAAATGTACCAAAATTGATCGAAAGAACGGGGTGGCCTCGTCGTACTATTCAAGATGTACTCAAGGCATTACCGGGGATCGGCATCGAACTCATCTTCGTTCAAGATGGTCGACGTCATAACGACGGCTATTACCAACTTTCGGATTGGGGACCTTTTGACAGTCAATGGGTTCTTGAGCGAGAGGGAGATATCGCTAGCAGTCTTGGATTTCGTGCATAAGCCAGCAATTGCTGGCTTTTTTTACGTCTGGGAAACGCTTATTGGCAGCGGTAGGCAGTACCAAGCACACTGAAGGAAGTAGCAAAGTCTTGTGGGGCGATCATGTAAACCGTATCGGCATTGAGCAATACTGCATTGTTTTTTAGGTCGACCATGGCTCCATGCATCATGGCGTCATTGGTGTAGAACAAGTAACTGTACCAGTGACCTTCGCTGCCAGTGACTTCACCTAAATACTCGCATTGATCCGGATTGAACTGGCTATCAAAGCGAATCTGAACGTCATCACTTGATGCCGTTGGTAGCGTTGATGGTGACGAACAACCCATCAAAGCCAATGCGATGCCTCCTATCATCACATAACGCTGCATATTATTTCCCCATCATGATGTAAGCCGCGAAACCAATCCAGCTCAGAACCAATAGTGCCCAAGGTAATACAGCTGGCTTGCTCGTTGGTGCTTCAATATTTGCTGATTCTTGTTCAACGACGTCATCACGTTGACGCTGTTTTTCTCTCTGTTGTTTCTTCTTCGCTTTGTCTGCTTGTCGATTGCGTTCTTTCTGCTGTTTTTTATACTGCGCGATGCCTTTCTCAATGCCCTGAGCAATCAGTTTGGTTTGCTCTTTCGTTTGACCGGGTTTTTGAGTGGACTTTGCAATCTTCATCGCTTCAGTTTGCGTTTCTTGGGAAGGAACGGGTGCTGCTGTGTTTTTCTTTTTCATGTTTCTTATCGACGTCGCTGTAAATCTAAACCTAGTTTACCTGCGTACGATGATGAAATGAACTTTAGTTCTCAGCTTTGCTAGGTTGCAACTCTGAAACGATCGGTTAAAGTGGCGTTTTTATGAAACTAAGAAGACGAGATTGTGCGTTACTCATTTGATCAATATGACGCTCATGGATTTTTAAAAGCGCCGATTATGTTATGGCTAGGATGGATGTTCCTAGCGCGCTCTTGGGTGGTGTTTGCCATGGCAGGAGTGAGTAGAGACAGCGGTAGCAAGATACTATCGATTGTGTACCCCGATTCTAATACGTTATACCTCGGACTATCGATGGGTATCCCAAGTCTATTATTGATGTGGTTAATGGGCTTGCGGCATCCAGAGCGAGGGTGGGTGAATCAAATTACCCAGCATGGTCGTGCCATGACTTTGATCTTGTGCGGTATTCAACTGGCTCAGACCATGTATCATGTCTACCTCGAACATGGTGTATTCAATTGGGCGAATGCGCTCACAATTACCTTGTTAACTTGGTTTATGATCTATCTTCTAAATGGAAGATGGGTAAAAGACTGCTTTAACGTGCCACAAGTTGAGCACAAAGAAGAACAGCCATCAAAAAATTAAAAACAATAATTCCCGCATGGGGCAATGTATAGAGGATATCTCAATGTCACAAGCTCAAACGGCGATTGTGCCTGAAGCAGGACCATTTGCACTTTACACTCAGTTAAAAGTGAACCAAAACCGTGAAAACGTACTGGCAAAACTAAAAGCGCTACCTGAGCTAGTAAATGAGCTCAATGCGAACCAACCAGGTGCTGATTTAACGATTTCTATCGCATTCACGAAATCTTTTTGGCAGCACCTAAACATGCAAATGCCAGAAGAGTTGATCGACTTCCCTGAGTTGGGGGAAGGTGACGTATTTGCGCCAGCAACAGACGTAGATGTCTTGATTCACTGTCACTCAACTCGTCACGATTTGCACTTCTATGTACTGCGTAAATTCTTAGTTGAAACTGCAGAAGATGTGACGGTAGTGGATGAAACTTACGGTTACCGTTACCTAGATGCTCGTGACATGACGGATTTCGTTGATGGCACAGAAAACCCGAAAGGTGATGCGCGTGCTGACGTTGCATTGATCAAAGACGGCGCTTTCGCTGGTGGTAGCTACGTGATGGTTCAACGCTTTGAGCACAACTTGCCTGCATGGAACCGTTTGAACGTATCTGCACAAGAGAAAGTCATTGGTCGTACTAAGCCAGATTCTATTGAGCTAGAAGACGTGCCAGCGGCTTCTCACGTAGGTCGTGTAGACATCAAAGAAGAAGGCAAAGGTCTTAAGATCGTTCGTCACAGCTTGCCGTACGGCACAGTAACTGGCGCACATGGTCTTCTGTTCATCTCTTATTGCAACACTATCCACAACATCAAAGTGATGCTAGAGAGCATGTACGGTGTTACCGATGGTAAGACTGACCAACTGCTTCGTTTCACCAAAGCAGTAACAGGTGCATATTTCTTCGCTCCTTCACAAGAAATGCTAGCGGAATTGGCGATTAAGTAATTCTTCGCCAACCCTCCAATGATTAAAAAGGCAGAGTGATCTGCCTTTTTTGTTTCCCCTCATTCTTGCCTGATAAGACTAACGGACCGTCAGTGGTCTTTTGCCATCAATAGCGCCTTTCTCTAGTTCGTAAAGTGGGCTAGTACTGTGACTGCTCCAGCGATGATCTTCGCGTGACTTCTTGCGATATTGCGTTGGCGTTACACCAATATAATTCTGAAAAGTCTCATAAAATCGGCTGCTAGAATTAAAACCTACCGTTAAAGCAATATCTAAAATTGTCCGGTCAGTATCACTCAACAGTGCTCTGGCGTGGTTAATCCGCATTGCCGTGATATATTGCTTGATGGTCATCTGCATGGTTCGTTGGAACACGTTCATCGCGTAGTTAGTGTGCAGCCCAATGTGCTCTGCTATGTCTTTTATCGTGACCGGCTGGTTATGATGGGTGGCAATGTATTCCAGCATTTGACTGACGTAAAACTGCGAGTGTTTGGAGACGCCTTTCTTGGTCGATTTTTCTTGTCGATTGATACTCAGTTGTTGCCAGCCATCTAAACACATTCTTTTTAACATCAAGCCAATTTCATCAATCGCTAATTGCTGGCGACTTTCCGAAGAGTGGTTTATTTCTTCTGCCCAGCGTGCTAACTCAAACTCACTGACTAATGAACTGGCGTTTGATTGCAGCACACAACCATGGGTGATCTGATTGACGAAGTCTCGATTTAGCGTCCAAGACATAAAGTGGTGAATCGGAATATTGATGATCCCCATATTATGACTTTTGCCCGGATTGGTGAGCCTATGAGGAACTGACGCCCAAAACAATCCTATCGAGCCTGCTTTCACCACGACTGGACTGCCATTAATGATGTACTCGACATCATCACCAAAAGGAATGTTGACCTCTACTTGTCCGTGCCAGTGATAACCCGGCATAGAGTGGGGCGGTCTAAGCTCGATATCGATTTTTTCATAGGATGAGTACAGCGAAAGTGGGCTTACAGAAACCGTTTCGGAAGAATACTTATCTTGAATCACCACTTTCAATGTATCTAACTCTGCCTTGGACTCTACCTTCGCCATCGCCCACCTCTTAGGAAACTGTATAAGTTATTTGTACTAAATCTGTTGAAACAAAACTCAGAACAGCTTCAAAAACACCGATTACTCTGTTTTGTAAGATTTTGGTTATGTGACTTAAATCGCCGTAATAACTAGCCTCAGCGTATCTTCCCACCTTCTTTATCCGTGATTTATACAAAAATATCCCATTTCCTAAGATTTTTTATTGGTTGATTTTAAATATTAGGAAACGGGAGAGTGATTGGTTTATCTGAGACGAATTCGGTCTTGCGGCAGGTGTAACTTAAATGCATCGAAACAAAAGTATGAAAGCAAAAAGGATTCAACTATGAAAAGCCCTAAAATCACATTCATCGGTGCGGGTTCTACGATTTTTGTGAAGAACATTCTTGGCGATGTGTTCCATAAGCCGGTCTTCAAAGGGGCGCAAATTGCCTTGATGGATATTGATGAAATCCGCTTGGAGGAATCACACCTAGTAGTAAGCAAGTTGATGGAATCATCCGGTGCGACGGGGACTATCACTTGCCACTTAAACCAAAAAGAAGCATTGCAAGGCGCAGACTTTGTCGTTATCGCATTCCAAATCGGTGGGTATGAGCCATGCACTGTAATGGACTTTGAGGTTTGTAAGCGTCACGGTTTGGAGCAAACCATCGCCGACACATTAGGTCCAGGCGGCATCATGCGCTCACTGCGCACTATTCCTCACCTTTGGAGCGTGTGTGAAGACATGACTGAAGTGTGTCCAAATGCCACCATGCTCAACTACGTTAACCCAATGGCTATGAACACATGGGCGATGTATGAGAAATACCCTCACATCAAACAAGTGGGCTTGTGCCATTCCGTGCAAGGGACGGCGGAGGAGCTGGCTCGCGACCTTGATATCGAATATTCAGATCTTCGTTACACCTGTGCAGGCATCAACCATATGGCTTACTACCTGACACTCGAAAAGAAAAACGAGCAGGGGGAATATGTCGACATTTATCCTGATTTGCTTGAGGCATTTGAATCAGGTAAAGCGCCGAAGCCGGGTTTGCATCACAACGGTCGCTGCACCAACCTAGTCCGATACGAGATGTTTAAGAAGTTGGGCTACTTTGTGACGGAATCATCAGAACATTTTTCTGAATACACCCCATATTTCATCAAACCAAATCGCCCAGATCTGATTGAACGTTATAAAGTGCCACTTGATGAATATCCTAAACGTTGTATAGAACAAATTGCTGATTGGAAAAAAGACCTCGAAGACTTCAAAAACGCGGATCAAATCACCGTCAAAGAGTCGCATGAATACGCGAGCACCATCATGAACTCGATTTGGACAGGCACGCCAAGTGTTATCTACGGCAACGTGAAGAATGAAGCGTTAATTGACAACTTGCCACAAGGTTGTTGTGTGGAAGTGGCTTGTCTGGTGGACGCAAACGGCATTCAACCTATCAAAGCTGGTCGATTACCAAATCACTTAGCGGCATTAATGCAGACCAACATCAATGTTCAGACTTTGCTGACGGAAGCCATCCTCACTGAGAACCGAGATCGTATCTATCATGCTGCCATGCTTGATCCTCATACCGCGGCAGTGCTTGGACTCGAAGAGATTTATGCCCTTGTTGATGACTTGATTGAAGCACACGAAGGTTGGTTGCCAGCGTGGGTGCATCAGTAAATCCTGAATCACAAAACCAATATCAATAAAAACGACAATAACGTGAATATACTGCGCCTTCTCGATGAGGGGGCGTAAGGAGTAACAAATGAGTATCTCTATGAATACCAAGCTAAGCTACGGCTTTGGCGCATTTGGTAAAGACTTCGCTATCACCATCGTTTACATGTACTTGATGTTCTACTACACCGATGTTGTTGGTATTTCGGCTGCCGTGGTGGGAACCATCTTCTTAATTGCGCGTATTTGGGATGCAGTGAATGACCCAATTATGGGTTGGATCGTGAACAATACCCGCACACGTTGGGGTAAATTTAAACCTTGGATTTTAATTGGCACCATCACCAACTCAGTGGTGTTGCTCATGCTGTTTAGCGCGCATCACATCGAAGGACCATGGCTTATTGCTTATGCAGCAGTGACTTACATTTTATGGGGCATGACCTACACCTTAATGGATATTCCTTTCTGGTCACTGGTTCCAACACTCACTCTGGACAAACGTGAGCGTGAAGAGCTTGTGCCATACCCTCGATTCTTTGCTAGTCTCGCATGGATTGTTACCGCCGCTATCGCAATGCCGTTCGTCAATTATGTCGGTGGCGACGACAAAGGATTTGGCTTCCAAGTGTTTGCGATTTTGCTTGTCGGTTGTTTCCTTGTCTCAACGTATATCACGTTACGTAACGTGAAAGAGCGTTACTCAACTAGCAACCTTGACGTGACGAAACCTGAAGAAAAAGTCTCACTGAAGAAGCTCCTCTCGCTTATCTACAAAAATGACCAGTTAACGAGCGTGCTTTGTATGGCACTGTCATACAACCTCGCAACCAACATCATCACAGCATTTGCGGTTTACTACTTCACGTATGTGGTCGGAAATGAGGAACTTTTCCCTTACTACATGGCTTACGCTGGTATCGCGAACCTAATTACACTGGTGTTGTTCCCTAAATTGGCGCAAATGTTTTCACGTCGAGTGTTATGGGCATGTGCGTCTAGCTTCCCAATCTTAGGCAGTGCAGTCCTTATCTACGTAGGCATGTACGACAAACAAAGCATTCTGCTGATTTCTACAGCGGGCGTGTTATTGCAAATCGGTACGGCGCTATTTTGGGTGCTGAACGTCATTATGGTGGCGGATACAGTGGATTACGGTGAGTACAAGCTAGGTTCACGCTGCGAGAGTATTGCTTACTCAGTACAAACGCTGGTGGTTAAAGCAGGTTCAGCTTTTGCGGCTTTCTTCATTGGTATCGCACTGACCGCAGTGGATTATGTACCGAACATGGAACAAAGCCCTGAAACCGTCTTTGGCATGCAATGCATCATGGTTGGGCTGCCAGCGTTCTTCTTCGCTATCGCTTTGGTTGTGTACTTCCGCTTCTACAAACTCAACGGTGCTTACCACCAAAAAATTCAGGACCATCTGACCGAGAAATACGACCATATTACGACGCAAGAGACGTCAAAAGACCTTACGCGTAAATCTGCCAAGCCGGCAGAAGCACTCTAATCCTACACAGTCAGCGTAAGCTTATTGTTTACGCTGACCTATCAGCATAACGCTCCGCATTTTTATTTCTCCATCTCTTTTCTCAAAAAACACTAAACCTTTATTTAATTTGGTCGATAAGTATTCAAAGCCTTAATTTTAGGACCAATATTTGTGGCGATCACCGTTAATACCAATGTGGCAGCACTTGTCGCACAGCGTCATTTGACCAGTGCAACTGACATGCTGAACCAATCCATGGAGCGTTTGTCTTCAGGGAAGCGTATTAACAGTGCAAAGGATGACGCTGCGGGCCTGCAAATCTCCAACCGCTTGCAATCGCAAATGCGTGGTTTGGATGTTGCCGTGCGTAACGCGAACGACGGCATTTCCATCATGCAAACAGCGGAAGGCGCGATGAATGAAGTGACCAATATCATGCAGCGCATGCGTGATTTGTCGCTCCAATCTGCTAACGGTTCAAATAGCAAAGCAGAACGTACAGCACTGCAGGAAGAAGTTTCTGCACTTAACGATGAGCTAAACCGCATTGCAGAAACTACCTCTTTTGGTGGGCGAAAACTGTTGAATGGCAGCTTTGGTAAATCAGCATTTCAAATTGGTGCAGCGTCAGGTGAGGCGGTACAAGTAGAATTAAAGTCGATGCGCAGTGATGGCATTGAGATGGGCGGTTTTAGTTATATTGCAAACGGACGCGCAAGTTCTGATTGGCAAGTAAAAGATGGTGCAAATGAACTTAGCATGTCATTTAATAATCGTTTTGGTGAAACGGAAACCATCCAAATTAATGCTAAAGCTGGTGATGATATCGAGGAGCTTGCGACTTATATCAATGGTCAGACGGACAAAGTTACGGCATCTGTGAATGAAGAAGGTCAGCTACAGCTATTTATGGCTGGAGAAGAAACTTCAGGCACTTTATCGTTTTCAGGTGATTTAGCGAGTGAACTGGGGTTACAGCTAAAAGGTTACGATGCGGTTGATAACATCGACATTACGTCTGTCGGTGGTGCGCAACAAGCCGTGGCCGTCCTAGATACTGCGATGAAGTACGTTGATAGCCATCGTGCTGAGTTAGGTGCGTATCAAAATCGCTTTAATCATGCGATCAATAATCTGGATAATATCCACGAAAACCTAGCAGCATCGAACAGTCGCATTCAAGATACTGACTACGCCAAAGAAACCACGCAAATGGTGAAGCAACAAATTCTGCAGCAGGTAAGCACCTCTATTCTTGCACAAGCAAAACAAGCCCCAAACCTTGCTTTAACCTTACTTGGCTAAGGCATTCTACTTCGTAATTTCAAGACAAAATCAGCCTGTATCGACAGCGAGAAAAGAAGCTTTAGCGATAATTTGAAGTTTTTTTGCTTTTTTATCTGCTTCGTCACGATTACCCCTCCAAATGAAATTTTTTAAAAAATATCTAAATTTTTTCCTAAAGAAATCAGGGTATGCGCCGTTAATAAAAGTAACTTTGAGAGAACTACTTGGTTTTCCGAGACGTCGGAAACCGCTACATCGGAAAATCAATTGGAGAAATCACCATGGCAGTGAATGTAAACACTAACGTATCAGCGATGACCGCTCAGCGTTACCTAAACAACGCAAACTCAGCACAACAAACTTCAATGGAACGTTTGTCTTCAGGTTTCAAAATCAACAGCGCGAAAGATGACGCTGCGGGTCTTCAAATCTCGAACCGCTTGAACGTACAAAGCCGTGGCTTGGATGTGGCTGTTCGTAACGCGAACGACGGTATCTCGATTGCACAAACAGCAGAAGGTGCAATGAACGAGACAACCAACATCCTACAACGTATGCGTGATCTATCTCTTCAATCAGCGAACGGCTCTAACTCAAAATCTGAGCGTGTTGCGATTCAAGAAGAAGTAACGGCACTAAACGACGAACTAAACCGTATCGCTGAAACAACATCATTCGGTGGTAACCGTCTACTTAACGGTACTTACGGTACTCAGTCTTTCCAAATCGGTGCAGATAACGGTGAAGCCGTGATGCTAAACCTAAAAGACATGCGCTCTGACAACCAAATGATGGGCGGCGTGAGCTACCAAGCTGAAAAAGGCAAAGATAAAGACTGGGGTGTGGAAGCGGGCAAAAACGACCTGAAAATCAGTCTGACAGACAGCTTCGGTAAAGAGCAAGAAATCAACATCAGCGCAAAAGCGGGTGACGATATCGAAGAGCTTGCGACTTACATCAACGGTCAAACAGACCTAGTGAAAGCGTCAGTAGACCAAGACGGTAAACTGCAAGTTTTCGCTGGTAACAACAAAGTTGAAGGCGAAGTAGAGTTTTCTGGCGGTCTTTCTGGTGAGTTAGGTCTAAGCGATGGTAAGAAAGTAACGGTTGATACCATCGATGTAACATCAGTAGGTGGCGCACAAGAATCTGTCGCTATCATTGATGCGGCGTTGAAATACGTAGATAGCCACCGTGCAGAGCTAGGTGCTTTCCAAAACCGTTTCAACCACGCAATCAGCAACTTGGACAACATCAACGAGAACGTGAACGCGTCGAAGAGCCGTATTAAAGATACCGACTTCGCGAAAGAAACGACTCAAATGACTAAGTCACAAATTCTATCGCAAGCGTCAAGCTCAATCCTTGCGCAAGCGAAACAAGCGCCTAACTCAGCGCTAAGCCTACTAGGTTAATTTTTAACCTAAAGGCAAGAACCTCATTGGCTCGTGGTGAGAGATGAGCGAGTAAACCCAGCTTCGGCTGGGTTTTTTTCTGCCTGTTTTGGATTAATAACCCAGCAGCTAGCCAACCCATTGAATATTAGAGATTCATCACATTTCAGTAAGCTAAAGAAAATAATCGCAAAAAATTGAAAATTTCTCCTAAAGGATATTTATAGGTCGCCGTTAAAGGGACTGAGAGAAATGAGATGTACCTAAGTGAGGTGAGAGACACGACGGTGCATCAACTAAAGCCTTAAGGAGATCAATTATGGCGATTAACGTTAATACTAACGTTTCTGCGATGACCGCACAGCGTTACCTAAACCAAGCGGCTGAAGGTCAACAAAAATCAATGGAGCGTTTGTCTTCGGGTTATAAAATCAATAGCGCGAAAGATGATGCTGCAGGTCTACAGATTTCTAACCGTTTGAACGCACAGAGCCGTGGTCTAGACATGGCTGTGAAAAACGCGAACGACGGTATTTCTATTGCACAGGTTGCTGAAGGTGCAATGAATGAATCTACCAACATCCTACAACGTATGCGTGACCTATCGCTTCAATCTGCGAACGGTTCGAACTCAAAATCAGAACGTGTAGCGATCCAAGAAGAAGTAACAGCGCTTAACGACGAGCTAAACCGTATCGCTGAAACAACCTCTTTCGGTGGTAACAAGCTTCTAAACGGTACTTACGGTACTCAATCTTTCCAAATCGGTGCGGACTCTGGTGAAGCAGTAATGCTTTCTATGGGTAACCTACGTTCTGATACTTCTGCAATGGGTGGTAAGAGCTACGCAGCAGAAGACGGTAAAGATGCGTCATGGACAGTGAGCGATAAAACTGAACTTAAAATGACGTACACCAACAAGCAAGGCGAAGAGCAAGAGCTTACTGTCCAAGCAAAACAAGGCGACGATATTGAGCAGCTAGCGACTTACATCAACGGTCAAAGCGAAGATGTAAAAGCGTCTGTTGGTGAAGATGGCAAACTACAAGTATTTGCTTCTTCTCAAAAAGTAACGGGTGACGTTGAGTTCTCTGGTAACCTAGCGGGTGAGATCGGCTTCGGTGACGCAAAAGACGTAACGGTTAAAGACATCGACGTAACAAGCGTTGCAGGCTCTCAAGAAGCGGTAGCTATCATTGATGGCGCACTAAAATCAGTAGACAGCCAACGTGCGTCTCTTGGTGCATTCCAAAACCGTTTCAACCACGCTATCAGCAACCTAGACAACATTAACGAGAACGTTAATGCGTCTAACAGCCGTATTAAAGATACTGACTACGCGAAGGAAACAACGGCAATGACTAAGTCGCAAATCCTTCAACAAGCAAGTACTTCAATCTTGGCTCAAGCGAAGCAGTCACCATCTGCAGCGCTAAGCTTGTTGGGCTAATCGGGTCGACTCAGCCTAGTGATTACGTCACCAAAGCGATAGACCTATCGTTAGCCCATAAGGTGGAAGGGAGATTGTAATGGAAATATCCTCCTACACATCGAACATCCAGCCTTACGGCACACCGAGTGGCACAAAAGTTGCTAAAGAAAATGGCGTAGGCGCGCCTAGCACAGCAAGTTCAAACGGTACCGCTTCGCCTGTAAAAGCGAACGATGCCGAACGCGATCTCTCTGTTCAAGCTGCACTTGAAATGGCGGATACCCGCCAAGAGCTGAACAGAGAAGAACGCGAAAAAATGGTTAAGCAAATGAATGAATTTGTCGACGCCATGAATAAGGGAGTGGCGTTTCGTGTTGATGAAGAATCGGGTCGAGACGTCGTGACGATATACGAAGCCACAACCGGTGATGTTATTCGTCAAATTCCTGATGAAGAAATGCTAGTGGTTTTGCGTCGCCTAGCTGAACACACAGCTAACAGCGGTTTGTTAGTTGAAAAGGTGTAAGTCGTTTTTGAGGTGATTTGATGAGTTTAGGCCCTTTGGGGATGTCTGGCGGCATGGATATCAATTCCATGGTCAGCAAAATTGTGGATGCCGAGCGTGTGCCAAAGCAGCAACGCATCGACAACGAGCGTGCGACAATTGACGCCAGCATCAGTGCCTACGGGCGACTCAGAGAATCGTTGGATACGATGAAGAATCTCATGACGAACTTTCGTCAGGAGAAGGCTTTTGCTGTTCGTACGGTAGATACTACCGACGATGCAGTGGTATCTGCGACCGCAACAACAGACGCTATAGCCGGTAAGTATGCTATCGATGTGTTGCAGCTTGCACAGAGTCATAAAGTGGCTTCTGACGTTTTGCCAGAAGATGCTAAGTTTGGACCTGGTAAGCTGCAGATTTCTCTTGGTGATGACACCTTCGACGTTAATGTCCGTTCTAGTTCTAAGCTAGTTGATGTCGTTCGTGGAATTAACGGCGCTAAGGATAACCCTGGCGTACGTGCTTCCGTTATTAACGACGTAGAAGGGCCGCGTTTGATCCTTGCTTCGAATCTATCGGGCAAGGACCATCAAATTAAAGTCAGTGTGGATGCCGATGCAGGTAACCCGCTGAAACATTTCGAATACAAAACTCTAGAAGACCGAGTGAACGCGCTTGAAGAAGCTCGTGAAGCGGCTGAAGCCGTACTTGGACCTCTAAAAGAACCAGAATCAACAACCGATGCAGACCAACCAGAACAGGTGGATGCAGACGGCAATCCTATACCTCCTGAAGAACAAAAAGCGGTAGAAAGTGCGCAAGATGGCGCATCCGATGAACCGATCTCTGCATCCGGCGCTGCTGCGGCGAAAGCTGGACAAGAAGCGATTGATGCCGCTAACAAGCGTGCAAGTATGCGCCCACAAGACAGCATTCCCGGTTGGACTGAAACGGCTTCAGGAACACTTCTCGATTCTTACCGTCCACCGGAACTCGAACTGGATGAGAAAGCGATTGAGAAAGCGCCAGATGTTCCTGGGTGGGATAACACCGCCTCAGGCACACTCACCGATTCATACGTAACAACGAAAGAAGCGAAACAACAGCTCGAACAAGAAAAAGCGGAAATCGAACAAAAGATTGCGGATGAAAAACAAGAGCTTGACCAAAAGGTTGAACGAGGTGAGCTAACTGAAGCGCAAGCAAAACAAATTCATCGAGCCAAGCTTGAGCCAGAGGAGCGCGAACGTCTTGAAAAAATAGACGTAGCAGAAGCCAAAATCGCAGAAGCAGAGAAGTCTTTTGAAGCGTACTCGGGCATGATGGAAGTACAAGCTGGGCAAGACTCGCAAGTGATGCTTGATGGCGTTGCACAGCTATCTAGTCACAACAACGTGATTGAAGATGCTATTGAAGGTGTCAACTTGACCCTTAAAGGCAAGTCCGAAGTAGGTAAACCTCCTGCTGAAATCGGCGTAGAATACGACCGCGGCAGCGTGCGTAATGACATTGAAAACTTTGTCTCTGCTTACAACTCGTTCTACCAAACATCGAAAGCACTATCGAGTGTTGACCCTACCACTGGTCAGAAAGGACCGCTTGCGGGCGACAGTACAGTGCGTAATGCCGATGCGAGGCTGAAAGCGGTATTCTCAACGGCGATTGACAAAGCACCAGAAGATTTAAAATCCCTGACCGAGTTCGGTATCACGACCACACGCCAGGGCACATTAGAGATTAACTACGACATGCTGGATCGCCAGTTGAACAGCAACTTTAACGAGTTGGAAAAGTTCTTTGGTGGTAATACCGGTTTTGCCAAACGCGTGGAAGACGCGATTCAGGGCATTACAGGGTTTACTGGCAGTATTCGTACTCGTGAAAAAAGCTTAACTGAGCAGAACTATCGTTTAGGTGATGACCAAGCGGCATTAGATCGCCGTATGGATAGCCTTGAAAAACGCACCCACGCTAAGTTTGCCGCTATGCAAGATGCCACGGGTAAGATGCAAGGGCAGTTGGGCGCATTGATGAACGCGTTGGGTCAATAGATGCGAAGTGAACTCATTGAAATTAGTGATATTGATCAACTAATTGCGCAAGAACTAGAAAAAGTCGACTTTAATGCTGAAGAAATTCTTCGCTTGGTCGATATCAGGGAACGGTTATTGCAAAACCTGCTACCCATTGTCGAGAGCAATCCGTTGGTGAAGCAGGAAGCAGAGTGGCAAGACTTGCTCACTCGTACCAAAAGAATTGTTGAGCTGATGCAAAACGAAACCACGAACGTTGGTAAAGAGCTACATAAGTTCCGTTATGGTAAGCGTTCGCTTCAGCAGTACAAAAAATTTATATAAAAGAGGAATACTATGCGCGGTTCTTTGCAAGCATACAAAAAGGTATCAGTCGACAGCCAGCTGAGTGCGGCGTCTCCGCACAAAGTCATTCAAATGCTAATGGCAGGTGCGATTGAGCGTCTGATCCAAGGTAAAGCAGCAATGCAAGCAGGCAACATTCCAGCAAAAGGCGAGCGTCTAGGTAAAGCGTTAGACATCATAATTGCGCTACGCAGCTGCCTTTCAATGGACGATGGTGGTGACATTGCTTCAAACTTAGATTCACTTTACGAGTTTATGATCACTCAGATTTCTGCCGCGAACCACCAAAACGATCCTCAACCGATCGACGACGTTATCGACATCATCCGTGAGATCAAATCAGCGTGGGACCAGATCCCAACTGAGTTCCACAACCTAACTGCTGCAGAAGTAGGCATTTAATAAAGAAAACAATACCTTACTGATTTGGTAGGGTATTGTGTCTGATTGCACATCAAGTCGTTCAGCAAAGTTACAATCAAGCTCACACCTCTTTATTGCTTGGTTGCCTTATTTTTTTATTCAAATAAAATAGAAGTCATTAGTGGCCCTAATGGCTTTTTTTTGTTGCTGATTTTCCTATTTTGTCTATCGTTAATTGAGAGTGGTCCCACCTTTTCTGACACTCAATTGCGCAAATCAAGGTCTGGCCGCAACAACCCCATAATAAAGGCAATCATTCTTACTTATGCAAGGTTTGGCAAAGCTGCTTGTAATCGATGACGACGCACCAAGTCGTTTAAATATAAGCAATATATTGGAATTTGTTGGAGAAAGTTGCGAAGCTGTCAGTTCTGATCAGCTAGGCGATGTAGACTGGTCTAGTGTTTGGTCAGGTTGTATTGTGGCTAACATCTCTGCCGGTCAGGCTGCGACAGCAGTAATGACACAACTCAACGAAGCGTACCATATCCCTCTTCTCGTCATGGGCTCTTTCCCATTGCCTGTTGATGACTTGCCAAATTTTGTCGGTGAATTAGAGCAACCTCTAAACTATCCGCAACTTAGCGAAGCGTTACGTCACTGCAAAGACTTTCTTGGTCGCAAAGGTGTGAACGTTGTTGCAAGTGCTCGCAAAAACACTCTTTTCCGCAGTCTCGTTGGTCAAAGCCGTGGTATCCAAGAAGTTCGTCATTTGATTGAACAAGTATCAGGTACAGAGGCAAACGTCTTGATCTTGGGTGAATCAGGGACAGGTAAAGAAGTGGTGGCGCGCAATATCCACTATCATTCTGCTTACCGCAACGGTCCGTTTGTGCCAATTAACTGTGGTGCGATCCCACCAGAGCTTTTAGAAAGTGAGCTATTTGGTCATGAAAAAGGTGCATTTACCGGAGCTTTAACGGCACGTAAAGGTCGTTTTGAATTAGCAGAAGGTGGCACGATCTTCCTTGATGAGATTGGTGATATGCCAATGTCTATGCAAGTGAAGCTGTTGCGCGTATTGCAAGAGCGCTGCTTTGAGCGTGTTGGTGGCAATACGACGATCAAAGTCAACGTTCGTGTTGTAGCTGCAACTCACCGTGATCTCGAAACCATGATCGACGATGGCACGTTCCGTGAAGACCTCTTTTACCGCTTGAATGTATTCCCAATTGAAATGCCTGCGCTAAAAGCGCGTAAGCAAGACATTCCTTTGCTGCTGCAAGAGCTAATGACGCGTCTTGAAGCGGAAGGCGGACAACCAATTTGCTTCACTCCTCGTGCTATCAACTCGCTGATGGAACACAACTGGCCAGGTAACGTACGTGAACTTGCTAACCTTGTTGAGCGTATGGTGATCCTATACCCGAATAGCTTGGTCGACGTGAATCATCTTCCGACTAAATACCGCTACAGTGATATTCCTGAGTTCCAACCTGAAGGGAACCCATTCACAACAGTGGAAGAGCAAGAGCGTGATGTATTCCAAGATATCTTCTCTGAAAACTTCAGCTTTGAAGAGCAGAGCGATCTTGACCACAACATGAATGCACCTCAAGCACTGCCACCGGAAGGAGTCAACTTGAAAGAGTTGTTAGCCGATATGGAGGTCAACATGATCAGCCAAGCGTTAGAAGCGCAAGGCGGTGTAGTGGCGCGAGCGGCAGATATGCTCGGTATGCGTCGTACGACATTGGTTGAGAAAATGCGTAAATACAACCTACAGCGCTAGGTTTATCTGATAGCCAAAGTTCACACTTTCAACGGTGATTGGTTATCTTTTCTGATAACGAAAGCACCATTTTCCTAGTGTCAACTTCTTGTCGTTCGCATAACGCTATGATAAATATAGAAAATAGCTTGGTACGCTAATTGCTTACCAAGCTATTTTAGTTTGTAAGTGGCGACAATTCGACAGGCAGTGAATGGACAACAACACTAACCAATCCCATTTAGACTCAGTAGAGAATCAGGTAGAGCGTTATAAACAGGTTCTGGACGTAATGCCGGCTGGCGTGATCTTGTTAGACACGCACGGAGTGGTCCGTGAAGCCAACCCGGAAGCGCATCGAATTCTTGAGATTCCATTAGTCAACGAGAAATGGTTCAACATCATCCAAGCGGTTTTTGATCCGCGTGAAGATGATGGTCATGAAATTTCACTGCGCAATGGTCGCAAAGTGCGTTTGGCCATCTCTGCCTCGGCGACGGGTCAGCTTATCCTGATCACTGACCTAACAGAAACCCGCTTACTGCAATCTCGCGTGAGTGACTTACAACGTTTGTCATCACTCGGTCGTATGGTGGCGTCGCTCGCTCATCAAGTTAGAACGCCTTTATCAAGTGCGATGTTATATGCATCAAATTTAGGTGCGCCGAATCTCCCTCCTGCGACAAGAGAGCGATTTCAGAGCAAATTAATGGATCGACTGCACGATTTGGAGAAGCAGGTTAATGATATGCTGCTTTTTGCCAAAGGTGGTGATAATAAAGTCATTAAGCCATTTAACATTGCTCAGCTGGTGGCTGAATATCAGCCCATGGTGGAAACCGCACTGAAAAACAACAGCATCGATTACTTCCTAGAAGTTGAGGAAGAGCAGACTGAGCTATTAGGTAACGCGAATGCCATTGCTTCAGCATTGAGTAACTTAGTGATGAACGCGATTCAGATGTCAGGCAAAGAATCGCAAATTGATGTCTTTTTCCGCCCGGTAAACGGTGAACTGCGCATTTCTGTGCAAGACAGCGGACCGGGTATACCAAAAGAACTACAAGCCAAAATTATGGAGCCCTTCTTTACCACGCGTTCTCAAGGAACGGGGTTGGGACTTGCTGTTGTTCAAATGGTTTGCCGTGCCCATGACGGTCGATTGGAACTCATTTCAGAGCAGGGTGATGGAGCCTGCTTTACCATGTGCATTCCGCTAGAGCGAGTGCAAGCACATACTGGAGAATCATAATGGCGCAAAGCAAAGTGCTGATCGTAGAAGACGATGAAGGTCTTCGTGAAGCCCTAGTGGATACTCTGGCTCTGGCTGGGTATGAGTGGTTAGAAGCCGATTGTGCAGAAGACGCTTTGGTGAAACTGAAGTCGAACGCGGTAGACATCGTAGTTTCAGATGTACAAATGGCAGGTATGGGTGGCTTAGCGCTGCTCCGTAATATCAAACAGAATTGGCCAAATATGCCCGTTCTGCTTATGACGGCTTATGCAAACATTGAAGACGCCGTGTCGGCAATGAAAGAAGGTGCGATTGATTACATGGCGAAGCCATTTGCACCAGAAGTCTTGCTCAACATGGTAAGTCGCTACGCGCCAATTAAAAGTGACGACAATGGTGACGCGGTAGTTGCAGATGAGAAAAGTCTGCGTCTGCTTGCTCTAGCTGACAAAGTAGCGCGCACTGATGCCAACGTTATGATCTTAGGTCCTAGCGGTTCTGGTAAAGAGGTTATGTCGCGTTACATTCACAACGCTTCAAACCGTAAAGATGGTCCATTTGTTGCCATTAACTGCGCTGCGATCCCAGATAACATGCTTGAAGCGACGCTGTTTGGCTACGAAAAAGGTGCCTTCACTGGGGCAGTTCAAGCTTGTCCAGGCAAATTCGAACAAGCACAAGGCGGTACCATCTTGCTAGATGAAATCAGCGAGATGGACTTGAGTCTGCAAGCGAAGTTACTACGTGTTTTACAAGAGCGTGAAGTGGAGCGTCTGGGCAGTCGTAAGAGTATCAAGCTTGATGTTCGCGTACTTGCAACCAGCAACCGCGATCTTAAACAGTACGTTTCAGAAGGAAACTTCCGTGAAGACTTGTACTACCGTTTGAATGTTTTCCCAATCGCATGGCCAGCACTCTGCGAACGTAAAGGTGACATCTCGCCACTTGCGCAGCATCTTGCTGAGCGCCATTGCAGCAAGATGGGTATGCCTGTGCCTAAGTTCTCTCAAGTTGCATTAGATAAGCTGCTTCAATACCCATGGCCGGGTAACGTTCGTGAGCTGGATAATGTGGTTCAACGTGCGTTGATTTTGAGTGAAAACGGTGACATAGATGCTGAACATATTTTGCTAGAAGGTGTAGATTGGCAAGATGCAAACAGTCTGCAACATGTTGTTCAGAATGCAGAAATGGTCGTACCGGATGTCAAGCCAGTCGCACAAGCAGAGCCAATCAACCGAGTAGCGTCTGGTGGCGAAGGTCTAGGCGGGGAACTCCGTGACCAAGAATACGCCATTATTTTGGAAACATTGATCGAATGTAACGGACGTCGTAAAGAAATGGCAGAAAAACTGGGTATTAGCCCACGAACTCTGCGCTACAAACTTGCTAAAATGCGTGACGCTGGTATCGATATTCCGGCTTAGTAATCACATAAATAGCCATAAGACGAAAGTGTGGGTAAACTACGGCACTATTGTCTTATGGCACAGTAATTGCTGTGTCAATAATCAGTTTTAGTTAATAGTCAAACTTTTGGCTTAGAGGTGACAATGAAAGTTGATGGTATTCAGGCAGAAATGCGCGCCATGATGGTGGAAGCGAGTAACACTGCTCCTACGGCGACAGGCGCGAAAGTTGGTGCAGATTTTGGTGATCTCCTAACAAAAGCCATCAATAACGTAAACTCACTTCAAAAAGCATCGGGTGACCTGCAAACGCGTTTTGACCGTGGTGATGCCGATGTTTCCCTTTCTGACGTTATGATTGCTCGTAACAAGTCCAGTGTTGCTTTCGATGCCACTGTTCAAATCCGCAACAAGCTCGTTGAGTCCTATAAGGATCTCATGAATATGCCAGTGTAATTTAGGTAATAAGTGTGGCAGACAAGTCTACAGATTTAACCGTCACTGATGGCGGCGCAGATGGTGCACTGATTGCTGGCTCAGATCTGGATGTGGAAAGCCAAAACCCAGATCTTGAAGAACGCAGTGCGTCAAAATTCGATATGGCAGTAGGCGACCTCGATTTACTTCGTCAGGTCGTGTTAGTGCTGTCTATCTCTATCTGTGTTGCGCTGATCGTGATGCTGTTCTTCTGGGTGAAAGAGCCGGAAATGCGCCCATTAGGTGCTTACGAAACGGAAGAACTGATCCCTGTGCTGGACTACCTCGACCAGCAAAAAATCAATTACAAGCTAGATGGTAATACCATTTCGGTAGAAGCGAGCGACTATAATTCGATCAAGCTCGGCATGGTGCGTGCTGGTGTAAACCAAGCGACGGCGGCGGGCGATGACATTCTGTTGCAAGATATGGGCTTTGGTGTATCACAGCGTTTGGAACAAGAACGTTTGAAGCTCAGCCGTGAACGCCAACTTGCTCAAGCGATTGAAGAGATGAAGCAGGTACGTAAAGCTCGTGTGCTGCTTGCCCTGCCAAAACACAGTGTGTTTGTTCGCCACAACCAAGAAGCGTCTGCTTCGGTATTTTTGACGCTCTCCACAGGTGCGAACCTTAAACAGCAAGAAGTGGATTCTATCGTCGATATGGTCGCGAGTGCTGTTCCGGGCATGAAGACCTCTCGTATTACGGTAACTGATCAACACGGTCGCCTGCTTAGCTCGGGTTCTCAAGACCCTGCGTCTGCGGCTCGTCGTAAAGAGCAAGAGCTAGAGCGAAGCCAAGAGCAAGCCCTGCGTGAGAAAATCGATTCAGTGCTTTTGCCTATTTTGGGTTTCGGTAACTACACCGCTCAGGTGGATATCCAAATGGATTTCAGTACTGTTGAGCAAACCCGTAAGAATTTCGATCCGAATACTCCGGCAACCCGTAGCGAATACGCGCTAGAAGATTACAACAATGGCAACATGGTCGCGGGCATTCCTGGTGCATTGAGCAACCAGCCGCCAGCGGATGCGTCTATTCCTCAAGATGTGGCGCAAATGAAAGACGGCACATTGACTGGTCAGGGTTCGGTACGTAAAGAATCAACGCGTAACTTTGAGCTTGATACCACGATCAGTCATGAACGTAAGCAAACCGGTACGCTGGCTCGTCAAACGGTTTCTGTTGCGATCAAAGACCGCCGTACCGTGAATCCTGATACTGGTGAAGTGACTTATACACCATTGTCTGAATCTGAAATTAATGCAATTCGCCAAGTTCTGATCGGCACGGTTGGTTTCGATCAAAGTCGTGGTGACTTACTCAACGTTCTGAGCGTCAAGTTTGCTGAACCAGAGCTTGAGCAAATGGTTGATCCACCAATTTGGGAGCATCCAAACTTCAACGATTGGGTTCGTTGGTTTGCAAGCGCGTTGGTGATCATCGTGGTTATCTTGGTACTGGTTCGCCCAGCAATGAAGAAACTGCTCAACCCAGCCAACAACGACGAAGACGAAATGTACGGACCAGATGGCTTGCCAATTGGTGCGGATGGCGAAACCAGCCTAATTGGTAGCGACATCGAAAGCGGTGAACTGTTTGAGTTTGGCTCAAGCATCGATTTACCTAACCTTCACAAAGATGAAGATGTACTCAAAGCAGTGCGTGCTCTGGTGGCGAATGAGCCAGAGCTTGCTGCTCAAGTTGTGAAAAACTGGATGAACGAAAATGGCTAACGATATCGTACCTCAAGATGAAAACGGCGCAGGCGTTCCTGCAGAGTTTGATGTCTCTAGCATGACAGGCGAAGAAAAAGCGGCGATCTTGCTGCTCAGCCTGAATGAAGGTGATGCCGCCGGCATTATTCGTCACTTAGAACCAAAACAAGTTCAACGTGTTGGTAGTGCGATGGCACGTGCTAAAGATCTAAGCCAAGACAAAGTGTCTGGTGTGCACCGCGCGTTTTTAGAAGACATCCAGAAATACACCAACATCGGTATGGGCAGCGAAGACTTTATGCGTAATGCGCTGGTGGCTGCTCTGGGTGAAGACAAAGCAAACAACTTGGTTGATCAAATCCTACTGGGTACAGGCTCGAAAGGTCTGGATTCACTTAAATGGATGGACCCTCGCCAAGTGGCAAGCATCATTGTCAACGAGCACCCGCAAATCCAAACCATCGTACTTTCGTACTTAGAAGCGGATCAGTCTGCAGAAATTCTTTCTCAGTTCCCAGAGCGTGTGCGTCTGGATCTGATGATGCGTATTGCCAACCTAGAAGAAGTTCAGCCATCGGCACTGGCAGAGCTGAACGAGATCATGGAGAAACAGTTCGCAGGTCAAGCGGGTGCGCAAGCCGCGAAGATTGGCGGTCTGAAGGCAGCAGCAGAAATCATGAACTACCTAGACAACAACGTCGAAGGTATCTTGATGGAGCAAATTCGCGACCAAGACGAAGACATGGCGACACAAATCCAAGACCTTATGTTCGTATTCGAGAACTTGGTGGAAGTGGACGACCAAGGCATTCAGAAGTTGCTGCGTGACGTTCCTCAAGATGTCCTACAGCGTGCACTTAAAGGTGCCGACGACTCTCTACGTGAGAAAGTCTTCAAGAACATGTCTAAACGTGCAGCTGAGATGATGCGCGACGATATCGAAGCAATGCCGCCAGTTCGCGTAGCAGACGTAGAAGCGGCGCAAAAAGAGATCCTGGCAATTGCTCGTCGTATGGCAGATGCTGGCGAGATCATGCTATCTGGTGGCGCGGACGAGTTCTTATAATCATTTCTTCGTTCCTTTTCTTCCTTCAAGCTGGGGAGAGAAGGAGCAAGCACTTCCTTAAATAACGCACTTTATTTTCAACATAAGTTTCAACATAAACAGATTGTAGGTTAAGCATGGCTGGCGATAGAAAACGTGGATTTATCCGTCCTGATGAAGACGATGCGATGATCGAACCTCAGCGCTGGGGCTTGCCTGATTATGGCGAGCCAAAAGCAAAGCAAGCCAAGCAAACTGCGTTTAACTACGATCCGAGTTGGGTACCAAACTTTGACGAACCGGAAGAAGAACAAGCGCTTGAACTGACAGAAGAACAAATTGAACTGATCAAGCAAGGCGCTTATCAAGAAGGTCTCTATCAAGGTCAAGAAGCGGGTTTTAAGCAAGGTTACGACAAAGGTAAAGAAGAAGGCGTTCAAGCTGGTCATGCAGAAGGTCTGGAACTGGGCAAAGCCGAAGGCGTAACGGCTGGACAAGAATATATCCAGCAGCAAGTGGAAACCTTTATGAACTTGGCAAACCAGTTCGCTCAACCTTTGGAGTTGATGAATGCTCAGGTTGAAAAGCAATTGGTCGACATGGTGCTATGCCTAGTTAAAGAAGTGGTACACGTGGAAGTGCAAACCAACCCTCAAATTATTCTCGATACTGTAAAGCAGTCAGTTGAAGCACTTCCAATTTCTGGTCATCCAATCACCTTGCACCTGAACCCAGATGATGTTGCGATCATTCGCTCTGCATACGGTGAAGAAGAACTTGATTGTCGTAACTGGACTTTGGTGGCTGAGCCGTCATTAAACCGTGGCGACGTACAGATTGCTGCTGGCGAATCGAGCATCAACTATCGTATGGAAGAACGCGTGAAAAGTGTGTTGAACAGCTTCTGTGGCGCAAACCGCCATCAAGGGGGCGAGTAATCCATGCAAGCCTTGGCCGACCGTTTAAAAAACTACAAAATCGAAGGACTAACCACGCGCCCAGTTGCTTCAGGCAAGCTCGTTCGCGTTGTAGGCTTGACCTTAGAGGCGACAGGCTGTCGTGCTCCGATTGGTAGTTTGTGTCTAGTCGAGACCATGTCCGGTCATATGGAAGCGGAGGTCGTGGGCTTTTCTGGTGATAACCTTTTCTTAATGCCGAGTGAGCAAATCACGGGTATTTTACCGGGCGCGAAAGTGACGCCGTTAACCAGTGAAGCCGGTTTGCCAGTCGGAATGGAACTGCTTGGGCGTGTGATTGATGGTGTGGGCAACCCACTTGATGGTCTTGGTCCTCTTTACACGGAGCATCGAGCTTCGTTCAATGCCGAACCAATAAACCCCCTAGCACGTAAACCTATTTCTGAGCCGCTTGATGTCGGCTTAAAAGCCATTAACGGTTTGTTGACCGTAGGTAAAGGCCAACGTATCGGTCTGTTTGCTGGTTCGGGTGTTGGTAAATCGGTCACACTCGGTATGATGACGCGAGGCACGACAGCACAAGTCGTTGTCGTTGGTCTGATTGGTGAACGTGGACGCGAAGTAAAAGAGTTCATCGAAGAGATTTTGGGTGAAGATGGACGCCGCCGTTCTGTGGTGGTGGCTGCACCTGCCGATGCTTCTCCTTTGATGCGTTTGAAAGGCTGTCAAACGGCACTGACGATTGCCGAATACTTCCGTGACCAAGGACTAGATGTTCTCCTACTAATGGACTCTCTGACGCGTTTTGCTCAAGCACAGCGTGAGATTGCATTGTCTGTGGGTGAGCCGCCTGCAACCAAAGGTTATCCGCCTTCGGTATTTGCTAAACTGCCAGCGCTGGTGGAACGCGCTGGTAATGGTGGTGATGATCAAGGATCAATTACCGCTTTCTTTACTGTTTTGACCGAAGGTGACGATCTGCAAGATCCGATCGCCGATGCATCACGTGCGATCCTAGATGGTCACATTGTGTTGTCTCGTGAAATGGCGGATGCAGGTCATTATCCAGCCATTGATGTAGAGAAATCGGTGAGCCGTGTTATGCCGCAAATCACCACTGAAGAGCATGTATTGATGTCGAAAGCGGTCCGTCAGGTGTTGTCGATTTGCCGTAAGAACCAAGATCTGGTATCGATTGGCGCTTACAAACCGGGTACTGATCCTGCTATCGATGGCGCGTTTACCCTCAAGCCAAAATTGGATGAATACTTGCAGCAACGCATGAAAGAGTCTGTGCCTTATGACATGTGTGTCAATATGTTGAAGAGCATCTTGGGTGGGTAATAGCGCATGAATAACGCCATGGAGTTCCTACTTGATCAGGCAAAAGAGCGCGAAGACCAAGCAGTATTAGCGCTCAATAAAGCTCGCACAGAGCTAGAAGATTATTACCGCCAAGTTGAGCAGATTGAAAAGTACCGTCTAGATTACTGCCAGCAACTGGTAGATCGTGGTATGGCAGGACTCACTGCGAGCCAATACGGCCACTTGAATCGCTTTTTAACCCAGCTTGATGAAACGCTTTCCAAACAAAAGCAAGCCGAAAGCCACTTTAAAGAACAGGTGGTTAACTGCCAAGATTACTGGTTAAACATGCGTAAAGAGCGTATGTCTTATGAGTGGATGATCGAAAAGCGCGAGAAGGAAAAGCAAATTGCGGAAGCCAAGCGCGAACAAAAGCAGATGGATGAGTTTTCTACCTTACTGTACAGCCGGAAACCGCAACGATTCTAAATGTTCTTACTCTCGATGTTGGCGTAGATTACATTTCTACCGATTCCAACAAGGTCACTTTGACGGAATCTTGCTCAATTAACTCAAACACTTTTGGTCGAATTTCTCGAATCCACCACTCGTTGTAGGTTTCGGCGTAAAGTGTTTGGCGTGCTTGTTCACTGTCAAATTCGCGCAGCCAAACAAAGTAGTCATGTCCATCTTCGCCTGTATGAACATACGTGTTTAATACGCGCATGCCTTTGGAGCGTTGATAGGGAAGTAATTCGTCCTTCATCCACGTTAACCATTGCTCTGTTTTGCCAGTTTTGATTTTGTATTGGCGTAATTCTGTGACTTTCAAAGCGATTCCTTAAAGGTTGAGCGAGGTTTTTTATTTACTCCTCAACGACTCCGTAGTCAAATTAATAAAGTCACTAGATTTACGGCAAGTTTGATCTTTGTTCCATCCGTATCCCTTCTTTGCTCCGTCAGAAATTCCACACTATAGGTTGGCGTGATTTTTGCAATTTAACCGACAGTAACGGGTCTCATGACCCAAGTTTGCCGCCAATGAGCAATCCGACAGCGCCATGCTCAGCGCTGCCGATAACGAGAGTTTCTATATGAATGTGAATTTATCCAATGTTTCTGCAACCAGTAAGGTCTCGGTTTCCGATTCTTCGAATAAAGTTGCTGCAGAAGACCCTGAAAGCAAAGGTTTTTTTGAAACCTTAGCAGGGGTGTTTACCGATTCACAAAAATCAGAAAAAGCCGTCTTAAAACCTGATGCGTCAGAAGCTTCGGCAGAAACCACAGATGACGCTGCAAAGGTAGCATCGGTAAGCTCAGAAGGTGAGAGCCAAGAAAAAGTCGTGGCAGACGGTGAAAAAACAACATCGTCAGAGTCCACCGATGCGCTGCTGACACATAATCAGTCAACGAAGTCGTCAGAGGGGGCAGATAATGAGCAAGCTGCCAATTCAGAAAAACCAGGCTCGGCAGCAACAGTGGCTGCGGTAAATTCGTCGGTAGACGGGCATGTTGTGAAAAGTGAAGACGGGTCTGAGTCTGTATCGGCTCCGGCTACATCATCAACGACAAGCCAAACTCAAAACGTAAAAGTTGCTGATACAGAACAAGCTCAAAGTGCTCATGTAAAAAACGCGATGGGAGAAGGTGAGCAACTTCTTGGTCGTATAGAACAGGCCAACCAGACTCTTAAACCTACTGAGTCTTCAGTTGATAGCGGCAAAGCCTTGCCACCAGAACTTAATGTTACACAAACAGGGAACGATAAGGCGCAACGTGTACCACTCACTCCTGAGCAGCAGGCGATTCTTGCTGCTGGGTCTGTCCAGCAAGGGGAAGCAGTTTCTTCGACTGGTAATGAGAAGGTCGTATTCGATGCTAATGGTAAGCCTGTCGTCGTTGCTTCTAAAGACATGACTGAGCAACAAGCCTCAAACCTAGTGCAACAACAAACAAGTGCTCAAGCTTCTGCGCAAATTGATTGGAATTCACCTAGTGCGCAAGCTGCCCATACGGAAGCAACGGTGAATGCAACTACGCAAGCCGCAGTGAATGGTCAAGTCGTTGCGCAAGGCGTGCAACCTCAAACAATGCAAGGCGCTGAAGTATTTGCTGGTGCTGAAGCACTAACCGCTTCGGCTGCACTACAACAAGGCTTATCTGGTGACGCAGAAGCGGTACCTGTTAAACGAATTACGCTTGATGAATTACACATCATCGATACCAAACTGGCACAAGGTAAACCACTTTCAAAACAAGAAATTGATGTGATTGAAGGGTTAAAAACGGGTGAGTTGGTTGCGGATATTCCAGAACAAGATCTTGCTCAGTTTGTCGCCTTGCCAAGTGATGTTAAAGCTGCGATGGTGGAGCATCAGGTGGCCCACACTCCGACTCGTGTTGCAGCATCAGCAGTGGCGGCTCAGCAAGCACATCATATTGTTGCTCAGGACGCTAAACACGCAGCCGCACAAGCCACTGCGCAGCCAGCCGTGGCGACCAATGTTGATAAAGCTGCTATGTCAGCAATGCCAGAAGCTTTGGTTGCTGCAAGCATGAATCCGACCGCGCACGCAACATCAAGCGCAGAGTTAAGTAAGAAAGTTATGAATGCGAGCCTTGCGGCCGGTGCGCTAAAAGGAGCAAGCAGTAAACAAGATAAGCCAGAACCACAACATGGACTGGCGGGGCAACTTCAAGCAGCAGCAGGTCAACAAGGTGTGACGGCTCAGCAACAAGCGCGAGTGGATGCCGCTCAACAAGCCCAACTGCCTTTGCAGCTTACCAAAGAGCTCGCTAATGACCAGGTGGCAGAAAAAGTACAAATGATGATGTCGAAGAACTTGAAAAACCTCGATATTCGTCTTGACCCACCAGAGTTAGGGCGCATGCAAATTCGCATGACAATGAACAACGATCTCGCTAACGTGCATTTTACAGTGGCGAATCCACAGGCACGTGATTTGATCGAACAGACAATGCCACGCCTTCGAGAGATGCTAGCACAACAAGGTATGCAGCTGGCGGATTCTTCTGTACAGCAGCAGAGCAGTGGACAGCAGCAAAGTGGTTACGCAAATGCTGAACAGAATGGTCAAGGCGGGCAAGGGCGTGGATTTTCTGGTCAGTCAGATGAAAACTTTGATGCCGACACGAATCTTGATTTGAATGTCGTTTCAAAGCGTGATGGAATTAGTTTTTACGCATAAAATAGCGGTCTAGAAAAAGCAGAACAATAAGAGACAGTAATGGCAGAAGAACAGTTACAAGGTGCGGATGCGCCAAAAGGAAAAAGTAAATTACTGATCATCATTATCGCAGTGGTGGTTTTGCTGGTTGGTGGTGGTGCCGCCGCTTTCTTCTTAATGGGCTCTGATGAGCCAGCGCAAGCGGAGCAGACCGATCAAGCACAAGTGCAAACAGCGGCTGAGCCGATCGCTTATGTGAATATCGCGCAACCCTTTATTTTTAACGTGACGGGCGACCGTCGCGACAGACTGGTACAAATCAAAGCGCAATTGATGGTGCGTGGCAGTGAAAATGAGCAATTAGCTCGTTACCACTCTCCGTTGATTGAGAGTTCATTGTTGTCAACTTTTGCATCGGCAACCGTTGAGCAGCTTCGTTCCCCTACGGGACGTGTTGAGCTGCGTGACCGCGCTTCTGACGATATCAAAGCTGCACTCAATGCTGCTGTTGGTAAGCCAGTGATTGAAAAAGTACTGTTTACAGATTTTGTGATTCAATAGGTAAAACGTGACCGATCTATTAAGCCAAGACGAGATTGATGCGCTTCTGCATGGGGTTGACGATGTCGATGACGTTGATGAACCCATAGATAACGACACCGAAGGTGCCGTCAATTTCGATTTCTCGTCTCAAGACAGGATTGTACGTGGTCGAATGCCGACGCTCGAACTTATCAACGAGCGTTTTGCACGACACATGCGTATCAGCCTGTTTAACATGTTACGTAAAACCGCTGAGGTCTCGATTAACGGCGTACAGATGATGAAGTTTGGTGAATACCAAAATACTCTGTACGTTCCAACCAGTTTGAACATGGTGCGTTTCCGTCCACTAAAAGGTACGGCATTGATCACCATGGAAGCGCGTTTAGTCTTCATCTTGGTAGAAAACTTCTTTGGCGGTGATGGTCGCTTCCACGCCAAAATTGAAGGTCGTGAATTTACCCCAACTGAACGTCGCATCATCCAGCTTCTATTGAAGATTGTTTTCGAAGACTACAAAGAAGCATGGTCGCCGGTCATGGGGGTGGAATTTGAATACCTTGATTCAGAAGTAAACCCAAGCATGGCGAACATTGTCAGCCCAACTGAAGTGATTGTCGTAAGCTCATTCCATATTGAAGTGGATGGCGGCGGTGGTGACTTCCATGTGGTGATGCCGTACTCAATGGTTGAGCCTATTCGAGAATTGCTCGATGCTGGTGTTCAATCTGACAAGATGGAAACCGACGTTCGTTGGAGCTCTGCACTGCGTGAAGAGATCATGGATTGTCCGGTTAACTTCCGCGTCAATCTGCTTGAGAAAGACATCTCCCTACGTGACTTGATGGAGTTGCAACCGGGCGATGTGATCCCGATTGAAATGCCAGAACATGCGACCATGTTCATCGAAGATTTACCGACTTACCGCGTGAAGATGGGACGCTCTGACGACAAGCTTGCGGTGCAAGTTTCTGAAGAAATTGAACGCCCACACGTAGTGAAAACCGATTTAGCCTTCTTAGGTAAAGACATTATGTCTGAGCTTGAGAATGACGACGATACAGACGATTAAGAAATCCTTACTCCCTAAGTCGCAACAGCTGCTAGTACTCACAGCAGGGACAAAGCAAGCTCACAGTGCGCAAGTAAGGTTTAACACAGGACAGAAAAATGGAACCGAGTGACGATCAAAAGCTAGCAGACGAATGGGCAGCCGCTCTTGGCGAGGACCCGTCTGCGCCTTCAATTGATGTTGATGAAGTATTGGCAGCGCCACTGGAAGAGTTGAAAGACACCTCTAGCCCAATCTCTGATGATGAGCGTCGTAAACTCGACACCATCATGGATATCCCCGTGACTATTTCGATGGAAGTCGGTCGTTCGCAGATCAGCATCCGTAACCTATTGCAATTGAACCAAGGTTCGGTTGTGGAGTTGGACCGATTGGCTGGTGAGTCGCTTGATGTATTGGTTAACGGTACTTTGATTGCTCACGGTGAAGTCGTGGTCGTCAACGATAAGTTTGGTATTCGTCTTACTGACGTGATCAGCCAAACTGAACGCATTAAAAAGCTGCGCTAATATGAGCAGTTCAATCAAAACTCGATTGAAGCAAATCACGGGAGCACTTGGCTTAATGCTAAGTGCTCCTTATGCATTTGCTGCCGCGCCAAGCAACTTAGATTTGGCGACGACACTGGGCTCTTTGGTGCTGGTTATTGGTGTGATTCTTCTGCTCGCTTGGATGCTAAAACGCATGCAAGTGCCAGCATTGGGTCAACAAAAAGGGCTGCGTATTATTAGCCAGTTACCGGTTGGTACTAAAGAACGAATTGCGGTTGTTCAAGTAGGAGAAGAGCAGTTTTTGGTTGGTATTACTAGCCAATCCATTCAAACGCTTGCCAAACTTGAAACGCCACTGAAAGAGGAAGAGTTGGCCACCGGTGCTTTTGCTAGCCAGTTCAGCCAGCTAATAAAAAAACATGACAAAGGATAATTCAATCCGCCTGATGTTCAGCGTGTTTGTGCTGATGGTCGGAATGCTGTTTTCTTCACTTTCGTTTGCTCAGGCAGAGGAGTCGCCGTTACCTGCTAACCTCGCTCAAGGTGACAGCGTGACCGTGAAAGCGATGGAAAGTGAATCAGGCTCAAGTCGCACTATGTCGGTGACCAATGGGGGCGGTATTCCTGCTTTCACTATGACCACCAACGCCGATGGCAGCGAAGATTACTCGGTTACCTTACAAATCCTTGCGTTGATGACGATGCTTGGCTTCTTGCCAGCGATGGTGATCTTGATGACCTCGTTCACTCGCATTGTGGTCGTGATGTCGATCTTACGGCAAGCCATGGGTTTGCAACAGACGCCTTCCAACCAAGTCATCATCGGTATTGCGCTCTTTCTTACCTTTTTTGTCATGTCACCGGTGTTAAATGAGATCAACGATAAAGCAGTTCAGCCTTATTTGAATGAACAAGTGACAGCGCGTGAAGCCTTTGATGCGGCTCAAGTGCCGATGAAAGCGTTCATGCTCAAGCAGACTCGAATCAAAGATTTGGAAACTTTCGTCAATATGTCTGGCGAAGAGGTGACAAACCCAGAAGATGTGTCGATGGCGGTGTTGATTCCTGCTTTCATTACTTCTGAGCTTAAGACCGCTTTCCAAATTGGTTTCATGCTGTTCTTACCATTCTTGATCATCGACCTTGTTGTTGCGTCGGTGTTGATGGCAATGGGTATGATGATGCTATCACCAATGATCGTATCGCTACCATTTAAGCTGATGCTGTTTGTGCTGGTGGATGGGTGGAACCTGATATTGTCGACACTCGCCGGCAGTTTTGCCCTTTAGATTGGCACAGAGAGAAGAGGGTAAGACATGACTCCTGAAATGTTTGTCGAGCTTTTCCGTGATGCACTTTGGATGGTGCTGATCATGGTCTGTGCCATTATTATCCCAAGCTTGCTTATCGGTCTTGTTGTCGCGATTTTCCAAGCGGCAACCTCTATCAACGAACAAACGTTGAGTTTCTTACCTCGTTTGATTGTGACTTTATTGGCGTTGATGTTATTTGGTCACTGGATGACACAGATGTTGATGGAATATTTCTTCGGTCTGATTGAACGTCTTCCACAGGTGCTCTACTAGAGGCGCATATGGAGTATCCTACCGATATAGTCCTCGACTGGATCGCGAATTACTTCTGGCCCTACACACGTATCTCTGCCATGTTGATGGTGATGACGGTGACAGGGGCACGTTTTGTCTCGCCTCGAATTCGACTCTACCTAGGTTTAGCGATCACTTTTGCCGTTGCTCCGGCGATTCCAGCTGTGCCGCAGGATATTGAGCTGCTCTCTTTTCGTGGTTTCATGACCATTGCGGAACAAATCATAATTGGTGTTGCGATGGGCATGGTGACCCAGTTTATGATTCAAACCTTTGTTCTACTTGGTCAGATCTTGGGTATGCAATCGAGCTTGGGTTTTGCGTCCATGGTCGACCCAGCGAACGGCCAAAACACACCTTTGCTTGGTCAGCTGTTTATGTTTTTAGCGACCATGTTCTTCCTTGCTACCGATGGGCATTTGAAAATGCTGCAACTGGTGGTGTTCAGTTTTAAAACCTTGCCGATAGGTTCTGGCTCGCTTAATGCGGTGGATTTTCGCGAAATGGCGGGCTGGCTTGGCATCATGTTTAAGACCGCTTTGAGTATGTCGTTGTCCGGCATTATCGCGCTGCTTACGATTAACTTATCATTTGGTGTAATGACCCGTGCCGCGCCTCAGTTGAATATCTTCTCGCTTGGTTTTGCGTTTGCCTTGATGGTCGGTTTATTACTTTGTTGGTACATTTTGGCGGGTTTGTACAGTCATTATGAATTGTTCTGGGCAGTGGGTGAGGAGCAGATTTGTAACCTCATTCGCTTAGATTGCTAGGAGGCTGGATTGGCAGAGTCAGACGGTCAAGAACGCACCGAAGAAGCCACGCCCCGACGGTTACAACAAGCCAGAGAAAAGGGACAGGTTGCTCGGTCTAAAGAGCTCGCATCAGCATCGGTATTGATTGTTGGTGCTATCGCCTTAATGTGGTTTGGCGAGTCTTTGGCACGTTCGTTGTTTTCCATTATGAGCCGCTTATTTGATCTCAAACGCGATGAGATTTTTGATACGGCTAAGTTGTTCGACATTGCATTTGGTGCGATGGGCGATCTGCTGTTTCCGCTTTTTCTTATCCTCATTACCTTGTTTATTGCTGCAATGATTGGCGCGGCTGGTGTGGGGGGCATTAGCTTTTCTGCTGAAGCGGCGATGCCAAAACTCTCCAAAATGAACCCGCTTAGCGGCTTAAAGCGTATGGTGGGCATGCAGAGTTGGGTAGAGCTTATCAAGTCCATCTTAAAAGTCGCACTTGTGACGGGAATGGCGATATATCTCATCCAAGCCTCACAAGCGGATTTGATTCAACTTAGTATGGACGTGTATCCGCAGAACATATTCCATGCGCTGGATATCTTGCTTAACTTTATTTTACTGATCAGTTGCTCGTTGCTTATCGTTGTTGCGATCGATATTCCATTTCAGATTTGGCAGCACGCCGATCAACTAAAAATGACCAAGCAAGAAGTCAAAGACGAATACAAAGAGACCGAAGGTAAACCGGAGGTCAAAGGTCGTATTCGTATGCTGCAACGAGAAGCGGCTCAGCGTCGAATGATGGCTGATGTCCCTCAG
This sequence comes from Vibrio sp. SSH13-20, assembly GCF_040104475.1. NCBI lineage: Bacteria > Pseudomonadati > Pseudomonadota > Gammaproteobacteria > Vibrionales > Vibrionaceae > Vibrio > Vibrio sp. SSH13-20. The sequence goes on from NZ_JBECOU010000002.1 coordinate 372,699, forward strand.
GCGGACGTTATCATTACCAACCCGGAGCACTTTTCAGTCGCACTGCGTTATAAACAGAAAACTGACCGTGCGCCTGTAGTGATCGCCAAAGGTACCGACCATATGGCGATGAAGATTCGAGAAGTGGCGCGCGAACATGACATTACTATTGTTCCTGCTCCACCTTTGGCGCGTGCGCTTTACCACACTACAGAGTTGGAACAAGAAATCCCAGATGGACTGTTTACTGCCGTAGCACAAGTGCTCGCGTTTGTGTTCCAACTTAAGCAGTATCGCAAACGTGGCGGTCAACGACCTAAGATTCAAGATTATGACCTGCCTATCCCTCCTGAACATCGCCACTAATGAAAATAATTGCATTGATGGATTAGACAAAAATTCACATTAGATCAAAGGATTGTAATTTCTTTGAGCAACTAGTCATTATTTTGGCGTTAATCATGGTACACACATTGCTTATATCGCCCTAATCAACAACAATACCTAAACTTTTAGGCGAAAGCTGTCGCGTAATACTAATAGTATGTTTGTACTAACGTGATGCTCCAGACCGATTGAGACACCTCGCAGTATGAAGTTAAGCCTGCCTTTTGCAGATAAATTACCACGAATTCCACAGCGCTCCATGCCTGCCATTGGTGCGCCTGTTATGGTATTGGCCACCCTTGCAATGGTGGTACTACCCATACCAGCGTTTCTGTTGGATTTGTTCTTCACTTTTAACATCGCCTTAGCCATGGTGGTGTTGTTAGTGACCGTTTACACACGTCGTCCACTCGACTTTGCGGCTTTCCCAACGGTGCTGCTTATTGCAACCTTATTACGTCTGGCGTTGAACGTTGCATCTACTCGTGTGGTACTGCTTTATGGTCATGAAGGGGGTAACGCTGCGGGTAACGTTATCGAAGCGTTTGGTAACGTAGTTATCGGTGGTAACTACGCCGTCGGTCTTGTGGTCTTCCTCATCTTGATGATCATTAACTTTATGGTTGTTACCAAAGGTGCTGGTCGTATTTCTGAGGTAAGTGCACGCTTTACCTTGGATGCCTTACCGGGTAAGCAGATGGCGATCGATGCGGACTTGAACGCCGGTTTGATTGACCAAGACCAAGCGCGTTTACGCCGTTTTGAAGTTACCAAAGAAGCCGATTTTTACGGTTCAATGGATGGTGCGTCAAAATTCGTAAAAGGTGATGCGATTGCAGGTATCTTAATCCTGTTTATCAACATTATTGGCGGTCTGTCGATTGGTATGGCGCAATACGGTTTGGGCTTCTCTGAAGCGATGCAAATCTATACCTTGCTGACCATTGGTGACGGCTTGGTGGCGCAAATTCCATCGCTATTACTTTCTATCGCAGCGGCGATGATGGTAACGCGTCAAAATACTGATGAAGATATGGGTGAGCAGCTGATTTTTCAGATGTTCGACAACCCAAAAGCATTGATGATTACTGCTGCTATCCTTGGCGTGATGGGTATCGTTCCGGGCATGCCGCACTTCTCGTTCTTGTCACTGGCGGCAATCGCGGGTGGTGGTGCCTATTGGCTGGACAAAAAACAGAAACAAAAAGCCAAAGAGCCAGCATTACCAGCGAAAGCTGAAGATGGCAGTGAGCCGATCTCTCAACGTGAACTGTCTTGGGATGATGTGCAACCCGTCGATATCATCGGTCTAGAAGTTGGGTACCGTTTGATTCCTTTGGTTGACCGTGACCAAGGCGGTGAGTTGCTAGAACGTGTAAAAGGGGTACGTAAGAAGCTTTCGCAAGATTTTGGTTTCTTGATCCCTGCGGTTCATATTCGTGACAACCTTGAGCTGACACCTAATAGCTATCGTATAACCCTAATGGGAGTTGCCGTTGGTGAGGCAGAAATTCGCCCAGACCAAGAGCTGGCGATTAACCCTGGACAGGTTTACGGTATGATTGAAGGTGAGCCAACCATGGACCCGGCATTTGGTCTGGAAGCGGTTTGGATTCGTGAAGAGCAGCGTGAACATGCTCAAGCGTTAGGTTACACGGTGGTTGACTCTTCAACCGTGCTAGCGACGCATTTAAGCCAATTGCTTACCAATAACGCGTCGCAATTGATTGGTCACGAAGAAGTACAGAACCTATTGGAAATGCTAGGGCGCAGTGCACCTAAGTTGGTTGAGAATTTTGTCCCAGACCAACTTCAGCTTGGTGTGGTAGTGAAAGTACTACAAAACTTACTTAACGAAGCCATTCCGATTCGTGATATTCGAACCATTGTGCAAACCTTGGCGGAGTACTCAAGCAAGAGTCAAGAACCTGACATTTTGACTGCTGCCGTTCGTATCAGTTTGAAACGTCTAATTGTTCAGGAAATCAATGGTATAGAGCCAGAGTTACCAGTGATAACGCTTATACCTGAACTGGAACAAATATTGCATCAAACAATGCAGGCATCAGGTGGCGAATCTGCCGGTATCGAACCGGGATTGGCAGAGCGACTTCAGTCCTCTCTGAGCCAAGCGACACAAGAGCAAGAACTGAAAGGGGAACCTGCGGTTCTGCTGACATCTGGTGTATTGCGTTCAACACTGGCTAAGTTCGTTAAGAACACAATACCTAACCTCCGCGTACTGTCTTACCAAGAAATACCGGACGAGAAACAGATCAGAATTGTGCAAGCGGTGGGCAACTAAGCCCTTCGCATCATTAATGGATTCATAGTTTGAAAATTAAACGATTTTTTGCCAAAGACATGCGAACTGCGTTGCTCCAAGTGAAAGAAGAACTTGGCGCAGAAGCGGTGATCATGTCGAACAAGAAAGTGGCGGGCGGTGTAGAGATCGTTGCAGCGATTGACGGTGAGTCTAACGCAGCACCAACCTCACAAGCGCAATCGCTTCCTAACCGTGGCGCAGCTCAATCAAATCGTTATAGCGAACAACGTCAAATGCCGTCATCTGCTTCAGAGCGTTTCCAAGATCGCCGTTTAGATGATGACAGAATTAGCCTAAACGCGAACAAAGATAAATCAGGCTCAATGACGCAACGTTTCGCGAACATGCTCAAGCAATACAGCAGCGGTGCAGCCGAGTCAGATGACCATGTTGCAGAGAATGAAGATTCTTTGTCCGCATTGCTGCAGCGCCAAAATAAGCACCGTGAAAGCTATAACCAAGAGAAACCTGCGCCTTACCAACCAGACTCGCCACTGGCGAAACTGATTGCGCAAGACAACCGATTTGACCGCCCAACTCCTAAGTTGGATCCAACGCGCTATGACCGTCGCCGTCCATCGGATGAACGCGATGACTCTGCCGATGAGCTAGAGAACATGCGTGAAGAGATGACGTCGATTCGTCGTTTGTTGGAACATCAAGTGTCGGGTTTGATGTGGCAAGAGGTCGAACGCCGCGAGCCATTAAGAGCAATGCTGATTAAGCGTTTGGAGCGTATGGGTGTTTCACCTGAACTTGCCGACCAAATGGCTTGCTACATTCCAGAAGATACGAAACCAGCGCGAGCGTGGAAAGCACTGCTGTCTCTTGTGGCGGATCAGATCAACATTCCGAAACAAGACATTCTGAAGCGTGGCGGTGTCGTCGCATTACTTGGTCCAACTGGAGTGGGTAAAACGACTACGGTGGCTAAGTTAGCGGCACGTGCGGCAATGGAGTTTGGTGCCGATAATGTTGCCCTTGTGACAACGGACACATATCGTATAGGTGCACATGAGCAGCTCTCAATTTACGGAAGAATTATGGGTTGTCCTGTAAGAGTTGCTAAAGATTCTAACGAGTTAGCCGATGTTATATATCAGCTACGAAACAGAAGACTGATTTTGGTCGATACGGCAGGGATGGGGCAACGAGACGTAAGACTCTCTGAGCAGCTCGATACCTTAATGCAAGAAAGCGGAGAAGTGATTCATAGCTACCTTGTTTTGCCAGCTACTGCACAACGTCGAGTTCTGCAGGAAACTCTGGATCACTTCCGACGCATTCCGCTGTCGGGTTGTATTTTGACTAAGCTTGACGAGTCGTTAAGTCTAGGCGAATTCATCAGCGTGGTGATTCAGAACGCGATGCCAGTGGCATACATTGCCAACGGTCAGCGCGTACCAGAAGACATTGTGATAGCACAACCAAAATACATGATTGCGAAAGCAAATGAACTGTTAGAGAAGTCGACAGAGAACGAACCTCACTTTTGGAATAGTGATAACGAAGGACTCTAGGGCGGCGGACTACTATGACTGAGAATATGATACACGATCAAGCAAGCGGCCTCCGTCGCTTAACACAACCATCATTGACTAAAGTAATCGCTGTTACTGGCGGCAAAGGTGGTGTGGGTAAATCAAACGTAACACTGGGTCTGGCGATCTGCATGGCACGCCAAGGCAAAAAAGTGATGGTTCTCGACGCAGATTTAGGTCTAGCTAATGTGGACGTTATGCTCGGAATTCGTTCAAAACGTAACCTAGGGCATGTCCTTGCGGGTGAATGTGAGCTAAAAGATGCGATTGTTGAAGGCCCTTATGGTATAAAGATAGTCCCTGCAACTTCTGGCACACAAAGCATGACCGAGCTGTCTCACGCTCAACATGCTGGACTCATCCGTGCATTTGGTAGTCTTGAAGAGGAAATGGACGTACTGTTGATTGATACAGCTGCGGGCATTTCTGACATGGTGATTAGCTTTTCACGAGCAGCTCAAGATGTTGTGGTTGTGGTTTGCGATGAGCCAACTTCAATCACTGATGCATATGCATTAATCAAGCTGTTGAGTAAAGAACACCAGGTTCAGCGCTTCAAAGTTGTTGCAAATATGGTCAGAAGCTACCGTGAAGGCAGAGAATTATTCGCAAAGTTGACTCTAGTCACAGAGCGCTTCTTGAATGTCAGCCTTGAACTCGTAGCATGTATTCCATTGGATGACAAAGTACGTCAAGCCGTGAAAAGACAGAAGATCGTTGTGGACGCATTCCCACGTTCTCCTGCGGCTTTAGCGATCAGCTCATTAGCGAACAAAGCACTAACGTGGCCACTACCTAAAACACCAAGTGGACACCTAGAGTTTTTTGTGGAAAGGTTGCTAAATCGTACTGAATTCGCAGAGGACCCTTTTGGTGAATAAAGCGATTACCTATAACCAACATGGCAAATTTAATAGCCAGCAGGCGTTCATTGAACGTTACTCGGTGTTGGTTAAGCGTATTGCTCACCACCTGTTAGGCCGTTTACCGCCGAGTGTTCAGGTAGAGGATTTAATTCAGGCCGGCATGATCGGTCTTATCGAAGCTCAGCAGAATTATGATGGTTCTAAAGGTGCGAGCTTTGAAACTTATGCGGGTATCCGTATTCGCGGTGCAATGTTAGATGACATTCGCAAAGGCGACTGGGTACCTCGTTCTGTTCATAAGAACAATCGCGAAATTAACCAAGCGATCGCAGAGCTGGAAGGTGTACTAAATCGCGACCCATCTGATGCTGAAGTAGCAGCGCATCTTGGTATGACACTAGACCAATATCATAGTGCTCTTACCGATATAAACTGTTCAAAATTAGTGGGAATTGAAGATTTAGGCGTCTCTGATGATGTGATTTCACCGGCTGATGAGACCGATGACAGCAATCCGTTTAAGGGCGTAGCTGATGAATCGTTCAGAAAAGCACTGGTTGAATCAATAAAACAGCTTCCAGAGCGTGAAGCTTTAGTACTTTCGCTTTATTATGACGAAGAACTCAATTTGAAAGAGATTGGCGATGTGTTGGGTGTGAGCGAATCTCGCGTAAGCCAAATACTGAGTCAAGCGATGCAACGTTTACGCACCAAGCTCAGTGCGTGGACACAAAATGACTAAACACACTGATTTTACGATTCAGTGGAGGCAATTTTGAATAAAAACATGAAGATCCTTATTGTTGATGATTTCTCAACAATGCGCCGTATTGTTAAAAACCTGCTTCGTGACTTGGGTTTCAATAACACTCAAGAAGCGGACGATGGTTTAACTGCATTACCTATGCTGAAAAAAGGTGACTTCGACTTTGTTGTAACCGACTGGAACATGCCAGGTATGCAAGGCATCGACTTGCTGAAACACATCCGTGCTGATGCTGAACTGAAGCACTTGCCTGTGCTAATGATCACAGCGGAAGCAAAGCGTGAGCAGATCATCGAAGCAGCGCAAGCAGGCGTTAACGGCTACATCGTTAAGCCATTTACAGCTGCAACGCTTAAAGAAAAATTAGATAAAATTTTCGAACGTTTATAACTCTCTCTTTCTCTTTGTTAATCGAGTCATCACTTCTAATACCTACTACTAAAGGGTGGCTCGCTTGACGTTTAAAAAGCGATAAGAAAGAACTAAACGTAAAAAAGGGTCTATTCAGGATGATCTCACTAGAGCAGGCGAAGTCGCTCGTTCAGATGCTAGAAAACGGGGAACAGGACCAAGCCAATGAGCTTGTTGCCTCGATATATGAAAGCGATGGGAATCCGATGCTAAAAGAAATCGGAACATTAACCCGCGACCTTCATGATTCACTTAAGCACTTCAACATCGATCAACGCATGACAGAAATTGCGAAAGCGGAAATCCCGGACGCAAGGGACCGTCTGCAATACGTGATTGATAAAACTGAGTTGGCAGCGAATAAAACGATGGATGCGGTTGATTGCTGCTTACCTATCGCCGACAACCTGCATGAGTGCCTTCAACAAGTTCGCCCTCAGTGGAACGAACTCATGCACGGACGCATCGAATTAAGCGATTTCAAAGCACTTTGCCACCGTATCGATGGGCTGTTAGTTCAAGTCGAAGGTGATAGCACTGAATTGCGTGGTCAGTTGACCGAAATTCTTATGGCACAAGACTTCCAAGATTTAACGGGTCAAATCATTCGCCGCGTGATCACGCTTGTCAATGAAGTGGAAGATCGCCTGGTTGAGATCTTGACCGTGTTTTCTGGAAATAAACCAGAAGAACAGACTCAAGTTTTGCCAGAACCGTCAGATAAAAAGATTAAACAATCAAGCGAAGCAGAAGGCCCGATTCTTCACCCTGAACTCAGGGAAGATGCGGTTTCATCGCAGGACGAAGTCGACGACTTGTTGTCCAGTCTTGGATTTTAAAGGTAACGTATGAGCTACGATTTAGACGAAGATATTCTTCAGGACTTTCTAATTGAGGCTGGGGAAATTCTTGAGCTGCTGTCTGAGCAGTTGGTTGAACTGGAAAATAATCCAGAAGACAAAGATCTCCTAAACGCGATTTTCCGCGGCTTTCACACTGTAAAAGGTGGTGCAGGCTTCCTATCATTGGCAGAGCTGGTTGACACTTGTCACGGTGCTGAGAACGTGTTCGACGTATTGCGAAACGGTCAGCGTTCAGTCACGCCAAGTTTGATGGACACCATGCTAAAAGCGCTTGATACGGTTAACCATCAGTTCCAAGCGGTTCAAGACCGTGAACCACTGGATGCAGCCGATCCTGCACTGTTGGAAGAACTTCATCGTTTATGCAAACCTGAGTCTGAAGACGAAGTCGTTGCGGCGGTTGAAGTGCCAGTTGCTGAGCCAGAACCAGTTATTCCAGAGCCAGTTATCGAACAACCAGCAGCGTCAGTAGAAGCAGCACCTTCTAGCGTGGGTTCTGTTGATGAAATCACTCAAGACGAGTTTGAGAAACTGCTGGATGAGTTACACGGTAAAGGTTCTGCTCCGGGTGCATCTGCGCCAGCAGCACCAGTGGCTCCAACGCCAGTAAGTGCACCTTCATTAGACAGTGGTGATATCACTGATGATGAATTTGAACGTCTTCTTGACGAGCTGCATGGCGTAGGTAAGAGCCCATCGGCATCAGAAGTGGCACCAGTAGAAACGCCTAAAGCGCCAGAGCCTGCTGCTCCTACTGCGTCAGCATCAACTGACGGCGATCTGATGACCGATGAAGAGTTTGAAAAACTTCTCGACGAATTACATGGTTCGGGTAAAGGTCCATCTATCGAAGAGTTAGATTTTGCGACTAAACCAGCATCAGAAAATATTACGCCTGAAGCGCCAAAAGCAGCTCCAGCACCTCAGCCTGCTCCAGTAGCGGCTGCGCCTTCTCCAGCGCCAGCTCCGGCACCTAAGCCAGAAGCAAAACCGGTTGCAGTAAAAGAAGAAGCAAAAGCAGCAGCGCCTGCGGTTAAGAAACCACAAGCAGAAGCCACAGTGCGTGTTGATACTTCAACTCTAGACACCATCATGAACATGGTGGGTGAGCTTGTATTGGTGCGTAACCGTCTACTAAGTCTTGGTTTAAATAGCAACGACGAAGAAATGTCGAAAGCAGTAGCAAACCTAGATGTTGTTACCGCAGACCTTCAAGGTGCGGTAATGAAAACGCGTATGCAGCCAATCAAGAAAGTGTTTGGTCGCTTCCCACGCGTTGTTCGTGACTTGGCGCGTAACCTAAATAAAGACATCGTGCTTGAAATGCGCGGTGAAGAAACCGATCTTGATAAAAACCTAGTAGAAGCACTTGCAGATCCATTGATCCACTTGGTGCGTAACTCGGTTGACCATGGTATCGAAATGCCAGACGACCGCGCGAAAGCGGGTAAATCTCGTACTGGTAAAGTGATTCTGTCTGCATCGCAAGAAGGTGACCATATTGAACTGGCTATCGTTGACGATGGCGGCGGTATGGATCCCAATAAACTCCGTGGTATCGCAGTAAAACGCGGCATGATGGATGAAGACGCAGCAGCACGCTTGTCGGATAAAGAGTGTTTCAACCTCATTTTTGCACCAGGCTTCTCGAGCAAAGAGAAGATTTCTGATATCTCTGGTCGTGGTGTAGGTATGGACGTGGTTAAGACGGCGATCAACACCTTGAACGGTTCTATCGATATCGATTCAGAATTAGGTAAAGGCACTAAGATCACCATCAAAGTACCACTGACGCTTGCGATCCTGCCAACACTAATGGTTGGTGTTGGCGGTCATCCGTTCGCACTGCCTCTTGCATCGGTTAATGAAATCTTCCACTTAGATCTTAGCCGTACCAACGTTGTTGATGGTCAACTAACCATTATCGTACGTGATAAGTCTATCCCACTGTTCTACCTACAAAACTGGTTAGCTTCTAAGTCGCCACGTGTAGAAGAGCGCATTGGTCATGGTCATGTTGTTATCGTTCAAATTGGTAGCCAACGTGTCGGCTTTGTGGTGGATACATTGATTGGTCAAGAAGAAGTGGTTATCAAACCACTGGATAACCTATTGCAAGGCACGCCAGGTATGGCAGGTGCAACGATTACCAGTGACGGTCACATCGCATTGATTCTTGATGTGCCAGATCTACTTAAGCAATACGCTGCAGCTTCGCGCATTTAAGCGAAGCTGGAGTTGAAAAAAGGAATAAGATGGCGATTAAAGTACTAGTCGTTGATGATTCGAGTTTTTTCCGTCGTCGCGTTAGCGAAATCATCAACTCAGAATCGCGCCTAGAAGTGATAGACGTTGCGGTTAATGGCAGAGAAGCGGTTGAGAAAGCCAAAACTCTAAAACCTGACGTCATCACTATGGATATTGAAATGCCAGTCATGGACGGTATTACTGCCGTGCGTGAAATTATGGCTACGTCTCCTACGCCAATCCTAATGTTTTCGTCCCTGACTCATGATGGGGCGAAGGCTACGCTTGACGCACTAGACGCTGGTGCATTGGACTTCTTACCGAAGAAATTTGAAGATATTGCTCGTAACCGTGATGAAGCGGTATCGCTACTCCAACAACGTGTCATTCAAATTGCTTCTAAGCGCGCATTCATGCGTCGCCCAATGGCGAAACCTGCTGCGACTGCACCGAGCTCAACAACTCGCCCATTAGCATCACGCAATACTGCGCCTGCCGCAGCAACTGCAAGTCGCCCTGTGGCAGCAAAATACCGCGCTTCAGGTAAGAAATATCAGTTAACAGCTATCGGTACTTCCACTGGTGGTCCTGTTGCTCTGCAAAAAATTCTGACTCGTTTACCCGTAAACTATCCGCATCCAATTGTGCTGATCCAACATATGCCAGCTACTTTTACTGCTGCTTTTGCAAGTCGTTTAAATACGCTTTGTAAGATCCAAGTAAAAGAAGCTCAAGATGGTGACGTATTGCAAGCTGGTGTTGCCTATTTGGCGCCAGGCGGTAAGCAAATGATGATCGACGGTCGTGCAGGTGCTGCTCGTCTGCGCATTATCGATGGCGGCGACCGCATGAACTACAAACCTTGTGTGGATGTTACGTTTGGCTCTGCTGCAAAAGTATACGGTGACAAAGTATTGTCGATGGTACTGACAGGTATGGGGGCTGACGGTCGTGAAGGCGCACGCATGTTGAAATCAGCAGGCTCAACAATTTGGGCTCAAGATGAAGATAGTTGTGTGGTTTACGGTATGCCACAAGCGGTTGCGAAAGCGGGCATCTCTACAGAAGATTTACCTCTCGACCGCATTGCGGAACGCATGTTGGTAGAAGTGGGCTTAGCGTAGGAAAGATCATGATCGTTTGGAGTGTTGCTAACCAAAAAGGTGGGGTAGGGAAAACGACATCAACTGTGACGTTGGCTGGGCTATTGAGCCAAAAAGGTCATCGTGTATTGATGGTTGATACAGACCCTCATGCGTCACTGACGACTTACCTTGGTTATGATCCGGATGCAGTAACGTCGAGCTTGTTTGATTTGTTCCAATTGAAGACGTTTTCACGTGAGACAGTAAAGCCGTTAATCGTCGAGACTGAACTTGAAGGAATGGACATCATCCCGGCACATATGTCACTTGCAACGCTTGACCGTGTGATGGGAAACCGCAGCGGCATGGGCTTGATCTTAAAACGAGCGCTTCAAGCCGTAGCAGAAGATTATGACTATGTGTTGATCGACTGCCCGCCAATTCTTGGCGTAATGATGGTCAATGCGCTAGCAGCCAGTGATCGTATTCTTATCCCTGTTCAAACTGAGTTCTTAGCGATGAAAGGTCTTGAGCGTATGATGCGCACTTTGACCATTATGCAGAAGTCTCGTCCAGGTGGCTTTAAAGTGACGATCGTACCAACCATGTACGATAAGCGCACAAGAGCTTCGTTGCAGACACTGACTCAGCTTAAGAAAGATTATCCGAATCAGGTATGGACTTCTGCGGTGCCGATTGACACGAAATTCCGTGATGCAAGCTTAAAGCATTTACCAGCATCACACTTTGCTTCTGGTAGTCGTGGTGTGTTTGCTTACAAGCAACTGCTGATTTACTTGGAGAGGTTGGCGTTCGATGAGCAATAACGACGTACTTTCCAGTGAACAGGCGCTCGATGATTACTTCAGCGCATTGCTTGGCGAAGAGGTCGAGGTCATTGAGCAAGAGGAAGAGCTTGACTTACTCGCTCAAGAACTATCATCTGCAGAGCCAGAGCCAGAGCCAGAGCCAGAGCCAGAGCCAGAGCCAGAGCCAGAGCCAGAGCCAGAGCCAGAGCCAGAGCCAGAGCCAGAGCCAGAGCCAGAGCCAAAATTACAAATACAATACGCGGAACCAGAGTCGTACCAATACAGCGATACTTACTCACCTGAGTTAGAAGCGCCTAATTTGGAAGACGTTCAACGATTGTTAAGCCAGCTGGAATCCACCAATGTAGTGGCTGAGTTGGATATCGATGACATTTTGGATCAAAACACGATTGATATCGCAGCCGAAGCTAAATCAATCGAACCAGAAATTGAAATCGAAGCTGCGGCAGTTGCCGTGGATGAAATTCAAGAGTGGAATATCGAAGAAGAATTGATTCCTGCTGTTGAGACCGAGCAGCCAGAACCAGTTTGGACTCAATCTGAAACTGAAGCGTTTGAGCCTGAAGTTGACGTTGAAGCCGATGTGGAAGTCGAACAGCACATTGAGACAGAAGCCGAACTGGAAACGGAAACAGGCTCACTGTTGCCAAACACTTGGGAAAGCACGCAACGTAGCGAAGATTTTCAGGTGCTGTACTTTGATGTTAATGGTGTGACGTTTGCCGTTCCACTTGATGAGCTCGGTGGTATCCATCAAATTACGGAACTGAACCATTTGATAGGTCGTCCTGCATGGTACCTAGGTTTGCAAACCAGTCGTGAGCAACAATTTGATGTTGTCGACACTGCGAGGTGGGTGATGGCTGATAAGCTTCATGACGAAGAGTACAAAGATAACTACCAATACGTCGTTATGCTTGGTGAAAGCATGTGGGGGTTGGCAAGTAACCAATTAATGGGTACTGAGACTCTCAATATCGACAAAGTCCGTTGGCGTGAACAAGCAGGTAAGCGCCCTTGGCTAGCGGGCATGGTGAAAGAAAAAATGTGTGCTTTAATTCATGTCCAAGCACTTATAGACATGCTAAACGCTGGTTTAGATGTAAAATCACTGAATTAGATTTTTGGTCGGGAACGACAATTACGAGGATTAACTATGTCTCAAGCTTTTGAAGTAGAAGTGAAGAAAGATACATCGAACGACGAAGTTCTTCAGTGGGTGACGTTCCAACTAGAAGAAGAAACGTACGGCATTAATGTAATGCAAGTTCGCGAAGTTCTTCGCTACACAGAAATCGCTCCGGTTCCAGGTGCGCCAGATTACGTACTGGGTATTATCAACCTACGTGGTAATGTCGTAACGGTTATCGATACACGTTCACGTTTTGGTTTGATGGAAGGTGAAGTTACTGACAACACTCGCATCATCGTGATTGAGTCTGAGCGTCAAGTTATCGGTATCCTAGTAGATAGCGTCGCTGAAGTTGTTTACCTACGTTCTTCTGAGATCGACACTACGCCTTCTGTAGGTACGGACGAAAGCGCGAAATTCATCCAGGGTGTAAGCAACCGTGATGGCAAGCTACTTATTCTTGTTGATCTGAACAAGCTGCTAACTGATGACGAATGGGATGAGATGGCTCACCTATAATTGGCTGATGAATCATGGCTGACGAAACCTTCCTATCTTTACCGCTCTTAGTGGGCGGTCTAGCATTTGCCTTCTTGATTTTGCTTTTGTTGCAAATTCGCGTTCGTGCGGGTCTGCAAAAGCAAATGGACCAGCAGCGTGCGCAAGCACGTCACGCAGAAAAAGAAGTGCAAAAGCTAAACAAGCAATTGTTGGAAGTGCGTTCAGTGGTCGTTGGTTTAGGTCAAAAGGTCACTGAGCAACAAGATGTGATTCAACATCTTAATGAGCGCATTCGTGAACTTGAGCACGCAGATACAGATGGTCGTTTGTACAGCCGTGCTTCTAAAATGGTTCAACTTGGCGCTGACATCAATGAGTTGATTGAAGAGTGTGAATTGCCAAAAGCAGAAGCAGAATTGATGCTTTCTCTGCAGAAAAAACTGGCAGGTCAAGAGAAGATCCCTCCACTTAGCGGTCAACCATCAGATGATCCGACATACCCACCTCGTGGACGACGTCGATAAAGAATGAAAAAAGAAGCTTCGGCTTCTTTTTTTATTTTTAAAATAAAAACTTATAATCACTTATGGTTATTTTTATCAAAATGTGACTATAAGTTAACAAAAACTCACGAACTTACATACATCATCGCTTTCTTATCCTGTTTTGTCACAACTAAGCTGTGCTAATATAGCGACTCGTTCATTTTTTAGTTGAAGCCCTATGTTAGAAGTCTCTAACCTAACTGCGATCCGTGATGACAGGGTCCTGTTTGAAAACCTGCAATTCGAAATTAAACCTGGAGAGTTGGTCCAGATTGAAGGACGTAACGGTACAGGCAAAACCACATTGCTGCGTATTGTGACAGGGTTAGGGGACAGAGAAGAAGGCATCATCAAATGGAAAGGCGAAGAGGTTGAAAAGTCTCGTGATGTTTTCCATCAGGACCTTTTGTTCCTAGGGCATCAAACTGGCGTTAAACGCGAACTTACTGCGTTTGAAAACCTACGCTTTTACCAATCTATCCATAATAATCGTTCCTCAGATGAAGAAATCTTTGCTGCTTTAACCCAAGTGGGTCTTGCAGGCAGAGAAGATGTGCCTGTAGCACAACTTTCTGCAGGACAGCAGCGTCGCGTTGCATTGGCAAGACTGTGGCTAAGTAATCAAATTTTATGGATTTTGGACGAACCGTTAACTGCAATCGATAAACAAGGTGTGAAGGTGCTTGAATCGTTGTTTGCAAATCATGCAGACAATGGTGGCATTGTGATTTTAACGACACACCAAGATATGTTTGCAGACAGCCCGAAACTTAGAAAAATAAAACTGGGTGACTAATATGATTTCGGCAATGTCGACCATTATCCGCCGCGAGCTTTTGATTGCATTTCGCCGTCAAGCAGACATCTTGAACCCTTTGTGGTTTTTCATCATTGTTATCACACTTTTCCCTCTTAGCATCGGTCCAGAGCCTAATTTGTTAGCACGTATTGCAGCAGGCATTGTTTGGGTTGCTGCGTTGCTATCCGCCTTATTATCATTAGAACGTCTATTCCGTGATGATTATCAAGATGGTGCGCTTGAGCAAATGATGCTAATGCCGATCCCACTGCAACTTGTTGTGATTTCCAAGGTCATAGCTCACTGGTTGTTAACGGGATTGCCTCTGATCTTAATCAGTCCATTGTTGGCGATTCTATTATCTCTTGATTTTAATACTTGGCTGTCTGTTGTGCTGACATTAGTCATCGGTACACCGACATTGAGTTTTATCGGTGCTATTGGTGTAGCACTGACTGTTGGGTTGCAAAAAGGCGGCGTTCTTTTAAGTTTGCTAATTCTCCCGCTTTACATCCCAATTCTAATTTTCGCTACGTCCGCGATTGATGCCGCAGCACTGGGTATGGCGTATAACGGGCAATTAGCGATTTTAGGCGCAATGTTGATGGGGGCTGTCACTCTCACACCATTCGCCATCAGCGCAGCATTGAGAGTTAGTGTTAACTAACTCAGTAAAGTGCGCGTTTAGCGACGTTTGATCAAAGAATTATTATTAAAGCACTGCTACGGTCTCGACCCTCTGGACAGTGTCCCTGAAGTAAGAGTGAGAACTTAACATGTGGAAATGGCTACATCCTTATGCCAAGCCAGAAGCAGCTTATCACCTGAGCGGTAAGTTTCTTCCTTGGTTTTCTGTATTGGCCCTCGTATGCCTATCGGTTGGTACCGTCTGGGGGCTCGCATTTGCACCTTCGGATTACCAGCAAGGCGATAGTTTCCGAATCATTTACATCCACGTACCTTCGGCTATTTGGTCTATGGGCGTGTACATGTCGATGGCTATAGCTGCATTTATCGGCTTGGTTTGGCAAGTACGTCTATCTGACATGGCAGCACTGGCCATGGCGCCTATTGGTGCGGTATTCACCTTTATTGCTCTGTTAACGGGTGCCGTTTGGGGTAAACCTATGTGGGGCACTTGGTGGGTATGGGATGCTCGTCTAACCTCTGAACTTATTCTTCTATTCTTATACCTTGGTGTTATTGCACTTTACCACGCGTTTGACGATCAAAAGACAGCGGCAAAAGCGGCGGGTATTTTGGCAATCGTTGGTGTGGTCAACCTACCGATTATCCACTTCTCTGTTGAGTGGTGGAATACGCTTCACCAAGGCGCGACAATCACCAAATTTGAAAAACCATCCATCTCATCCAATATGCTTTGGCCGTTGCTGCTAAACATTTTTGGTTTTGCGTTCTTCTTTGGCGCGGTAACGATGGTGCGCTTCCGTAACGAAATTATCAGCAAAGAGAGTCATCGCCCTTGGGTGCAAAAACTCGCGGCTGAAAAAACTCAGTGAGGTAATTGAATATGCATTTTGAATCTCTGAGCGAACTCTTTGCCATGGGTGGCTACGCAGGTTACGTATGGAGCGCGTTTGGTATTACTTTCTTATCTATGATCATTCTTTTAATTTCGAGTATCCGCCGTGGGGATGCGTTGTTAAAAGAAGTGAAAGCGAAAATTGATCGTCAAGCGCGAGTCGACGCGGCGAAGAATATGGAGAACACGTTATGAACCCGAGACGTAAAAAGAGGCTAGGCATCGTTCTGGCTATCTTTATCGGTATTAGTGCAACCATCGGTTTGATGCTTTATGCGTTGAACCAAAATATGGATCTATTCTACACGCCGACGGAATTGGTAAATGGTAAACCTGACGGTACTAAACCAGAAGTTGGTCAGCGTTTGCGTATCGGCGGCATGGTGGTTGTAGGCTCAGTTCGCCGTGACCCAGAGTCACTAAAAGTGAGCTTTGATCTGCACGACGTGGGTCCTAAAGTGACGATCGTGTACGAAGGTATTCTTCCTGATTTGTTCCGCGAAGGTCAGGGTATTGTTGCTCAAGGTGTTCTTGAAGACGCAACAACCGTAAAAGCTTTTGAAGTGTTGGCAAAACACGATGAAGAGTACATGCCACCTGAAATTGCAGAAGCAATGAAGAAGACTCACGAGCCTCTGCAATACACATCAGAACAGAAACAAGGAAGCGGCCAATGATTGCTGAAATCGGTCACTTTGCCCTCATACTTTCGTTAGCAATGGCATTGTTGCTAAGCATATTGCCGTTATGGGGCGCATCAAATAACAACACTATGCTGATGAACACAGCGCGACCACTTTCATGGTCGATGTTCGTCATGCTGTTTTTCTCATTTGCGATTTTATGTTGGGGATTCTACACCAACGACTTTACGCTCCAATACGTTGCAAGTAACTCAAATAGCCAACTGCCTTGGTACTACCGCTTAACGGCTGTTTGGGGCGCGCACGAAGGCTCACTACTGCTTTGGGTACTTATCCAAGCTGCGTGGACAGTCGCGGTCGCTACTTTCAGTCGTGGTATGCCACAAGAATCCGTTGCGCGTGTACTTGCGGTAATGGGCATGATCTCAGTGGGCTTCCTACTATTTATCATCCTGACTTCGAACCCGTTCCTACGCACTTTGCCGTTCTTCCCGGTAGATGGTCGTGACTTGAACCCGCTTCTTCAAGACCCAGGTTTGATTGTTCACCCACCTATGCTTTACATGGGGTACGTAGGCTTCTCGGTTGCCTTCTCGTTCGCGATTGCGTCTTTGATGACTGGTCGTCTTGATACGGCTTGGGCTCGTTGGTCTCGTCCTTGGACAACCGCTGCTTGGGTATTCCTAACACTAGGTATCGCACTAGGTTCTTGGTGGGCATATTACGAACTTGGTTGGGGTGGCTGGTGGTTCTGGGATCCAGTGGAAAACGCATCATTCATGCCTTGGCTAGCGGGTACAGCACTGATGCACTCTCTAGCGGTAACAGAAAAGCGCGGTACATTTAAAGCGTGGACGGTACTTCTTGCTATTTCTGCATTCTCTTTGAGTTTATTAGGTACCTTCTTGGTGCGTTCCGGCATTTTGGTATCGGTACACGCGTTCGCGTCTGATCCATCACGCGGTATGTTTATTCTAGGTTTCCTAGTCTTTGTTATCGGTGGCTCACTCCTGCTATTCGCAGTGAAAGGGGCAGCGGTTCGTGTACGTGGTAATTTTGACTTGGTGTCGCGTGAAAACGCGCTGCTTGCAAACAACGTCCTTCTAATTGCTGCACTTGTTGTGGTTCTGGTTGGTACTTTGTTACCGTTGGTTCACAAACAAATTGGTCTTGGTTCAGTATCTATCGGCGCACCATTCTTCGACATGCTGTTTGCGTGGTTGATGATGCCATTCGCCTTCCTATTGGGTATTGGTCCTATGATCCGTTGGAAGCGCGATAATCTATCTAAGCTTATTAAGCCAATGATTGTTTCTGGTGTACTAGCTTTCGCACTAGGTGCGGTGTGCGTATTCCTGTTCGCCGATTTCTTCTCAGCGATGGCTTACATCGGTTGGGTAATGGCAATCTGGATCATTGCAATGCATGGCTTTGAGCTGTACGAGCGTGCTACTCACCGTCACAGCTTTGGCGAAGGTGTTCGTAAACTTCAACGTAGCCACTGGGCAATGATGCTTGGTCACATTGGTCTAGCCGTTACTGTGATTGGTATTGCCATGGTGCAAAACTACAGTATCGAACGTGACGTGCGTTTGGCTCCGGGTGATCACTTCAAGATTTACGGCTATGATTTCTACTTCTCAGGTCTACGTGACAAAGATGGTCCAAACTACGATGGTTACATCGCGGACTTTGAAATCACGAATGATGGTAAGTATGTGAACACGTTGCACGCTGAAAAACGTTTCTACCGTACAGCGAAGTCAATGATGACTGAAGCGGCAATCGACCGCGGTATCACTCGCGACCTATATATTGCGATGGGTGAACGTCTAGAAGATAACCGTTCTTGGGCGGTTCGTATTTACTACAAACCATTCGTTCGTTGGATCTGGGCTGGTTCATTGATCATGTCTTTGGGTGGTGCGCTTGCTATCTCTGATAGACGTTACCGCTTCCGCAAAACGGCTAAGAAAGGCGATAAGTCAAAGCTAGCGGAGCAGGAGGCAAAATAAATGAATAAGAAAGTCTTATTTATCCCGTTGGTAGCTTTCATGGTATTGGCGGGTATCTTCGCAACTCAGTTGGTTCGAAACCAAGAGGGTGACGATCCAACAAAACTTGAGTCAGTACTGGTTGGTAAGCCAGTACCTGAGTTCCATCTAGAGGATTTAGCTGAACCTGGTAAACAGTACGATCAGTCGATCTTTAAAGGCGAACCACTGTTGCTTAACGTTTGGGCGACTTGGTGTCCGACTTGTTACGCTGAACATAAGTACCTCAATGAGCTTGCAGGGAAAGGTGTGAAGATCATCGGCATGAACTACAAAGATGATCGCAACAAAGCGGTAGGTTGGCTGAACGATTTGGGTAATCCATACCTGATCAGCTTGTTTGATGGTAGCGGCATGCTAGGCCTAGACCTTGGCGTATATGGCGCTCCTGAAACATTTATCATCGATGCAAACGGTGTGATCCGTTACCGTCATGTTGGTGATGTAAACCCTCGCAACTGGGCGGAAACGTTGGAGCCGCTGTACACCAAGTTGGTTGAGGAGGCGAAGCAATGAGAAAGTTTTTCTTAGCGGCTTTTGCTGCGATGACATTTTCTCTTGCTGCTCATGCAGCGATTGAAGTGTATGAGTTTGACAATCTAGAGCAAGAACAGCAGTTCAAAGAGCTTGGTCATACTCTTCGTTGTCCTAAATGTCAGAACAACACCATCTCTGATTCGAATGCAGAATTGGCTCAAGACTTACGCCATAAGGTGTACGAAATGACCAAAGAAGGTAAGTCGAAAGATGAGATCGTGGACTACATGATTGCTCGTTACGGCAACTTCGTAACGTACAATCCTCCGTTTACTTTTGCTACTGCAATTCTGTGGCTAGGTCCACTAGCAGTGGTATTAGGTGGCTTTGGTTTAATCGTGCTGCGTAGCCGAAAATCAAAAGCAAAAGCAGTTCAAGCAAGTAACGAACAATGGGACGAAGAAAAAGAAGCGCGTCTCAAATCATTGCTTGATGAAGAGAACAACGGAGATAAGAAGTAATGACACTATTTTGGGTTTCTACCGTTGTTCTTACGCTGATAGCTTGTGTCTTAGTTGCACTGCCGCTGCTTAAGCAAAAAGCCAACAACGATGAAGTGTTACGTGATGAGCTTAACAAAGCGTTCTATAAAGACCGCCTATCTGAGCTTGCTGAAGAAACAGACGAAGGTCTAGTCGAGAGCCAAGATGATTTGATTTCCGATCTGAAGCAATCTCTTCTGGACGATATCCCTGGTGATAAAAAGCAAAAGGAAACACATGTTTCTCCGATTGCTGTTTTGATCCCATCAGTGATTTTGACAGTGGTATTGAGCTACGGTCTTTACTACAAGTTTGGCGCATCTCAAGACGTTGTGAAGTGGCAGGAAGTAAACGAGAACCTTCCTGAACTTTCTAAAAAGCTAATGTCTGCAGCATCTGAGCCACTCAGTGATGATGAAATGGCTGATCTCTCTTTGGCTCTGCGCACACGCCTGCATTACCAACCTGAAGACTCAACCGGTTGGTTGCTATTAGGTCGTATTGCTTTGGCGAACCGAGATGTGACGACTTCCATTGATGCAATGGAAAAAGCGTACAAGCTAGAACCAAAAGATCCAGATGTTCAACTTGGTTACGCACAAGCTCTGATGCTTTCTCAAGACGAGATGGATCAAGCAACGGCTCGTTCTCTGCTTGGTAAACTGATGCAACAAGATTACGTTGACCTACGTGTCTTCTCTCTACTTGCGTTTGATGCATTTGAGCGCCAAGATTTCCCAGCAGCGATTAAGTATTGGGGTATCATGCAGCAAATGATCGGTCCTGAAGACAGCCGCTATGAAATGCTAGGTCGCAGTATCGAAAGTGCACGTAAGCAAATGGGTGAAGCGGTTTCTCCAGACAAGAGTGTGGCAGTGACTATTAACGTAGCTCCAGAAGCTCAACTTGATCCAAATGCGGTATTGATTGTGTCAGTACATCGCGCAGATGGTTCTCCGATGCCTGTTGCGGCAGCTCGCTACCCATTAGGTACGTTCCCTCGTACAGTCGTACTGGATGATGGTAATGCGATGATGGACGGTCAGAAGCTATCTTCTCTAGATAAGTTGATGGTTCGCGTTCGTGTTGACTCGGATGGTAACGTTGCAACTCGTGACCAAGATTGGCATGGTGAAAGCCAAGTCGTTGATTTTGGTCAGCCAGTAGAAGTGATGATAGATAAACAGTATCAATAATTCATGAACGTCTCTAATAATTGACACTTAAGGATTGTTAGGACGGTTTTGTGGTATGACTACCAACTATCGAGTAGAATAATAAAGGCCAGCGCATGCTGGCCTTTACTTATATACCCAAATGACTTTTTCCAAAGTACTAAACGTACGTAAAACACAGGTCATTTAGGGGTATTAATCGTCGTTATGGAACGTAGAATGTATAACAAGGGTAAATCCATCTTCTTGTTGCTGTTCGCTGTTGGACTGGTTGGCTGTTCAACTGCACCCGAGGAAGCGGTAACAGAAGAAAACGAAACTAATCAAACAACTTCTGATGTTTATGATCCATTGGAAAGTTTCAACCGCACAATGTGGGAACTGAACTACGATTATCTTGACCCGTATTTAGTTCGCCCAGTGTCTCTTGCGTATGTTGATTACACGCCTGTGCCAATTCGCTCTGGTATTGCTAACTTCCTAGCTAACTTAGACGAACCTGCGAGTGTGGTGAATAACCTAGTTATGGGAAATGGCACTAAAGCCGTTGATCACTTTAACCGCTTCTGGATTAACTCGACATTCGGTATCTTAGGTCTGTTTGACGTTGCAACGGCTGCTGGTATCACCAAGTACGACAACAAAGAGTTTAGTAGTGTGGTTGGTCACTATGGTGTAGGTAACGGTCCATATTTTATGGTGCCGGGCTACGGTCCATATACATTGCGTGAAGTGACAGACACTGTGGATGGTATGTACTTGCCACTTTCATACCTAAACTTCTGGGCAGGCTTAGGTAAATGGGCGCTGGAAGGTATGGAAAAACGTGCTCTGTTAGTACCACAAGAAGCACAGCTTGAAGCATCGCCTGATCCATATGTATTAACTCGTGACGTTTACATTCAACGTCAAAACTTTAAAGCAGAAATCAGTACGACTGATGAAGTAGATGCGGAAGAAGAAGCGTACTTAGACGAGTATTTAGAAGAAGACTTCTAATCGCTTTATACAGAAAAACAAAAAGGCTTGGTGAAAACCAAGCCTTTCTTTTTATCGGTAACTTTCTTTTATCGATAAATAGCGTTCAGATTAGAACTTGTAGTTCGCTTGAACACCGATTAGCCATACGTTACCTGTTACTTCACCAGAGAATTCTCCACCAAATGTAGCAGGATCTTTCATTGGTGGCATACCATCAGTGCGACCTTCATACATTGAAGCATCTTTCGCAAAAATATAGGTAAAGCCAGCGTCTAGTGTTAGATTCTTAGACCATTCGTAACCAGCACCAATACTTAACCATAGACGATCCGTTTCAGGGATAGTAGCTGTACGGTTTTCGTCACTCACAGCAGAAGTGTCGTATGCAACACCTGAGCGTAGCGTCCATTTTTGGTCAAGTTTGTAAGTAGTACCTACAGCGAAGCGGTAGTTATCTTCCCAGTTTTCTTCTTTGATCAAATTTGATGCTTCACCTGGGAAGTCGGCTACTAGCTCTTTAAAACTACTCCAATTAGTCCAGTTGATGCTTGCATGAATCGCTAATTGTTCATTTAACTGATGGTAGCTTGCTAGTTCCGCCGTTGCTGGCAGAGCTAGGTCCATCGAGCCATTTTTATGAGCATTTGGATCTGCTGGGTTGAAACCAAGACCTTTTGCATAACCTTCTAGTGTTAGATCTACTTCAGATTTGTAAGCAAAACCAATACGGTTATTAGCGTTGATTTGCCATGCAGTGCCTACTTGCCAGCCCCATGCCGTATCGTCACCTTCCATGTATTTAAGAGTGGTTCCTGCTAGCTTGTCACCCATCTGTGGTGGCATAACTGCGCCGAAGCTGCCATCTGCCATGACATAGCGGATACCGCCACCAACACTAAGCTTTTCGTTTAGCTTGTATGCTGCATTTAGGTTCGCTTCCATTGAGAATACGCTAGCTTGGTTACCAAAGTTAGCTGCAGCAAAATCTTTACCTAGGTCCGTTTCCATACCGTAGTTAGTGCCAAGGGCAAAGCCAATAGCAAATTTGTCATTGTATTGGTGAGAAAAGTAGAAGTTCGGAATGACGGCATCGTGTGCAAAGTCATGAGAGTTTGCAGCGTTTGGACCATTCACGTAAGTCGACGTGCCATCAACATCGATGTTTGGGTTTACATAGATAGCGCCAACAGACACTTGTGTGCCTTCTAGGTAAGTTAGCATAGCTGGGTTACGCCATTGTGCACTTGCGTTATCAGCCATTGCCGCTTCACCAGCGTATGCACGACCTAGACCAGTCGCAGAGTATTCTGCAAGTTGGAAACCTGCTGCGTTTGCAACGCTTGAAGTACTAAGTAGACCGAATGCCACTGCTGTTGATAGGAGAGTCTTGTTGGTTTTCATTGTAATGTTCGCTGAGTTATTTATAACGTGGGGCGAAAGTTTACGTCTAGAGTTATTACTTTAGAAATGAAAAGCCAATAAAACAGTGTTTTCAGGCGAATCATCTATATATTTCAATATATTTAGAGGATATAACTAACTGTAATGGCGGTGTGAAAAAAACTCAGCGAACACTTGTGAGTCATAATTGTGAGTTTTGATTACACGTGTGCGCCCAAATTGGGTGAATGTAAAACGATAGATAAGAAAAAAGGCTGGAATTCCAGCCTTTTATATAGAGAGTGTTTATATTAGCTTGCTACGTGATGCTTAGAAGCTGCGGCTGTATTGTAAGCCGAATAGGATAGCATCTGCATGCGTTGTCGCTTGAATTTTACTTAGCTCAACACCTACGGTTGTATTCTCGTTAACTTTAACATCATCACCCATTAGGTAAGTAAAGCCAAAGTCTACGTTAGACTTGGTGTCGATATGGTATGTGAAACCTGCAGAGAACCACTGACGATCTGAGTCTGGCACTGAAATAGAAGTCACTTTATCTTGTGCGCTAGTGTCGTACATGTAGCCTGCACGTAGTGTCCAGTCGTTGTTTAGGTAGTAAGTACCACCGATTGAGTAGTGCCAACCATCTTGCCATTCGTAAGGCTTGTCATAGCTGCCAGTCAGTACAGAATCTTGTAGGTTCTCGAATTCAATTTTGTCAAACGCACTCCAACCAATGTATTGGATAGAGTAGTGAACTGCGAATTTAGTGTCGGTAATTTTGTGGTAACCTGAGAATTCAGCCATATCTGGTAGAGGTAGTGTGATCTTCTGACCTTTGTCGTCTTCAGCTTCAAACTCAGGGCTGTAACGGTAAGATAGACCAAAACGGTTGTTTTCATCTAACTCAAACACAGTACCAACATTGAAACCAAAGGCAAAGCCATCAGCTTTATCCACGTCTAACAGTGGAGTACCTGCAGCTGGTACTGGTCCAATGTTCATAGGTGGAAAACCTTTACCTGCAACGCGCTTCATTGTGCCTTGACCGTAAATTAGGTCTAGACCTGCACCGAAGCTCCATTGTTCGTTTAGACGGTATGAACCAGCTACACCAAAGTTAAAGCTTTTAACGTCAGTAAGACCGCCATACTCTGCTGCTACATAGCTATCTGAAAACTCAGTTTTAGTACCGAAGTTTGAGTATGCGTTTACACCCCATGCAAATTTTTCATTAACAGGTACGATAAGGTGAATGTTTGGAGCGATTGAAGTGCCGCCGACATCATCAGTGTCTGCAACATCTTGAGGACCAGTGAATGTTCCCGAATATGTAACGTCTTTTACTTCAATTAGAGAAGTAATACTTTCAAAACCAAGAGATAGCTCAGTTTTGTCAAATAGAGCCATTGCCGCAGGGTTGCGAGCCATTACAGAAGCGTTATCTGCAATTACCGCATCACCGGCGAATGCACGACCGATACCAGTTGCTGATTGTGCGTTTAGCTGGAAACCAGCCGCCATTGCTTGACCAGATGCCATTGCAACCGTCACTGCTAGGAGAGTCTTTTTAAACAGACGCGTATTCTGAGTCATTTTTTATTCCTTATTAGTTTCGTCTCTTTGGACGATAAGTTGAGCTTTTGCTCAGTGGCGCAGATAGTAGTATTAAGAGTGGACCATACAAATCCGACCATTGGATAAATTTGAATAAAAATTGCAGAAATGATGTCTAAATGTCGGGAAATTGCATCTAAAGTGCATAATTTAGAGTTTTGACTCTAAACTCAATAGTTGGCGTGAATGCTTTTTGTATTATTCATAAACAAAAAGCCGCTAAATTTCGAAATTTAGCGGCTTTTTAGTAGCTAGTGGTGTCGTTTCGCTGAAGTTATTACATCGGCTCCATCATTGGAGCAAGTTTTGCTGCAATCGCATCGATGTCTTCACCGCTGTTACCAACAAGAATCATGCTGGCTTTACCCACAGGCTTCACAACACCGCTCATACCATCTTTATCAAAATCGACTTTCTGGTCGCTCTTCACGTCAGTAACAAACATGGTTACTTTGCCTTCTTTACCTTGAAAAACCATATGAAGGGCGTTTGACTCACCAAAGCCGCAATGGTTTAAGTAGTAAACATGGTACGGAAAGCTACCGTTAAGTTGATAATGGAACGGCATCATTTTCGCGTTTACTTGCTTGCTTGAAACATCCTCATCGAGGTTGCGTACAAATGACTCTTCCGCCACCACGTGTTTCATTGCGGTATCTGCTAGGCTCGCTTGAGCTGGAGAGACAATAACGTTCCCCCAGTTGATTTGACCTACCAATAAACCAGCAGTAAAAGCAACCGATGCAGCCAACGCCATTGCTTTGCGAGCAAAGTTCGGTCTAACCACATTATCGTTATCAAGCGCATTCGACGTTTGATTAAACAGAATTTTGTCGGCTAGATCTTCAGGCACATCCACATTCATGGCTTGCTTGATTTTAAGGTCGAGATCCAAAACGTCATCAACAAACTTACTGTTAGCGTCGTTCTCAGCTAAAGCTTGAAGAATCTCTTCATCCTTCTGTTTTGGATCCGACAAAATACGACGACGAAATTCTAAATCATCCATTTTTTTGTCCTCTCTGAGTATCTTGAGAATCCAACATCTCTTTTAATTGATTACGGGCGCGGAAAAGGCGCGTCATTACAGTGTTCTTGTTTAGATCAAGAATGCTGCCGATTTCTTCTCCACTGAAACCACCAACAACTTGAAGAAACAAAGGCTCACGGTATTCGACGTCAAGCTTCATTATCTGAGCTTGTAGCCATTCCTGCTGATGATGTGGGTCATCGCTAACTTTAGCATCATTGCCGTAGTCATCGATATCAACCAAATCAAATTGTTTACGCTCGAAGCGGCGCGCGTTTTCTCGTCTCAATATAGTAATAAGCCAAGATTTTGCTGCCTTTTCATCTTGAAGACTATCCAGTGACTTCCATGCGCGCAAACAGGTTTCTTGAACCAAATCTTCTGCAATCGCCTTGTCTTTGCATAACCAGTAAGCGTAGCGATACAAGTCTCTGTGATAGCCCCGAACAAGAGCTTCGTATTTTCTTTGTCTGTCCATATCAGAGTTGACCGGACTGTTGGAATTTTTCTTTCCAAACATTTTAAATATTGCCACAGGAGCCTCCATCTTGCTCTGTGAGGTCATATATACCGATTGTATTTATGAACGATCCGACTACATCGAGATGTAGTGTCGCAGCAGCACAATATACTTCTTCAATGATCAAGCACTTATTTGAAGTGATGATAAATTATTCTATATAGTTTTAATAAGCGTTTTCATGCAACTATTTTAGAGTGATCAAGACTCTTTCGTACTTTGATACGTTCAGAAACTATAAAATCACCATAAAATTGATCTATTTCAAAATCTGATGCAGTGAAGGGGCTATAGTACATCTTGTCATCTAGTTAGTCATTGACGACTAACATGTTGAGCAAGATGACACTTCCTTTTGAAGGCTGACTTTACTTTCTCCTAATCAGGAAACTGATTAATTTTACAATTGGCGTATGTTAATTGTTTTATAGATATTCCGACCACACAGTTTTGTGTGGTTTTTTTTTGCTTCAATTTTACCTTCCGCACACTTCTCTTCATTTTAACTCACTATAGTTAATCATTCTTAATCGCCTAAGAATCAATGAACTAGAGCAATAGATCTACTCGCTTCACGTTTATTTAAACGCATGTTTGATAAATTTAACAAACTGATTACAATGCATCAGGTCAGACCTCTTGTATTTAAGGAGAAACAATGGGCAAGCAGGAAGTGAAAACACGCCACGGTGAACGTGTTGCTATTGTCGCAGGGCTACGAACCCCCTTTGCTCGTCAAAGCACTGAGTTCAGCCAGGTGCCAGCGGTCGATTTAGGCAAAATGGTAGTGAGCGAAATGCTTGCTCGCACAGACATCGATCCGAAACTCATCGAACAAGTGGTATTTGGACAAGTAGTTCAAATGCCAGAAGCGCCAAACATTGCACGTGAAATTGTGCTTGGCACAGGAATGCACATCCATACTGATGCCTACAGCGTTACTCGCGCGTGCGCGACTAGCTTCCAAGCTGCAGTTAACGTTGCTGAGAGCATTATGGCGGGCAGCATTGATGTTGGTATCGCGGGTGGTGCGGACTCTTCATCGGTTTTACCAATTGGTGTTTCTAAGAAACTTGCCGCGAACTTGCTTGCGCTAAGTAAAACCAAAACGCTGGGTCAAAAGCTCAACATTCTCAAAAAACTCAGCTTTAAAGATTTAATGCCAGTACCGCCGGCTGTGGCTGAGTACTCGACGGGTCTTTCAATGGGTCAAACTGCTGAGCAAATGGCGAAGTCACACGGCATTACTCGTGCAGAACAAGACGCTTTGGCGCACCGTTCTCACTCTCTAGCTTCGCAAGCTTGGAAAGACGGCAAAATCCAAGACGAAGTGATGACGGCTTTCCCAGAACCTTACAAAAAGTGGATCTCTGAAGATAACAACATTCGTCATGATTCGACATTAGAAGGCTACGCAAAACTGCGTCCGGCTTTCGACCGTCAATACGGCAGCGTAACAGCGGCGAACAGTACACCATTAACCGATGGTGGTGCGGCGGTGATGCTAATGCGTGAAGGCAAAGCGAAAGAGCTTGGTATGGAAATACTTGGCTACATTCGCGGTTATGCATTCTCAGCCATTGGTGTGGAAATGGACATGCTAATGGGACCAACATACGCGACAGCAAAAGTGTTGGAGAACACAGGTCTAGAACTTTCAGACCTAACGCTTATCGATATGCACGAAGCCTTTGCTGCTCAAGCATTGGCGAACGTGAAGATGTTTGCTTCTGATAAATTTGCCCAAGAAAACCTAGGTCGCTCGAAAGCGATAGGTGAGATCGACATGGATAAGTTCAACGTCCTTGGCGGTTCAATTGCCTATGGTCACCCATTTGCCGCAACTGGCGCACGTATGATGACGCAAACGCTGCGTGAGCTTAAACGTCGTGGCGGTGGTCTTGCGTTGAATACCGCATGTGCCGCAGGTGGCCTTGGTGCAGCAATGATTTTGGAGGTTGAGTAATGAGCGAGCAAAAAGCATTTAGTCTAAAGATTGATGAGCAGAACATTGCTTGGCTAGCCATCGATGTGCCAAACGAGAAAATGAACACGTTGCAAGCGGCGTTTGCAGATGAGATGAAAGAGATCTTCGCTCAACTCAAAGACACCAGCGGCGTGAAAGGGATGATCATTCATTCTTTAAAACCAGATAACTTTGTTGCTGGTGCCGACGTTCGTATGCTTGAAGCGTGCACAACGGCGAGCGAAGCGGAAGCATTGGCTAAGCAAGGTCAAGAGTTATTCCAGCAGTTGTCTGATCTGCCTTATCCGGTTGTTGCTGCGATTCACGGTCCATGTCTAGGTGGTGGCTTAGAGCTTGCTCTAGCGTGTGACTACCGTGTGTGTACCGATTCCGATAAGACGCGTCTTGGTTTGCCTGAAGTGCAACTTGGTTTGTTGCCTGGTTCTGGTGGTACTCAGCGCCTTCCTCGTCTGATTGGTCTGTTGCCTTCGTTAGACCTCATCCTTACAGGTAAACAACTGCGTGCCAAGAAAGCGAAAAAACTTGGCGTTGTTGATGCGTGTGTACCAGAGACGATTCTTCTTGATGTAGCGAAGCAGCTTATCGAAAAAGGGAAGAACAAAGGTAAGAAGAAGCAATCGACAAAAGAGAAGTTGATGTCGGGCAGCGGTTTAGGTCGTAAGTTTGTGTTTGAGCAAGCCGCGAAGAAAACCAATGAGAAGACCCGTGGTAACTACCCAGCAACGGTTGCGATTCTCGAAGTCATTCAGCACGGTCTTGAAAAAGGTTTTGCTCAAGGTCAAGAGCTTGAAGCGAAGCGCTTTGGCGAATTGGTGATGAGCTCAGAATCAAAAGCACTGCGCTCTATTTTCTTTGCTACCACTGAAATGAAGAAAGAAAACGGTGCGGAAGCCGAGCCTGCAGCTGTCAACCGAGTTGGCGTCTTGGGTGGCGGTCTAATGGGGGCAGGCATCAGCCATGTTTCTGTTGCGAAAGCGAAAGTGCCAGTACGTATTAAAGACGTTAGCAATGATGGTGTGCTTAACGCGTTGAACTACAACTACAAGTTGTTCGAAAAGCAGCGTAAGCGCCGCATTATCTCTAAAGCGGGCCTGCAATCTAAAATGCTGCAACTGTCTGGTGGCATTGACTTCACAAGCTTCAACCATATTGATGTGGTTATCGAAGCCGTGTTTGAAGATCTTGACCTGAAACAGACGATGGTTGCGGATATTGAAGCGAACGCAAAACCAGAGACCATCTTTGCGACTAACACGTCTTCGCTGCCAATTCACAAAATTGCGGAAAAAGCAGAGCGTCCGGAAAACATCGTCGGTCTGCATTACTTCAGCCCAGTGGAGAAAATGCCATTGGTGGAAGTGATTCCTCACGAAACCACGTCAGAAGAGACCATTTCTACCGTTGTTGCACTAGCGAAGAAGCAGGGTAAGACACCAATCGTCGTGAAAGATAAAGCGGGCTTCTATGTAAACCGCATTCTTGCGCCTTACATGAACGAAGCTGCACACATCTTGCTGGCAAGTGAGCCGATCGAACAACTTGATGGAGCGTTGCTCGACTTCGGTTTCCCAGTTGGTCCTATCACATTGTTGGATGAAGTCGGTGTGGATATCGGTGCTAAGATCATGCCGATCTTGGTTAACGAATTGGGCGAACGATTTAAAGGTCCTGATGTATTCGACACACTACTGAATGACGGTCGAAAAGGTCGTAAGAGTGGTAAAGGCTTCTACACCTACAAAGGCAAGAAGAAAGAAGTCGATAAGTCCGTCTACAAGCTATTGAACTTGACGCCAGAGTCTAAGCTGAGCGACAACGACATTGCACTGCGTTGTGTGTTGCCAATGCTAAACGAAGCGGTTCGCTGTTTAGACGACGGTATTATCCGTTCTCCACGCGATGGTGATATCGGTGCGATCTTTGGTATTGGTTTCCCACCATTCCTAGGTGGTCCATTCCGTTACATGGATCAATTCGGTTTGAAAGAATTGGTTGAGAAAATGAACGAGTTTGCATCGAAATACGGCGATCGTTACGCGCCATGTGATGGCTTACTCACTCGTGCGGGTGAAGGTCGTAACTTCTATGATTAATGGCTTGCGCTAAAAATAGAAAGGCTTGCGTGATGCAAGCCTTTTTTGTATCAGTGCTAATTACAATGATTTACCCGAGACCGAAGTCTTTTGGACGCAGTTGAAACTCTTCGATCGAGCCCACTTCTAAACCGAGATTGATACGGGGTTCGTCTGCATGAGCGATGCCTTGTGAATGCATCACTAAACGGTTAGCAGTACGAGGTTTAAGCTCATTGACCACAAAGCGAATCATGTCAGTGCGAGTTAACTCTTTAAGCTCTTCCAACACTTTTTCGCGCTGATTAAAGTCGGTGTCTTTGTTACCAATTGCTACCCATAGGCGCTGCGCTCTTCCGCGCAATGTGGTGTCAGGCGTTGCAATTTGGTTCCACAATCCGCGTTTACTACTGTGCCATTGGTATTCATTGAGCTCTAACAGCACCATGTAGAACGCATTTAAAAACTCATCGATTGAGGTAACCAGTTCTGCTGGTGCTGCATTCGGTGACTGCACATAAAGCACAATCCCCGGATGGCGGTTCAGCGGCATGTTCCCCGTGCCAACCATGTAGCCTAACTGTTGTTTAGTTCGGATTTCATGGAAGAAGGTTGCCGACATTAAGTGATTTGCTAGCGAGTAAAGTGCAATATTACGCGGCGAGATATCTTCACATTGATGATAAATCACCACTGCTGAGTCTTGCTGGTTACAGTTCACTTCGCGTTGGAAACTGCCGTTTTCACCCAGCATAACGAGTGGGCGAAGCGCCTCTTCGTAACGTTGTTCTTTCACGCGCAATGCGTCTTTCAATGTGTTTGCCATGTCATGAGCTTGCTGACGCTGCCAATCGCCATAAACAAACATCTCAACGTGTAGCTCAGCGAGAATCGATTCCACGAACACTGACAGCTCATCCACTTCAATCTCTTCCAATGCTTCAACCAATGTTGCGAATGGTGGATTGTTCGGTTGGAGTAGACCTGTTAGCGCATTAAAAAGCTGGGAAATAGGTCGATCTTGCGATGAATTCCGCCAATTGCGTAATAGTTGCTGCTTAATGGTCTCAAAGCGAGCAGGGCTGAACTCACGTGCAGCAAAGCGATGCAGAATCATTTCCAGCAGCTGTGGCAGCTTCTGGCTAAAACCCGATAATGTCAGCGTGACGCCACCTTGGTGGGCATACATGTTGTAACCCATACCTGCGATTTCCGCTTGATAAGTCTCTTTGGCTAGAGAATCGAGGAACATCTCAACACATAGGCGCGTTTTTACAATGTTTTTCGGTGATGCTACAGCGTGTGAACTATCGATAGCGACGTAAACGACACCTTTTGGTACTCGGAATTCATCGTCTTGCAAGTGCCATAAACGGAAGCCTTCTACATCCTCCACCAACTCCGGCAATGAGCCACCGTTTTCAAACGGTTTTGGATCGAGTTCGTAGCAAATGTATGGGTTCTTTTCTGGGAGAACGAATTGCCAACTTGGGTCGATTTGTTGATAGAAACGGCGCTGCTCTTCGCTGAACGGCGTTACCGAGTAGGGCGTGAAGTACCACTCTGCGGTTTGGTTGTATTCCAAGCCTTTCGCTATCAATGTAACGCGAACATTTTCAACCGAAAGATATTGGAGTAATGAGCGTTGAAGCGCTGCATCATAGCCTGCCATTTTGTAGTCACCATAAACCGTGTCTTCCGGTTGATAGTGCTGCATATTGATCACCAAATGGCTGACCAAATCCATTGGGCGCGATGGCTCTTGGAAGCGAAAAGCAGATTCCAACACCGCTTGTTTTTCCAAGTAGCGCCACTCATCCATACCATCTTGTTTGATCATAGAGAGATATTGGAATACCGCTTGAACGATGTCATCGATATGGTCCAAGCCGTTTGGCGTAAGGGTGCAACTTACGGTGAAGTCGCGGTAGTTACTGCCACTCGCACCGCCGCCTGCAGAGAGGGAGGTAATCCAGCCTTTCTCTTTGAGTTGAAGCATCAGACTGCCTTCGCCTTCGTAACCCAACAAGTGAGCAAAGTAGGAGAGGGGCTTCACGCTATAGTGCGCGTCCATTCCCGGCATTGGGAACGTGAGGATCAGTTTACGGAACTCTTTGATTGGCTCGACTTGAACCAAGATGCCCGTGCTTTCTTCAGTGCCAATAGATACATCGATAGACTTACCACGTAGCTGGTGATTTGGAATGTCAGCAAACATGGTTTCTACCCACGCTTGCTGCTCATCAAGAGATTGCGGACCAAACAAAGTCAGCGTCATCAAATCAGCGGAATACTGTGAGTGGTGAAATTCAACTATCTCGTCGCGGATGGATTTGCCATCGCGATCGCCAAGTGTATCTAAGTTGCCGACAGAAAATTTTGAAAACGGGTGCTCTGGGTTGATGACTTCTTTGTTGACTTGATACAGACGGCGAGAATCGTCGTTCAGTTTGAGCTTGTATTCGGAGTCGACCGCTTGGCGTTCTTTGTCTAACGCTTCTTCGTTAAACAGTGGTGCGGTAAAGAATTGGCTGAAGCGATCAAGTGCAGTTTCAAAAGCAGTTGGTGTGACATCGAAGAAGAAACAGGTGTGCTCGGTGCCCGTCCAAGCGTTGTTGGTGCCACCATGTTGACTAATATAACTTTGAAACTCGCCTACTTTAGGGTATTTTTCCGTACCCAAAAAAAGCATGTGTTCTAGATAGTGTGCCAGACCTTGGCGATCCATCGGATCATCGAAGTGTCCAACGTTTACTGCTAGGGCTGCTGCCGACTGTTGAGCCGTGTCGGAATGAATCAGCAACACGCGCAGGGCATTACTCAATGTAATGTAGCGGTATTGATTTGAATCGTTTGGACTTAGGTGCACGATGCGTCTCCAGATTTCGCATTACAGTAATTATGATCCCCGAGTGGGGAGGCGCAAAGTTTGCGCTTCGACAAATACTGCTTGCCGCATTTTTGTTATTCGTAAGAGTACTGCATAAGCCCATCAGCAAATTGCTATGGGGTTCGAGCTATTTGAAGGAATGCACTGAGTTCATAACTTCATCGTAGAATGTGATGAACTGAGTATATTCTTTTTAATAGATTGTTAAGAAAGTCGCTATCTTTAGCAAGCGAATTGGTATAATGAACCGATAATTATATCAGTATTTTTGTTTCGACATTATTAAAGTTAGCCCGCTATCCGTATAAAGATAGCAGTCAACCTTTTGGTAGCGTTAGCTATCCCTAGGAAATAACATGAAAATATTTATCTTGCGTCACGGTGAAGCTGAGCATTTTGCGAACACCGACGCAGAAAGACAACTGACCCCAAGAGGCAGAACTGAATCGGAAGCAGTTGCCCGAGCATGTAAAGAGCAAGGTTTTGCTCAATTCGACAAAGTACTGGTGAGCCCGTACATTCGAGCGCAGCAAACTTGGCAAGAAATCAGTGCACACTTTTCGGCTAAGAGCATCGAAACGTGTGAAGACATCACGCCTTACGGTCAATCCGACCAAGTGTTTGATTTCGCTAATGCGTTGATTGAAGTTGAGAAGCTTGAATCTCTATTGTTTGTGTCGCACTTGCCGCTGGTGGGCTACCTTACCTCGGAATTTGTGAAAGACATGACGCCACCAATGTTTCCAACATCTGGCTTGGTGTGCATCGAATTTGATCCGCAAACACAACGCGGTGAAGTGCTTTGGCATATCACGCCATAGAGCAAAACCTCTCGGGATGATGGCTCGAGAAAAACAAAAAGGCAGGATTAACCTGCCTTTGTCGTTCTTGCTCGTTCGAGAAGTACTTCTCGAAGTTGGTGAGTTATTTTTCTGGAATAGACAGCAGCACCAGTAGGGCACCATCGCCGCCAAACTCTAGAGGCGCTTGGTGGAATGCCATTACGTCTGGGTGTTGAGCTAACCAAAGCGGCGCTTTCTGCTTCAGAATGTGCTTACCGATGCCGTGTTGTACACACGCACAGTGGATTTCGTTTTTCACGCAGTACGCGATCATCGCACCGAGTTCTCGCTTGGCTTCTTGCTGTGTCATGCCGTGCATGTCTAAGAAGACGTCAGGCACGTACACGCCACGACGAAGACGTTTCACTTCATAAGTGGAGACATCGTCACGCGCATAACGAGTTGGTCCCTCTTCATTAAGAAGCGGAACAAACTCATCAGAAAAGTAAAACTCAGAATCACTCGCTTCACGGTTTGAGCGTTTGATTTCTTTTTGTTTAGAATTTTTTTTTGGTTGCTGGATTATGGTATCCTGTCGCAACTTTTTTACGCCCTGTACTGCATCCTGAAACAAGGCGAAATCGTCATCGTGTTCGGTGTCTTTTTTGCTCATTAGGTAAACAATTTCGTTTTTACAATTTATGGCAGTATTGTAGCGCTTTTCGGAGGCAATTTTGGATAAGATTTTTGTAGAAGAGGCGGTATCGGAGCTCCATACCCTTCAAGATATGATTCGTTGGACGGTAAGCCGCTTTAACGCCGCTAACCTGTTTTACGGTCATGGCACTGATAATGCGTGGGATGAAGCAGTTCAGCTTATCCTGCCAACATTATACTTGCCGATTGATGTGCCTCCGCACGTATTGAACTCTCGCCTTACGACAAGCGAGCGTCTGCGTATCGTTGAGCGCGTAGTAAAACGCATCAACGAGCGTACACCAACTGCATACCTAACGAACAAAGCATGGTTCTGCGGTCTTGAGTTCTTCGTTGATGAGCGTGTACTTGTGCCACGTTCTCCAATCGGTGAACTGATTCAAGCGGAATTCCAACCTTGGTTGGTGGAAGAGCCTACGCGCATCATGGACCTATGTACGGGTTCTGGTTGTATCGCGATTGCTTGTGCGCACGCTTTCCCTGAAGCAGAAGTTGACGCGATCGACATCTCTACAGACGCTCTACAAGTGGCTGAGCAAAACGTACAAGATCATGGCATGGAGCAACAAGTATTCCCAATCCGCTCTGACTTGTTCCGCGATCTTCCAAAAGAGAAATACAACCTGATCGTGTCGAACCCACCTTACGTGGATGAAGAAGACATGAACAGCCTGCCAGACGAGTTCACGCACGAGCCTGAACTAGGTCTAGCTGCTGGTACTGACGGTCTAAAACTGGTTCGTCGTATTCTTGCTAACGCACCAGACTACCTAACAGACGATGGTATTCTTGTTTGTGAAGTCGGTAACTCAATGGTTCACATGATGGAACAGTACCCTCAAATTCCATTCACTTGGATTGAGTTCGAGAACGGCGGTCACGGCGTATTCATGCTAACGCGTGACCAATTGGTTGAGTGTGCAGAAGAGTTCAAACTGTACAAAGACTAAGTCTGTCGAAATAAACCATTCGAATAAACAATGAAAACACCGAGCCCAGTGCTCGGTGTTTTTTTATCCGCTTCGCACTGAGCTTGGAAAATTTCGGCTGTTTTGTTTTTTCCACCAAATCGGGCTTTACATCAAAACGTAATACCGCCACTATGATTCCACGAAGAATTGAAAAGCAGTTGCGCTCATGGAGAGCGTGGCGACAAGAACTTGAGGAAGTAATGGCAGGAAACAGTATCGGACAACATTTCCGAGTAACGACATTCGGAGAAAGTCACGGTATCGCACTAGGATGTATCGTAGACGGATGCCCTCCAGGTTTGGAAATCACTGAGGCAGATCTGCAAACGGATCTCGACCGTCGCCGTCCTGGCACATCACGTTACACTACCCAACGTCGTGAACCGGACGAAGTAAAAATTCTTTCTGGCGTTTTTGAAGGTAAAACCACAGGTACTTCAATTGGTCTGATGATCGAGAACACAGACCAACGTTCTAAAGACTACTCAGACATCAAAGACAAGTTCCGTCCAGGACACGCTGATTACACTTACCACCAAAAATACGGTGTGCGCGACTATCGAGGTGGCGGCCGTTCGTCTGCTCGTGAAACGGCAATGCGTGTGGCGGCTGGTGCAATCGCTAAGAAATACCTAAAAGACGAGTTCGGTGTAGAAATCCGCGCTTACTTATCGCAAATGGGTGACGTTTCAATCGATAAAGTGGATTGGAATGAAATCGAAAACAACGCGTTCTTCTGCCCAGATGTAGACAAAGTGGAAGCGTTTGATCAACTTATCCGTGATCTGAAAAAAGAAGGCGACTCTATCGGCGCTAAAATTCAGGTCGTGGCAACCAACGTGCCTGTTGGTCTTGGTGAGCCTGTATTTGATCGTTTGGATGCAGACATCGCGCACGCGTTAATGAGCATCAATGCGGTGAAAGGCGTGGAAATCGGTGACGGTTTTGATGTGGTAAACCAAAAAGGCAGCGAGCACCGTGATACGCTTTCACCAGAAGGCTTTGGTAGTAACCACGCGGGCGGCATTCTTGGCGGTATCTCTACTGGTCAAGAGATTGTTGCAAACATCGCGCTTAAGCCAACCTCAAGCATTACGGTGCCAGGTGAGACTATCACTAAAGAAGGTGAACCAACTCAGCTGATCACTAAAGGTCGTCATGACCCTTGTGTGGGTATCCGCGCTGTGCCTATCGCAGAAGCGATGCTGGCTATTGTCGTTATGGACCATTTGCTACGCCACCGTGGTCAAAACCATGGCGTACAAACCGAGACTCCAAAGATTTAAGTTTGAAGCTTAACTCGATAGAAACACAAAAGGCTGCTCAATGAGCAGCCTTTTTCATGTCTTTTAATAGGTTTCTATTTGAATCAGTGAATCGACCCTTCGGTTTCCAAGTGGAATGAAGGCAAGCGCCATTTAAAGCGTACTGCCGCCATACGCAACATGTAACCAGTAATCAGAGTCACAATCGTTGCGGTTACGTCCGGTACGTTGAACTCAAGTAACGCTAGGTACAAACCTGATGCGATAAGTGCTACAGAGGCGTAAAGCTCTTCATGCAGCACAAGCGGCGTTTGACGACAAATCAAATCACGTAGCAGACCACCAAATACGCCAGTTACAAGTGCTGACACCATACAAATGCCAGGGTGTAAGCCCATGCCAATCGCTACCTTGGTGCCGATGATGCTAAATACGATCAAGCCTAGCGCATCCAAACGAATGAACAGACCTTTCAGCTTGATTACCCACTTCGCCAAGCCAGTTGTCAGTACACCCGCAACGCATGTAATTGCTAAGAATTCAGGATTCTTTACCCAACCTAATGGGTAGTGACCTAGCAAAATGTCGCGTACTGTACCGCCGCCGATTGCCGTTGCACTGGCTACCAACATAACACCAAACCAATCCATTTTTCTTCGACCAGCACTCAATGCACCAGTCATGGCTTCAGCCGTGATACCAATGATATACAACACACTTAGCAGCATAAGGGGACACTCAAATAAAAGGGCTCTGTTATGTCCTTGAGGTTAAGGAAAACAGCAGCAAAACTTACCAACAAGATCTAAGCCTTGGGGATAGGCTTAAATCCAAAAAGAATCTCGCTTTAAGTAGCGTTGAAGTCGCCATCATTAAGCGTAAAAATAAGGCGTGAGTGTAGTGGGAAATGTGATCTGTGACGAATGAGAAATTGTATGGAGAAAGCGACTTTCAGATTAACTCAGCTAATAACCAAACATGTTGTGTGGCTTTACCTGTGTAAGAAAAACAGCGACAATGCGCACCGCATATCAATTTGAATTACAGAATCGATGATGAATCACGAATATCAAGACCTTATCACCATCTTCAACGACACGTTTATTGAGTCTTTTAATACCAAATTAGAACTTGGTGGTGATGAGCCTATCTACTTACCGGCTGACGAAGCGCACCCACATCATCGGATTATTTTTGCTCGTGGCTTTTACGCGTCAGCACTACACGAGATTGCCCATTGGTGTGTAGCAGGACCAGAGCGCCGCTTGCTAGAAGATTTTGGTTACTGGTACGAGCCAGATGGTCGTACAACAGAGGTTCAAGCTGAGTTCGAAAAAGTTGAAGTTCGCCCCCAAGCTTATGAGTGGATTCTCGCGAAAAGTGCTGACTTCCCTTTTAACGTTAGTTGTGACAATCTACACGGCGATTTTGAACCAGATCGTCTTGGTTTTATGCACAAAGTGCACAATGAAGTAATGGGTATTTTAGAAAACGGTCTTCCGCCGCGCGTACAAATGCTATCGGATGCCTTGCGTGCCTTTTACCAAACCAAGCCGCTGGAACCATCTGACTTTATCGTTAAATAACCTCAGAGAAGCTCCATGATTATTGAATTTGAAGAAAAACTACTAGAATTGATTGATGCACGCATTGAAACCGCATCGGATGATGAATTGTTTGCTGGTGGTTATTTACGTGGTCACATTTCTCTGTCTGCGGCGGCGTGTGAAGAAGAAGGCATTAACGATGTGGCTGAGTTGAAATCTCGCATCGAAAACAGTCTTGAAGAAGCACGTTCAGAACTAACGCCAGCCGATCGCGTGATCGTGAGCGATCTATGGCAAGAGCTTCAAGCACAAGCTTAAGCCACCATCAGTTTTTATAAGCTTCGACAGGTTGCGCTAAACCTCTGGTTGAAGCAAAAAGAGTTGAATTAAACTCCTTCGAAATTTTCGAATCTCTCCTTAAAATTTTTGTGGTTGTAGCACGCTCGTTCACCTCTTACTCTTGTTAGTACAAAACGTGAACAAAGGACTACAACCATGAAAATTATCGCATTCGGCGCTTCTACTAGCTCTACCTCTATCAATAAAACTCTCGCGACTTACGCTGCCAATCTTGTTGAAGGTGCAGACGTGCAAGTGTTAGATCTCAATAGCTACGATGTTCCTTTGTTCAGCGAAGACAAAGAGAAGGAAATTGGTCAGGCAGAGGGTGCAAAAGCGTTTCTTGCTGACATCGCAACAGCAGACGCTTTGGTGATTTCTTTTGCTGAGCATAATGGCTCTTACCCAGCAGCATATAAGAATTTATTCGATTGGGCGACACGCATCGATCGCAACGTATTCCAAAATAAACCGGCGGTGTACTTAGCGACTTCACCTGGTCCTGGTGGTGCACAAACGGTACTCGCTGCGGCAACAGGCTCTGCGCCTTACTTTGGTGCTGAAGTGA
Organism: Vibrio sp. SSH13-20; assembly: GCF_040104475.1. Taxonomy (NCBI): domain Bacteria; kingdom Pseudomonadati; phylum Pseudomonadota; class Gammaproteobacteria; order Vibrionales; family Vibrionaceae; genus Vibrio; species Vibrio sp. SSH13-20. Next base: position 412,081 of record NZ_JBECOU010000002.1, read on the forward strand.
AAGCATCGCAATCTATTCCAAGCTTCTACGATAACTTTGATTTGGAAGCGGGTGAGTTCCGTAATGCGGAAATTGTAGAGCAGGTGAAAGCGGCCGTGGCGGCGTTGAATTAAACACTTGTAACCCCCTCTAATTCCCCCGTTAGAAAGGGAAAGATCAGTGCGGAGTTCGCAACTTGCTCCTTCTGGAAAGACGGAAGGACTATAGCGGGGTTAAGAACTTGTTCCTCCCCTTTTTTAAGGGGGAGGATAGGAGGGGTTCTTTACACACTCGAAAAACGTTACAACTCAGTAATTGCCTTCCCTTTACGTAGCTTTCTTACCCACATACGGCTAGGGTGCAGCTCAGTCAGGACATCAACAGGCAGTGGTAACGGATCGCCACAGATTTGTGAAGCCAACACTTCTGCCATTAGAGGTGCTGAGCTCAAACCACGAGAGCCTAAACCTAGGAAACAGAATAGGTTAGGGAACTGGTGAATCGCGTCAACGTCTTGCTCTTGTTGATTTTGCAGATCCGCATATTGCGTTTTGATGGTTTCAAAGTCGCCTACGTTCCCTACAAACGGAAGGTGGTCACGGCTAACACAGCGAATACCTTGGCGTGACAAGTTACCAGAGGTATCCACCTCTTTCGTCCAAGTTTGGTTCGGCAGGCACTTCACCAATTTCTCAGCGTTGTCTTTTTGCGCATCCTCGTCAAACTCGTAATCGAGGTGGCTGCGGTCGTAGCTTGCACCGATACATAGGTGCTGATTATTCGGGTTAACAGGTGTCATGTAACCGTCGTAACACAGTACCGTTTTCAGCTTGGACAAAGTTTCTGTCGCTGGTGCGTGGCTAACTTGACCTTTTACCTGACCCATTGGTAAATCAGCGGTTTGGCTTAGTGTTTGGAACTCACTGCCATTAGCAACCACTACAGTTGAATGTTCAAAGCTTTGACCGTTCGTTTTCAATATCCAAACCTTGCGCACTTTGTCCCAAGTGAGCGACTCGACTTGATGCTCGAACTTCGCTTCAAAAAGTTCTGTTTTATCCAATTGAGCTATCAAGCCTCGCGTGAGTTCAGCAGGGCATAACCAACCGCCAAGAGGATAGTGAACCGATGCCATATCAATCGGCAAGCCTATCTTCTCTGCGGTCTCTTCAGCAGATAGTTTATGAATTAACTCTGGTGTGAAATTGCCAGCAAGCATTTTCTCTAATTTATCTGCAGATTTGTCATCCCACATCAGCTGAGTAATGCCGCACCAATCGTGATCAAATTGGATATCTTGCGCTGCTTGGTCAACAAACTGACGGGCAAACAAAAAGCCCGGAGCGAATACACGAGAAACGCCTTTGTGTGGACCATTTAATAATGGGTACACTGCGCCTTGGCGGTTGCCTGATGCGCCTTCTGCAGGTTGAGCGTCTTTGCAGTAAAGCGTGATATTTTGACCGCGACGAATCAGCGTTTTAGCCAAAGCCGCGCTAGCGATACCGCCACCAATAATCGCGATGGAATCATGATTGGTCGAGGCAGTGCGGTTAAACCAAGGTAGGTGGTTTGAATGCGCTTCACGCTGCTCCATCGAACCTGCAATCATTTCACGTTTGGTGCCGAAGCCTTTGACTTTTTTCATTGCAAAGCCCGCTTCGTTTAAGCCGCGACGCACAAAACCCGCTGCCGTAAAGGTTGCGACCGTACAATCCTGTTTCGCCAATTTTGCCATGCCGTTGAATAGGTTTTGGTTCCACATTTCTGGGTTTTTGCTCGGTGCAAAACCATCTAAGAACCAAGCATCAATCAAGCCTTGCTCTTCATAAGGAACAAGCGGCATGCAGTCTTTGATATCGCCAAACCAAAGATCGAGTGTGATAGCGCCGTCTTCTAAAACAATGCGATGACACTCAGGCACTGCGGCTGGATAGTGCTGTTGCAGTTTTTCGGCAAACTCTGCCAATTCTGGCCATGATTGATGCGCTTTTTCTAAATCAGCTTTGCTTAGTGGGTACTTCTCAAAGCTAACAAAATGTAATTCTTTTAGGGTTGCCTCTGGATATTCGCGACGAAATTCGGTAAACCATTGCCACACGGCTAAGAAGTTCAATCCTGTGCCAAATCCGGTTTCACCAATAACAAAACGTCTTTGGTCAAATTCCTGCCATCTTTCTGGTAGATGATTTTGTTTGAGGAACACGTAACGCGTCTCTTCGAGACCGTTTACGTTGGAGAAATAAACATCATCAAATTGGTCAGAAACCGGTGTACCAGCTTCGTTCCAACCAAGTTCTGCGTTTTTAATCGAAGTCATAATGGTGCAAATATGTGATTTGGCGCGGTTAGAATTCGGCGATTGTACGAATTTCTGGGAAAGCTGACCACTTTTGTTGACTATCTTAGTTATTATCTAGCGGATTTTTGAATTATAGGAATGTCATAATGAAACGAGTCGTAATCACCGGTATGGGTATTGTTTCAAGTATCGGTAACAACGTCGAAGAAGTTCTAGCGTCTCTTAAAGCGGGCAAATCTGGCATCACTGCGTCTGAGCAGTTTAAAGAAAACGGTCTGCGTTCGCAGGTATGGGGTGATCTGAAAATCAACCCAGCAGAATTTATTGACCGTAAGCAGATGCGCTTTATGGGTGATGCGGCTGCTTATGCATACCTATCAATGCAGCAGGCAATTGAAGACGCTGGTCTATCTGAAGAACAAGTTTCAAACGATCGTACAGGTATCGTTGCTGGTTCTGGTGGTGCTTCTGCATTAAACCAAACAGTAGCAACTGACACGATGCGTGCAAAAGGCGTAAAACGCGTAGGTCCATACATGGTTCCACGTACTATGTCTTCAACAGTATCAGCGTGTCTTGCAACACCATTTAAGATTCGTGGCGTGAACTACTCAATGAGCTCAGCTTGTGCAACGTCTGCACACTGTATCGGTCACGCGATGGAGCTTATCCAACTTGGTAAACAAGACATCGTTTTTGCAGGTGGTGGTGAAGAGCTAGATTGGTCTCAAACTATGATGTTTGATGCGATGGGCGCACTATCAACTAAATACAACGAAACACCAGACAAAGCATCTCGTACTTACGATGCAGACCGTGACGGTTTCGTAATCTCTGGTGGCGGCGGCATGCTAGTTATCGAAGAACTAGAGCACGCTCTAGCTCGTGGCGCGAAAATCTACGGTGAGATCGTAGGTTACGGTGCGACTTCTGATGGCTACGACATGGTAGCACCATCAGGTGAAGGCGCCGTTCGTTGTATGAAGATGGCAATGCAAGATGTTGATGCTATCGACTACATCAATACCCACGGCACTTCTACTCCAGTAGGTGACGTGAAAGAGCTAGGCGCTATCCAAGAACTATTCGGTGATAACAGCCCAGCAATCTCTGCGACAAAAGCAATGACAGGTCACGCACTAGGTGCAGCTGGCGTTCACGAAGCGATTTACTCAACGCTAATGCTAGACAACAACTTCATTGCCCCAAGTGTGAACATCTCTAACTTGGATGAAGCAGCACAAGGTCTAGACATCGTAACGGAAGCTCGTGAAGCTGAGTTAACGACGGTTATGTCAAACAGCTTTGGTTTTGGTGGTACAAACGCGACATTGGTAATCAAAAAGTACCAAGCGTAAGCGACTCAAAGCTAACTGAATTTGTTGGTCGGAATGTCACTATGGTTTTCTCAAATGGCGTCAACGGACCGACAAACCAGTTTCCAGAGCTTGATCAGTCAAACTGATCGAACAGACGCAGACTCTATCCCAAGGAGAGCGGGATAGGATCCTTTTGTTCTGGAACTTTGCCCGGCTAATTTAGCCGGGCTTTTTCTTTTCTGAAACCTGTTTAGGAAAGTCACTTGGGTATAGTTGTTGAGATTTTTCAAGAAAAGGGCACAATCGCTTTAGCTTCGCATCTTGCGAATAAACGAACTCATACAAATGGATGTTAAACGCTGGCGCTATGAAAATTATTGTTGATGAAAATATGCCGTACGCTGAAGAGCTATTCAGCCAACTCGGTGAAGTGATTCTAAAACCTGGTCGTACACTGACAGCCGATGATTTAGTCGATGTCGACGCGCTAATGATTCGCTCAGTTACCAAAGTAAACGCAGAACTGATCAGCAAAGCAAACAAGCTGAAGTTCGTTGGTACAGCAACGGCAGGTATGGATCATGTTGATCAAGCGCTATTGCAAGAGAAAGGTATTTTCTTCACCGCAGCACCTGGTTGTAACAAAGTTGGTGTTGCCGAGTACGCGTTCAGCGTCATGATGGTGCTAGCACAACAACAAGGCTTCTCAGTTTTCGATAAAACCGTTGGTATTATTGGCGCGGGTCAAGTCGGTAGCTACCTTGAAAAATGTTTGAAAGGCATGGGCATAAACGTGCTCATCAATGATCCATTTAAACAAGAAGAGGGTGATTCTCGCAGCTTCACTCCGCTAGCCGAGCTGATCGAACGTTCTGACATCATTACGCTGCATACGCCTATCACTAAAGATGGTCCACATCCAACGCATCACCTGATTGATGAGGCAGTGCTAAATGGTCTTCGTAGCGATCAAATTCTTATCAATGCCGCGCGCGGTCCGGTCGTTGACAACCAAGCGCTAAAGCAACGTTTACTGAAAAACGACGGCTTTACAGCGGCACTCGATGTGTTTGAGTTTGAACCAGAGGTTGATATGGAGCTTCTGCCTCTGCTAGCATTCGCAACCCCTCACGTTGCAGGCTATGGTCTGGAAGGGAAAGCTCGCGGTACAACAATGATTTTCAATAGCTACTGTGAGTTCTTAAATAACGAATTACGTGCGCATGCCAGCGATTTACTGCCAACCGCGCCTGTTCCTACTATGGTATTGGACAGAGCATGGGATGAAGCAACGCTGCACAACATCACGCAGTTAATCTATGATGTGCGTAAAGATGACGCTCTTTTCCGCCGCGAAATCAGTAAGCCAGGCTCTTTTGACCTGATGCGTAAAAACTACTGGGATCGCCGCGAGTACAGCGCTGTCACGCTAATGGGTAACGAAACATGCAATCTTGCACCATTAGCAGAACTAGGTTTTCAGGTTGAGGTAAGTCAATGAGCCAGCAATACAATGTTGCCGTATTAGGTGCGACCGGTGCGGTCGGTGAAACAATTTTGGAAGTGCTTCAAGAGCGCAAATTCCCGGTAGGTGAAATCTTCCTACTTGCGAGTGAGCGTAGTGAAGGCAAGACTTACCGCTTCAATGGTAAAACGGTACGTGTTCAAAACGTAGAAGAATTCGATTGGTCTCAAGCGCACATCGCACTGTTCTCTGCTGGTGGCGAACTGTCAGCAAAATGGGCACCAATTGCCGCTGATGAAGGTGTTATCGTTATCGATAACACGTCGAACTTCCGTTACGAATATGACATTCCTTTGGTTGTGCCAGAAGTAAACCCAGAAGCGATTGCAGAATTTCGTAACCGCAATATCATTGCAAACCCGAACTGTTCAACCATCCAAATGCTGGTGGCACTAAAACCAATTCATGATGCAGTGGGCATTGAACGTATTAACGTTTCAACTTACCAATCTGTATCGGGTGCAGGTAAAGCGGGTATTGATGAGCTAGCAGGTCAAACAGCGAAGCTACTAAATGGTCTACCTGCTGACAAGAAGCAATTCTCTCAACAGATCGCGTTTAACTGTATTCCACAAATCGACCAGATGATGGAAAACGGCTACACCAAAGAAGAAATGAAAATGGTGTGGGAAACGCAAAAGATCTTTAACGACCCATCAATCACAGTAAACCCAACTTGTGTACGCGTACCTGTATTCTATGGTCACGCAGAAGCGGTTCATATTGAGACTCGCTCACCAATCGATGCACAAGAAGTGATTAACTTACTTGAGCAAACAGATGGTATTGAAGTATTCCACGGTGAAGACTTCCCAACACAAGTTCGTGATGCGGGCGGCAAAGACCATGTAATGGTTGGTCGTATTCGTAACGATATCAGCCATCACAGTGGCGTGAATCTATGGGTTGTTGCCGATAATGTTCGTAAAGGCGCAGCAACCAACGCAGTTCAAATTGCAGAAGTTCTGATTCGCGATTACTACTAAGTCGACCACATTAAGAACCTTAAAGCCTCGCACTATGCGAGGCTTTTTTGTTCGAATAGCGTAAAATTGTGTGAGATTAGTACGAATATGGTGAGAGCCACACATTTTTTACCCTCAAAACTATAGTTTTGAGGGCTATATCCGATATATTTAACCGATCACTATTTCAAATTGTTACTAGCACCAAACTGAGCCTTCTATGCGTCAAAATTATAAGCGTTTGTTAGCAGCCCTTGTGCTGATGAGCGCGACTCAGACATCGTCATTGGTTCAAGCCGAAGGTATTCGTCTTGTAGGACCCTCTGGTGAAGTGCAAGCGTCTCCGAGCTTTGCTGAGGAGATTGAACGAGCGTTGCCCGCTCCACCTAAAAATGACCAACCGTCGCGCTTCTTTGGCCCGACAGGTCAAAATGAGACTTTATGGTCGATCGCTTCTCAATTGCGACCTTCTCGAAATGTTTCCGTACAACAAACGCTGCTCGCCATCTATAGAATCAACCCTCAAGCGTTTGATAAACAGAATATCCACGAACTGATTCCTGGTAGTCGATTACGTGTCCCTTCTCTGGAGCAAGTGCAAAGCGCAACAACTGCGCAAGCTGTTGCCATTATGAAAGCGCATGAAGCTCGACTCACTCAGCCAAAAGCAACGCCTACTCAACCTGTAAAACCGAAAGTTGAGCCGCCAAAACCAGTGGTTGAAACCGCAAAGCCAGATCCAAAACCAGAGGCTGCGAAACCAGAAGCTCCGAAACCAGAGCTGGTAAAAGTGGTAAAACCTGAGACGCCAGTGCCTGCAGTGACCACCTCACCAGAAGGCGAGAAGCAAGTCAGTGCGCTGAAAGACAAGCTGCAAGGCTCGCAAAGTGAATTGGAGTCTTTGGAAGAGAAGAATCATCGCCTGCGTTTGATGCTTTCTGAAGTACAAAGCGAAGTTGAAACGCTGAAAACATCGTTGAATGACGAAGAGCGTATTCGCTCAGAAGTTGAAAAATTGTTAGCTGAAGAGCGTCAGCGTGTTGCCGAGCAACAGCGTATGCAGCCAAGTACGATGGATAAAATTCTATCGAATGGCTGGCTTGTTGGTCTTGCTGCGTTGATTCCGGGTGCGTTAATCGCCTTGTTAGTCGTGATGATGCTTGGTCGTCGCTCGAAAGCAAAAGAGGAAGAAGCGGCTGCGCAAGAGCAGCAAAGTACAGATCCTCTTGCTGCGCCAATTGGTTTAGCAGCTGCGGATGAATTAGACGAAGAGCTGAGCCTTGATGACGACTTGTTCGGAGATGATGACGAAGCTGAAAACCTATTCGAACAAGAAGAACAGCAAACTGAAGAAGAGGATGTCTTCGGGAACCTTGATGATGACGAGCTTGATTTCAATCTTGAAGGTGATGATGGCGAGGACCCATTTGCTGGCATCGGTGACGATGGCGATTTAGACGTTGGCTTTGATGAATTTGATTCCTCTAGCAATGGCATCAAGGTTAATGGCGAAGAAAAAGCCCTGGGTCTTGAAGAAATGGAGCGCGCCTTGGATGAGGTGGCTCCTGAACTTGAAGTGCTAGATGACGATGATGCTGGCTTCGATCTTTCTGACGAAGATGGTTCTGATGCGATGTCTGATGATGCTTTTGCTGAATTACTCGCAGCTGATGAACCGGCAGAAGAGCTGCAAACAGATGGCGTAGACCAAGCAATGTTGGACGACTTGTTTGCTGACCTAGATGGTGATGATCTCAATCTGGATGTTGAAGAAGATAAGCCAGCTGTAACTGAGAACGCATTTTCAGCTGGTGAAGCAACGGACGATGACATCGATAAACTGCTAGCACAATACGAGCAACCAACATCAAGCGAATCAGATGATGATGTATTTGATGAACTTGAGGCGCTTTCCGGTCTAACAGAAAACGACTCAAGTGAAGATGACGCATCGGCGCTTCTTGATGAGTTGATCGGCGAAGACGATGGTGAGTCCCTTAACGAGCTTGACCCTCTTGAAGAGCTAGAGGATATCGCAGGCTTGAGCGAAGAGCCTGCGATCGACGAAGACAGTACCGATTTACTCGACGAGTTGATTGGCTTTGATGATGAGGACTCATCCGACGATGACTTTGATCCGCTTGATGAGCTAGAAAAGCTATCAGGTTTCGAGAATGACGATGCTCTGGCAGACATTGATGAAAATAGCGTTGATTTGTTGGACGAGCTGTTAGATGACGATAACGAAGAATCGCACAGCGAACCGAACAGTGAAATTGACCCATTTGATGATCTAATTCGTGAAGATGACGAACCAGAGAACATTCAAGATGATGAAGACCTGCTTGCCTCGCTTGGTTTTGATGATTTAGAGCCTGTAGAAGAGGAAGCGTTAACTTCGACTCCTCAACCTACTGCTGGCGTCGAATCAACATTAGATTTAGAAGATGAAAAAGCGGCACTTGGATTAGATTCCGGTTTGGATATAGATGCGCTGCTTAGTGACAACCAACCAGAGGCTGAAAGTCAGCCTCAGACTGAGCCTCTCAGCACAGAAGCTGAAGCCGAGCAGTCTGAATCCGATGTTAATTTCAACAGCAATGATTTCTTTGGTGACCTAGAAGATGCTTCACCAAAGCATGACCCGTTAATGACGGAGCTGGATGATCTCTTCGATACCGACAGCGAAGCTCTAAAACCTGCAGAGCAAGAAGGTGCGGACTTTGCTGCAGAGCTTGACGCATTGATTGGCGGTGAAACGGAATTTGGGGATGAGGCGGAGCTTGAATCCGAGCCAGAAACATCAGTTGAAGAACTAGCAGTGGTGGAAGAATCTGTTGAGCAGCTTGATACAGCAGAGCTTCAATCAGACAACGTGCCACAAGTGAACCAAGCTGAAAGTGAATCTATTGAAACTTCTGATATTGAAGAAGAGCCTGCTTTCACTCCCACACCGAACACTGTTGAAAATGAATTTGGTATTCCTCAAGAGGAAGATTGGCTAGTTGATGATATTGAGCCAGAGGGCAAAACAGAGCAAGAGCCAGTTGCAGCTAACTCAACTGCATCTAATATCGATGAAGAAGAGTTCAACCTAGACGATTTAGAACTTCCTGAATTCAGCGAAGAAGATGCGCTAGCGTCAATGGCAGAAGAGCCAGAGTTAGCGGAATCGGAAATGGTTGAGCCTGAAGCGCCAGTTGCGGACGCAGAAGAAGAGTTCAACCTCGACGACTTAGAACTTCCTGAATTCAGCGAAGAAGATGCGCTAGCGTCAATGGCAGAGGAGCCAGCGCTAACAGAATCGGAAACAGCCGATGTTGAAGCGCCAGTTGCGGACGCGGAAGAAGAGTTCAACTTTGATGAATTAGAGCTTCCTGAGTTCAGCGAAGAAGATGCGCTAGCATCAATGGCAGAAGAGCCTGCGCTAACAGAATCGGAAATGGCTGAGCCTGAAGCACCAGTTGCGGACGCAGAAGAAGAGTTCAACCTCGACGACTTAGAACTTCCTGAATTCAGCGAAGAAGATGCGCTAGCGTCAATGGCAGAAGAGCCAGCGCTAACAGAATCGGAAACAGCCGATGTTGAAGCACCAGTTGCGGACGCAGAAGAAGAGTTCAACTTTGATGAATTAGAGCTTCCTGAGTTCAGTGGAGAAGATGCGTTAGCGTCAATGGCAGAGGAGCCAGCGCTAACAGAATCGGAAATAACCGATCTTGAAGCGCCAGTTGCGGAAGCAGAAGAAGAGTTTAACTTCGACGACTTAGAGCTTCCTGAATTCAGCGAAGAAGATGCGCTAGCGTCAATGGCAGAAGAGCCAGCGCTAACAGAATCGGAAATGGCTGAGCCTGAAGCACCAGTTGCGGACGCAGAAGAAGAGTTCAACTTTGATGAATTAGAGCTTCCTGAATTCAGCGAAGAAGATGCGTTAGCGTCAATGGCAGAGGAGCCAGCGCTAACAGAATCGGAAACAGCCGATCTTGAAGCGCCAGTTGCGGAAGCAGAAGAAGAGTTCAACTTCGACGACTTAGATCTTCCTGAATTCAGCGAAGAAGATGCGCTAGCATCAATGGCAGAAGAACCATCAACTGCTGAATCTGACACTATTAGTCCAGAAGCATCGAATGAGCGCTTAGAAACGCCTCAGCCAGTGTTGCAAGCTGATAATGACCACGATGCTTTGTTCGAAGTCTTTGCGCAACCAGAAGCTTTCAGTGCCGATGTGGAGCCAGAAGCGAACAATGCCTTTGAGTCAGAGTTAAATGACTTCGAAGAATCAGCGATGGCGAACCTGTTATCGGAAAATACTGAATCTGAGGTCTTTGATGGCAAGCTAGATAGTGACACGATTGCAAGCGCTGGTATGGACTTCGAGACTATGCTGGATGTTGGTGATGACTGGGACGGCTTTAAACTGTCGCCAGAAAGCACTTCATCAGCAGCAGAGGTACCAGAAGATCAGCGTGAAGTATGGAGTTCGTCTGACGCGTTAGCACAGCCAGAAATCGCGCAAGAAAACTGGGGTGAGCAAGAAGACTTAACGGACTTTGATCCTAAGAAGAATCAATTCATGACGATTGATGAGTTGATGGCGCAAGTGGACAAAGACGGTGGCGAGTTTGAAGAGCAAGATCTCAAACTCGATGTGGGTCTGAACGAATTTCCTGACGTGATTGGTGATATTGGCGATGTCGATGTAGATACCAATGCAGAAGCTGCAGGTAAGCTGGATCTCGCAAAAATCTACCTTGAGATGAACGATCCTCAAGGCGCGATTAAGTTGCTAGAAGAAGCGATTGTCTACGGAGAAGATGATATTCGCCGAGAGGCTAAAAACCTTATCGATACGATTAACGGTCGGTAACTAAAAGGGCAGCAAACGCTGCCCTTTTTGTATCTGGAAGGACTTACGTATATACTTCCCGCCCCATTTTAGAGTTCGAAGGTTAAAATGAGAATCGCATTAGGTATCGAATACAACGGTACAAACTACTTTGGCTGGCAACGTCAAAGAGAAGTGAAAAGCGTCCAAGAAGAGCTAGAAAAAGCATTGTCTGTGGTAGCGAATCACCCTGTTGAAGTTCAGTGTGCAGGTCGTACAGACGCTGGTGTGCATGGCACTGGTCAGGTTGTTCACTTTGACACCAACGTGAGTCGTAAAATGGTGGCTTGGACTATGGGTGCAAATGCAAACATGCCAAGTGATATCGCTGTCCGCTGGGCAGTGGAAGTGAACGATGACTTTCATGCTCGATTCTCTGCAACTGCGCGTCGTTATCGCTACATCATCTTCAATCATGCACTGCGTCCAGGTATTTTGAATTCTGGGGTGAGCCACTACCATGGTGAACTCGACGAGAAGAAAATGCATGAAGCAGGGCAGTATCTATTGGGTGAGAACGACTTTAGCTCATTCCGTGCTGCGCATTGCCAATCATTGAGCCCATTCCGTAACTTGATGCACCTTAACGTAACTCGTCATGGTGACTACATCGTGATTGATATCAAAGCCAATGCATTTGTTCATCATATGGTGCGCAACATCACCGGTAGCTTGATCAAAGTGGGTCGTGGTGAAGAAAAACCAGAATGGATAAAATGGCTACTAGAAGCGAAAGACCGCAAATTAGCAGGCGCGACCGCCAAAGCTGAAGGCTTATATTTGGTGGATGTGGACTACCCAGAAGAGTTTGGATTGCCACGAGTGCCGATCGGTCCGTTGTTTTTGCCAGATAATTTGAACTAAATTTGCGATTTTGTTTCAAAATATCGGTACTTTAGGCTGGATACGTGCTGAAACTGTGCGTTATTAATGATATCAAAAATAGGTACAACCAGTTTTTTATCTACAGTCGCGGCAAGATATGTTTTAATCCATCCGCAATATTCCCGAATTTATATCTTTCGCAATGAAGCGGAAGAGTTGAGAGAAAAGGTCTTCCATGAGTTGGCTTGAAAAGATTTTAGAGAAAAGCAACCTAGTAAGTTCACGTAAAGCTTCTATTCCTGAAGGCGTGTGGACCAAATGTACTTCTTGTGAGCAGGTTTTATACCACGCTGAGCTTGAGCGTAACCTAGAAGTTTGTCCTAAGTGTAACCATCACATGCGTATGAAAGCGCGCCGTCGTCTAGAAACATTCCTAGATGAAGGTAACCGTGTGGAACTTGGTACTGAGCTTGAGCCGCAAGATAAACTGAAGTTTAAAGATTCTAAACGCTACAAAGAGCGTATCTCTGCTGCACAAAAGAGCAGTGGTGAGAAAGATGCACTGATCGTAATGCAAGGTGAATTGTTGGGCATGCCACTAGTGGCGTGTGCTTTTGAGTTCTCTTTCATGGGCGGTTCAATGGGTTCTGTTGTTGGTGCGCGCTTTGTAAAAGCAGTAGAAGCAGCAATTGAAAACAACTGTGCACTTGTTTGTTTCTCAGCAAGTGGTGGTGCGCGTATGCAGGAGGCGTTGATGTCTCTAATGCAAATGGCGAAAACCAGTGCGGCACTTGAGCGTCTTTCTGAGAAAGGCTTGCCATTCATCTCTGTACTGACTGACCCAACAATGGGCGGTGTATCAGCAAGTTTGGCAATGCTAGGTGACATCAACATTGGTGAACCTAAAGCACTTATCGGCTTTGCTGGTCGCCGCGTAATTGAACAGACAGTACGTGAAGATCTTCCTGAAGGCTTCCAACGTAGCGAGTTCCTTCTTGAGCACGGTGCGATCGATATGATCGTTGACCGTCGTGAAATGCGTCAGCGTGTGGGTGGTCTAGTAGCTAAGCTAACTAACCACAAGTCTCCTATGGTGGTCTCGGTTAACGAATCTCCAAATGAAGAGCCATATTCTGTACCAGAAGCAGACGAAAAAGGGTAAAGTATCAACTAACATAAAAACCAAAGAAATTAATGGTTAAAGTTAGATGACCCAAAACTCTATTCCTCAAGCCACATCTCCTCTAACGATGTGGCTTGATTATTTAACAAATCTCCACACTTCAGCGATTGACCTTGGCTTAGACCGCGTTCAAGCGGTAGCGCAAAAGGCTAACCTTACCAAACCAGCTCCTACTGTGATTACTGTTGCCGGCACCAATGGCAAGGGCTCAACATGTGCGTTGATGGAAGCCATTCTATTAGATGCCGGTTATTCTGTCGGTGTTTACAGTTCACCACACCTGATTCGCTACAATGAGCGAGTACGTATCAATGGCGTCGATGCAGAAGATAGCAAACACTGTGAGGCGTTCGATTACATCGAAAAACAGCGCGGCGAGATAAGCCTAAGTTTGTTTGAATTTGGTACGTTAGCGGCACTTCGTATTTTCCAAGTTGAGAAAGTGGATGTGGTCCTGTTAGAAGTTGGTCTAGGTGGACGCTTAGACGCGACTAATGTGGTTGACCATGACGTGTCTGTTATCACTAGCTTGGCTATCGACCATGTTGATTGGCTGGGCGATGACATCAATGTGATTGGCTTCGAGAAAGCCGGTATTTACCGTGCGGGCAAACCTGCAATTTGTGGTCAGCCAACACCGCCGGCGACGGTTGCTGCCCATGCTGATGATATTCAAGCTGAGTTTTTCCAAGTCGGTATTCAATTTGATTACCAGATAACTGAGAAAGGTTGGAAGTGGAGCAGTGGCGCATTTGATTTAGAAGATCTGCCATTGCCATCTCTACCGTTACCGAATGCAGCAACAGCGTTAATGGCTCTCGGCGCGTCAGAATTGCAAATCACTGACATTAATATCGTTAATGGCTTGAATAATGCTCGCTTGGCTGGCCGAATGCAGGTTTTGCAAACAGGTCCGGAAATCGTCCTTGATGTTGCACACAACCCTCATTCAGCTGAATACTTGGTTGAGAAGGTGAAACGTCAATACGCGGATAAGAACATCCACGTTGTGGTTGCTATGCTGCACGATAAAGACATCAAAGCAACAATCGAAGCATTAACTCCAATTGCAACGCAATGGTATCCAGCATCGCTGACAGGTCCACGAGCAGCGACAGCAGATGAACTGTGCCAATACTTACCTCAAGGTCAAGTTGAGTTCCAAGCTCCAGTAGAGGCGTTTGAGAGCGCGAAGACTCACGCAGCTCACGACGATGTCATTTTGGTGGTTGGTTCCTTCCATACTGTGGGCGAGGTGTTGGAGCATTGGCAATCAAATAATGAGTAATCAAAGGTAATTTGATGGCAAGTAAATTCCAAAGTCGTTTAGTCGGCACCATCATTCTAGTAGCGGTGGGGGTCATTGTGCTCCCTGACGTCCTAGATGGTAAGAAACTGCACTACAAAGAAGAGTTTGCCAGCATTCCTATCAAACCAGAACTTGATAGCGATGTGGAAAACTTTGAAATCTTGGAACCTGAAGAAGACAACGTTTCGTTACCAGAATCTCCGGTAACTGCGACGGTGGATGAATCTGAAGTGTCTCCAGTTGACGTTTCTGTACCAAAAACAGAGCCTGCTACTCAACCTGAACATGCGAACAAGCAGCCTGAAAAGGTAGAGGTCGCTGTTCGTCCGGTTGAAGAAAAAAATCAATATGAGGATTCGGCTTGGATCATTCAATTGATGGCACTGAAAAATCATGAGAATGCAGTTGCATTGGTAGAGGATTTACAGAAGCGCGGGTATCAAGCTCATGTAAAAAAAGAGAATACCTTTACTCGAGTAATTGTTGGTCCTGATGTATCAAAAAGTAAACTTGAACGACAGGTCAAGGAATTACAAAAAATTACAGGCTCAAAAGGTCAATTGCTTAAATTTAAGCCATTAAATCCATAAGAAAACGTTTGCGTCAGCATTTTTTCTGTTAAAATGCGCGCCAACTTAAGATGAAGAAAACATGAATTGGTTAGATTTTGTCATTTTAGGTGTGATCGGATTTTCAGCTCTGATCAGTTTAGTTCGCGGTTTTGCTAAAGAAGCTTTGTCTTTGGTGATTTGGTTCGGAGCATTTTTTATCTCCAGTAACTACTACGCCAAATTGGCGGTGTACTTCACCAACATCGAAGATGAAATGTTTCGAAACGGAGCCGCAATTGCGGCGTTATTCGTCGCAACCCTAGTGGTTGGTGCAGTGGTGAATTACGTCATTGGTCAACTGGTACAAAAAACAGGGCTATCAGGAACCGATCGAATTCTCGGTGTGGTGTTTGGTGGTTTACGCGGAGTACTGATTGTTTCTGCGGTGCTGTTTTTTATGGATGCGTTTACTGCATTCCCAAGCTCGGATTGGTGGAAAGAGTCACAGTTGGTCCCTGAGTTCAGCCGTATCATCGCCCCATTCTTCGAGCATTTAAAAGCAACATCAAGTTTTCTGTCTGGCACTATCTAGTAGTGCCAGCTACTGTCGCAAATCGAGGATTAGGACATGTGTGGTATTGTTGGAATCGTGGGCACAACGCCTGTAAACCAGTCTATTTATGACGCGTTAACGGTGTTACAGCATCGTGGCCAAGATGCCGCTGGTATTTGTACCATAGAAAGCAATCGTTTTCGTCTGCGCAAGGCGAACGGTTTAGTGAAGGATGTGTTCGAAGCAAGACACATGCAACGCTTGCAAGGTGAGGTGGGTATTGGTCATGTTCGTTACCCTACTGCAGGTAGTTCAAGCGCCTCAGAAGCTCAACCTTTCTACGTAAACTCTCCTTTCGGTATTACACTTGCCCACAATGGTAACCTGACAAACGCTCATGAAGTTCGTCAGAAGCTGTTTGAAAAAGACCGCCGCCATATCAACACCACTTCAGACTCAGAAGTGTTACTTAATGTACTGGCTCATGAAATCGACACCGTTAAAGGTAACGTGACTTCTGAAGACGTGTTCCGCGCGGTGACTAATGTGCATCGCACTATTCGCGGTGCATACGCAGTAACAGCGATGATCATTGGTCACGGTATGATTGCATTTCGTGACCCTCACGGCATTCGTCCTCTTTGTCTTGGCAAGCGAGAAGTAAACGGCAGAACCGAGTATATGGTGGCGTCAGAATCTGTCGCGCTGGATGCTGTTGGCTTCGATTTTGTTCGCGACGTGGCGCCTGGTGAGGCAATTTACGCGACATTCGATGGTGAGCTATACACTAAGCAGTGTGCTGACAACCCTAAGCTGAACCCATGTATTTTTGAGTTCGTTTACTTTGCTCGTCCAGATTCATTCATCGATAAGATTTCAGTGTACAGTGCTCGTGTTGAAATGGGTAAGAAGCTCGGTGAGCGTATCAGCGAAGACTACGCAGATTTAGACATCGACGTGGTTATTCCTATTCCAGAAACATCTTGCGATATCGCACTGCAAATTGCTCAAGCGATTGATAAGCCATACCGCCAAGGTTTTGTGAAAAACCGTTACGTAGGTCGTACCTTTATCATGCCGGGACAACAGCAACGTAAGAAGTCGGTACGTCGCAAGCTCAATGCGATCCGCTCTGAGTTCAAGGGCAAAAATGTCCTGCTAGTCGATGACTCTATCGTACGTGGTACGACTTCAGAGCAGATCATTGAGATGGCTCGTGATTCCGGTGCGAACAAAGTGTTTATGGTTTCTGCCGCGCCAGAAGTTCGTTTCCCGAATGTTTACGGTATCGACATGCCAAGCGCGACAGAACTGATTGCTCATGGACGCGATAACGAGACCATCTGCAAGCAAATCGGTGCGGATGCTCTGATTTATCAACGTCTCGATGATTTAGTCGAGGCAGTTGGTCTTGGTAACCAAGATATCACTACGTTTGATACATCCGTATTTAACGGTGAGTACGTGACGGGTGATATTGACCAGCAATATCTGGATTTCCTTGATGGTCTGCGCAACGATGATGCGAAAACACAGCGCGAAATCCAGCAAGACCTAGCAAACTTAGAGTTGCACAACGAAGGCGCTTAAATCGCACTTCTCAAGAGATAAAAAAACCAGAGCTTCGGCTCTGGTTTTTGTTTTCTATCGGCTTATGTTTTTAGCTTAGTGAATGTTGTAAGCAATCACGAAGTCGATGAATAAGCGTACCTTTTCAGGTAAGTGGTCTTTGTGGTTGTACAGCATGTAGATGTCACGCGGGTTTGCGCTCCAATCTGGTAGTACGCGCACAAGATCGCCGCTTTCGATGTACTCTTTGATCATCACGTCAGGCATCAAAGTAATGCCTAAACCTTCTGAACAAGAGCTACGAACCACGTTGAGTGCGTTTGCTTGAAAACGACCGCGCTCTACGTTCACCACAGACTCTCCTTTGCTGTTAATCAGTGTCCACTTGATAAGCGGTGAGCCTTTTAGCAAAGAGTGGTTAGAAAGCTCCTCAGCGTGATTTGGAGCTGGGTTCGCCGTTAAGTAGTCAGGGCTTGCAACCAAAATATCTTTTACTTCACCAATTTTGCGTGCAATCAGACTTGAATCACGTTGCGGACCGACACGGAAGATCACGTCCCATTCGGTCGGATCAAGTTGATCCGCATTGCTTTCCGTCGTCAACTCAATGTTGATATCTGGGTACTGCTTCATGAACGAATTGAACATTGGCATCATCATGCGCTTCGTCAGATTGTACGGCGCAGAAATTTTGATTTTGCCCGATGCACCGCGGCAGTCATCCGTAATTTCCTCAGCTGTCGAGGTTAGGCGTTGCAGCAGAGGTGAGCATTCATGGTAAAAGCGTTCTCCAGCTTCAGTGAGAGAAAGCTTACGCGCATGACGGTTCAGCAATCGAAGATTGACAGAGTCTTCTAGCGCTTGAATGCGTCGGGTGATGGTTGCCACCGGAATCATGGTTTTTCGCGAAGTTGCGGTATAGCTCCCATTTTCGACAACCAATCGAAACAGGTTTAGATCATCTAATTTCATATTTCCAGACACATTAAATTACCGTTTATGGCTAATTTATAATTAACTTTGTGATCAAAGTTTGCTTTAAGTCAACATGTTGCACCATTTGAACACAGCAGGACGCTCTTAGTAAATACTGATAAACCATGGAATATTTGTATAAACGTCAATTTAAGGCTACGGTTTATAACAAGGTGAAAGGGCCTGACGTCTTGCTGCACAACGTTTTGTAAGATGTGAATACAACAAAAATAATAACGTATAAATTTGTTTTTTGACTGAGCTTTGTGAGGTACAAAGGTATGTTTAAGACTCACGGTCAAACGGCAATGGTCTCGGCGCAGGAAGTGGTCAATCACAAGCTCATCATGTTGGTGGACGATGACCCCATATTTCGTAGAGTAACTAGTGCCTATTTAGAAAGTCAGGGTTACAAGGTAGTAGAAGCTGAAAACGGTTTAGAAGCACTGCAGCAATTGCGTGAGTGCGAGCCTGACCTTGTCTTATGCGACTTATCCATGCCCGTTTTAGACGGAATCGAGTTTGTGGAGGAAGTAAGCCTAGAATATCCATCGATGCCATTGATCGTGGTGTCAGGTACAGACGAAATGTCTGACGTGGCAAAAGCGCTTCGATTTGGTATCAAAGACTTCCTACCAAAACCTATTGGAAATTATCACCATCTCTCTCAAGCGATTGACAATACGCTGGAAGATTCGGACTGCCACTTTGCTGAACAACGAGATTTTTCGAGCCAGTGGTTCCGAGTTGATGATGGTGGAGAGATGCCAGATGACCAAGAGCTTCATTGGCATCTTGAGTATCTACAGCAAAACCCGAATGCAGCGCGTGATTTGTTGCACGCTCTATTGCCTGAGAAAGACACCTCTCAGGGAGATTGGAAGTGCTCGTACCGATTACTGCAATCGACAGACGTGATGCCATTGGTGTTTGACTACCGATGGTTAATGAACGGGCAATTTGCTTTCTACCTTGTGGATTCGGCTTCACTGCAGCAAGACGGCGTAGCAACCACATTACTGGTGAGAGCTCTGTTTGATGATTATCTACGCAACTTAAAAAGCTTTAGTGCCGATCTTAAAGACATGGTTGAGATCATTGAAAAGGGCATACAATGTTCAGAGTGTGCAGGTGCAGTAAATGCAGTGTTCGGCGTGGCTGATTTAGCATCATCGTCAGTCTCTATATTGCCGGCAGGTCTGGACAGCCAGTGGTCTGATGGACATGTTAATCAACACATCGCGGCCGGCAATCGTCTTGGTGATGGTAGTATGAAGAATTTTATTACCCGCGAACTTCCAATTACCACAGGTGGACAGCTTTCAATTGGCTGCTTAGGG
The DNA here is from genome assembly GCF_040104475.1 of Vibrio sp. SSH13-20. Lineage (NCBI taxonomy): Bacteria > Pseudomonadati > Pseudomonadota > Gammaproteobacteria > Vibrionales > Vibrionaceae > Vibrio > Vibrio sp. SSH13-20. Next base: position 431,358 of record NZ_JBECOU010000002.1, read on the forward strand.
ACCTCAAGCTTTAGCCTAAACATTGTACGATTGAATCGTTTAATGTAATGAATTCAGAAATTCACGAGCAGCACTCATGTGCTGCTTTTTTTATTGTTTAAAATCCTATATCTTATTAATAATCATTCTCACAATAGCCTTACTTTTTGTTGGTGTTTAGCGTTTGCTGTTTAAGGTATAGTCAGCGCTTAAAACAATAATGACCCATTTGCGTAACGATAATTTAACGATATGTAATTGGGAGAAAGCTAAGTCAACAAGTGAGAAGAAGCATCATGGCAGACAAAGATTTTAAAGAGCCTTATAATATTTTTTACTTTTTAGGTTTCATTGCAGTTCTTTTGATCCCAACTTTACCTGCAACGCTAACCTGGATTCGCGTACTGAACGGTTACGCAGGTTTTTAATTAAACGATTGTTTTTTGGAGTCCACCATTCGTATTAAGCGTTACTTTTTCAATATTGCTGGTGGACTCTGCATGATACTTGGCATTGCTGGTATCGTCCTTCCATTACTTCCAACCACACCTTTTATTCTATTAGCCAGCGCCTGTTTTATGCGTGGTAGTCCTGCTTTTCATCGTTGGCTGCATGAGCATAAAACGTTCGGACCTATGCTAGAAAACTGGCACAAACACCGAGCGGTTACACGAAAAGTGAAGCAGCGTGGTGCTGTATTTATCGTGCTCAGTTTTACCGTATCTATTCTGGTTGCTCCCATTGTCTGGGTAAAAATTGCGCTTTTAGTGATGCTAATCGTTTTACTGAGCTGGTTTATGCGTCTACCTGTGACTGAGCTGGTTGCTGACCGAGAAGAAAATCACTAAGATTGTAGAGAATAGTGTGCCCGCTCTTCGAGTGGGCGTTTGTATTTTCAGCGCCTGTAACTTTTAAAATAATGAGTACGTCGCGCTGAAAACCTATTGTTTATTGCCCTCATATATACTGCGATAAGAACAGAGGGTGATGAGCCAATCTAAGTAAATCGGTATTATGACTACAGAAACAATTTCGCTGATCAAATCTAGCATCAAAAGCATCCAAGATTACCCAAAACCAGGCATTCTTTTCCGCGACGTAACTAGCCTACTGGAAGACGCAAAAGCGTACCAAGCAACGATTAACCTATTAGTTGAACGTTACAAAGACATGGGCTTCACGAAAGTGGTCGGCACAGAAGCTCGTGGTTTCCTATTTGGTGCGCCTCTAGCACTTGAACTGGGTGTGGGTTTTGTCCCTGTGCGTAAGCCAGGCAAACTACCTCGTCCTACTGTGGCTCAGTCTTATGAGCTTGAGTACGGTGTGGATACGCTAGAGATTCATACTGATGCAATCGTAGAAGGCGATAAAGTATTGGTTGTTGACGATCTGCTAGCGACTGGCGGTACAATCGAAGCAACAACAAAACTGATCCGTCAGCTTGGCGGTGAATTAGAGCACGCTGCGTTCGTTATTAACCTACCAGAAATTGGTGGTGATAAGCGCCTAGAAGGTCTAGGTCTTAACGTATACAGCATTTGCGAGTTTGAAGGACACTAATACATTCAATGAGTTATTTAGCTTTAGCGCGAAAATGGCGTCCTAACAAGTTTGATCAAGTGGTTGGACAAAGTCATGTCTTAACTGCTCTGGAAAACGCGTTAGCGCAAAATCGCTTACACCATGCGTACCTATTCAGTGGCACGCGAGGCGTTGGTAAAACGTCAATTGGCCGCCTGTTTGCTAAGGGCTTGAACTGCGAAACAGGGATCACTGCTAACCCTTGTGGGAAATGTGATACTTGTCGTGAGATTGATGAGGGTCGCTTTGTAGACTTACTTGAAATCGACGCAGCTTCTCGTACTAAAGTTGAAGATACTCGTGAACTGTTAGACAACGTTCAATACAAACCCGCTCGCGGACGTTTTAAAGTGTACCTCATCGATGAGGTACACATGCTTTCGCGCCACTCTTTCAACGCGCTGTTAAAGACATTGGAAGAGCCGCCAGAGTATGTGAAGTTCTTGTTGGCAACGACAGATCCACAGAAACTGCCAGTGACGATTTTGTCACGTTGTTTGCAGTTCCATCTTAAGCCAATCAGTGTTGATGATATCCATCAGCAACTTGACCATATTTTGGAAAAAGAACAAGTCTCTGCAGAAGCAAGAGCACTTGGCATGATCTCGCACGCTGCAGATGGCAGTATGCGCGATGCACTGAGCTTAACTGACCAAGCTATCGCCCTTGGTAACGGTACGATTCAAACTGACATCGTTAGCAATATGCTGGGTACGATTGATACAGACCAAGCTATCCATTTGCTAGAATCAATCAGTAGTAAGCAACCTCAACAAGCGATGGATAAAATCCAACTACTCGCATCAAATGGTGTAGAGTGGGATGGGTTACTACAGCAATTAGCTTCTCAGCTTCATCGTGTTGCGATGCACCAAGCTCTGCCTTCGACTTTGGACCAATCGCAGCCTGATGCTGAAAAAATTGAATTATTAAGTAAAGCTCTGACACCGCAAGATGTTCAGCTTTACTACCAGATCGCCTTGAAAGGTCGTGAAGACCTGACGCTGTCACCAAATGGTCGCGTCGGCATGGAAATGATTGTATTGCGTATGATGGCATTCCGTCCGTCAGCAAACAACAACGCAAACGTAATTTCTACCTCATCGCAGCCTCAAGTCGCGCCGACTGCGACAGTGAGCCAACCACAAATTGCTCCACAGCAGCAATCACCTCAACTGCAGCCATCGAAGCAACAAACACCTGCAGCACAAGCGCCAATGCAGCAGATGCAAAGCCGCCCAGCGCAATCAGCGCCACAGCATGCAGCTTCTCAACCGATGAGCCAACCAGCGACGCAGAACGAAGCGCCACAGTATCAACCTGAGTATCAGGGTGGATACGATATGGCACCACCGCAATATGACATGGCTCCACCAATGAGTGAGAATCCTGCGCCAACGCAGCACGCTCCTCAACAGTCTCAGCCACAACAAAGTGCGCCTTCTCGCGGTAATTTGAGTGGTTTACGTCATCAATTGCGCTCACAGCGTCAAGGACAACAACAAGCAACGGCTCCGACTGGTGGTCCAAAAAAGCCTAAAGCGGCACCTGCACAAAAAGAATCGGTTATTGACCGTTTAGCGCAATTGCATGGCAATTCTGCGCAGGTGTCGCCTAAATCTACTCCTCAAGCTGAAAATCAAGAGCCAGAGGATGAGGCATACCGTTGGCGACCAACAAAACCGGTCGAAAAGAAAGCCAATACGGAACTGACACCGACGCAGCTCAAACAAGCGTTAGAACATGAAAAAACGCCAGAAATGGCGCAAAAGCTGGTGGATGAATCTCTAGAAAGAAGTGAATGGGCGAATCTAATTAGCCAAATGGACACACCTAAATTGGTGGAACAATTGGCTTTGAACTCGCACTTTGATAAAGAAGGTTCAACGGTTTCACTACAATTAAGAGGCAATCAAGCTCACCTCAACACCGATAGAGCGCAGAGCGAGTTATTAAATGCTCTCAATACAGTGCTAGGGGAAGAGTGCCATTTAAGCATTGATGTCGGTGAAAATGGTGAAACCCCGCTAGAGTTAAGAGATAGGCTCTACCAAGAGAAATTACAACAGGCTCTGATCAGTTTAGAAAACGATCCACACGTACAGTTCATCGAACGTCGATTTACAGCAGAGCTTGATAAAGATAGTGTACGCCCTATCTAAAAATTGAACGGAATGGGGTTGAAAACGTAAAGTGATAACCCCATTAACAGATGCAACACCTAATTAAACCAGAGAGATAAACATGTTTGGTAAAGGCGGTATGGGCAACCTAATGAAGCAAGCCCAGCAAATGCAAGATCGCATGCAAAAGCTTCAAGAAGAAATCGCGAATATGGAAGTAACTGGCGAGTCTGGTGCTGGTCTAGTTAAAGTTACAATCACTGGCAGTCACAGTGTGCGTCGTGTAGAAATCGATGAAAGTCTGATGGAAGACGACAAAGAGATGCTAGAAGATCTAATCGCTGCAGCATTCAACGATGCAGCACGTCGCGTTGAAGAGACTCAAAAAGAGAAAATGGCTTCTGTAACTGGCGGTATGCAACTACCACCAGGTATGAAAATGCCATTCTAATCTGCTGAATTCTAACTAAGCGGATTTTCAATGCGTACCAGTCATATGCTGGAACAATTGATGGAGGCCTTACGTTGTCTACCTGGGGTAGGTCCCAAGTCGGCGCAACGTATGGCCTTTCATTTGTTACAGCGTGATAGAAAAGGCGGTCTGCAACTAGCAGACGCGCTGAGCCAAGCAATGACAGAAATCGGTCATTGCACCGAGTGTCGTACCTTCACTGAAGAAGAAATTTGTCATATTTGTACTAACCCAAAACGCCAAGAAAACGGTCAAATTTGTGTAGTAGAAAGTCCGGCAGACATCGCTGCAGTAGAAGCGACCGGTCAATACTCAGGTCGATACTTTGTACTTATGGGGCACTTATCACCGCTGGACGGAATTGGTCCAAGTGATATTGGTCTTGATGTTCTTGACTACCGTCTGCGCCGAGGTGATATTTCTGAAGTGATCCTTGCTACCAACCCTACGGTAGAAGGGGAAGCAACAGCACACTACATTGCAGAATTATGTAAAGAACACCAAGTCGACGCCAGCCGCATCGCACATGGTGTACCTGTAGGTGGTGAGCTTGAACTCGTAGATGGGACAACCTTGTCACACTCACTCTTAGGTCGACACAAGATTTAATAAAAAAGCCGCTGAATTCAGCGGCTTTTTTGATCTTGCGGTTTGATAATCAATTAGTCGTTTGATTCTACACCTAGAAGATTCTTATAGATAAGCGCACCTAAGATACCACCAACAATTGGTGCTACCCAGAATAGCCAAAGCTGAGAAACTGCCCAATCGCCAACAAATACGGCAACACCAGTACTACGCGCAGGGTTAACGGACGTATTCGTTACAGGGATACTGATCAAGTGAATCAGGGTTAAACATAGACCAATCGCGATAGGCGCAAATCCCTGAGGAGCACGTTTGTCGGTCGCGCCCATGATCACGATAAGGAACATCATTGTCATCACAACTTCTGTTACAAGTGCTGCTACCATTGAGTACTGACCTGGAGAATGTTCACCGTAGCCATTTGATGCGAAGCCAGAACCAACTACATCAAAGCCAGCTTGACCTGTTGCAATAACGTAGAGCACACCGCCTGCAATCACGCCACCAATCACTTGTGCGATGATATAAGGGATAACGTCTTTAGTCTCAAAACGACCGCCAGCCCATAAACCGACTGTTACAGCTGGGTTTAAATGACAACCTGAGATATGACCAATCGCAAATGCCATGGTGAGTACGGTTAAGCCGAACGCAAGAGAAACACCTAGTAGACCGATGCCAATATCTGGAAAGCCCGCAGCTAATACCGCACTGCCGCAACCACCAAGCACTAACCAAAAAGTACCAAAAACCTCTGCCATGTATTTATTCATGTTGTTTCCTATTTCGGATTTAGATTACCCGCTGAACATAGTAGAGAATTGTCAGAAAAGTGTGATTCGAAGCACGGAAATTAAGCGAATAACCAGATCGGCGGGTTTTTGTCTCAGATATGAAACGAAATACTCTATGAAGTGGAAACGTAGAGAACCTCGGTCATCATCATGAAGACGAATAACCGAGGTGAGAGGAAGGGTTAACTAAATGCGATGAAAGGTGAGATACACAGTAGAATACCTGTCGCAATGATTAGGTAGAGTGAAGCACCTTTGTATTTATGCAGTGAAGGAACTTGATACACCAAGTACGCAGGGATCAAACAACCAATCAAACCAAAGATCGGGCTACATATTGAAGTAAAACTCAATACTGGCAAGTTCAACACGATAGCGCCCCAAGCCATCAAAATAGCAAATAGAATGATGCCTTTGGTTACCAAATTACGGTTAATCTGCTCTTCAGGCATGACTTTCTTAAGAGCCAGCATTGCAAGACCTTGGCAAGAATCGCGGAACCCTAGGTACACCCCAAAGAACGCCGTCATAACAGAGAAAATGTTCAACATTAAGCTAAGCAATTTCAATGTTGTCCCGTCCATACCCTGTGCGACCATCGCTAATGCAGAGATGTTCTCTTCAGCTGCTTTTACTGCTTGATCGTGAGACATCGCAAGGGTGAACGAGATTGCATAGAAGAACACGGTGACAAACAGAATACCGAAAGCAATCTTCATCGCACGCATCGCTTTAAAACGCGCAACCTCAATTGATTTTTCTTTAGAGCGGTAAGAGATAACCATTGGGCTCAAGCTTTGAATAAACAAGATTGAAGTAAGAGTGAAGGGCAATAGTTCAATGGCGTCTTTCAAACCTGCACCTGCCGCAGGTACAGAGCCGACGTTAGCAAAGTCCCACTTTTCAATCATCATCACGCCAAGTAAGGCAACGGTACATAACTTGATCAAAACCAGACCAGTGCTCACTTTAAATAAGATCTTTTCACCACGTGACGCGATGGCCACTAAAGCACAAACTAAAGCAAGACCATACAGCGGGTTTTCCGACAATAGCCCCTTAGTGATGCCAAAGCTATGTAGGAAAGAGGCTGAGTCATTGTTGATTGCTGTGGAGTAAACGAACACCCAAATCACCAGCATGATGAAGTAGAGTATCCCCAACAGAGCCCCCCATTTATTTCCTAGGTACCCTGAAATGACACCAGCGTAGTCTTGGCATTTTGGTGACGTCGATAAGGTGTTAATGAATAATCGTTGGAATAAGTACATGGCAGGGTAACCAATAACTGCCGAAGCAAGGAATACCCAAATGCCCAGTACACCAACTTTTACAGGAAGAAAAACAATACCAGCACCGATTGCCATGCCGATACTCATGATCACCCAACCCCAGTCTGTGCTGTCAAACTTGGTTGCGGCTTTCCATTCTTCTACGGTCATTCCCGCCTTAACGTGAGGCGGCTCTTTGGTTATTGGAAGAGTTTGTGTAGGTACAGTAACGCTCATTGTCGTTGTCTCTTTGTTAGTATGAATTTTTCTCAAATCTATTTGAGAAAAAGAACAACAACAATTTTTTTGTGGAAAATTCAGATAAATTTGAGATCTCGGCAAAAATACTCAATAAAATCTGAAAAAAGATCGATTTATGTGATCTGAAGTAGTTGTTGTATTCGCATATAGTTGAAAGAATAGCTTTGAAATGAAAACTTACTTAAGAGTTTTCTTATTAAAACTAAAAATTATGTGAGGATTAAAATGAAAGAATTGATTACTTCAGAGCACGCTCCAGCTGCTATTGGCCCTTATTCGCACGGCACTGCTTACGGAGACTTGATTTTTACGTCTGGTCAACTGCCAGTTGATAGTGCAGTAGGCAAAGTAGTTGAGGGGGGCATTACTGCTCAGAGTCATCAATCTTTGACGAACCTAAAACACGTCTTAGAAGCAGGCGGTGGCAGCATTGACACTGTTTTGAAAACAACTTGTTATTTGGCGAACATCAGTGACTTTGCTGAGTTTAACAAAGTCTATGCTGAGTTCTTTAATAAAGAGTGTCCTGCGCGCAGCTGCTTTGCGGTAAAAGATCTTCCGCTAGGCGTATTGATTGAAGTTGAAGCGATTGCTTGCAAAAAGTAATACGGAGAAAAAACATGAATCAGCAATGGAACCAATATATCCAAATCATTAAGCAAGTTGTAAAACCTGCACTCGGATGTACAGAACCCATTGCTGCTGCATACGCGGCAGCAGTTGCAAAACGTGAGCTTGGATGCCAGACCCCAGAGATGATAGAAGTCCGTGTCTCTGACAATCTATTTAAAAACTCAATGGGAGTTTATGTCCCTGGAACCGGAAAGATTGGTCTAAAGATTGCCGCATCTGTAGGTGCGTTGGCCGGCGACCCTAATGCCGAATTGGAAGTTCTTGCCCATATTAATCAAGACAATGTGACTGCTGCTCAACAACTGATTGATGAAGAGCGCGTTAGCGTTGCGCGCATTGATACCCAAGAATTCATCTTTTGCAGCGTCACCATGACTGCTGGAGAAGACACGGTATCAGTGACAATCAGTGGTGGACACACCAACATTATTCAGATCACTCACAATGGCAAAGTGACATTTGATGCGCCCCAACAGCAACGAGTTGCAACTGGGTCTGTTTGTGAAGGTGTGGACATCTCTATCAAACAAATCTACGACTTTGCACTTAAAGCGCCTTTTGAAGAGATCAAATTTATCCTACAAGCGGCCGAGCTCAACAGCTCATTAGCGCAAGAGGGTATCGATAATGGTTATGGATTGGAGATCGGTCGTACATTAAAAGGTAATATCGAGCAGGGGTTGCTTGGTAATGATTTGATGAGCCGTATCCAAATGATGACCTCTGCCGCCTCGGATGCACGTATGGGGGGAGCTACGCTACCAGCCATGAGTAACTTTGGCAGTGGTAACCAAGGTATTGCGGCTACTATGCCAGTGGTCATTGCAGCAGAGGTTTTCCAAAGTACTGAAGAGCAATTAGCTCGTGCGTTAATCATGAGTCACTTAGGTGCGATTTACATTAAATCGTACTACCCACCGCTATCGGCGTTTTGTGGTAATACGGTCACCAGCGCCGCAGCTTCCATGGCGCTAGTATATTTGGCGGGAGGTTCGTTTGAACAGTCATGTTATGCGATTCAGAACGTGATTAGCGATAGTTCGGGCATGGTATGTGATGGGGCGAAATCGTCCTGCGCGATGAAAGTCTGCACTTCCTCTACCACCGCAGTACGCTCATATTTGATGGCTATGGGTAACCACAGCGTGAAGAATCAAGGTATAGTAGGTAACGAAGTCGAACAAACGATTAGAAATGTAGGCTCGATGGTTAGACTCGGTATGCCGTATACTGACAAATCTATTATCGATATTATGTCAGCCTAGCCTCAACGTTTTTGCTAAGGGAAGTAACATTGCTGCTTAAGAAACTCACTAAAAGTGATTTAGATATTTTGAATTCAATGAAGAACGTCGTGGATGGTATTGCACGCATGTATGGTGAGCACACCGAAGTCGTTCTTCACAGCCTTGATGCGGAAGCACCGGAAATTATCAAAATTGCCAATGGTCACATTACTGAACGTGGTGAAGGTGCACCGATTACCAACTTAGCAAGAATGAAGCTGTTAGAGGGCAATGACGTTTCAGACTCGTATTTAACGAAAACGGCGAGTGGAAAGACCTTGCACTCCATTACCACGATAGTTCGCAACCCTAAAAATAAACCGATCGGATTGCTGTGTATTAACGTGGACATGGACGTACCAATGCAAGATTTCTTGCGTTCAATTATGCCGCAACAGCAAAACGAATGTTGTACAGGAGCGCGTTCACCTGAAACATTCGCGCGTAATATTGATGAGACCATCATTAGTACGATTGAAACTGTTCAATCAGAAGTGTGGATGAATGAAGCGATCACACCATCCAAACGTAACCGAGAACTGGTCACCCGTTTGCAAGGGCTGGGTATTTTCAAATACAAAGATGCGGTTTTGATGGTGGCAAATCATCTCGGTATCTCACGCGATACGATCTACCTGTACCTAAGAGAGCTGGGGAACGATTAAGTGAGTTGCTCTAATTCTGTAATGTTGTTTAACGCTTCTTGATTTGTTTTGCCACACACAACCGGACATGGTTTGAAGTCGTGGCAAACTTTCGGGCGTTCTGGTTTTCCGAACAGCTTACACAGATTATCGTCATTTAATTGGATACAACGTTCACCTGCTGGTTTGCCATTTGGCATGCCTGGAATCGGGGAAGAGATGCTCGGTGCTATGCAGCATGCCCCACAACCTAATCGACAATCCATCTTAAAGCCCTCGTAAAAATGAAGGGGGCATTATGGACATTTCTCGCCAGATTGGAAGAGGCGCGCGTAAATTCATCGCAATATGATCGCATTGCTAAATGCGAACAAATCTTACTCAATATTCCTATCACTTCACTCACACCGTAAAACTTGAATTTTGATGCCCAGAGGGGTATAAAACGCACCCAATTCATTCCCACTCAGTAATAAGTAGTAAGCGTATGAGCACTCCATTTTGGCAAAGTAAATCGTTAGAGAACATGACAGAAGAAGAATGGGAATCTCTCTGTGATGGGTGTGGCAAGTGCTGTCTACACAAGCTAATGGATGAAGATACGGACGAAATTTATTACACCAATGTTGCTTGCAGTTGGCTGAACAGCAAAACGTGTTCGTGCAAAGATTACCCGAATCGTTTCACTTCAGGGGAAGAGTGCACCAAGCTAACACGTGAAGATATTGATGACTTTACTTGGCTACCGCACACTTGTGCCTACCGTTTGCTCGCAGAGGACCAACCACTACCAGAATGGCACCCACTGATAACGGGTTCCAAGTCAGCCATGCATGCTGCTGGCGAAAGTGTTAGAAACAAAGTGGTGTACGAGATAGACGTGGTGGACTGGGAAGACCATATCTTAAATCACCCTAATCGATAATATCGGAATAAAAACAAGCCTTTCATGTGAGTGAAAGGCTTGTTTGTTATTGGGGGAAATCGCCTAATTTTTCAAGAAGCGGTTGTAGACAAACAACAATACAAACGCGCCTAATGTGGCGGTGATGATGCTGCCGATATTTACGCCATCAGCACCGCCCAGTCCGACAAAGCTTCCCAAGAATCCGCCTACGAAGGCACCAGCAATGCCCAACACCATAGTCGCGATCCAACCGCCGCCATCATTGCCTGGCATCAGCCACTTAGCGAGTGCTCCGGCTATCAAGCCCAGAATGATCCAAGATAGAAAACCCATGATTTCTCCTTATTGATGAAACAATTAGCGTTCACTCCGTTCAATCATAGTCCATTCTTACTCAGGTGATGTATTTGTGGCGACGGTGATGCACACCTAATCTTCAGTTTGTATCAATATCAACACAATGGAACTTGTCATAGGTTTGAGCTAATGGCGAATAAAACAGAGTAAATAATGGACATTGATTATGAATTTTGACGCTTAATTTACTAAATGCTGCTCGGTTTGCGAATTCGTGTTGTAAACTTAGAGCATCTAATTTCAAGGATTTACATTCCATTTCTCGATCGTGTTGATTGGGATTGTCTCTTACGAGGTAAAAATGACGTTACTATCTCCCCTTAAAGTGCGTTTGACCCCATGGTTGGTTTTAATGGCTCTGCTGACTCTGACAATGAGCCCTTTCATTGTACAAGCAACGGAAAACGTTGAGACCACAGTAGATACGCCAAAAGTTTCTGCAGCAGAGAAGGCTATTGATAATATTAACCGAGACATTCTCGACTTATCTGAAAGTTTAAAGTTAGCTAGTGGAGACGAACGCGATGCACTTCAACTACAGCTTTTCCAGAAAAACGAAGAACTGAGAAGTCGTCTCGCTACTGCGATCAGTAATAAGTCCATTCCTCATGAGAAGTTGATTGAGCTCGTACAAACTCAAGAGAAGTACTCAGAAGGTGCCGTGGTTTATCTCGATGACAAAATCAAAGCGCTGAATGAGGAAATCAATAAGTCAAAAGACGAAGATAAGCTTTCTTTAATCAATAGCTATCGCGAGCTGCAACAGTATTTGGATGTAAGTTATGAATCGAGTTGGCAAAATTTAAACTGGTTGAAGAAGTTAGACGTTCAAGACGAAGATGCTGATGCTGAGTTTAAAGAAGGCGTAGATAAGCGTATGCGTCTGCTATCTGCGTCTATCGAGTACCTCAACCAGCAAAGCGAAATCATCGGTTCACAAGTCTCTTCCAGCCCAGAATCTGAAAAAGCGTCTTTACAACTGAGCCAACTGATCCTTAAACAACGCCTTAATATTGCTACCGATAGCCTTCGCAAATTAATTTCGATTGGTGACAAAGTAGGGCTGGAGACGTCTGAGTATAAACGTCAGATATTTGAAGTGACAGGTAGCATCACCCATGATCTTCTGAACTCAAAAGTCATTTTGTCTATCCTGAGTCATTGGTCGAACTCTGCGGTAGATTGGTTCGCGGAGAATGCGCCACAGCATGTTTTCCAGCTTTTTGTCTTTGCCCTGATCTTATTGATTGCTCGTTCATTGGCGAAGTTAACCCGAAAAGTTGTGAGTAAAACGGTAGCCTCTAAGAATTTGAAATTGTCGCATTTGATGCAAGATTTCTTTATTTCGATGTCGGGCAAGGCGGTATGGATCATCGGTATCATGGTCGGTTTGTCTCAAATCGGTTTAAACCTTGCTCCAATCCTAACTGGTTTCGGTATCGCCGGTGTGATCATTGGTTTTGCATTACAAGATACATTATCGAATTTTGCGGCAGGCATGATGCTGCTGATCTATCGCCCATTTGATGTTGGTGATTTCGTATACGCGGGTGGTGTTGACGGTAAGGTAAGCCACATGAGTTTGGTGAATACTACGATTCGTACATTCGATAACCAAATTATCATTGTGCCAAACAGCAAGATTTGGGGCGATGTGATTAAGAACGTGACGCACGAGCGTATTCGTCGAGTTGATATGGTCTTTGGTATTGGCTATGCCGATGATCTGCTAAAAGCAGAAGAAGTTCTGAATGATATAGTCACGTCTCACCCTTCAGTGCTTCGCTCACCAGAGCCAAACATCAAGGTTCATACGCTAAATACATCATCGGTTGATTTTATTGTTCGCCCTTGGGTGAAAACCGACGATTACTGGGATGTGTACTGGGATGTGACAAAAGAAGTGAAATTGCGTTTTGACCGCGAAGGTATTTCGATTCCTTTCCCGCAACAAGATGTTCATTTACATATGGTCGACAAGAAAGACGCGTAACTCTCTCAACAGAAACTAAAGGCACTCACTTGAGTGCCTTTTTTATTTTTGTGCTTTAACGCTTATAGCTCTTCAAAGAAGGTGATTTTTGGCTCACTAGCTAGTAAACCATCGATAGTACTAAGCAGAGCTTGGAAATGTTCAGTATTACAGTGTTGGTCAAAAGCCGTTTGGTCAGCAAATTGCTCTTGGAACAAAAATTGGCAAGCGTCATTTTTGTCTTGGAAAAGTTGGTAACGCACGCATCCTTCTTCATTACGAGTTGGCACTAACATAGCTTCTAGTGCCTGCTTAAGTGTCGATGTGTGTTCTGGTTTTGCGTGAAATGCAGCAGTTAAATGAATCATAGTTATGTTTACTTCTTTGTTGTTATTAAAGGTAACGACTTTGTCGTTGTAAGAATTCGATTTTGTAACCGTCAGGATCGGTGACGAAGAAGAAGGTTGCTAAGTGTTTTTGCTGGTGGTCAAACACCTTGATATCACTTGCCTCAATATCAAGTGATGTTAAGCGGCGGTGTGCGGCTTCAATGTCTTCAACACTCACCGCAAGGTGACCATAACCCGAGCCGTGAGTGTACGGTTCGCTTTGGTCATGATTGTGAGTCAGTTCAAGTTCGAACCCTGTTTCTGAGTTCGCTAGGTAAGTAAGAGAAAAGCCGTCGAATACGTATTGGTCTTTGATTTCTAGCTCAAGTGCGTCGCGGTAGAACTTAAGAGAACGCTCCAGATCGCTTACGCGGATCATGGTATGAATTATTTTTGTCATGAGTACTCCTTAATCGTGCGCCTAGACTAGTCAGTTTCGACGCGCAATGGGTAGTACTCAGGTACGACAATAAAATGCAGGGATCAGTGTTGCTCGCTCAAAGCTCTTTCAATCGTTGCCTGAGGTTGGCGGGCGTAGGTGAGGCAAGCGCAACGAAGTAGGGAAGCAAAGTTGTTGACTTCACCGTTGTGTTCCAGCGCTTCTTGGTAAACAGTGCTGATGAATTTTGGTACCGTCATGTCTTGTGCTGAGGCAATTTCTTCTAGTGTCAGCCAGAAACTTGATTCGAGCTTCACACTGGTTGCATGACCATCAATTCGAATCGAACGGGTCACAAACTGATAATTTTCCTGGGGCTGTTTGGCAAATATTTCACACATAGCATTGGTCATTTTTATAAATATTTGGCAAATAGTGGAGCGCGAAGCGCGAAGCGTCAACCGTTTCAATGTAAAAAAACGCCCTCAAACGAGGGCGTTGAAGTTTCATCAGAAGATGAAAGTAAGTGCAGAGCGGAAATTATTTAATTTGTTGAATGAGGTATTCGCCCAGTTGTGAGTGATGCATGATCTTTGATACTGGCAGGATGGTCCCCGCAGGTCCCCAAGCGAATACATTGACCGGCGTATGCGTGTGTGTACCCGTTCCCCACACTGTATTTTGTTTGGTCGCTTGTTCTCGAGCCAACAAGTTTCCGCGATCGTTGTATGGGAAAAAAGCATCAAAATCATTGATTGCTGGAACATTCTCTTCACTCAGGTACTTGTGGCTTGCCAGTCGGTAAGGGTTTGGCTTACTTGCCAATACGCGCTCAGCTTGCTCCGGAGTAATGGCAAAGTCGCTACTTGCATTCACGATTTCTGCTAACTTTTCTGGTGTTTGCTGCGCTTTATCGAGTTTTTGGAACTCGCTGATCATACCGTAGTAGCTTTGTTTTTGATTGTAGAGTCCATCGAGAATGTCAAACTGGCCAAAGTTGAAGTTTGGTGCGTAATCACGCTTAGCAAAAGCTTCGCCACTGCGCTTTTCTGGTTTAGGAAGGTTTGCTGAGGAGTAGCTGAAGCCAAAAGAGCCTGTTTCATGGTCGGCAGTGACGATTACTAGCGTATCTTCACGACCTTTCGCCCATTCATAAACGGAATTGACGGCTTCATCAAATTTGATCAACTCATGAAGCATGGTACCTGCATCGTTGCTGTGACCTGCCCAGTCAATTTGACCGCCTTCTACCATTAAAAAGAAGCCATCTTTGTCTTTTGATAGCACATCCAGTGCTTTTTCTGTCATCTCTTTAAGGGATGGTTGGGTGCGTTTCGGGTCATTTTTGCTATGGCTGTAAGCAATGCCATCGTTCATTCCTGAGTAAGCAAATAGACCAAGAACTTTTTCTCCTTTAGCGTTTTCTAACATGTCGCGATTAAACGCTAAGCTGTAGCCTTGCTGTTGCGCTTCTGTCAGCAAGTTGCGCTCATCTTTACGCTTTGATTTTAGGTAAACATCGCCTTGGGTGAGCTTTTCAAGTTGCTTATATGTGTCGCCTTTGTCGTTGGTAGATTTTGGGATCCAATGACGAAGACCGCCAGAAAGCATGACATCAACACCCGTCTCTAGCATGTCGACGGCGATACTGTTTTCTAGTGAGCGGTGAGGTTGGTGCGAGGCGAAAGCGGCTGGGGTCGCGTGCGTCATTCGAGTGTCAGAAACAAGACCTGTCGCTTTACCTTTTGCCTTAGCTTTTTCTAAGATCGTTTCAACGTGGTTGCCTTGACTGTCGATACCAATTACTTCAGAAGCGGTTGGAATGCCAGTGGCAAGCATGGTTGCAGAACAAGCAGAATCCACCACAATGGCATCTTCAGGGTTGGTTAACGATGAACCAATAACACCTTCCTGTGCCAGTTTATAAAGTGCGGTGGTTTCGCCTTTGTAGATTGAATTAGGTGCATGATTCGCGTAGGTCTCAAGCAAACCGACTTGTTGAGGTCCCATACCATCGCCAATCATTAAGATAACGTTTTTGATCTCTGCCGACAGAGCGCTGAAAGAGAGCGTAGATGCCGCCACTGCTGTGACGATTGGGGTCGCTAAGTGCTTCATTGTATATTCCTTATTTATAAAAGCGCTCGAATTACAACAAGGATTTATGACAAAAATACTACCGTCACAAAAGATTCATATGAGATACACAGGCGCATACTACGTCAGACACAAAAAAAGCTCACCGAAGTGAGCTTTGAGTTATGTTTAGGAGTTGAAAGTCATGGGCTAAAGCTACACTGCGTAAGAGGTACTTTGGGCCACGATTTGATTAAACTCGGCTCTGGATTGCTGGGCAGTTTCCGATAACTCGAGTTTTCTCTCTTTTGCCTTCATCACATTATCCAATAGGGCTTGCAACTCCTCTTGCATATCCTGCGGTAAGTGATGATCGGCAAAATCATTGTCGTCACTATGTTCAAGAGCGAAAGCACGGATGCGTTTACGCAGTGTCATCAATTGTGCCAGTGCGTCACGCTCTTGCTCCGCGGCTTCTTGAGCGGCGTCTCGTGCGCGTTCAAACCTAGCCATTGCCATCCCTTCTGTTGACCAAGGATCAAACTCTGGTAGCTCTTCAATATTAATGGTTGGTTCGATGTAATCTTCCTGATGTCGAATATCCAATGTTGTCGCTCGAACAGCCGACACCATGAGCATAATTGAGATGCCAAGTAGAGGTAAGCCTCCAACAATCGCCGCTGTTTGTAAGGTGCTTAGTCCCCCCATAAACATCAGAACAGTAGGCAGGAAAGACAACGTAAATGCCCAGAACATTCGGTTCCAACGCATTGGCTCCTCAGTGACGTTGTTTTGTACAACAGAGGCCAGAATGTATGAAATCGAATCAAAAGTCGTCGCTGTAAAAATGATGCACAGCAAGGTAAATACAGCGATAACAAAATAGCTCATCGGTAATGCATCAAGCATCGAGAATATCGCTGCTGTAGCGCCTTCGGCATTCAAAATGCCGACGACATCGAGTTCTCCGGATAACTGTAAAGACAAGCCGTAGTTACCTAAGATCATGAAAAATAGGAAGCAGCCCAGTGAACCAAAGAAGATGGAACCGGAAACCATCTGCTTGATGGTACGACCGCGAGAAATGCGAGCGACAAACAGTCCCATACTTGGAGCGAAGACTAGCCACCACGCCCAGTAGAAGATGGTCCAATCTTGTGGGAAATGTGTGTTGTCAAAAGTGCCGTATCCACCAAATGGCTCTGCCCATGTCGCCATAACAAAGAAGTTAGATAACATACGACCAATCGAATCTAAGCCAGTCTCCAGCATGAAGATGGTTGGTCCTACTGCCAACACAAAGGCTAGTAGTCCCATCGCTCCCCAGAAGTTAATGTTGCTTAGTACTTTGATGCCTTTTTCCATGCCTGCGTAAGAGGAGTAAGCAAAGATCGCAGTACAGATCAGCAATACAAGCACTTGACTGTAAGTATTTTTAGGCATGCCGAAGAGGTAATGCAGACCTTCTCCGATCAAAGGTGCAGCTAAGCCTAAACTGGTTGCTGCGCCGCCAAGTAGACCGAAGATAAACAGTACGTCAACGATCTTGCCAGCGGTACCTTTGCTGCGTTCTTCGCCAAGTACTGGCATCAATGCACTGGAGACTTTCAGTACGGGTTGTTTTCGTACGTAGAAGAAGTACGCAATTGGTAATGCAGGAATAAGGTAGATAGACCAGGCAATTGGTCCCCAGTGGAACAGACCGTAAGTTGCAGCCCAACGTACAGCTTCTTCGCTACCAGGCTCTAGTTGAAACGGAGGAGATTGGTAATAGTATGCCCACTCGATACAGCCCCAATAGAGGATACTTGCCCCGATGCCGCCACAGAACAGCATTGCGGCCCACGATGCCGTGGTGAATTCTGGCTTTTCATCAGGATCGCCTAACTTGATTTGGCCCATGTCGCTAAAAACGACATAAATCATGAAGATAAAAGCGGCAAGCCCTAGTGCAAGGTATAAGAAACCGAGCTTGTCAGTCATAAAGGTTTTAGCAACGGCAATCCATTGTGCACCTTCAGCCGGAAACAAAATTAAAGGGAAAACAATCGAAAGGAGCAGCGCGATAGCGCCAAAAAAAGTGGGTTTGTCTATGAGCGAAAATGCGTTTTTCACAGTTCATCGTCCGTTAATGAATAGTTTTCCATTATGGACTTGGACAAAAAAAGCGTTCAAATGAGGTTACTTATCGTAACGAAAGAAACTCTTGTTTAACCTGATGCTAAACGGTTAACGCCTACACAAGAGCTAAGATGATACCACCAACCGTGAGGGCTGCTGAAAGATATTGACCTGCAGAGTAAGAGCCATCTTCCTCTTCTTCGATAGTGTGAGGATGGTCCATACCCAGTGCTCCATGAGCAAAAGATTCGACTTTGTCGCCAACGGTTTGGTTTTCGAGTTCCGCTTTCTTGCTTTCATGATCGATTTGCTGAAGCGCAGCGAGTAGTGCTTTCCCTTCACTAGAGAGTGACACTTTATTTTGCTCAATCTTTAATGGTGCGCCATCGGTGATTTTTTCGCTGGCTTTCGCTTGTTCAACTTTATTTTGTTGAGCAGCGTATGTATTGACTGAATTGCTTCCTACTGGATTCATCTGTTACCCCTTCGAACAACGACACTCTCTGATTGAGTGCAGGTAAAAAGCAGTTATCTTTATATCGACGGCAATAGATATATCTTGAATCAATCAGAAAAATAGGTCTGTTTTTGCCGCTTCTTAGGTATACAAACCAAGTTGCTTGCAAAAAGCAGACCTGTTTCTCTATATCGGTTGTAAGATGCTTCTGATTACTTACATTGAAGGTCACTGTTGCGTGTTGCTAGGTGCTTGTACGCTGCCATTCGGTTGGCATCTTGTACATAACGCACTGGTGGAGAAAGTACTTCTAGTTGGTAATCCGAACTTTCCGAAGTAACCTCTGCTGTTGGGGTAATAACAACGACTTTTAGGTCTGGGTTACGGCGTAAAATGGAAGCAGCAGTGCCCAAACCATCTTCTGTGTGGAACTTACCGGCTACATGCACGACTTGAGTGTCAGGGTGTTTTGCAAGGTATTTGACGATCGAGTCCGCCATCGTTTCATCCCAAGTAACCTGAGCGGCGTATTGTTTCTCTGTTTGCTCTGGCTTGCCATGGTGCATAGATGCCATGAACTTTTCTTTGTATGGGCTGTTTGCCGTATTTACTTCATCAGCGATGAAGCTGCGCTCATCACTGTCGAGCTTATTTAGGTAATCAGCACCCTGACGACCGATACAGCGAACGATGTTCTTCGGCGCGTTTGCTGCGATCACAGGAATATCGGCTTGCTTAGCAAATTCCACCAAAGGACGGTAATCGCTTTCGTAGTTCGGCCATGCGTTGCTCTGCTTCATGAAGTACTGCTCGCCAATCTCTCCATCAAGGTAAGCGTCTAAGATAGCTTGTTTGTCGCGAGTAACTTGTTCCATTGAAAGTGCTATAGGACGGTCTGTCTTTGACAGCTGTTTGAGCATATCTGTTTGAAAACGATGGATACCTGCGTGAGTGTGCCATTCACCAATTAAAATAACGTCTGCTTGTTGTAATTCAGAGGGTAATTGGTTGATTGAGATGGCTTTACCAGCAGGGTCATGTAGCTGGTAGTCATAGAAACTGGTTACGTCACCAGTTATCGCGTCAGGAGCGGTGGGTGCGTTTGAAGCACAGCCAGTTAGCAAGCCTGCAAAAATCAGACTTAGTGTAGAAAAGCGCATTAAAAAGCCTCCAAAAATGTCCGAACGATATTAATGGAGGCTGATAAATGAATCAATGGTAATGAGAATAATTAGCGTTACATTTATTCTTCGGTACCTGCTTGAGTCGTTTTCTTACGGTAGACACGCAACATAAAGTCAGCCTCACATTGGAAAAGTGTAGATGACTTTAGCTCGTCACGAAGTTCATCGCTGGCTTTCCATGCAAATGGTGTCATTTGCAGCAAATCGAATGCGACGCCATCTTTTAAGTCCATGGTGTAGTTCAGCTTCTGTTGGTGCTCTAATTCGAAACCTTCGATGTGCTCAGGCTCTTCATTGTGCAGGCGAACTTCTTGATAAATGCGCTCGCGGAACTGATACAAGTGGCGACCCGCTGGCGTCACAGTGATCACCACACCATTGTCTTTGATAACACGCTGCAATTCTTCTGCTTTGCATGGTGCATAGATGCGCAAAATAGCATCCAGAGACCGATCTGCATATGGTAGCCGATGGCTTGATGCAACACTGAAATCGCAATGTGGGTAGCGTTTAGACGCATAACGAATAGCGACTTTTGAGATATCTAACCCATAGACATTGGCGTTTTCATCTTGTGCATGTAATGAGCGCTGAACTTGGTCTGTGTAGTAACCTTCACCACAGCCAATATCCAATAACTGATGACTTGTACCTTGAGTATAGGTTGCACAAAGACGAGCGACTTCTTGGCGCATTGGGTCGTAATGATTTCCCTCAAGAAAGCGACGACGCGCCTGCATCATCTCTTTGTTGTCACCTGGATCTTTTGAGCGTTTGTGGTGTGCTGGCATCAAGTTTACGTAGCCTTCTTTCGCTAGGTCGAATTGATGATTGTTTTCACATTTAAACGTCTTTGCGGTGAGCTCAAGAGGTTGATGACATAGAGGACATTGATAGTTCATGACGATCTCTGGACAAGAAGTAGGGCGGCAGATTCTATCAAAAAGGGGGTGGGTAAGCGAAACAAAAAAGAGCCGAAAATATCGGCTCTTTGATGGTTTTACTTGATGGCTTAGTGGAAGAAGTCCACTTGGTGTTTCAAGTTTTGTGCTTGCTGTTGCAGCTCGGTCGCACTGTGTGATGTTTTTGCACTCGTGTCACGGCTTTCACGGTTCAACTCACTGATAGAGTGAGCATTTGCCGCGATTTCTTGAGAAACTTGTGCTTGTTCTTCAGACGTTGCCGCAATTGCGTCTGCTTGAGAGGCGATGGATTGAACTTGACCCGCAATGGCTTCAAGCGCAGTGCCTGCTTCTTGTGCTTTATCAAGTACCTTATTCGCGTTTTGCTGACTTTCCGTCATCATGCTTACGGCATTGCTTGTTGAGCCTTTAAGTTTCTCAATGATTTCCACAACGTCTTTCACCGAGGTTTGAGTGCGATGAGCCAGTGTACGAACTTCATCTGCTACGACCGCAAAGCCACGACCCTGCTCACCAGCTCGCGCTGCTTCAATTGCAGCATTAAGAGCGAGTAGGTTAGTTTGCTCAGCAATTTCATCAATCATTTTCGTGACAGTTTGGATGCTTTCACTATCACGGTTTACTTGCTCAATCGCTGCCGCAGATTGGTCTAGCTGATCGTTGAGCTGTGCCACATCAATGCAAACCCCTTCAACTACGCCCAAACCAGATTGGCTATCTGTGTTTGCAGAGCGGACGTTTTCTGCAATTTGTTCAACCTGTTGTGCGACAGATTGAGCGGATGATGCCATCTCCTCAATCGCAGTCACAACTTGTTCAACCTGTTCTTGCTGAAGATCGGATTGCATCAAGTTGCGGTTCGCATCATCCACAACACTTGTTGAGTTGCTCTCAACCTGGTCGCTTGTTGTTCGAATTTGACCAACTAACTCGTTCAATTGCCCCGCCATGTTAGCGACGCCGTTGTTCAGGTTAATGATTTCATTTTTAGACGCTTTTCCTGATGCAGGAATATCAATACTTACTTCACCTTTCGCTAAGCGGTTCATATAACCGTTCAGTACAGTGAGTGGGTTTAGCATGCGGTTTAGAACCAATGTCAGCACCAAAAATGTCGCCGCAGCAACAATGACAGAGATAGTCGCGATCAGTTTAAGCAACGTTTGGCTGCCTTTGGTCACTTCGTGGATAAATGTGCCACCCAACAGCTTCCAATTCCAACCAGGTACTTGAGTGTAAACAAGGTATTTCTCACCTACCGTTCCTTGATATTCAAATGGGTATCGAATCAGACCACTGTCTTGTTCGAATAATTGGTGGAAAGGCTTGTTACCGTTGTAGTCAGCAACTTCTTGAATCGGTGGCTCACTTTCTGTTCGTGTTGGATGAAGAAGGTAGTGACCTTGGTTACTTTTCTCATTATCCAAGATAATGGTGTAACCCGTATCTCCCCATTTTACAGTCTTTAATGAGTTGAAGAGATCTTGTGTCGCGCGCTCAACAGGGAGACCGATAAAAGAAATTCCTTGGACCTTACCATTTGCATCTTTTAAAGGGGCGTAGTAGGTGATGTAGCGCTCACCATAAAGTTTGATTTGTGCGTAGTAAGGCTGACCACTCATAAGTTTCTGATAGCCCGGGTGATTTTGACCAAGTGTCGTTCCCAGAGCTCGCTTACCTTGAGGATCTTTTAATGATGTTGCAACACGAATGAAATCATTTCCTAGTGGGGCAAATAGCGTTGCGATAGCGCCAGTATCACGCGTAAAGGTATCCACCAATTTTGTATCACCAATCAGGCTTTCGCTGTATTGGGTAATGTTTGGAACCTGGTGACCTTGAAAGTCGACAGTGTAATTCTCTACATATACACCAGCTAGATACCCATTACGGAAAGTTGATTCCAGAACTTCTGCCGTGTGTAAATAAGCGTTGAATTGACCGGCAATGGTTTTTGCCATCGATTCAACTTTAGATTGATGTTCTTTGAGGGTGTTTTCTAAAAGTACGTTAGAAGCGTTTTGATAAACAAGCGCAGCAATGCTTGAAAATGCGATGAGTAGACACAGCGTGATTACCAGCTTTAGCTGAAAACCGACACTTTGGTTTCGATAATTGTCTAGCATGTAGTGTCATTCCTGATATTTTTCGATGTTATAAATCTTGTATCGGCATGCTATCGATTTATATGACGTGTTTTTTTGATTTTTATTAAGTTAGTTGTCAAAAAACCACCGCAACCAATAGCTTAGGCACTAACTGACCGTTAATTAAGCAATTTTCTTTCAAAAAAAGCTCGAAGCTTTGATTTTAAGTTGGAGCAATGATGACCAATTTCCTTTCGCTAGATCGAGCTGTCGTCTAGAGATGTAGGATGACAAAACTCATACCTTAGATTTTTGTCACGTTTATCCTTGTTTTTTATAGGTATTGTTAGTGCTTCCTTGCGTGAAATAGATGCTCATATGACAAAGAAAATCATTCTAGACACAGACCCAGGTATCGATGATGCGATGGCTATTCTTTTTGCAGAAGCTCATCCGGATATCGAGCTTATGGGTATCACTACCGTTTATGGTAATGCGACCATAGACAATGCGACTCACAACGCGCTGTACCTAAAACAGAAGTTTGGTATGAATGCTATCGTTGCCAAGGGGGCGGATAAACCTTTAATAAAAGCACCTGTCGGAGCGACGGTTGTCGTGCATGGCGAAGAAGGCTTTGGCGATGTGAAGGCACCAAGCTCACTGAATGTAACTGCTATTGATAAGCCCGCTTATCAGTACATTATCGATAGTGTTCGTGAGCAGCCGGGAGAGATTACCTTAGTGGCAGTTGGCCCACTTACTAACCTTGCTCTGGCACTGGAAGCGGATCCTGAAATTGTTCACTTAGTTAAGGAAGTGGTTGTGATGGGTGGCGCTTTTGGTGAGAACGACCATAGAGGCAATGTCACGCCATACGCAGAAGCAAATATTCATGATGATCCTCATGCCGCAGACAAGGTATTTACTGCATCATGGCCGGTGGTGATTATTGGATTAGATGTCACAGAGGAGAGCTTCTTTACTGGTCAATACCTTGTTCAACTTCGAGATGATGCAGGGGAAGTGGGGCAGTTTATTTGGGATGTGAGCCGTTATTACCTGAAGTTTTATTCGGAAAAGGTAGGGATGGATGGATGTCATGTTCACGATCCTTCCGCTATTGCCTATGTGATTGACCCAACACTCTTCAATCTGCGTTGTGGGGCTGTAAGAGTGGTTACTGAAGGACCGGCAGAAGGTATGACGATCCAGAAAGCCGATCAGCGCAAATATATGAATGATGAATGGAGCGTATTCTCTGCGCAAAATGTCGGGGTAGGAGTGAAGAATGAGGCACTACTTTCGCTTTATCGAGAATCGATTATTCGTTATGGCACGCAATAACACCGATGAGTTTATCGGTAATAGTCGATGACTTGGACTGATTTCCACTGGTTGTCTGACTCGACGGGACGTATGAAAGCATTCAACTTTGAAGCTTGGTTCTGATTGTCGAAGGTTAGCCCTTCAATTTTCTTAAACGGTTTGTTCGTCTCGTAGAACCTTTCAAAGGTTACTTGGGTATACATCCAAATAAGGGTAGCGAACAGTGGTATCAAGAAAACAGAGTGTTTCATCATACGGACCTTATTTAGACGAATGTGCTTTTGCTCCGATGCTTGTACTTTAAAGTATGGCACTGGCTACCCAAACCTTGTACCTGCTGGTGGCAAAAAGGTCGGTTGAACCGACCTTTGAGTAGTGTTAATGGGCAGAAATCACAGTAATAAGCTCGTGAGTCTCGCCTGGCTGCAAGGTTTTGCCTTGCTTGATACTTGGTGCATGTACCGTGGACTCAACACACAGCATGGTCTCGTAACCATTGTCTGCCATATCACCCATACCTTGTGCGCCTGTAGCCCAAGGGTTCCACAATACCGCAGAGTTATGACCTTGGTTTTCTACACTTAGTGTGCGATTCAGTACCGCGTCTTTCACCAAGATTTGTGCTTCTGGTTGAGTGTAAACACGGTCAATCGTATCAGTCAGTTGAAGGACATCACCGCCTTGGCAGATTTCACCTTCTTTTAAGCTGTCGATGTATTCAGGTCCCATGCCTGTTGTTTGTGCTTGCTTGATATCACCAACGTTTAAGTAGGTATGCAGTGCACCAGAGAATGTCCACTCTGCATCATCGATGTTGGTGACTTTTAATGTCACTTTCAATTGGTCGCTGATTTCAACCATCAAGCGAGCATCAAACATGTGTGGCCAGATGTCGTGAGTTTCTTCAGTTGGGAATAGAGCGAGTTCAACGATCACGCCATTATCATTTTCGCGGTGTTCAACTAGTTCCCATTCCGCCGTGCGAGCAAAGCCATGAGCCGGTGCCGCAATGCGACCAAACCAAGGCCAACAGACAGGAATACCACCGCGAAGTGCTGCTTTACCATCAAAAATTGCTTTCTCACTCATCCAGATGAGGTCTTCTTTACCCGCTGGTGTAAATGACACAACGTGACCGCCATGTAGCGCGATGCCTGCCGTTGCTTTCTCATGAATAACGCGGACGACTTTAACCTGATCAACTTCAACGATAGTGACGTTGTCAGATAACACAGTGAGTGCTGGGAGAGTTTTTAAATCCATGTGTTATTTCCTATAGCTGGGGGAGAGCGTTGTCGATACTTGCAGAACAGATGTTATATCGATTTTATATTCTCTCAAATTCCAGATACAAAAAAGGCGACTCTAGAGCCGCCTTTTCTTTAACGAAGTTATTCGCTAATTGCTAACTGTCTAATTACTTAGAGATGTGAGCGATTAGGTCTAGAACTTTGTTTGAGTAACCGATTTCGTTGTCGTACCAAGATACAACTTTAACGAAGTTATCAGTTAGAGCGATACCAGCTTTAGCATCGAATACTGAAGTTTGAACTTCGCCGATGAAGTCTTGAGAAACAACTTGGTCTTCAGTGTAGCCTAGTACGCCAGCTAGTTCGCCTTCAGAAGCTTCTTTCATTGCTGCACAGATAGCTTCGTAAGATGCGCCTTCTTTTAGGTTAACTGTTAGGTCAACTACAGAAACGTTAGCTGTTGGTACGCGGAAAGCCATACCAGTTAGTTTGCCGTTTAGTTCTGGAAGAACAACGCCTACAGCTTTAGCAGCACCAGTTGATGATGGGATGATGTTTTGAGAAGCACCACGACCACCGCGCCAGTCTTTAGCAGAAGGACCGTCTACAGTTTTTTGAGTTGCTGTAGTAGCGTGAACTGTAGTCATAAGACCAGATTCGATACCGAACTTGTCGTTAAGAACTTTAGCGATAGGCGCTAGACAGTTAGTAGTACAAGAAGCGTTAGAAACGATGTCTTGACCAGCGTAAGTAGCGTGGTTAACGCCCATTACGAACATTGGAGTAGCGTCTTTTGAAGGACCAGTTAGAACAACTTTCTTCGCGCCAGCAGTGATGTGCTTACGTGCAGTCTCGTCAGTTAGGAAAAGACCAGTTGCTTCAGCTACTACGTCAACACCGATTGCGTCCCATTTTAGGTCTTCTGGGTTGCGCTCTGCAGTTACACGTACAGTTTTACCGTTAACGATTAGGTTACCGCCTTCAACTTCAACAGTACCGTTGAAACGACCGTGAGTTGAGTCGTACTTAAGCATGTATGCCATGTAATCTACGTCGATAAGGTCGTTAATACCTACAACTTCGATGTCGTTGCGCTCTTGCGCTGCACGGAATACGAAACGACCGATACGGCCAAAACCGTTAATACCTACTTTGATAGTCATTATAGTTGCTCCACAACTTAATTTCTGATTAAAGATAACTGGTAGTAAAATTACAAAATCCAGTAAACATCTGCAACAGATAATCGGACTTAACTTGTTTAAAGTCAAAAAAAAGCGACGCTTTTTTTAACAATTCTTCGCAAATGCTCGTTTTTTAAACTTTTAACTGGTTATTCTACATTCCAGTTGGCGTAATATAACTTTCGAGATAAGAACTCGTATCAAATTAATTACACATGGTGTCCTGGTGAGAAAGTATGTGCTACAACTGTTACGAGAAGCAAGTTTTTTGCTAAAAAAGTCATTGCCAAAAATAAGAAATAAGGAACAGAAATTGGTAGAACAAAGCGGAAGAAAAGTAACGAAGTCCGATGAACAGTGGCGTGAGCAGCTTTCAGAGGAAGAGTTTCGCGTGTGTCGTGAGCATGGTACAGAGGCTCCGTTCAGCGGTAAACTGCTTCACAATAAAGACACAGGTGTGTATACCTGCACATGTTGTGATGCCCCTCTATTTATCTCCGATAACAAGTACGATTCAGGGTGTGGATGGCCAAGTTTTGATGCACCAATTAATGATACCGCGGTGCGCTATCTAAAAGATCTAAGTCACGGAATGGTTCGTACAGAGATCCGATGTGCGGCTTGTGACAGCCATTTAGGTCACGTTTTTGAAGATGGACCGCAAACAACAGGCGAACGCTATTGTGTAAACTCAGTGTCGTTAATTTTCAACAAATCCGACCAATAACGCCATTTTGGACTGAAAGAATGTTTCATCCTTTCAATTAATATAAGACAAACGATTACTCTACAAATAAAAAAACTCCCTATATGAATGGGAGTTTTTTTATTTTATAAATCGCTTGGAATCATCCTTGGTGAATAATTTCCTTTCTCTATTGCCTTAGATATTGATTTAGCAAGATCGTCTAATTGTTCATATTTCTCTGGCTGTGCAAAGTTGAACATGCGTTTTAACTGCTGCTCATCTGCAAGGGGAACATCGAAGCGTTTAGCCACCATTGCCCACAAGTACGCTTGTGCTTTGTTTCCCTGACCTTGGTTGATGCTTGCTAAGGATTTTAAAATCTCAGGGTTTAAGTTGTCCTCATTCGACATCGATAGTGAATTATGAAGTAATGTTAATGTTTTTTGCTGATCGCGGTTGGTATAGAACGTTGCCAAGGCGTATTGCATTTCTGCTGTATTCAGTTCTGGCGAACCTTCCATTTGTAAAAACTGTCGGCGAGCTTGTGTGTCACCTGTTTGCGACCATAAAAAATAGAGAGTGGCAGGGTCTTTTGTACCTTTGAGTTCATTCACAATGCGATCTAGTTCATCAATGCTGTGCACCAAGGCATCAAAGCGTTTACGTTTTAACGCACTTTGATCGATAGGCGTGATTTGCGAAGCGAGTTCTAGACACTTGCGGTACTCTGCCACCAAGCCATATTCGATCACTTGATTGGCTTCGGTCGGGCTCTTGAGCAATTCAAAACGATGCCAGACAAGATTCGTTCGCGGAATTCGACATTGACCATCGTCCATATTTAACTTCTCGCAGCGAAGTTTGGGGTTGTTTTGACACAATTCTTCCGTTGTGACATTGCCTTCAAAGCAGCCAGTTAATGTTAGGCTGAAAAGGCTTGCTAGTAACCAGTATGTTCGTTTCATGGTTTTGCTTGTGATCCGTTACACCAATTCATTTTCAGGTTCTTGACTCTGTTTTCTATACCGTTATGTTCTGTAAATAGAATGTAATAAGAAGGTACATTATGGACGCAGAACAATTATTAGATGCGATAACTCCAGAAGTCTATGATCGATTGGTTTACGCAGTAGAAACAGGTAGATGGCCCGAGGGTACACCACTTTCTCAAGAGCAGCGAGACTCATGTATGCAAGCTGTGATGTTGTATCAATCAAAACATAATACTGAAGCTCAACATATGACGGTTGCCGCTGGTGGTGAAATCAGCTTTAAGTCCAAGCAAGAATTGAAAAAACAGTTTAAACAAGAAGAGAGTGACATCGTTCGAGTTAATCCAAACCTCAACTGATTCACCTTTTAGATGTAAAAAGCCCAATCATTTCGATTGGGCTTTTTCGTGTTCGGTGGAGTCATGAACGTGTTATAGACTCATTTCACCTCGAAGCACTTCTTGCATCTTCAGTTTGATCTCTTCATACGACAAGTTTTGGCTTAGAAGATAGTGAAGTTTCGCAAGTGCCGCTTCTGGTGTCATATCAAAGCCGCTGATCACGCCAGAATCTGCCAGGGCACAACCTGTCGCATAGCCGCCCATGTTCACTTTACCTGCCAAACATTGAGTCAGGTTTACGACGATCACTCCACGTTCTGAGGCTTCTTTTAAATGGCCAAGTAGCTCAGGGTTTTGTGGTGCGTTACCTACACCGAACGTCAACAGGATCATAGCGTTAACTGGTTGGCGTAGCGTGTTCCGGATTACTTCGTGTGAAATGCCAGGGTACATGGTGATCACACCAATTGGCTGTGGCGTGATGTTGTGTACTTTGAACTCACCTTCTGGTTTTGCACCAACCGTAACATTGTTACTGATTTGGATATTGATCCCTGCTTCCAAAAGCGGTGGCAGGTTAGGTGAAGTAAAGGCATTGAATCCATCTGCGTGAGATTTGGTACTACGGTTACCACGCATCAACTGGTTGTTGAAGAACAGTGTTACTTCGTTGATTGGGTAGTTGGCCGCAATGTGCAGGGCATTAAGGAGGTTTGCTTGTCCGTCTGAGCGTAGCTCAGCCAACGGAATCTGTGAGCCTGTCACGATAACGGGCTTACCTAAATTTTCCAACATGAAAGACAAGGCTGAAGCGGTGTATGCCATGGTGTCAGTACCATGCAAAATCACAAAACCATCATATTTTTCGTAGTTGTCACGGATGTCGTCTGCGATTTGCTGCCAGTCAGCAGGCGTCATATCTGAAGAGTCGATCAGTGGTTCGTACTCGTGGATAGTGTATTCCGGCATTTCTGGACGGTGGAACTCGGGCATACTGGCTAGTTGCTTTTCCATAAAGCCAGCCACAGGCACGTAGCCGTGATCCGATTTTTGCATACCGATGGTGCCACCGGTGTAAGCGATGTAGATATGTTTTCTAGTCATCGTTCTACTTTACTTCATGTAGGGGAACAGTGGCGGGGATTATAGCGAAATGAAACCTAATAAAAAGGGGCATCTCGCACAGAGACGCCCCTTTTTGGCTAAGCTAGGAAAGCTATTGCACTTGGCAGTTCAAACAGAACGCATATTGACCTTTTGGATCGTTAAAGCTTTGCAGCATGCTTGCGTCTTGCTCAAATTGTTGAGCGACAGGTTGAAGGCTCTTTGGTAAAAACGCAGTCGCGTCGATACCGAGAGATACTTTGACCTGATTCATAAACTCTTGGATCAGTTGTTCTGTTGGCGATAGTGGCTCTTCGACCCAGTAGATATCGTAGTTGTCGACTTCTGCTAATTTCGCAGCCAGTTCTACCGCATCATCGAAGTCACCCATTTGGTCCACCAAGCCGAATGACATTGCGTCTTGACCTGTCCAAACTCGACCTTGCGCCACTTTGTCGACGTCTTCCACAGACATATCACGGTTGGACCCCACCAGTGAAATAAAGCGCTTGTAACCGTGCTCAATGCCAAGCTGGAATGCTTGAGACGCACCTTCAGACAATCCCGTTGTGATACCGTCACCTGAGAATGGTGAAGTGCCTACGCCATCGGTGCTGATACCAAGTTTAGTGAAGCCTTTTTCAAATGTAGTGATCACACTGAAGATACCAATTGAGCCTGTCAGTGTTGTTGGTTGAGCAACGATCTTGTCTGCGCTCATTGAGATCCAGTAACCACCTGAAGCTGCAAGGCTAGACATAGATACGACCACAGGTTTACCTGCTTCTTTAAGCGCTTCCACTTCATTACGGATCACTTCTGAAGCAAATGCACTACCGCCAGGGCTGTCCACTCGAAGTACGACTGCTTTTACCTTGTCGTCATTACGAGCTTGGCGCAGTAGGCTTGCAACCGTATCGCCACCAACCGTGCCACGTGGTTGCTGACCATCCATAATCGCACCGCTCGCGACGACAACAGCAATGTCATTTTCAGACGGCATTAAGTTAGGGCGCATGGTCGCTAGGTAATCGTAGTAACCAATTGCGTTGTAACTGTCCTTGCCATCACTACCAAATTCTTTTGCGAATAACTTTCGAACGTCTTGACGCGTTGCAAGTTCATCTACTAGACCCATTTTCACAGCAAGTTGTGCAAGATCACCATCAACGGATTTCATTTCAGCAAGGAGCTCATCCATTGTTGGGTTTAGTACTTTTGCATCAATGTTACGGTTAGTCGCAACGTCATCGACAAAGGCACTCCAAAGTTGCGTTATCCAGCGTGTTGCTGATTCTTTCGCTGCATCAGACATATCGTCACGGATGAAGGGCTCAATTGCGGATTTGTAGGTACCAACACGGAATACGTGTGTTGATACGTCTAGCTTCTCTAACAAGGTTTTGTAGTACATTGAGTAAGAGCTGTAACCCTTGATCAACACGCCACCATCAGGTGCTAGGAACACTTTATCTGCATAACTTGCCAGGTAGTATTGGCTCTGGTTGTAGAAGTCCCCGACGGCATAGACAGGCTTGCCTGACGTTTTAAATTCGTTCAACGCTTTGGCGATGTAGCGAAGCTTGGTCAGGTTGGTTTCCGGCATATCGCGTAAAGCTAGGACTAAGCCAGAAACTTTCGGATCGTCTTTGGCGTAACGAATGGTATCGACGATATCGAAGAGTACGTTTTCTTTCGGAATTTCGTTACCTAGGATTGAACCTGCGACGGAGTCCATCGGATTAACATAACGGCGCTGCTCGACGATAGGACCAGAAAGGTTCATCACAAGAGCCGATTCTTTTTCAACAGTAGGTTGACCTTCACCAGTGTATGTAAAAGCAAAGTAAAAGACGGCAATCATCACTAGGAAGATCAAATTTGCCAGAGCAAGTCTGACAAAGGTAATGGCTTTCCATATTCCCTTAAATATCAGACCAATAAATTGGAAGATTTTTTTCATCTTGTCTCCATAACGAGATAGTCATTCCCTAATAGTACAAAGTATGGGGTCTTATCTCTAAGATCTCAAAAGATAACAATTTTTTTAGCTTATCACGCTCATTCAACAATTGGCATAGTTTAGCGCGAGATTGACGTGTGTTGCAAAAATGTAAACGCTTGTTTGATTTTTTGGTTTTTGCGGCGTACTGTGGTCAGACCACAACAATAAAAATGGATGTTTAGTGATGTCTGCCATGTACCCAAATTTGTTAAAACCATTGGACTTAGGTTTTACACAGCTACGAAACCGCGTCTTGATGGGATCAATGCACACCGGTTTAGAAGAACACAAAGAAGGACTACAAAAGCTTGCGGCGTTCTATGAAGAGCGTGCGAAGGGCGGTGTAGGTCTTATCGTGACGGGTGGTTTTTCTCCAAACTTACGTGGTCGACTACACCCTTTGAGTGCCGAGTTTAGTAAGCCGAAACACGCTAAGGCACACCAGGTTGTGACAGAAGCCGTACATAAACATGGTGGCAAAATCGCTTTGCAAATTCTTCATGCCGGACGTTATGCGATGCACCCATTCGCGCAAAGTGCTTCGGGAATCAAAGCTCCGATCGCAAAATTTGCACCTAGTGAAATGAGCGAACGTCAGATCAAAAAGACCATCGACGCTTTTGCTAACAGTGCTGAATTGGCACAGCTTGCGGGTTACGATGGCGTGGAACTGATGGGCTCTGAAGGTTATTTGATTAACCAGTTTTTATGTAAGCGCACCAACATGCGTTATGACGAGTGGGGCGGCAGCTACAAAAAACGCATGCGTTTCCCGGTTGAAATTGTCAAAGCGGTGCGCAAAGCGGTTGGTGAAAAGTTCATTATTATTTTCCGACTCTCTATGCTTGATTTGGTTGAGCAAGGCAGCACCTTTGATGATGTGATTGAACTGGCAAAGGCACTAGAAGAAGCGGGTGTAACCATCATCAATACTGGTATCGGTTGGCACGAGGCTCGTATCCCAACGATTGCGACTCAAGTTCCGCGAGGTGCGTTTACTTGGGTTACTGAAAAAGTCAAACCTCACGTTTCGGTTCCTATTATTACTTGTAACCGAATCAATACCCCTGACGAAGCTGAACGTATTCTCTCTTCTGGACACGCTGATATGGTATCAATGGCGCGACCTTTCTTAGCTGATCCTTACTTTGTCGCTAAGGCTGAACAAGAGAAGTCCCAATTGATTAATACTTGCATTGGTTGCAACCAAGCGTGTCTGGATAACGTATTTAAAGGCAAGCGAGCGAGCTGTTTGGTCAATCCGCTCGCCTGTTATGAAACAGAAATTGTCGTAGAGCCCGCATTCAAGAAGAAAAACATTGCAGTTATTGGGGCGGGTCCTGCCGGTCTTGCGTGTGCTACTACATTGGCTGAGCGTGGACACAAAGTGGATCTGTTTGAGAAAAATGACCGCATTGGAGGGCAGTTCCGCTTAGCGATGCAAATCCCGGGCAAAGAAGAATTCCGTGAAACGATTCGTTACTTTGCAAATCGCATTGAGGAAACGGGCGTTAACCTTCACCTAGAAACAGAAGCTAACTATGACTTATTGACCGAATACGATGAAGTGGTGATGGCTTCGGGTGTAGAACCTCGTAAAGTTAAAATTGATGGCATCGATAATCCAGAAAAAGTGATCGACTATCAAACACTCATTCGAGATAAAACTCCTGTAGGCGAGAAAGTTGCCATTGTTGGTGCTGGTGGTATTGGTGTCGATGTAGCCACCATGCTCACTGAACCAGTTGGTCAGACGCTGGATGATTGGCTACACGAATGGGGAATCGACAAAGAGATGTCTCAACCGGGCGGTTTATACCCTTATCCCGATGCTGTTAGTGATAAAGAAGTATGGGTTCTACAACGTCGTAAAGGTCGTGTCGGGAAAGGTCCGGGTAAAACTACGGGTTGGATTCATAAACGCACATTAGAGAAACGCGGTGTTCACTTATATGGTGGCGTGTCTTACGACAAGATAGATGATACTGGTTTGCACATTCATGTGAATGGCAAAGAACAATTGTTAGCTGCAGATAAAGTGGTGATTTGTGCCGGGCAAGAGTCGGTTCGTCCATTTGAAGACAAGTGGCACGAGCTTGGTGAAAAACTGCATATTATTGGCGGCGCAGATCATGCAGGAGAACTTGATGCGGTGCGCGCTATCCGTCAAGGCGTCAAACTTGCTGTAAAACTGTAGTTATCTGTGACGGATCTTTTTCATTCTTAACCTTTTGTGGCTGCGCCTTGTGCGCAGCTTTTTTTATGGTTTTAAACCCTATAAAACAGAGTGTTATTTGCCAAAGTGGATTATGCTAAAGTGAACGCGTAAAAATAATAACTCACCTAATAAGGACTTGTTCATGGAAGCTCTCGATCTTTTGCTCAACCGCCGTTCTATTGCCAAGTTGTCTGAGCCTGCACCAGAAGGGCAAGCTCTAGAAAATATCATTCGTGCAGGTCTGCGAGCGCCAGATCACGCAGGATTGACGCCTTGGCGTTTTGTTATTGCTCAAGGGGATGGTCTTAAAAAGTTGTCAGATATCCTTGTGAGAGCAGCAGAAGCTGAAAACAGCGAAGACGCGGTGATAGAAAAAGTGAAAAACGCGCCTTTTCGCGCGCCTATGGTTATCACTGTGATTGCTAAAGTGACAGAACACGAAAAAGTCCCAGAACTGGAACAATATCTGTCTGCAGGTTGTGCGGTGCAAGCGATGCAAATGGCGGCGGTTGCCCAAGGTTTCCAAGGCTTTTGGCGTTCAGGAAAGTGGATGTTCCATCCAGAAGTACATCAAGCGTTTGGTCTTGAAGGCAAAGACCAAATCGTAGGCTTCCTGTATTTAGGCACCCCTGGTTGTACGCCAATGAAAGTGCCAGAGCGTGAACTGTCTCAATTCGTTGAGTTTCAATAATCTAGAATCGTGACCTTATCACTGTTCATCTGTACAGTTTTTCTTGATTTGTTAGGGGGACATTAGATAATGTCCCCCTCATTGTTTTGATTTTCTGAACTTTATGTCTCGTCTGTTTATTGCTGAAAAACCAAGTCTAGGTCGCGCTATAGCGGCTGCGTTGCCAAATCCTCAAAAGAAAGATCAAGGCTTTATCCGCTGTGGAAACGGCGATGTCGTAACTTGGTGTATTGGTCACCTGTTAGAGCAAGTAGAACCTGACGCTTATGACGAACGGTATAAGAAATGGAATCTGGCTGATTTACCGATTGTTCCACAGCAATGGCAACTGAGACCGAGGAAGAGTGCCAGTAAACAACTCACAGTGATCCGTAAACTTCTCAAAGAGGCTACGGAGGTCATTCATGCAGGAGACCCTGATCGAGAAGGGCAACTGTTAGTGGATGAGGTTCTGGACTATTGCAAACTCTCCAAAACCAAAAAAGAAGCCACTCAACGATTGTTGATTTCGGACTTGAACTTGCCTGCAGTAAAACGAGCCTTAAGCTCGATGCGCAGTAACCGCGACTTTATTCCTCTTTCTGTTTCTGCTTTGGCGCGTTCTCGAGCCGATTGGCTTTACGGAATGAACATGTCGCGTGCTTACACTTTGCTGGGCCAAAAAGCGGGCTATCAAGGTGTTTTGTCAGTAGGGCGGGTGCAAACTCCAGTGTTAGGTCTGGTGGTGCGTCGTGACGAAGAAATCGAGAACTTTGTGCCGAAAGACTACTTCACGCTGCATGCTTTAATTCCATATCAAGATCAAAATGGTTCGTTTGATATACGTGCGCGTTGGAAACCTAGTGAGGCGTGTAAACCATGGCAAGACGAAGAGGGGCGCGTTCTGAGTAGAAAGCTCGTAGAGAACGTGGCGAATCGCATTGCCAATCAGCCCGCCAAAGTGACCGAATCAGAACAAAAGCAAACCAAGCAATCGGCTCCGCTTCCCTATTCACTATCTGCGTTACAAATCGATGCTGCTAAACGTTATGGGATGAGCGCACAACAAGTACTAGATACCTGTCAGGCTCTCTATGAAAAACATAAGTTGATCACTTACCCGCGTTCGGATTGTCGTTACTTGCCTATGGAGCATTACGCACAAGCGGGTTCTGTTACCTCTGCTATCTCCAACAATGCCAAAGAGCTACAAAGTGCGGTGCAAGGTGCGGATTTGTCAATTAAGTCCAAAGCGTGGAACGACAAAAAAGTTGATGCTCACCACGCAATTATCCCAACGCCTAAACAAGCAAATGTGAACGCGTTGTCAGGTAATGAGATGAAGGTGTATCAACTCATTGCACGTCAATATTTAATGCAATTCTATCCAGCTGCCATTTACGCAGAAGCGAAGCTTGTATTTGATATCGCTGGTGGCACGTTTATCGCTAAAGGTCGCCAGTTGGTTTCTCCGGGGTGGAAAGCACTCATGGGGAAAACGGACAAAGAGGACGAGGGCATCGATGCTGTACCGCCATTACAAGAAGGTACGGTACTGACGTGTCGGGAAGGGGAAATTAAAGACCGTAAGACAGAACCTCCAAAGCATTTTACTGAAGCGACATTGCTGCAAGCGATGACTGGGATTGCGCGTTACGTAGCAGACAAAGAACTGAAGAAGATCTTACGCGATACAGACGGTTTGGGAACAGAAGCGACCAGAGCCGGTATTTTAGACACCTTGTTTAAGCGCCAACTTTTAACGCGTCAGGGAAAGTCGATTTTAAGCTCACCAGCAGGTCGTGGTTTGATCCATGCTTTGCCGATGGACTCGACTTATCCCGATATGACAGCACATTGGGAACACCAATTGCAGGGTATGGCAGAGCGAAATCAAGCTTATCAACCTTTTATGCAGGCGTTAGAGCAACGTATCGATGGTTTGATGGGCGAGGTGAAGTCCGGTCCTATTCCAGATTCTTTACGTCACCTTCCTAAAGTCGAGCGTCCTGCATTTAAACGCAAGAAGCGCAGCTATTCCAAAAAGAGCACATCAAAGTCGAGTACAGGCAAACGTATACCCAAGTGACTTCAAGATGCAGGATTCAGAGCGTTGTCATTGATTCGAGGTCAAGGAAAACAACGCAGCGTAATAGCCAGCTCTTTCCAAGTTGTTTGACGTAGCCATTTGTTTGACTAAAAAAGCGAGTCAAAGACACGCTCCCAAAGGGCACTCTTTGCAAATATAAGGGTCTTGGCTTGTATACTTTGTTGCCGATTCTTGATTTAGACCCACTAAACCTTTAAATCGCCGTCGCGTCTACAAACCAAGTCATTCTCGCTGAACCTAGCATCTCGAGGTTACTTAGGTAGAAAGTGTCTAAATAATCAATAAGCGAAGCGGCACCTGGAGTGCCGCTTTTTATCATTTATGGATCGCTGCTAATCAAATAGCTCCCCATTACTTTGTATCGCACCGCGCACATCATCTTGCGTTAAAACACGCTTTCCTAAATCTTGCTTTACTTGTCGTCCCAAGTCGACAAGCGTGTCTCGGTTCGCTTGAGTTTGACGTTTACCTGCACTTCTCAAGCAGTAATTGAGTTCATGATCTTCACTGAAATTGACCAGATCTTTATCTGCAGCCATGGTTACTCTCCTTAGTGGTCGATATCCTCACTAAGTCTGGATAGGAATGAGTGAAATTCAAGTAAAGTGATGAGATAAAGAAGGGGGGATAGAAAGATCACGACACGATTAGATTGTCGTGACCCAACTTTAATCTATTGATTGCGAAAGATTACCAAGGAAGCATGGTTCCGTCGTAGTTGATGAACTGACCAGAGTTTTCCTGCGAGCTTTGCTCTATTACTTTTGCAAGACCTGCTGCGGAGGTTTGAGTATCGATAAGGGCGTTTGGTCCGCCCATTGCTGTTTGTACCCAGCCTGGGTGTAGGGCGAGTACGGTAAAACCTTCTCCTGTTAAATCATTACTTAAGCTTTTTACTACTGAGTTTAGTGCAGCTTTAGAAGAGCGATAGATGTAACCACCTCCAGAGGTATTTTCTGTCATGCTGCCAACTTTAGAAGAGATACATGCGATCTTCTTAGTTATCCCTTTTTTCATTACAGGATAGAAGCTCTCGACAAGCTTTAAGGGCGCGATCGTATTTATCTCGAATACTTGACGCCATTCATCAACGTCTGTATTTCCAAAACCATAACCTTTCGGCCCGTAATACCCAGCATTGTTGATCAGCAGATCGATAGCAGGGAGTTGGTTAGCTAACTCAGTAACATCGTCGTAATTGGTGACGTCTAACTCATGCAAAGTTAACGTGTCATAGTTTGATGCTAACGCTTGCAGATCTTTGCTTTCTGCTAGATTGCGACTGGTCGCATGTACGTGAGCACCTTGTTGTAAATACAGTGTTGTTAGGCTCAAGCCTATGCCGCGATTTGCTCCGGTGATAAAGACTGTCTGACTCATGGGTGTGCCTATCTGTGTGATTCAATTAGGTGATATAGAAGTAAGATCATTGTGTTAGCTCAGAGCAATAAAATCAACCAGCCACCAAGCTCCAACCATCATTGACATGAAAAGCGATATCGCGCAAAAAGAGCCAAAGAAAGCGCCAAGGATCGTATATAACGTTTTGTTCATAATGAAAGGAAATTAATTGATATTGAAAATCATTATCAATTAATTTCCTTTTTAATCAACTCTTGGAGTTGGTACTATTTCACAATGATTGTTGAAAAGAATGTCTCATGTTGCCACTGATCTATCATCCCATCTACTCACAACTGGAACTGCCGGAAGGTCACCGTTATCCAATTATGAAGTACCAATACCTTTATCAAGCGGTGAAGGACAAGTTGGTTCAACAAGATTGGGGACAACATATCGAATTTTCCCAACCTCAACCGCTTAACGTGGATGAGATCAAGCTGGTTCATAGTGGGGAGTATGTGGATTTGCTTGTTAGTGGCGATATGCCGGCAGCTAAAATGCGTCGAATAGGATTTCCTTGGAGTGAGACCTTAGTCTCGCGGACGCTTATGTCGACAGCGGGCACCGTTTTGACTGCAGAAAAGGCATTAGAGCACGGTGTCGCGATTCACCTTAGCGGTGGCTACCATCATGCGCATAAAGATTTTGGAAGTGGTTTTTGTCTATTCAATGATTTGGTGATCGCGGCAAAACACATGCTGGAGACAGAGCACGTAGACAAAGTGCTTATTATTGATAGCGATGTGCACCACGGTGATGGTACTGCAACTTTATGTGCAGACGAGCTTGATATCATCACCCTGTCTTTCCATTGTGATAAGAACTTTCCCGCGAGGAAACCGGATTCAGATCTCGACGTTCCGTTGAGCCGAGGAACCAGTGACGATACTTTCTTAATGACGTTTAAAGAAGTGGTTGAAATGGCGCTCAACCTGCACCGCCCGGATATGGTTATCTATGATGCGGGTGTAGATATACATACCGACGATGAACTTGGTTATTTTGACGTATCCACGCAAGGGATATATGAACGAGACCGTTTCATAATGCAGTTGATGAAAGATAAAGGGATTCCTGTTGCCGCTGTTGTTGGTGGTGGGTATCGAAGTAATCACTCAGATTTAGTACCCATTCACATGCAGCTTATCAATGCCGCAGAAAGCGTATATAAACCACGATAGTAGAACCAATGATTGTGAAAGGTGAGGCACTGATGTCTCACCTTTTTTATTGTGGCAAGCCTAAGACCTATACTTAAGGTGAGTATTGTCAAAAAAGAGGCGGCAGCGTATGGATTTTACGGAAAAGCTGCGTTTGCGGGAGAAAGCAATCGAAGACCTATATTTTGCAGAAGTTGATAAAAAGTTAATCGAAGCTTTGCATGAAAAGCAAAATCAAGAAGGGTTAACCAAGTCGCGGGAATGCGATGAAGACGACATCAATAATTAACGGGTTTTACACTTGATTGGGGTGTTAAGATGGGAATCCTTTCCCTTTTTATTTTCCTAGCCTTTGACGTTGTCTAAGCAACAAATAGATGGATTTAGCACATGCCAGAAAGAGAGTCCTGTCATTTGCCGAGATGAATATTAGGTTAGCTGTAACCTTAGCAACAGTTATAAACACCTTATAATTCGCCTAATAATAAATGTAAGTCATTCTCAAGGTACACCTACACTTCAGGTTGTGGGCTTTTTTCTTATCAGTTGAGGAGTGATAAATGTTTGGAGTAGTGGCACTCTTTTTGATTCGCATCGCAACGAACATTTCTAAGAGTGGCTACGTATCGAGGTTGTACTCAACTAGGGATTTAGAAACCCCGTAATTCTCCGAGCGCTAAAATGATAAAAGCTCGTTGATTTCTCGACGAGCTTTTTAAATGTGGCTGAGTGCGGG
Source organism: Vibrio sp. SSH13-20 (assembly GCF_040104475.1). Lineage (NCBI taxonomy): Bacteria > Pseudomonadati > Pseudomonadota > Gammaproteobacteria > Vibrionales > Vibrionaceae > Vibrio > Vibrio sp. SSH13-20. The sequence goes on from NZ_JBECOU010000002.1 coordinate 471,033, forward strand.
GACGCCTAGTCCGGGGGTGCGCTCAACTAGGGATTTAGAAATCCCGTAATTCTCCGAGCGCTAAAACGACGAAAGCCCGCTGATTTCTCAACGGGCTTTCTAAATGTGGCGGAGAGATAGGGATTTGAACCCTAGATACGCTATTAACGTATGCCGGTTTTCAAGACCGGTGCTTTCAACCACTCAGCCATCTCTCCGTTGTTGAGGCGCATAATATAAGGCTTTGAAAATCTTGTAAACCCTAAAATGAATCGTTTGGACGTTTAGTGCACGATTTTGTGTTGTTTGTGGAGAAAAGAATCAAAAAAGCTCTCCGGGTGGAGAGCTTTTGTTCAATTAATTGCTTTTAGAATAGAAGCGTTGAAGCTCTGTCAAACCTTGCATTAGAACAGGCAGTTTAGGCGATGTTTCGCGCAAACGCTTGTAATTGTCATCGTACAGCTTGTAGTTACCAAACTTATCGATAACGGTCGTTTGAGAGCCGGTGATCAGTGCGATTTCACGTGTATCGCCGGCTAAGATCCAACGACGGCGACTTTCATCAAACAAATTACGCCCGCTGCTGTAATCGTATGGGTTTGAAGATACGCCCAGCATGTCTTGCAACAGTGTCACTGACAAGTCTAAGTGGCTTGTACTGTGGGTAAATTCCGCTGGTAGCATACCTGGCCAATGGATAACCATAGGCACTTGCAGTTGATATCTGCTGTAGTTGCTGTTTGCGCCCCAACTGTTGGTATTGGTTTCGTTGAACTCGCTACCATGGTTTGAGGTAATAACCACAATCGTGTTTGCAAGCAGTTGCTTTTCTTCTAGGTCTGCGATGATCTTCGCAACTGTTTTATCAGCCGATTTTACCGCTTGCTCGTAAGCTTGCTTGAATCGCTCGCTAGCAGGGAGCTCTTCATTTGCTGCCATCGTTTCTGATTCGAAGTTATCAACGGTTGTCACTTCAATGAAGCTAAACCAAGGCTGCTGGGCTTGCTCTGTTAGCCATGTGTTCCAAGCAGAAATAGATTGTGGATCGGTATGAGCTTGGCTTCCATCGAGTGAGTTTGCCAAGTTTAAGCCGCGGAAGATAACTTCAGAATACAAGTCTTCTTCAAAGCCATTGCCACTGAATAAACCAAAGCTATAACCCTGATCTTTCAGTACATCTAGCATAACTGGTGCGCTACCTTGAGCTTTGATACTACTTGCGTAGCTACTCGGTAAACCATAGAACAACCCAAATGCACCGTATGTATCATTGCTCGAACTGTAATGATTAACAAAGTTTTGATTGTCTTGTGCGAACTGGTACAAGTTCGGCATTTCGTCTTGATTCAATGCGTCGGCACGTAAGTTGTTCACGCTGATCATCAGCACGTTTAACTTGTTAACACGACGATTGAATTCTAGCTTCTCTAGTGGGTAGCTTACTAAATCAATATTACCTTGGTTCTCAGCTAAGCGTTTTAGGTACTCTTCGCGGTCAAGAAGACCGTGTTTTTCCATAAAGCTCTTCGCCGTCATAGGGTATGACAGTGGGAAGTTAGAGCGTTGGCTGGTAATAGGATTGTAGAAGTAAGCATCAGCCCAGATGTAAACCAAATGGCTTGCGATGAAGCTTAAGAAGAACACGGCGGCCAATGGTCGACCAACGTGTTTATGAGAAAGTTTGCGCTGTTTACGCCATACCCATTCAGATAAAGCGAGTTGAACAAGGAAGATCAGCGGCATCACAACAAATAAATGTTGGAGATCTGAGCTGAGTGCGCTTTTATCTTCGCTAAACAACAACTCCCAAACCACAGGGTTTAGGTGCAGATTAATTGATTGATACGCTTGAGTATCAATCAGCAGCACGGTTTGACCAACCGTAGCAAATATCACTGCCACCAAACGGAAGAGTTTCCTAGATGGCAGGACAAACGTCAGCGGAAATAGAACCAATAAGTACAGAGCAAAAACAAGAAAACCAAAATGCCCCACCCACGAAACCGCCAAATAGAATTGACCCATCAGGGTTTCTGGCCAAGGCGATTGAACGATATAGCGTGTACCTATCAACATCGAAGCGACGATGTTGAAGAATGCAAACCAATGCCCCCAACCTACTAGTCGGGATACGCGTTCGCCGTATGAGTTTCCGCTGTCTACCATGTACTTGTTCTATTATCCGTTTTTAGTGTGATTTTGGCGCTTCAAGAGAAGACATCAGTGCCTGAGCAAATTTTTCAGCAATAACTTTGCGTTGTGAAGCAGCAACTTGTTGATTTAAGACATTGGTTGCGATATTTCCGGCAATCATTAGCGTCAACTCAGGAGAAGCAGCGTGTTTTTCAAGAACAGCACCCACTTCAGCAAGAATTTTCTCTACTTGTTCGTCAGTATATTTAGATGTAATCGGCATAAAGACTCTAATAATGATAGTAAAAGCGGCTTATGATAACCTACAATGCCCAACAACTTAAACCTTGTAGCAAGATAAAATCACTATGAGCCTTCATCTTTCAAACGTTATTCTGCATCAATTGTGCAAAAACGATCAGGACGAACTGGTTGTTAAACTTCGCCCGGCGTCGTTAGAAAACGATACCTCAACAGAAAACCTTGTCGCGGAACTGCATCGCGTATTCCATTCTAAAGCAGGAAAAGGCTTCGGCTCTTTCCAATCAGACAGCGAATTTCAGTTTTGGCTTCAAGAAATGCGCAAAGGAGAGAGAGATTTTTATGATTTCTCACAAATTAGTGCAAATCGCTTGAAAGAAGAGTTGATCAAGTACCCATTTGCTGACGAAGGTATCTTAGTCTTTGCTGAGTATCAAAGCTTGGCTACGGATTATTTATTTATTGGTATCTTACCAATGAACCAAAGCCTAAAAGTGACAGAAGGCTTAGATATCGATGCTACGGATTATTTAGACATCACTAAGATGGATATCGCGGCACGCATCGATCTATCGAGTTATGACACTGATCGTGATTCAAACCGTTACCTTTCTTACATCAAAGGTCGCGTAGGTCGTAAAGTGGCAGACTTCTTCTTGGATTTCTTGCAAGCGGATGTTGGTTTAGACACTAAACAGCAAAACCAAGTGCTGATGCAGGCGGTGGAAGATTTCTGTGCCGATTCTAAGTTAGAAAAGCAAGAAGCGAACGAATACAAAAAGCAGGTTTACAATTACTGTAACGAGCAAATTAAATCAGGCGACGAGGTGCAAATCTCTGAACTGTCTGGTGAGCTTCCTCCTAGCCAAGATGGTACTAGCTTTATGGATTTCACCAAAGAGCAAGGTTACGAGTTGGAAGAGTCATTCCCAGGCGACCGTTCTACAGTGCGTAAACTGACTAAGTACGTTGGTGCTGGTGGCGGCTTAAATATTAGTTTTGATAGCCTGTTGCTGGGTGAGCGTATTTTCTACGATCCAGAGACAGACACGCTTACGATTAAAGGCACACCGCCAAACTTGAAAGATCAGTTGAGCCGTAATTAATTGAAAGAAGAGAGCATTGTGCTCTCTTTTTTTATGTGAAGTGTGCACACTAAAAGCGCAATTCATGGTATATGCTTGTTATTAATAGAGATAATTGAGGAATGGGCGTTGCTGCAATTCAAAGAGGGAATAAAACAAGCAATCTGGTTTTTGTTTGCGGTATGGTGTGCCTTTGCCGTGGGTATTTGGCTGCAAGCTCAACAAACCATACGTACGATTTCAACCGTTGATGAACTCAGCGGCAAGGTTGATGAAGTGCGTCATATCTTTAACTTTGAGCTGCCTTATCGTGCTCAGCACGTTGACCAAGTCTCTCTCAAACTTCAGCTTGTTTATGCAGTTCGTTTGCAATTGCAGAGCGAGTACTCTGACCGCTGGGGTGGTCCGGACTTAACGCAACTGCTTTATTCAACTGATCGCTTTCTTGAAGGCGCGAGAACATTTATCGGTAGCGATAGTGAGCTAGTCGCTCTGGCTGACCAACTCCATAATAGCCGAGAGTCAGCCAGTAACTCTGAGCAACTGAGAACCATGTACTATCGCTTAGGTGCTTTGGTCTTAGAAGCTATGTTTAGCGATGCAGCGACAAGCTCAGATACTTACCAAGAGCTTGATTCTCTTTTTACCGAATCACAAAAGCTAGAGCATAAAGAGCAAGGGGCATTCCAACGTCGATTGGCTCAAACGTCAAGCGTGCTTGCCGCTCATGCTCAAGGCAGCCACCTCGCTAGCCAATTGCTTAACCCTGAATTTTCTAATCAGTTTGCCTCTGTCATTAACTCCCTTGAACAAAAGCTGATGTTTTACATCTCCTTTTTAGTGTTAGTAAGTGGTTCCTTACTCGCGGTGGTTTCTTGGGCTCTGTTCTACAAGGAAACTCCAGTCTTAGATGCTCCAATTCAACCTTGTGAAAAAACGGATACACCAATGAAGCCGAACCCATCTGAAGTGATTTTGCCGACAGAGAAGCAAGTTACCGAGCCAAGTGGTGAGGAGCGCATGCCAGTGGATGTGGTAAAACCAACCACACCTCTAGAAGAAGAGAATGACGATGCATCTTCTTTAGCCGCGAGTGTGAGCGTGGAGACGGATGAGCCTTATATCGATATAGAGAAAATGCTTGATTCGCTCTCTGGTGATGAAGAGTCTGTGCGTATGTTGTTAGAGGTTTTCATACAAGATCATTCTGAAGATGGTACGAAGCTAAGAACATTGATAGCTGAGGGTAAGGATGAAGAACACGCTCAGCGTATCGCCCATAGCTTGAAGGGAGTGTCAGGCAGCATTGGGGCGATGCCTCTACACTATATATCTGGGGATATCGAATCTTTAATTAAACAAGGTCAGGAAGTCGTTACAGGCAAGCTGGATATGTTGGAAGATACCCTGAAGAAAACGACACTTTTTGCTGAGGCAGTTCTTAATAGTGAAAACATTCGAGAAGTGCTAACAGATTGATATTCCTCTGACTTAAAATAGTAGAGATTCAGGTATTAAGGGGCGCTTGCGAACCTTATGCTTTAGTTCGTCACTGTTCCTGTCCTACACCATTTGATCATAGGTAATTTCATGTTCATCCGCCGACTGTCTTCTTGGTTGATAGCCTGTCTGGTTTTAAGCCTTTCGGGATGCTCTCTCTTAGAAGTAAAAATCGATAGTCAAACTGTACCGCTCACCAAACAAGAGCTAAACATGCGCATTATGACGCGTGAATACGCTCAGCAGTTCTTTGCTCAAGTGGAGCAAGCTGCCGATGTGCTCCAAGACAACTACGAGCCTAACGATAAAGTAAACCAATCTTATATTTTACTTTGGAAAATCAATGCGGAAGAAGGGCTTCAAGCTGCCGCTTACCAAGTCTCGCCAATGGCGGCGCTGATTGACACGTGGGTATTTACTCACCAAATGGACCAGTTCTTCAGTGTCGGTGCAGGGAAAGATCTATTCACTACCGGGGAAGCACAACAAGTGTCTGCTCACTTAGCCAAGGAAGTCGATAAGCTTGCACAATCTTTGTTGAAAAAAGACGTGTACTCGAAAACCAAAGTGTTTGTGGCTGACTTTGTTGAGAAATACCCATTCGCGGATTTGAGTATGATCCGTACACCAGCTTATCGAGCTTGGTTACAAGCGAATCAGATCAGTGAGGAAGAAGCTGTAACGACATTGGGTACGATGCCTGAGGCTATCGGTGATGTGTCTGATCGTTTGAGCTTAGTGTCTGAACAAACACCAAAAATCATGACGTGGAAAGCGCAGTTGCTCGCACTCAATAGCTCAGCAAGTATCGAACAAGTAAATGCAGCGCTAAACAGCTTGAAGGTTACTTCTGAGTCGTTGAAAGACTTTATCGATAATAACCCAGAGTATATGCGTAACTTGGCACAGCAAATGGCAGTGCAGTTGCAGCCACTTGTTGAAGATATCGACCAGAAAACAGAAGAGCGCTTGGTTCAGTTGAGTGAAGAGCGACAAGCACTAGAAAAAATGGTGGCGAGAGAACGCCAAGAGATTGCTCAAATTATTACAAACGAAAGAGAGAAGTTTGCGCAAGACCTCGACCACGTTTCGCAAGAGGTTGTGAACCTTGCAATGGATAAACTGATCGAACTGGTGAAGAGCACCATCATCTACTTCATTTTGTTCATCCTAGTGATCTTCTTTGCTCCTCTTGTTTTGGGCTACGCCTTAGGTAAACGTTCAGCGGTAAGAGCAGGTACCAAATCTGCCTGATTAGCCGGAGCTTAGCCAAACGACAAACATAAAAAAGGACCGAATCGTCGGTCCTTTTTCTATTCTATTGAAAGTTAGAACTATTTAAGCCGTTTGCTGCTTTAGTTCACCTTCTGCTTGTTCTTCTGTTGCTGGTGCTGTTGGTTCGCATTTATCGACAAACCAACCCATGTACGACGTGAAGATAGTGACGATAATACACACGAAGCTCAACCACATGAATGGCGCGTAAGACAATGTTGCCACACCCAGAATACTCGCCATGTAGATGCCGTTATCACTCCAAGGCACCATACCTGACGTTAACGTACCACCGAACTCGGCGTTACGAGATAGGTTTTTACGTTTGTAGCCAAGGCGATCGTAGTTTTTCGCACAGATTTTTGGTGTCAGAATCAGTGATACGTACATCGCCGAGCCGAATACGTTACCCATGAAAGCTGTACCAATGGTGCTTGTGGCCAGAGAACCCGCACTTTGAACACGTCGCTCGAACAGTTTCGCAATTGTCTCAAGCACGCCCACCTTATCTAGCAAGCCACCAAAACCAAGACCAAATACGATAACTGCAACAGAACCTAGCATAGAAGACATACCGCCTCGGTTCAGAATCGAGTCAATGAAATCCACACCCGAAGAAATTGCAAATGGTGCCCAAGCGGTATTGAATGCCGTTAGGAAGTCTACATCCTGAATCATTACTGCCCAGATAATACCTAGTAGTGAACCGAAGCTGATCACAGGGAAAGAAGGCATGCGCATAGCGAGTAGAGCCAATACGATAATGACTGGAACAAAAGAATAAGGCGTAATGAAAAATTGTTGTTCCATAGCCTGAATTACTGAGTCCACTTGGCTCATATCCACTTTACCTGCGAAGTGGAAGCCAAATGCAGTAAACATAATACCCGTAATGATGTAACTGATCAGGGCAATAGGCAGCATCCCTTTGATGTGCTCTACGACTTCTACGTTTGACATTGAAGAAGCAAGAATCACGGAATCAGAAAGTGGAGACATTTTGTCGCCAAAGTAACAACCTGATAAAACCGCGCCAGCTGTAATTGGTGCTGGAACCCCAAGACCTTGACCAATTCCCATCATGGCAATACCAGCAGTACCTGCCGCACCCCAAGAAGTGCCTGTTGCTAACGCAGTCAAAGAACAGATGATCATTGTCGCTAACAAGAAGATAGAAGGGTGAATGGCTTTTAAGCCGTAGTAGATGATGGTTGGTACGATACCACCAGAGATCCAAGTACCGACTAAGGCACCTACAGCAAGAAGGATCAGCACGGCACCTAAACCATTAGAAATCCCGTTTAGTGCTGCTTTTTCAAGGTCTTTGTATTGGTGACCTAATCTTAGACCCAATAACATGATAATGAACCAACCAATGTACAGCGCAAGCTGGATTGGAAGGTCTAATTTGGCAGTAAATGAAAATGCCAAAAGAAGAAACAAACCTAGTGAGATAAATACCTGTATCAGACTAGGAAGACGTGTTGTAACTTGCTTCATATGTGCCTCTGTCGTTCATGGAGCAATAGAGGAAGGCCGCTCCCTGTTTTAATCGCGCATAACATACATTAACAAAAATTATATTTCGAACATTTGGTGCTTTATCTTGACTTTCATCCGATAAAACGTTTGCTTGTGAAATTAATAACTAAAAAACTTTAAGTTTAATAGTTTGAAATGTTTTGTGATGTAAAAAATATGTGCTGCAAATGTTGTTTTCTCACTGAGTGGTAAGACCATGTAGCGCAGTGTTGGCAGTTTTCTCGGTAGGTTTTAGTGCTCAACCGATAAGAAAAGAGAAGAAAATACCTTGGATTATAAAAATTCGCGGTAAACGTTAAAAAAGTTGTGTTTATTTGCAAATTAGGGCTTGAGATTTTGTGTCGAAAATTGAACTATGGAGAAAGTTTCAAAAATATACATGGAGAGTTAGTGCGATGAGAGTAGGTTTAGTTGGTTGGCGTGGCATGGTGGGTTCAGTCCTAATGCAACGTATGGTTGAAGAGAAAGATTTCGATTTGATCGAGCCAGTTTTCTACAGTACGTCTCAAATAGGTATCCCAGCTCCAAACTTAGGTAAAGAAGCTGGTTTACTTCAAGATGCGTTCGATATTGACAGTTTAAAACAACTTGATGCAGTGATTACGTGTCAAGGTGGTGGTTATACAGAGAAAGTTTATCCAGCGCTTCGTCAAGCTGGCTGGAAAGGTTACTGGATCGATGCTGCTTCGACACTTCGTATGGTCGACGACTCTATCATTACGCTGGACCCCGTTAACCTGAAACAAATTCAACAAGGCATTCACGGTGGTACAAACACGTTTGTTGGTGGTAACTGTACCGTTAGCTTGATGCTTATGGGTCTTGGCGGTCTGTTTGAGAAAGGTCTTGTCGAGTGGACGAGTGCGATGACGTACCAGGCGGCATCTGGTGCAGGCGCGCAAAACATGCGTGAGCTGATTTCTCAGATGGGCGTAATCAACGACTCAGTAAGCTCTGAACTAGCAAATCCAGCGAGTTCAATTCTCGATATCGATAAAAAAGTTGCCGACACCATGCGCGGCTCTTCATTCCCAACCGATAAGTTTGGTGTGCCACTAGCTGGCTCTTTGATTCCTTGGATCGACGTCAAGCGCGACAACGGTCAAAGTAAAGAAGAGTGGAAAGCGGGTGTAGAAGCGAACAAGATCCTTGGTTTCCAAAATGCACCAGTGCCAATTGATGGTACGTGTGTTCGTATCGGTGCAATGCGTAGTCACTCTCAAGCACTGACTATCAAGCTTAAGCAAAATGTGCCAATGGATGAAATCGAAGAAATCATCGCAACGCACAACGACTGGGTAAAAGTGATTCCGAATGACCGCGACATCACGGCTCAAGAACTTACGCCTGCGAAAGTAACAGGTACCCTGTCAATCCCTGTTGGTCGTCTACGTAAGATGGCAATGGGCGATGACTTCCTAAATGCGTTCACTGTCGGTGACCAGCTATTATGGGGTGCAGCAGAGCCATTACGCCGTACTCTACGCATCATTCTTGCTGAGAAAGCGTAAAAGAACGAACACTGCGTTTCTTGAGAGCCAAAAGCTATATAAAAGCCGATGTGAATTCATCGGCTTTTTTGATCGTAAGTCTGGAGTACGGAACGGGCTGTACTTTGCGAAAGTTCTTTATTAAGAGAGACAAATAGAGGGGCTGGCACCCTCGTTCTTGAGAGTGAGAGTGAGAGTGAGAGTGAGAGATATTGTTCTCCAAACTAACGCCGCGTCATTCCCGAAAGCGACGAAGGAGCGCAGTCGGGAATCTCTTGTTGGAGGCATCACGCCCTGAGACTCGGGATCGCTCCACTTTAGGCATCGAAAGCCGATTCCTGTTCTATTCTTCCTCGTCCGCACTCACGACGCGATTATCAGGATCTGCTAGTTCACTGCCACAATGCTTACAGTGCATCGCATCTGAATCATGACCAGAGCGATTACAATTCGGGCACTTTACTAATTGTTTGTGCGCATTCATCTCATTACTGAGTTCTGCAGTGATAATGCCGGTTGGGACCGCAAGTATCGAATAACCGAGCAGCATAGTTAATGATGCGATGGCTTTCCCAAGGTGAGTTTGCGGCACCATGTCGCCATACCCAACAGTGGTAATCGTTACGATCGCCCAGTAGATGCTTTTAGGAATACTCGTAAAGCCGTTGTGCGGACCTTCAATAACGAAAATCAGTGCGCCGAAAATGGTGACCAGAATACCTACGGTGCTAAAGAAGATAAGAATCTTACGACGCGCCATCAATAGAGAGCGCAGCAATATGTTGGAATCTTGTAGGTAGCGCACCAATTTCAAGATGCGGAAGATACGCATGACACGTAGTAATCGCACTACACCCATAAACGAAGCACCAGGGAAGAAGATCGCTAAATAGGTCGGCAGAATCGCTAACAGATCAACTACACCATAAAAGCTGGTGGCGTAAGACTTAGGTTTTGGAGAGCAGTACAGTCTTAATAAATACTCAATAGTGAATAGGGCTGTGAAGGTGTATTCGATGTAACGCAGTTCTCGCGACCATTCAGTCATTACCGATGGCAGTGATTCTAGAATCAAAACCACGAGAGAAGTAATGATCGCAATAATCAGTGCGATATCGAAGGCACGCCCAGCACGTGTATGAGTACCGAAAATAATGACGTATAAATGATGCTTGAAAGACTTGCGAGGCATGATGTTGCACTGTCAGCGTTAAAATGAAACGGATTGCAACATCATACCAGAAGTTATGAAATTTAGGCTAAACCAGGGAATAGGTTTCTTAAACCGTTAGCAATAAACTCAATACCAAGAGCGCCCAAGATTAGACCCATAATACGGGTAATCACGTTGATGCCTGTTTGACCAAGGAAACGAACGATCAAAGGCGCAGAGCGGAACAACAACCAAGAGCAAAAACAAAACAGCATGATCGTAACGCTAATACCAACCGTGTCGAGTGCACTTGGGTAACGTGCGCCATAAACAATGGTTGAGCTGATTGCACCTGGACCTGCCATCAAAGGCATCGCTAGCGGTACTACACCGATTTGTTCGCGGCTTACGTATTCCGACTTCTCTTGTTTATTTTGCTTATCTTCACCCAGTTTACCGCTCATCATCGAGAACGCGATACTCAGAAGTAGTAAACCGCCCGCAACACGGAAAGAGTCCAGAGAAATACTGAACATATCCAGCAACAACTGACCAGCAAAAAGAGAAATGATCAAAATAATCGCAACGGCAACGTTGGCTGTCGTGGCGGTCTTATTTTTCTCTTCTGGTGTCATATGACCGGTTAGTGATACGAACACAGGCATGATACCAACAGGGTTCACTGCTGCGACCAAACCTAAGAAAAACTGTAGGAAAATAGCTAACTCTAAAGTCTGCATGTTGCTTACTCGTAAACGTTCACAATAGTGAAAAAGAGAGGGGGTAATTTTAGGCGGTAATGTAAGGCAAAAGTGCGGTAGGAAGAAATGAAAAAAACTAACGTATTTGGGCTAGTATTTGTGAGAAAAACTAATTATTGAAGAAAATGTATTCAATCTGGAAACGAATTGTTACGTAGAAAATTGATGAGAGAGCATACTGATTTACACAAACGTTAACATTCGCACATTTTTCACAAAAAGAAAGGTGGTTTGTAGAGAGATAAGACGTATTCGATATACTCTCAGTAGCACAAAAATTAGGGTCCACATGTAATTTTGTTGGCTAAAAATGAAACTTTTTTACAGATTGTTGTTATTTCTTTTAGTTTTTAGTTCGTTTGCTTCTTTTTTGCTCAATAAAAAATGAAGTTTAATTTATTTGTTTATCAATGATTTATGTTGTTTTGTTGTGGTAAACCACTACTTTGGGGGTATTTCAGTTGTGAGAACTGATCCAAGTCAATTTTTTTCACACTCTGAAATATTATACTCAGCCCTGAAAGCAATTTACTAAGATGGTTGTTAGTTAAGTCGCTGATAAACAGTAAAAACGAAAGACAATAACCTTACTAAAAAGTTTTTAATATTTATTATTTTAGGAGATCCACCATGCCTGTAACTAACTTAGCTGAACTAGATGCTCTAGTAGCACGCGTTAAAGCAGCACAAGAAGAGTTCGCAACATTTTCTCAAGAGAAAGTAGATGCAATCTTCCGCGCAGCTTCTCTTGCAGCTAACCATGCTCGTATCCCACTAGCACAACAAGCAGTTGCTGAATCTGGAATGGGTATTGTTGAAGATAAGGTAATCAAAAACCACTTCGCTTCAGAATTTATCTACAACAAATACAAAGACGAAAAAACATGTGGCATCTTAGAAGAAGATGACAACCTAGGCACAATGACTATCGCTGAGCCTGTAGGTATCATCTGTGGTATCGTTCCAACGACTAACCCGACTTCTACTGCTATCTTCAAATCTCTAATCTCTCTAAAAACTCGTAACGGCATCATCTTCTCGCCACACCCACGTGCGAAGAACTCAACTAACGATGCGGCGAAACTAGTTCTAGATGCAGCAGTAGCAGCTGGTGCACCAAAAGACATCATCGGTTGGATCGACCAACCATCTGTAGAGCTTTCTAACGCTCTTATGAAGCACGACGGTATCGCTCTTATCCTTGCAACTGGTGGTCCAGGCATGGTTAAAGCAGCTTACTCTTCTGGTAAGCCAGCTATCGGTGTAGGTGCAGGTAACGTTCCTGTAGTTATCGATGAAACAGCTGACATCAAACGTGCTGTTGCTTCTATCCTAATGTCTAAAACTTTCGATAACGGCGTAGTATGTGCTTCTGAGCAAGCTGCAATCGTAGTTAGCGAAGTTTACGACGAAGTGAAAGAGCGTTTCGCTTCTCATAAAGCTCACGTTCTATCTAAAGCTGACGCTGATAAAGTACGTAAAGTACTTCTTATCGACGGCGCACTAAACGCGAAAATCGTAGGTCAACCTGCTCCAGCAATCGCTGAAATGGCTGGCGTTAAAGTTCCTGCTGACACAAAAGTTCTTGTAGGTGAAGGTCTAGGTAAAGTTTCTTACGATGATGAGTTCGCTCACGAGAAACTATCTCCAACTCTAGGTCTATTCCGTGCTGACAACTTCGAAGATGCAGTTGCTCAAGCGGTAACAATGGTTGAAATCGGTGGTATCGGTCACACATCTGGTCTTTACACTAACCAAGACGTAAACGCAGACCGCATCCGTTACTTCGGTGACAAGATGAAGACTGCACGTATCCTTGTAAACATCCCGACTACTCACGGTGGTATCGGTGACCTTTACAACTTCAACGTAGCACCTTCTCTAACTCTAGGTTGTGGTTCTTGGGGTGGTAACTCTATCTCTGAGAACGTAGGTCCTAAGCACCTTATCAACAAGAAAACTGTAGCTAAGCGAGCTGAAAACATGTTGTGGCACAAACTACCTAAGTCTATCTACTTCCGTCGTGGTAGCCTTCCAATCGCAATGAGCGACCTAGAAGGTAAGAAACGCGCATTCCTAGTAACTGACCGTTTCCTATTCAACAACGGTTACGCTGATGAAGTAGTTAAACTGCTTAAAGAGCAAGGCATCGAAGTTCAAACATTCTTCGACGTAGAAGCGGATCCAACACTATCTGTTGTTGAGAAAGGTGCAGAAGCAATGAAGAGCTTCCAACCTGACGTAATCCTAGCTCTAGGTGGTGGTTCACCAATGGATGCTGCGAAGATCATGTGGGTAATGTACGAGCACCCAGAAACTCACTTCGCTGAACTAGCAATGCGCTTTATGGACATCCGTAAACGTATCTACAAGTTCCCTAAAATGGGTAAGAAAGCTGAGCTTGTATGTATCACTACAACTTCAGGTACTGGTTCAGAAGTTACTCCATTCGCTGTTGTTACAGACGACAAGACTGGTGCTAAGTACCCACTAGCTGACTACGAAATCACGCCAAACATGGCTATCGTTGATGCTAACCTAGTAATGAACATGCCTAAGTCTCTAACAGCATTCGGTGGTTACGATGCAGTAACTCACGCTCTAGAAGCTTACGTATCTGTTCTTGCGAACGAGTACTCAGATGGTCAAGCTCTACAAGCACTTAAGATGCTTAAAGAGTACCTACCTTCAAGCTACGCGAACGGTGCAAACGACCCAATCGCTCGTGAGAAAGTACACAACGCGGCAACGATCGCTGGTATCGCATTTGCGAACGCATTCCTAGGTGTTTGTCACTCTATGGCGCACAAGATTGGTGCTGAGTTCCACCTACCTCACGGTCTAGCGAACGCACTACTAATCTCGAACGTTGTACGTTACAACGCGAACGACAACCCAACTAAACAAACTGCGTTCTCTCAATACGACCGTCCACAAGCACGTCGTCGTTATGCTGAGGTTGCTGACCACCTAGGCCTAAGCCAAGAAGGTGACCGTACTGCTCAGAAGATTGAACGTCTACTAGCATGGTTGGACGAGCTGAAAGGCGACCTAGACATCCCAATGTCTATCCAAGCTGCAGGTGTTTCTGAAGCTGACTTCGTAGCGAAACTAGACGAACTAGCTGTTGAAGCGTTCGATGACCAGTGTACAGGTGCTAACCCTCGTTACCCTCTAATCACTGAGCTAAAAGAAGTTCTAATGGCTTCTTACTACGGTAAAGCATTCGTTGAAGGCGAAACTTTCGAAGGTACAACTGTTATCAAGAAGAAAGCAGACCAAGTAGCGAAAGAAGCAGCACCAAAAGCTAAGAAAGAAAAAGCTAACGCATAAGTACGACGTTAGTTATGAAGTAGGTTTTCGCTAGCACGAAACTTACAATCGGGAAAACTCAAAGCCCCAGTCGAAAGACTGGGGCTTTTTTTTGTTCTTTACATTACCAACGGCTCTGTTAGGTGGCGGATTTAGGTAGGAAGGTTTACTTAGACTTCGGTCGTGACGACGCGTCCGCTAAAGTACTCATTTGCGACAATGTAGGCGGTATTTCTTACCAACTCATCTTGGATCTGAGCCCAATGTCGCTCGTCTAGATCTTCGCTGGTATGGTTTACGGATGGGATGACGCCACCCACACGAATATTGAAAGGGGTCAGCTCTTTTGCCCAGCTGTGAGTAAAGCCAGACACCAGTGCTGCCATGCTCTCTACTCCAGTGAGATCTTCATGGTTGTCATGTGAGATAACGTTAACGATCACGCCTTTCTTCTCTCTCGAACGAAATCGTTCAGCACTGACTTGCCCATAGGTATAGAGAAAGCGAGCCGCAGAAGAAAGGTGGTCAATGTAGGTACTCATTGGCTCTGGAGCCATTAAGCTTGGCATTGGTGAGCTAGTCCAGCAGTTTACGATTACATCGGGAGTCGCACCTAATTGCGACTCTATTTGGTCGAACAATAAGTTGATGGATGTCGTGTTGTCATTGCACACATTCATCGCATATACCCTGTCGGAAAACGCACTGATTTGCTCGTAGCTTGCCTTCAAGGCACTAGGGTTCTGATCACAAAGTACCAACGTTGCCCCAAGATGGGCAAAGTGGTTGGAGCAAGTCCTGCCCAATACAGAGCCTGCAGATGTGACGAGAATGATTGAGTCTTTAATATCCATAGCACCTTCACTGTAATTTCTTGTGTTAAACAATACATCAGTGGTTTGTGCTATCAGCATGGATGAATTTATTTGAGCTCAGTGTGAAAAGGCTCAAACTAACGCTTTTGCGCGACAATTATTGTTTAGGAATTTGTAAGGCGTCACATTTCTGACGTGCTTGGAATGTAAGCGCTTGGCGGAAAAGTGAAACGTTATGCTTGAGTTTGGATTTGGTAATGACGTTGAGCTGTCACTAGTTGATTGTACAAACCTGCATCGGGAATAAGGGTTTTGTTGCGCTCACCTAAGCTGCGGCGCTCGTGACCTGAAAGGTTGTGATAAACCTCTTCTGGTAGATTAAATGTGTCTTCAGGAAGGTAAGTGAGTGCATCAGGCTTTAGGTAGTGGCTCAGTTTTGCCGAAGGCAAGCCAGCATTATGAAACTGTTTCGCTTGTTCTGCTGCAAGTTCATAGCTACTGCTATCAGAACGTAGAGACTGAGGTTGAGATAAACCGAATTGTTGACGAAGAATGTCATCACTGGTGATCACTTCTTGGACTTCTTCAACCGGAACCACATCGCGGACATCGTTAGAAAACATAGACAGAATCAACGAGAAATCAGCGCGACGACCTTCGTGTACGGCATGGTTAATACCATTACCGAACTGAAGTTCGTTGATGATTGCTGCTTTGTCTAAAGTATGGATTTGCATGATGTTCCTCGCTTGATGCACTTTTAGCGGCAACGGAGAGAAGAACTTTAGGAAAAAGAGGGGATTAATTGAAAAAATCGGTTAGAGATGTAATAAAAAAGCCCGCAACAATGCGAGCTTTTTGAATATGACTAAATTGAACTTAGGGGGAAGTTAATTACTTCGCTAGGTTCTCAGCTACGAAATCCCAGTTTACAAGTGCCCAGAAGCCGTTCATGTAATCAGGACGTACGTTGCGGTAATCGATGTAGTACGCGTGTTCCCACAGGTCAACAGTTAGAAGTGGAGTCGTACCTTCTTCTGTTAGAGGTGTAGCAGCGTTAGAAGTGTTAACGATCTCTAGAGAACCGTCAGCTTTCTTAACTAACCAAGTCCATGAAGAACCAAAGTTGTTGATTGCTGCGTCAGTGAACTTCGCTTTGAATTCTTCGAAAGAACCGAATGCAGCGTTGATTGCATCAGCAACTGCACCAGTTGGCTCGCCGCCCGCGTTTGGCGCTAGGCAGTGCCAGTAGAACGTGTGGTTCCAGATCTGTGCTGCGTTGTTAAATACGCCACCAGTAGAAGTCTTGATGATCTCTTCTAATGTTTTGCCTTCGAACTCAGTACCAGGGATAAGACCGTTTAGCTTAACAACGTAAGTGTTGTGGTGCTTACCGTGGTGGAAATCTAGAGTCTCTGCAGAGATGTGTGGTTCTAGTGCGTCTTTCGCGTAAGGAAGAGCTGGTAGTTCAAATGCCATTGCTCGATTCTCCATAGATATGAAAGGGTTACCTTTCGATTGCTTCCAGTGTTTTTATTTATATGTAGTCGTTACGACTGACTTGAAAAGTATTTTAGCAAGTTTTTACTTTATTAAAACCCCGATATGAAAATATTTTAAGAGGAAAGGGGCAAAGACTTACTAATTATATGGTTTTTATTCTGTGTTTATTGAGTAGAATGTGGCAATAATTAAAGTTCACGTCCATGAATGAGGAAGCGATGGAAACTATCGATAAAATCAAACAGCAGATCTCTGAAAACGCAATCCTGCTGTACATGAAAGGATCACCGAAACTACCTAGCTGTGGTTTCTCTTCTCAAGCAGCACAAGCTCTAATGGCATGTGGTGAGAAGTTCGCTTACGTAGACATTCTACAAAACCCAGATATCCGCGCTGAGCTACCAAAATACGCTCAATGGCCTACATTCCCACAACTGTGGGTTGAAGGTGAGCTGATCGGTGGTTGTGACATCATTTTGGAAATGTTCCAAAAAGGTGAACTTCAGCCTCTTATCAAAGAAGCTGCGGCACGCGTTGAAGGTGACGCTGAGTAATTCGTAAATACTCACATTTGGCGATAGAATACAAAGGAGCCGCATTGGCTCCTTTTTCTTTTTTAGGTTAGTGGAATGAACTTGAAGCTTTACTACGTACATGATCCAATGTGCAGCTGGTGTTGGGGCTACAAACCAACCATCGAAAAATTGAAGCAGCAACTGCCAGGTGTGATTCAGTTTGAGTATGTTATGGGTGGGCTTGCGCCAGATACTAATCTGCCGATGCCTCCGGAAATGCAGCAAAAGATTGAACAGATTTGGAAGCAAATCGAAAGTCAGCTTGGTACCAAGTTTAACTACGATTTCTGGACGTTGTGTACACCAGTACGTAGTACTTACCAATCTTGCCGTGCAGTTATCGCTGCAGGTTTCCAAGACTCTTATGAGCAAATGCTGGAAGCGATTCAGCACGCTTACTATTTACGTGCGATGCCTCCTCATGAAGAAGCAACCCATCTGCAACTCGCAAGAGAGATTGGCTTAAACGTCCAACAGTTTAAGAATGATATGGATGGCACTTTGCTGGAAGGTGTTTTCCAAGACCAACTCAGTCTTGCAAAGAGCTTGGGTGTCAATTCTTACCCGAGTTTAGTACTGCAAATTAACGACGCTTACTTCCCGATTGAAGTGGACTATTTGTCGACAGAAAATACGTTAAAGCTTATCCGTGAGCGCATCATCGACAACATGCCAGCGCAGTAAACTGAAACTGGTTTCAAAGCCCAAATAACAAAAAGCCGCTCAATGAGCGGCTTTTTCGTAACGAATTGTATCCATTTAAATGATGCGACTACAGCACCATTGCAGCAATCCAACCGAAGATGATCAAAGGGATGTTGTAGTGGATAAATGTCGGCACTACGGTTTCCCAGATGTGCTCGTGCTGACCATCTGCGTTTAGACCCGATGTTGGACCTAACGTTGAATCAGAAGCCGGAGAGCCTGCATCACCTAGTGCTGCTGCTGTACCTACTAGTGCGATTGTCGCCATCGGTGAGAAACCAAATGCTAGTGAAAGCGGCACATAGATAGTTGCAAGGATTGGAATCGTAGAGAACGATGAGCCGATACCCATTGTTACCAACAGACCAACGATCAGCATTAATAGTGCTGCAAGAGGCTTGTTGTCACCGATGCTGGTTGATAGCGATTGTACAAGCGTCTCAACGCCACCGGTTTGCTTCATTACTGCAGCGAAACCTGCCGCCGCAATCATGATGAAGCCAATCATTGCCATCATGTGTACACCTTTAGTGAACACGTCGTGCGTCTCTTTCCATGCGATAACACCACCGAAAGTGAACACCATGAAGCCAGCTAGTGCACCGATGATCATTGAGCCCGTGTATAGCTGTACGCTTAGCGCAGCAAGAATACCTAAGCCTGCAACCACAATATGTTTTTTGTTTAGCTTCTCTTCAGATTCTTGAACAACGGTCAGTTCAGTTTCTTTGTATTCACGAGGCTTACGGTAGCTAAAGAAGATTGCAGTTAGAAGACCAAACAACATACCCGCGCCCGGCAACAGCATTGCCGTTGGAACTTGGCTTGCCACGACATCTGTTAGACCATTGTCATGTAAGTTCTTCAATAGGATGTTGTTTAGGAAGATGCCACCAAAACCTATTGGTAGAACCATGTATGGCGTGATCAAACCAAAGGTAAGCACACAAGCAACCAAACGACGGTCCAACTTCAGCTTAGCGAATACGCCCAAAAGAGGTGGAATCAAAATTGGAATGAAGGCGATATGTACCGGAATCACGTTTTGAGATGACATGGTAACAAGTACAAGAGCAACTAATACAGCGTATTTTAGACCCGTAGTCGACGCAGAGCTCTCTTTACCATTTAGGCGTTTGATAACGCTTTTTGCCAAAAGGTCAGTGATGCCAGAACGAGAAATTGCAACAGCGAAAGTACCTAGCATTGCGTAGCTTAGCGCGATAGTCGCACCGCCACCCAGACCGCTTTCAAATGCAGCAACGGTATCCCCAAGGCTCATGCCTGCAACAAGGCCACCAACGATGGCACTAAACGTGAGGGCAACCACCACGTTCACGCGCATCAATGCTAACACGAGCATGACGCACACAGATATAACGACAGGATTCATACTTTTCCTAATATGTTGTGTTTACTTATTATTCTTCGTCTACAAGCGGCCAACCGCCTAGGGCCTTCCATTTGTTGACGATGCCACAGAATAACTCTGCAGTTTGTTGTGTATCGTAGAGGGCTGAGTGTGCCTCACGATTGTCGAATTCCATCCCTGCTGCTTTACATGCTTTAGCGAGAACAGTTTGACCATAAGCAAGCCCACTTAATGTTGCGGTATCAAAAGTGGCAAATGGATGGAAAGGGACTCTTTTAAGTTTACAGCGTTCATTCGCTGCATTAACAAAACCTAAGTCGAAAGCGGCGTTGTGTGCAACCATGATGGCACGCGAACAGTCTGCTGCTTTTTGTTCTTTGCGAATCAGTTTGTAGATTTCTTTAAGTGCTTCTTGTTCGGAAACTGCACCGCGAAGAGGGCTGAATGGGTCACGAATGCCATTAAACTCCAGCGCTTCTTTTTCTAAGTTCGCGCCTTCGAAAGGTTCGATATGAAAATGAATGGTTGAGGCAGGATGCAGATCGCCATTTTCATCCATACTTAGGGTGACGGCGCAGATTTCTAAAAGTGCATCAGTTTGAGCATTGAAACCTGCGGTCTCAACGTCTACTACCACTGGAAAATAACCACGAAAACGCTTTTTCAGGGTTAGAGCTTCATTTTCTATTGTCATGTTGGCTTATATTTGTGTGACGAAGGCTGCATTATTGCAGATTCTACCGATGAGAAAAACCGCAATTTGGGAGAAATGTAGAATTCTATTCCCCATTAACCAGTGAGGGTTATAACCAAAAACAAGGGAGCTGGTCACCTGTTATTCTCGTGATGTTATTTACCATTTTATACCCAAGTCATTCTCGCTGAAGCAAGCATCTCGATGTTACTTGGGTATATGCACTTGCCAAAGTGAGCGTTAACTCCTTATAACCACTTGTAAATTCCATGTTGGCGGGATTTTTGCATTGTTCTGCATGTTTTCAATTGATTCAAGTAAGCGGCAATAGATTGCCGTTTGAGAGATGTACCTAGATGAATAAATGGCTAGTAACCAGTGGTATCGTGATGTCTTTGCTTAGCGCAAACAGTTTTGCGTCGATGGGCAAGCGTTATGTCGCCACACCGCAACAATCACAGTGGGAGATGGTGATGAATACGCCATTGGAGTGCCAGCTTGTGCATCCTATCCCTGGGTTTGGTGATGCGGTATTTTCGTCTCGTGCGAGTAAAAAGATAAACTTGGATTTTGAGCTGAAGATGCGTCGACCTATGGGTGAAACACGTAATGTCAGTTTGATTTCTATGCCTCCTCCATGGCGTCCCGGCGAGCATGCAGATCGCATTACTAACCTCAAGTTCTTCAAACAGTTTGATGGTTATGTTGGTGGGCAAACCGCTTGGGGCATTCTTTCTGAGTTAGAAAAGGGACGTTACCCAACGTTTAGCTACCAAGATTGGCAGAGTCGGGATCAGCGTATTGAAGTGGCGTTGTCATCGGTACTATTTCAGAACAAATACAACGCGTTTAGTGACTGTATTTCTAACTTGTTGAAGTACAGCTTCGAGGATATTGCGTTTACGATCCTTCATTATGAACGCCAAGGGGATCAGCTCACCAAAGCATCGAAGAAACGCTTATCGCAAATCGCAGATTATGTGCGTCACAATCAAGATATCGATTTGGTGCTGGTGGCGACCTACACCGATTCAACTGACGGTAAGAGCGCAAGTCAAAGCTTATCGGAGCGACGTGCTGAATCGCTGCGTACATACTTTGAGTCTCTTGGTTTATCTGGTGATCGGATTCAGGTCCAAGGTTATGGTAAGCGTCGCCCGATCGCAGACAATGGCTCACCAATTGGCAAAGATAAAAACCGTCGTGTAGTGATTTCACTTGGGCGAACTCAGGTTTAATCTGACATTTGACACAATAAAAAACGCCAGAGAATAAACTCTGGCGTTTTTGTCGCTATTTGACGTTGTTTGAATACTATTGTTAATCGTATTGGCTTATTGCCGAAAATTAGTTGAGTCGGAACTTGGCGATAATCTCACAATTCGTCGCGGTATCAATCTTCTCAACTTGTTTGGCAATCGTTGGGTTTGGATGGCGTTTCATAAAGTCAATCAAGGCTTTTGTACAGCATCCAATTGAATCAATAAAGCTTGCGCAATCTTTGTTTGGACACTGAGGGATCAGTGTCAGTACTTTTTCAGACGCTAACTGAAGGTATTTGAGCTCGTACTCTGTATCACCTGCCCAACGCCAAAACTGAGCTAGGTTGTGGCATGAAATCACCGAAATCAATAGTCTCTCATCGGCTTCTATTTCCACGCATTCGCTAATATCTTCACTCAGGCTAAGGGCTTGCTGGTAATGAAGAATGCTGCGAACAGGGTCATCTAGTTGAAGTGCTGTATCGGCTAGAAGTGTGTGTTTTTCCCATTCACTGATCATTATCGTTATCCCACATATCGATGTTGCTGACAAATCTAAACGATAACCATTATCAAGTAAAGCAATTTGTTTATAAACAACAGGCAGGTCTCAGACCTGCCTGCAACAACATGACATGTTTCAATAGAGAAAGGGATTAACCTTCTAAACCTGCCGAAGCTTGTTTATTTTGAATCAGTTCTACCATGTAACCATCGGGGTCTTTGACAAAAGCGATGTGGGTTGTACCGCCTTTAACTGGACCCGGCTCACGAGTTACGTTCCCACCTGCCGCTTTGATCGCGTCACACGTTGAGTAAATATCGTCTACACCGATCGCAATGTGACCAAATGCAGAGCCTAGGTCATACTCAGTTGTGCCCCAGTTGTACGTTAGTTCAATGACAGCACCTTGAGACTCATCTCCGTAGCCAAGAAATACAAGGGTGTATTCGTACTCTTTATTTTCATTGGTACGAAGCAATTGCATGCCCATTACTTCAGTGTAGAACTTGATAGATTTGTCTAAGTCACCCACGCGCAGCATGGTGTGAAGAATTCGACCGTTTGACATTTTTTTGCTCCTAGCGATTGTTTCAGACAGGGTTATTCGTCTGGATACACTTTATCTTTGAATTCACACAGGTCTTCGATGATACAACTACCACAACGCGGCTTTCGTGCAACACAGGTGTAGCGACCATGAAGGATCAGCCAATGGTGTACATCAAGCTTAAACTCTTTTGGCACCACTTTAAGAAGTTTTTCTTCCACATCGTCGACAGTTTTGCCCATCGCAAACTTTGTCCGGTTCGAAACACGATAGATATGCGTATCTACCGCAATTGTTGGCCAACCGAATGCGGTGTTCAGTACAACATTAGCTGTTTTACGACCCACACCGGGTAACGCTTCAAGCGCTGCGCGATCTTCTGGCACTTCACCGTTGTGTTTTTCGAGCAGGATCTTACAAGTCTTAATGGTGTTTTCGGCTTTTGAGTTAAACAGACCGATGGTTTTGATGTATTCCTTTAAACCATCAACGCCCAAATCAAGAATGCCCTGTGGTGTGTTGGCAACTGGGTAGAGCTTATCTGTTGCTTTGTTCACACTTACGTCTGTCGCTTGCGCAGAAAGCAGTACGGCGATAAGGAGTTCAAACGGAGTGCTCCAATTGAGCTCCGTTTGAGGATTAGGATTGTTTTCTCTTAATCGTTCGAGAATTTCAATTCTTTTGACTTTGTTCATTGCTGACTTCCAAACCCGTCTTTGCGGTTTATGAAAAAGGCCCTACGAGTGGTAGAGCCTTGATTTTAGAATTTTTACATTATGCGTTAGTTACGCGAGCACGCTCAATGGCTGGTTTTTCTTCTTTTGGCTGACGTGCCTGAATTGAGCTATCGATAACATTTTTCAACGCTATCAAAAGTCCTACCCCGATGAAAGCGCCTGGTGGTAATAATGCAAGTAGGAAGCTGCTATCGAAGTGGAATACTTGAATGCGCAGTGCTGCAGCCCAATCGCCAAGGAGTAGGTCTGCACCATCAAACAGGGTGCCATTACCGATAAGTTCACGCATTGCGCCAAGCACAACCAGTACAGTTGTCATTCCCAGGCCCATCCAAAAACCATCTAGTGCTGCTGGCAGTGGATCATTTTTAGATGCGTAAGCTTCCGCACGACCAATGATAATACAGTTGGTTACGATCAGAGGGATGAAAATACCAAGAGATAGATACAAGCCGTAGGCATAAGCATTCATGAGCAGTTGAACGCAAGTTACCAAAGAAGCAATGATCATAACGAAAACGGGAATACGGATTTCTTTTGGTACGTAGTTACGAATCAGTGAAACCGTCACGTTCGAACCGACAAGCACCAACAAAGTCGCAATACCCAAACCAAGCGCGTTGGTAATGGTGGAAGAAACCGCAAGTAGAGGACACAAACCCAGAAGTTGCACTAGGGCTGGGTTATTACTCCACATGCCGTTTTTCATTAGCAGTTTATTTTCACTCATGGTTGCCTCCTGCGCAGTCTAGGGGCTGGTTCAGAATCTCATCACGAGATTTATTAACATAGTTTACCGTGTTTCTTACCGCTTTCACTACTGCGCGAGGGGTAATCGTAGCACCAGTGAACTGATCGAAATCGCCACCATCTTTACGAACGCGCCAAGAATTCCAGTTACTTTCTGTCACTTGTTTACCCGTGAAACTCAAAATCCAGTCGGTAACACGTAAATCGATTTTATCGCCCAACCCCGGTGTTTCTTGATGGCTTAGGATACGAGTACCAAGGATCTTACCTTGGTTATCGATGCCAGTGATGATTTTGATTTCACCGTTGTAGCCATCTGGAGCGATGGATTCAATCGCCATTGCCGTTGGTTGACCATCTTTAGTTGCGATGTAAGTTGGCATCGCTCGAACCGTACCTAGATCGGGCGCTGACACCATCGTACACGCTGTAACAAGATTGTTGTCATGCATTTCTTCCGGAATCACTTGGTTAAGAACCGACAGCAATTGCTTTTGTTCCTGAAGTTTAATTTGATCTTTTGTTAGGTACTGAGTCAGTGCCACAAGACCGGTTGTAGCACAGGCGAAGATCGCAAGTGTCAGACCATTTTTTCTAATAGCGGTTAACATGTTTACCTCAGTGACCGTAAGTTCTTGGTTTGGTGTAGTAGTCGATCAACGGTACACACATATTGGCAAGCAGAACGGCAAAGGCAACGCCATCTGGGAAACCGCCCCAACTACGAATAATAAATACCAATGCACCAATCAGCGCACCAAAAATCAAACGACCTTTCACGGTAGTGGATGCTGATACAGGATCAGTTGCGATAAAGAATGCGCCCAACATCGTAGCACCCGAAAGTAGGTGGAAGATTGGTGAAGCAGTTTCTCCTGGTGTGATTAAGCTAAATACTGTGCTAAACAGCGCCAAACTGCCTAGGAAGCCAACAGGAATGTACCATTGGATGATGCGCTTTTTGATCATAACCAGTCCACCGACTAAGTAAGCAAGGTTTACCCATTGCCAACCGATACCAGCAAGACCACCAAACATAGGTTGTGATAGCACTTCACTTGGTGTCGCACCAGTGTGGATACCGGTTTTAAATGCGTCTAATGGGGTTGCCATTGTCACGCCATCCACTCCAGCGCGAACTTGTTGTAGTGACAAGCCATCAAAATCATAACCAGTGAAGATCAGAGATAACGCGTCTGCAAAACTAACGTGCTCAGACATCAATGAAACAGGTGCGCTCCAACTTGTCATCTGGACAGGGAAGGAGATAAGTAGCACCACGTAGGCGACCATCGCTGGGTTAAATAGGTTTTGACCAATACCGCCGTATAGGTGCTTCGCGATCACGATGGCAAAAATCAAGCCGATGACCATGATCCACCACGGAGACCATGGTGGGATAGCAACGGCTAATAACCATGCTGTCACGATGGCACTGTTATCACGAAGTGCACGCATTGGTGAACGCTTACGCACAAGCATGACTAGCGCTTCTAGCGACACCGCGACCGCAATAGCGAACACAAGTTGAATGATGGTGCCCCAACCAAAGAAGTAGGTTTGAGCCACTAAGCCAGGAATTGCACACAGCGCTACCCATTTCATCAAATCAGGCGTACTACGACGGCTGTGAGCGTGTGGTGAACTGGCAATAAAAAACGACATTACTCGTTCTCCTCAGTATTGTTCTTATTCGCTTCTTGCTGAGCCTTACGCGCTTTAGCGCGGGCAATCGCAGCGGCAACTGCAGCTTTCTTCGGATCCACTTCTGGCTCTTCAGAAGGCGCTTCTTCAACGGATTCAGATTGTGCTTCTTGCTGAGCCTTACGTGCTTTAGCGCGGGCAATGGCAGCGGCAACTGCAGCTTTCTTTGGATCCACTTCTGGCTCTTCAGAAGGCGCTTCTTCAACGGATTCAGATTGTGCTTCTTGCTGAGCCTTACGTGCTTTAGCGCGGGCAATGGCAGCGGCAACTGCAGCTTTCTTCGGATCCACTTCTGGCTCTGCAGAAGGCGCTTCTTCAATGGATTCAGCTTGTGATTCTTGCTGAGCCTTACGTGCTTTAGCACGAGCAATCGCAGCGGCAACTGCGGCTTTCTTTGGATCTTCAACTTGCTCTGCAGGCGCTTCCGCTTCAACAGATTCTGTTTGTGCTTCTTGCTGAGCTTTGCGTGCTTTAGCGCGAGCAATGGCTGCGGTAACAGCGGCTTTTTTCGGATCTTCAGCTTGTTCAGCAGGAGCTTCCGTTTCTACAGGTTCTGTAGAGTTTTCTTGCTTAGCTTTGCGCGCTTTTGCACGAGCAATCGCTGCAGCAACTGCGGCTTTCTTCGGATCTTCCGCTTGTTCTGCAGGTGCTCCCGTTTCAACAGATTCTGTTTGTGCTTCTTGCTGAGCTTTGCGCGCTTTTGCACGAGCAATGGCAGCAGCTACAGCAGCTTTCTTAGGATCACCACCTTGCTGTTCAGACGTTTCTGATTCTACAGGTTCGGTTGAATCCTCTTGTTGTGCTTTTTTCGCTTTAGCTCTGGCGATAGCTGCCGCGACGGCTGTTTTCTTGTCACCAGCTTCAGCAGGTGTTGATGTGTCTTCTTGCTGAGCTTTCTTGGCTTTTGCACGGGCAATAGCGGCTGCAACTGCAGACTTCTTATCGTCAGCATTATCCTCAGATGTGGCACCTTGCTCTTTTTGTGCTTTACGCTCACGAGCAATACGTTTGCGCTCTTCGCGTAGCTTCGCCATTTCTGAGTTATCAGGTTCTGCTGCGCCAGATTGAGCTGCTGCAGCTTGTTTTGCTTTTGCTTTGGCAATCGCGGCAGCAACCGCTGGTTTCACTGCTGGTTCCGCTTTCGCTTCAGCGTTCTCTTTTTGCGCTTTCACACGAGCGATCGCTGCTGCAATCGCATCGTCACCACCAGATGCTTTCATGTCTTTACGACGATCATCCGCGGCTTTCTTGAAGCGATTCTCACGTTCTGCTTTTTCGCGTTCCATACGCGCTTTTTTCTCTTCAAAGCGCAGTTTAGCTCGTTCAGCGGCTGCCGCTTCTTGAGCGCGAGTACGGATTTCAGCTTTCGCTTGACGATAATATTGAACCAGTGGAATCTCACTTGGACACACAAATGCACACGCACCACATTCAATACAGTCTTTTAAGTTCAGCTCTTCCAGCTTGTCGTATTCTTGGCTTTTCGCATACCACTGGAGCTGCTGTGGCAGTAGTGAGGCAGGGCATGCCTCAGCACATTGGCTACAACGAATGCATTCCATTTCGTGTTGGTCAGAGGCGATCTCACGACGTTTCGGTGCCAGAATACAGTTTGCCGTTTTAGTGATAGGAACCTGAGCGTGAGGTAGGGTAAAGCCCATCATTGGACCACCCATGATCAGACGCTGCAGTTTTTTATCTGCTTTGTAGCCAAACTCGTCTAAAAGTGCTTGTACTGGCGTGCCAAGAAGCGTCCAAACGTTACGTGGTTGCTTGAAGGTCTTACCCGTCAGAGTCACGATGCGATTTACTACAGGTTCGCCATCGATCACTGCACGCTTAATTGAGTAGAGAGAACCAACGTTTTGAACCAGGATGCCAATATCGGCAGGGATAGCACCGCTAGGAACTTCTTTATTGGTCAAAATCTTGATGAGCTGCTTCTCACCACCAGAAGGGTATTTGGTTGGGATAACGCGGATCACGATGTCTTTGTTCATCGCCGCTTGTTCCAGTGCTTTGATTGCTGCTGGCTTGTTATCTTCAATACCGATGATGGTCAGTTTTGGCTTAAGGATATGCTCGACGATCTCGATCCCTTGGATCAATTCGTCAGCATGTTCTTGCATGAGTTTGTCATCGGCGGTGATGTAAGGCTCACATTCGGCTGCGTTGACAATAAGAATTTCGGTACGTGCGATACCCGATTGGATCTTCTTAGCAGTAGGGAAGCCTGCGCCACCCATGCCAGAGATACCAGCAAGGCGAATCACATCGATTAACGCATCAGCGGATTCTTGAGTGTAATCGGCAACGGGCGTTTTCTCACACCAAGCATCGTTACCATCAGGTGTAATCACTGCGCACAGTTCGCTCAAACCCGATGGGTGAGCAACGGTTCGTGGCTCAATAGCCGTCACTTGACCGGAAGTTGGTGCATGAACCGGAACGGTAAAGCCACTGTCTGACGCCGTTAGTTGCTGACCTTTCAACACCTTATCGCCAACAGCAATCAATAGATTACCTGCTTTACCTATGTGTTGTTTTAGAGGTAGGACGATTTCCGACGGAATGGCTGCATGAACCAATTCAGTTTTGTTGGATTGCTTTTTGTTTTCTGCCGGATGCACGCCACCTGGGAAATCCCATAGCGAACCAGTACGAATTTGTTCAATCAAAGACAACATACGAAACCTTATTTAATTGAATCAGTCACGTTCGCTGCACTGGCAGCATCCGTAATGTTAACCACTGGAATGGCGTTAAGTTTCCACTTCCAGCTCTCTGTGGTGGTTTCCACAGGAATCATTTCAATACAGTCGGTTGGACAAGGAGCAACGCACAAGTCACAACCCGTACACTCGTCTTTGATCACGGTATGAAGCGCTTTGGTACCACCGACAATCGCATCCACAGGACACGCTTGAATGCACTTGGTACAACCGATACACATGTCTTCATGGATGAAGGCAACCGTTTTGACTTTGTTGTCGAGGTCGTGTGCCGACTCTTCCGCTTCGACACCCATCAAATCCGCCAGTTTTTCAATGGTCGCTTGACCACCTGGGGGACACTTGTTGATTTGATCGCCGTTAGCAATCGCTTCTGCGTACGGACGACAACCTGGGTAGCCACACTGACCACACTGAGTTTGAGGAAGAATAGAATCGATTTGATCGACGATCGGGTCGGCTTCTACTTTGAAGCGAATCGACGCAAAACCGAGTATGGCCCCAAATACAGCGGCAAGCGCTGCAAGGGCAATGATCGCAATTAAAATAGTACTCATTGTCTACTTCACCAAACCAGTAAAGCCCATGAAGGCAAGAGACATAAGACCTGCGGTGATCATCGCAATCGAAGCACCTTTAAACGGTACAGGTACGTCAGCTGCAGCAATACGTTCACGCATTGAGGCAAATAGGATCAATACCAAAGAGAAGCCAACTGCCGCACCAAAACCGTAAATGATCGATTCAATGAAGTTGTGGTTTTCATTGATGTTAAGCAGGGCAACACCCAAAACAGCACAGTTCGTTGTAATCAATGGTAGGAAGATACCCAACAGACGATAAAGCGTCGGGCTGGTTTTGTGCACGACCATTTCGGTGAACTGTACAACAACAGCGATCACCAAAATAAAGCTCATGGTTCGTAGATATTCGATGCCCAGTGGACGTAAAACATAGCTTTCCACTAAGTATGCACACACAGACGCGAGCGTTAGTACAAAAGTTGTAGCTAAGCCCATGCCAATTGCTGTTTCCAGTTTTTTAGACACGCCCATAAAAGGACACAAGCCCAAAAACTTCACCAGTACAAAGTTGTTCACCAGCACAGTGCCGACCAACAACAAAATATATTCGGTCATAGTTATTACGTTCTTAAAATCCGATCCCAATATTATCGTGTTTTGTGACACCAATAACAACCAAAGAACGGTGTGGTTTTATGCACCCGATGGAAAATTATACGTGTATGTGATGTGAGTGGATGGATTAATAAGAAATTGAAAAGTTTGGTGAATGGTTGTTAACAAAGGAAAACGCAATTTTTGTTACTGATTTAACGCACGCTTTGCTGGCGGCTTCACTCTTCATTTCTTGGATAAAACGAAATAGAAAATGCTCATACCCCTAATGGGCAGGGGGATGAGCTAAGGTTAACGTTTCTAAATTGACTTACAGTTTTTCTGTAAAGGTACGGCTGATAACGTCTTGTTGCTGCTCTCTCGTTAGCGAGTTAAAACGTACTGCGTAACCAGACACTCGAATCGTCAATTGAGGGTATTTTTCAGGATGTTCAACCGCATCTAACAGCATCTCTCGGTTGAGAACATTAACATTGAGATGCTGACCACCTTCAATCGCAATAGCCTCATTGCTTGCTTCATGATGGAAGTACCCATCCATTAGTGCTGCAAGGTTCTTCTTCTGGCTTGACTCATCTTTACCTAATGCGTTGGGTACAATTGAGAAGGTGTAAGAAATGCCATCTTTCGCGTAAGCAAACGGCAGTTTGGAAACCGAAGCTAACGAAGCAACCGCTCCTTTTTCATCACGACCATGCATTGGGTTTGCACCTGGACCAAACGGCATACCTGCGCGGCGACCATCTGGCGTGTTACCCGTTTTTTTGCCGTAAACCACGTTAGATGTGATGGTTAGGATCGACTGAGTTGGCACAGCTTCACGATAAGTGTGCATCTTCTGAATTTTTTTCATGAAGCGCTCTACTAGATCACAAGCGATGTCATCAACGCGTGGATCATTGTTACCGAATTTCGGGTAGTCACCTTCGATTTCAAAATCAACGGCGATGCCATTCTCGTCTCGAATCGGTTTCACTGTTGCGAATTTGATTGCAGCTAAAGAGTCTGCCACCACAGATAGACCCGCAATACCACACGCCATGGTTCGATGTACGTCACGATCCATCAGTGCCATTAATGACGCTTCGTAGCTGTAACGGTCATGCGAGTAATGGATGATGTTCAACGCAGTGACATATTGAGTCGCTAACCATTCCAACATGTTATCGAAGCGCGGCATTAGTGCGTCAAAGTCGAGAATTTCATCTTGAACTTTTTCTACAGATGGACCTACTTGCGCTTTAGATTTCTCGTCTATGCCGCCGTTGATTGTGTATAGCAGCGCTTTTGCAAGGTTGGCTCGTGCGCCAAAGAACTGCATGTGTTGACCAACAATCTGTGGACTCACACAACAAGCTATCGCGTAATCGTCGTTATTGAAATCTGGGCGCATCAGATCGTCGTTTTCGTACTGAACGGAAGACGTATCAATTGACACTTTTGCTGCGTATTGCTTAAACGTCTCTGGTAATTGCTCTGACCACAGGATCGTCATGTTTGGCTCTGGTGCTGGTCCCATAGTATGCAATGTATGTAAGTAGCGGAATGTCGTTTTAGTTACGAGCGTGCGACCATCTACCCCCATCCCAGCCATGGCTTCTGTTGCCCAGATTGGGTCACCAGAAAACAGTGAATCGTATTCTGGTGTACGCAGGAAGCGAACCATGCGCAATTTCATGATGAAGTGGTCGATCATCTCTTGCGCTTGTGATTCATCAATCAAACCATTTGCGATATCGCGTTCTAGATAAACGTCTAAGAAGGTTGATGTTCGACCCAATGACATTGCAGCGCCATTTTGTGATTTAACCGCCGCTAGGTAGCCAAAGTAGGTAAATTGAATCGCTTCTTGTGCTGTTTTTGCGGGTAGCGACATATCAATGCCGTATTTCAGACCCATTTGACGAATGTCTTCAAGTGCTTGAACTTGATCGGCAATCTCTTCACGCAGGCGAAGTGTCTTTTCAAGATCACTGCCACGCTCTAGGAAAGTTTGTGTTGAGTTGTATTGCTCTTTTTTATCTGCTTTTAAGAATTCGATACCGTAAAGGGCGATACGTCGGTAATCACCGATGATACGTCCACGACCATAAGCATCTGGAAGACCAGTAATGATGCCTGATTTACGACACGCTAGGATCTCTTTGGTGTACAGATCGAAACACGCTTTGTTGTGAGTTTTGCGGTATTCGGTGAAGATCTTTTCTACGGTTGGGTCTAGCTCTCGACCGTACACCTCGCACGAGTTTTTCACCATACGAATGCCGCCATTGGCGATAATGGCACGTTTGAGTGGCTGTTCGGTTTGTAAGCCAACGATCTTTTCTAAATCTTTGTTGATGTAACCCGCATCGTGAGAAGTAATTGTTGATGGCAGAGCGGTATCGAAATCAACAGGCGCGTGTGTGCGGCTTTCTTGTTTAATGCCTTCAAGCACTTGGTTCCACAATGCTGACGTAGATTCACTTACCTCAGCTAAGAAGGACTCGTCTCCTTCATAAGGGGTGTAGTTTTTTTGGATGAAGTCACGAGTGTTGACAGCATTTTGCCATTCACCAGCAGCGAATCCAGTCCATGCGTCAAGCATATCAGTCGTCGGAATAGTCATTAGTAAATCCCTAAGTTATTGATAAATAGAATGGAGGCGACGAGTAGGACGGAACCATTCTTAACCCTTTCAATCGTATGGACTTACCATCTATGAGTAAAATGAATGCTTTTCATTTTTTAAATGATTAAAATGCATTAATATTTAAATCATGGGTTTATGGTTGGCTTTTGCTTTTGGAACCACACATTTAATGCTTGGTATCGTGAATTTATCGGCGAATTAAAAGTATACCCAAGTGACTTCAAGATGCAGGATTCAGAGCGTTGTCATTGATTCGAGAGTAAGGAAAACAACGCAGTGTAATAGCCAGCTCTTTCCAAGTTGTTTGACGCAGCAATCGGGTCAATGACACGCTCCCAAAGGGCGAGCTGCCTTGGCTTGTATACTTTGTTGCCGATTCTTGATTTAGACCCACTAAACCTTTAAATCGCCGCCGCGTCTACAAACCAAGTCAGTCTCACTGAACCTAGCATCTCGAGGTTACTTGGGTATAAAACAGAGTAATGAGCAGATTTGCCGTCATTCGAATTAGGAAGAAGCGGTGTGTATGAAGAGATTGTGTAACTGTATTTACTAAGCTTATTTGTGCTGAGATTCTAGAGGAGCAGATACGAAAAAGCCGCGTCTTTCGACACGGCTTTGTCTGGAATTTGGCTCCTCCTGCTGGATTCGAACCAGCGACCTGCGGATTAACAGTCCGTCGCTCTACCGACTGAGCTAAGGAGGAATTGCTTTGCTTGAAAGCGGGTCGAATCTTACCGAGCACCTATATTTCTGTCAACACCTAAAAAACACATTTCTAGTAAAAAATAATGGAATTTTATCTTTACTTTCTTGTAATCCTTGCCAGTAAAGGGCTGGAGTTACTTATCCACCAAATTTGTGGATAACTATGTTGATGAGATCTGAGTAAAGATCTTTTATATGCAACAGTGTTGTTTTGTTTTGAATTTTTAAGCAGAAATAGGCACTGAATAAGCAAATAAAACAGTGATTTATTTAGATTGACGCAGAATTAGTTAAAGTGGATAAAATTTAGCCTTTTGGGGATAAAGGATAATATTAGGTCTTTCTGGGGAAAAGTTGTGGAAACTAAATTGTGATGATTTGGGGAGTATCACCAAGTAGGGCGAAAGACTATAACAGAGTCACCAGACTAAGGCTAGATCAAAATAGAGAAAGCACAAAAATTAGTAACAATGAGCTATAAATCTAAAATAGACGTAGATTTCATCTAATAAGGTGTATATATATACAGCCAAAGTGCAGTAAATTTGAGGAAGGGTATGAGTAAAGTTTATGAACTGGTCTCTGAGTATCAACCATCTGGTGATCAGCCAACCGCTATCAAACAGTTATTGGAAGGGTTAGACGCAGGTCTTGCTCATCAGACGCTATTGGGTGTAACTGGCTCAGGTAAAACATTCACGTTGGCAAATGTGATTGCGCAAGCGCAGCGTCCTGCCATCCTCCTTGCACCAAACAAAACGCTGGCAGCTCAGCTGTATGGTGAGATGAAAGCCTTCTTCCCAAATAATGCCGTAGAGTACTTCGTCTCTTACTATGATTACTACCAACCCGAAGCATACGTTCCAACGACGGACACCTTTATTGAAAAGGATGCTTCAGTTAACGCTCATATTGAGCAAATGCGTTTATCGGCCACTAAAGCCTTACTAGAACGCAAAGATGCGATCATCGTAGCGTCGGTATCGGCTATTTATGGTTTGGGTGATCCGGAATCGTATCTGCAAATGATGTTGCACCTGCGCCGTGGAGATGTGATTGATCAACGTGATATGCTGCGCCGTCTTGCAGAGTTGCAATATTCTCGCAATGACGTTGCATTCGAACGCGGTCAGTTCCGCGTTCGTGGTGAAGTGATTGATATCTTTCCGGCAGAATCAGACCAAGATGCGGTCCGTGTCGAAATGTTTGATGATGAAGTGGATTGCATTAGCGTATTCGACCCTCTGACTGGAGTGGTGAAACAGCGTGACTTACCACGTTATACCATCTATCCAAAGACTCACTATGTGACCCCGCGTGATCGTATCCTTGATGCGATTGAAAGCATCAAAGATGAGCTTGAAGTTCGCAAGAAGCAGTTGCTAGATAACAACAAGCTTCTAGAAGAACAACGCATCAGCCAACGAACTCAGTTCGATATTGAGATGATGAACGAGCTAGGCTTCTGTTCAGGTATCGAAAACTACTCCCGTTACTTAAGTGGTCGAGCGGAGGGTGAGCCGCCCCCAACACTATTCGATTACTTACCTCATGATGGTTTACTGATCATCGACGAATCGCACGTTACGGTTCCACAAATTGGTGCGATGTATAAAGGTGACCGTTCGCGTAAAGAGACGTTGGTGGAGTTTGGCTTCCGTTTACCTTCAGCATTGGATAACCGTCCGATGAAGTTTGAAGAATTTGAGGCGATTTCTCCACAAACGATATTTGTATCAGCGACACCAGGTAACTACGAGCTGGAAAAATCGGCCGATGAGATTGCTGATCAGGTTGTACGCCCAACGGGTCTGCTCGATCCGGAATTGGAAGTACGTCCGGTATCGACTCAAGTTGATGACTTGTTGTCTGAAATTCGCATTCGAGCGGCGAAAGATGAGCGTGTTCTGGTGACAACGTTAACCAAGCGTATGGCAGAAGACTTGACCGAATACCTTCACGAGCACGATGTGAAAGTTCGATACCTTCACTCAGATATCGACACCGTTGAGCGTGTAGAAATTATTCGCGACCTTCGTTTAGGTGAGTTCGACGTGTTGGTAGGGATCAACTTGTTGCGAGAAGGTCTCGATATGCCCGAAGTATCGCTGGTGGCGATCTTGGATGCAGATAAAGAAGGCTTCTTGCGTTCAGAGCGTTCATTGATTCAGACCATTGGGCGTGCAGCTCGTAACATCAAAGGTAAAGCGATTCTTTACGCAGATTCGATCACTAAATCGATGAAGAAAGCAATGGACGAAACGGATCGTCGCCGTGAGAAGCAAAAGGCATATAACG
This sequence comes from Vibrio sp. SSH13-20, assembly GCF_040104475.1. Classification (NCBI taxonomy): domain Bacteria; kingdom Pseudomonadati; phylum Pseudomonadota; class Gammaproteobacteria; order Vibrionales; family Vibrionaceae; genus Vibrio; species Vibrio sp. SSH13-20. The sequence goes on from NZ_JBECOU010000002.1 coordinate 506,202, forward strand.
CAGAGATGGGCATTGAACCTCAAGCCTTGAAGCGCAATATCAAAGACATTATGGAGCTGGGGGATATCACTAAGTCCAAACGTCAACGGAACACTAAGCAAGTTCCGTTATCGAAAGTGGCAGAGCCTTCGCAAACCTACGAAATTATGTCTCCACAGCAGTTGGAGAAAGAGATCAGTCGTCTAGAAGCGGCGATGTACCAACATGCTCAAGATCTGGAATTTGAATTAGCAGCGCAAAAGCGTGACGAAATTGAGAAGTTACGCGAGCAGTTTATCGCTAACAGTTGATTGATTGCTTCATTCCATGCCCAAGTGTTTGTGTTTATACCCAAGTAACCTCGAGATGCTAGGTTCAGCGAGAATGACTTGGTTTGTAGACGCGGCGACGATTTAAAGATCTAGTCACTCTAAATCAAGAATCGGCAACAAAGTATACAAGCCAAGACAACTCGCCCTTCGGGAGCGTGTCATTGCCTCGATTTCTGCGTCAAACAACTTGGAAAGAGCTGGCTATTACGCGGTGTTGTTTTCCTTGAACTCGAATCAATGACAACGCTCTGAATCCTGCATCTTGAAGTCACTTGGGTATACATAAATCGCTTGGGCACTTTTTTTCCCCATACTCAACAGACAAAAAAGAAGCCAATAGGCAGTCGGATCTATTGGCTCGTTTTGTGAACATATCGTTCACTAACAACGTCAGTTGGCTAGGTGACCCGAGGGGTCATTAGTTTAAGAGCATGGTTTGTGCCATAATTTAACCTGTTGATATTCGGTTTAGTTTATTTAGAATACCCACAATCTTACGAATGATTATTTGCAAAATGCAAAGCGTAATGCGATTATTATTTAAAACACAACAAAAAATCGGCTAGGCTATGCAACAAATAACAGAAGGTCAAAAGTCTCGTTATCTACTAATGGTAGAAGACACCGCATCTGTCGCGGCATTGTACCGTTCTTACCTAACGCCACTCGGCATCGATATCAATATTGTTGGTACAGGCAGAGACGCAATCGAAAGTCTGAACCACCGTATTCCTGATCTTATTCTGCTCGATCTTCGTCTACCTGATATGACGGGGATGGATGTATTGCACGCAGTGAAGAAAAGTCACCCAGACGTGCCAATTATCTTTATGACTGCCCATGGCTCTATCGATACTGCGGTAGAAGCAATGCGTCATGGTTCTCAAGATTTCTTAATTAAACCATGTGAAGCTGACCGTTTACGCGTCACGGTAAATAATGCGATCCGTAAAGCTACCAAGCTTAAAAATGAAGCGGATAATCCGGGCAACCAAAATTACCAAGGCTTTATCGGCAGTAGCCAAACCATGCAGCAGGTTTACCGCACTATTGACTCGGCGGCGAGCAGTAAAGCAAGTATTTTCATCACGGGTGAAAGTGGTACTGGTAAAGAGGTGTGTGCCGAGGCAATTCACGCAGCAAGCAAACGTGGTGATAAGCCGTTTATCGCCATTAACTGTGCTGCCATCCCTAAAGATCTGATTGAGAGCGAGCTATTTGGTCACGTAAAAGGTGCATTTACTGGCGCGGCAAATGACCGACAAGGTGCGGCTGAGCTTGCTGACGGTGGCACTTTGTTTCTTGATGAGCTTTGTGAGATGGACCTAGACCTCCAGACAAAGTTACTAAGATTCATTCAAACGGGGACGTTCCAAAAAGTCGGTTCTTCGAAGATGAAGAGTGTGGACGTACGTTTTGTTTGCGCAACGAACCGCGACCCTTGGAAGGAAGTGCAAGAAGGGCGTTTTCGTGAAGACTTGTACTATCGTTTGTACGTGATCCCATTGCACCTTCCACCGCTGCGTGAGCGTGGCGAAGATGTAATTGAGATTGCTTATTCGTTGCTTGGTTATATGTCTCACGAAGAAGGCAAAAGCTTCATCCGCTTCTCGCAAGAGGTGATTGATAGGTTCAATAGTTATGAATGGCCGGGTAACGTTCGTCAGTTGCAAAACGTACTGCGCAACATTGTGGTATTGAACAACGGCAAAGAGATTACGTTAGACATGCTGCCACCGCCGTTGAACCAGCCAGTGGTTCGTCAATCGGCATCAAAATTTATTGAACCTGACATTTTGACGGTGTCAGACATTATGCCGCTTTGGATGACTGAGAAAATGGCCATCGAGCAGGCGATTCAAGCGTGTGATGGCAATATTCCACGCGCTGCGGGCTACTTAGATGTCAGCCCATCGACGATTTATCGCAAGTTGCAAGCTTGGAATAGCAGGGACGAAAAACAAAACGTATGAGTATGAACGTATTAAATCAGCAAAAGATTGAAGAGCTGTCTGCTGAGATAGGCAGTGATAATGTGCCCGTTTTGCTTGATATTTTTTTAGGGGAAATGGACACCTATATAACCCGATTATCTGATCTTAAAGGCAATGAGCAATTGATCTATTTGAAAGAGATCAGCCACGCACTCAAAAGCAGTGCTGCAAGCTTTGGTGCAGATCGACTGTGTGATTTGGCTATTGCGATCGACCGAAAAGCGAAGTCGAATCAGTTAGCCGAGCAGGGTGAGGATGCCACAGAGATGCTCGCTTTGCTTGATGTCACACGCGATGCCTATCGCTCTTGGACAAACTAGCGCTTTGTTGACGCTATTCAATGAGCACTAAAACATAAAGCTCTTCCGGTGTGGAAGGGCTTTTTCATTCGACCAAATGGCTCTAGCTGGAGTCGTTTTCTCGATGCGAACTTTCTAGTTCGACGGCAACTGGTTTTCAATCGCAAGTTTGAGCTTGTCTCGATCATGACGCCAATCGCGATTAGTAGAAGCTAACGACTCGGTGACCACATTCCAGTTCTCAAGCACCTCTGGCTCTGTTTCTTCTGCCAATACGACATCAATCTTTCTTCCTTGGCAAGCACGCTCGCACCATTCGAGTTTTTGCTTCATTGTCATACGCCCAGCAGGACCATACTCTGGACTCAAGTTGGCGACAAAAATCACTTTTGCAGTTTGATTTGCGGCAATAGCTTTACCCAATTCAGGTAGGAGCAGTGGCGGCATAATGCTTGTTAAGAAACTTCCGGGACCAAGAATGATGGCGTCAGCTTCAGCAAGCGCTGTCACAGCTTCTTTGGTTGCGGGAACTTCTGGTGATAGATCGAGGCGACGCAAATCGGTATCCATCTCATCGACGTTGGTTTCGCCTGTAACCCATTGCCCATCGACCGATAATGCGGTGAGATCGGAAGGGTGCTCAGACATAGGAAGAATGTTGACGTCGACTTTCAACATATTGCGAATAAGGTTAATCGCTTCTAATGGGCGTACCGATAGGTTATCCAGAGCGGTCAGCATTAGGTTACCTAGGTTGTGTCCGTCGAGTTCGCCAGTACCTTTGAAGCGATATTCGAACATCATGGAACTGATTGATGGTTCAGTGATCAACTGGTTGATACAGTTACGCGTATCACCCCATGCAATACCCCCTTGGCAATGGCGAATACGACCGGTTGAACCGCCATTGTCGGTTGTTGCAACAATGCCAGTTGCATTGCTGCCAAAATCTTTTAATGCTGCCAACATACGGCCTAAACCGTGACCACCACCAACTGCGACCACTTTCTTATCGGTGTAGATATTCATTACGTTCTTCTAATAATCTTGTAAAAAACGACTACAATTTAACTTAATGAGTGCCAAAGGGGTACTCACTAAGCGGTAAATTGTGTTTCTAGAGAGTTTTTTATCACTCAAGTCTGGATTCCATTACAAATATTAAGTATTTTACACGGCAAAGCTATCAGGGGTTTACCTCCTCTGGTTGCCATAACTCCGAGCTCACTATGCTAAGTCTAAGGATAGGCGTTTTGAGCCAGTGACATTCTGTCACAAGGGCATAATTGGAAATGATTATGCCTCCCGTGTTTGGAAAGGTGTTCCGTGGCGCAACAATTCGAAGACAAATTTCATCGTAAGTTCTATTACTTGCGTCTGTCTGTGACTGACGTATGTAATTTCAAATGTACCTATTGCCTTCCTGACGGCTACAAGCCATCGGGCAATAAAAACTCGTCTTTTTTATCTCTCCCTGAGATCAAGCGTGTCGTAAGAGCGTTTGCAGATTGTGGTACCTCAAAGGTCCGCATCACAGGTGGTGAGCCGAGTTTACGCAAAGACTTTACTGACATTATCCACTCTGTCGCAACGACGCCTGGCATCAAAAAAGTCGCTACAACGACTAATGGCTACCGCATGGCGAAACAGGTTGCTGATTGGCGTGAAGCTGGGCTGACTAATATTAATGTTAGTGTGGATAGCCTTGACCCCCGCATGTTCCATCAAATTACTGGTGAAAATAAGTTCACTGAGGTGATGAATGGTATCGAGCGCGCATTTGAAGTGGGTTATGAGCAAGTCAAAGTTAACGTGGTGCTGATGAAAGACCTTAACCACAGTGAGTTGCCTGCTTTTCTTAACTGGATTAAAGACCGTCCAATCCAATTGCGTTTTATTGAGTTAATGCAAACAGGAGAAATGGATGAGTTGTTTGCTAAGCACCATGTCTCTGGTGTTGCGATCCGAAATCAATTAATCGCCAACGGTTGGTTACTGAAAGTCCGTTCTCATAATGATGGACCTGCTCAAGTTTTCGTTCATCCTGATTACAAGGGTGAAATTGGTCTTATCATGCCTTATGAAAAAGACTTCTGTGAGAGCTGTAACCGACTTCGTGTCTCGGCTATGGGTAAACTGCATCTTTGTCTGTTCGGTGAACATGGCGTGGAGTTACGTGACCTGTTAGAGCGCGACGAGCAAGAAAGCGAATTGATTGAACGTATTCAGGCACAGTTGCAAACGAAATCCGTAAGTCACTTCTTGCACGATGGCAACACTGGTATGACGCCGCATCTTGCGTCTATCGGCGGTTAACTCCAATCAGATTTCACATCAGGAGCAGACGTGGCTTCTGATGATTTTTCCAGAATCGATACCTTGCGTATCAAAAAGCAAATTAAAGAATAGGTGAACAAATGGGTCACGCTGAAAGCAAATTTCAACCTGCAAACATTGCCGTTCTAACGGTATCTGACACTCGTACTGAAGAAAACGACACCTCTGGTGGTTACCTAGTTGAACACGCGAAGGAAGCAGGTCATAACGTCGTTGATAAGCAAATCGTAATTGACGATATGTACAAGATCCGTGCGATCGTTTCCCAGTGGATTGCGGATGAAAACGTACAAGCAATCATGATCACTGGTGGTACTGGTTTCACTTCACGTGACAGCACTCCAGAAGCACTTAAGCCTCTATTCGATAAAGAAGTAGAAGGCTTTGGTGAGCTGTTCCGTTTGGTTTCTTATGAAGAAATTGGTACTTCAACCATTCAATCTCGTGCGATTGCTGGTTTCGCTAACCACACTGTTATCTTTGCAATGCCTGGCTCTACAGGTGCGTGCCGCACAGGGTGGACGAAGATCATCAAGCAACAACTAGATGCAAGTCATCGTCCTTGCAACTTTATGCCACACCTATCTGTATAACCTTTCCTAAAAGCGAAGGAAAAACCATGACCCAATTTACACATATCAATGCGTCTGGCGAAGCGAACATGGTCGACGTGTCAGCTAAAGCGGAAACGGTTCGTGAGGCGCGTGCAGAAGCATTCGTTCACATGGCACCTGAAACTCTGCAATTGATTGTTTCTGGCCAACATCATAAAGGTGATGTGTTTGCAACCGCACGCATCGCTGGTATTCAAGCGGCAAAAAAAACGTGGGACCTAATTCCACTTTGCCATCCTCTATTGCTTTCGAAAGTAGAAGTACAACTTGAAGCAATTGAAGCTGAGAACATGGTACGCATTGAATCCGTTTGCAAGCTAGCAGGTAAAACTGGTGTTGAAATGGAAGCGCTAACGGCAGCTTCTGTAGCTGCATTGACGATTTACGATATGTGTAAAGCGGTACAAAAAGACATGGTTATTGGTCAAGTTCGTCTTCTAGAGAAGACGGGTGGTAAATCTGGTCACTTCAAGGCGGAATAATGATTAAAGTTCTTTTCTTTGCTCAAACGCGTGAACTGGTTGGTATCGATGCGCTTGAGCTCGATGATCAATTCAACAATGTTGAAGCGATTCGTGCTCACTTGGTTGAAATTGGTGAAGGTACAGAAGGTAAGTGGGATCTGGCCCTTGAGCCTGGTAAATTGCTTGCTGCAGTAAACCAATCTATTGTTCCTCTGGATGCTGAAGTGAAAGAGGGTGATGAAGTTGCTTTCTTCCCTCCTGTGACAGGAGGTTAAGATGGATCCTCGTGTTTCTGTACAGGCTGAAGACTTTTCTGTTGATCAAGAATATCAGCGCTTGTCGGAAGGCACTGCGTCTGGAGCCGTTGTTACGTTTATCGGTAAGGTTCGTGATATGAATCTTGGTGATAATGTGATCGGTCTGCACTTAGAGCATTATCCTGGAATGACAGAAAAAAGCCTGATCGATATCTGTAATGAGGCGGAGTCACGTTGGCCATTACTTGGGGTCCGTGTGATACATCGTGTTGGTGACCTTGATACCGGCGATCAAATTGTGTTCGTAGGAGTCTCAAGTGCTCATCGAGGTGCGGCATTTGATGCTTGTGAATTCATTATGGATTACCTAAAGACTAAAGCGCCATTCTGGAAAAAAGAACGTACAACGAGCGATAACCGCTGGATTGAGTCACGAGATACTGACCATCAAGCTGCGCAGCGTTGGGAAAAGTAAAACCGTTTTTTATTCTGCGACCAAATCTACTAAAGCCAGATGTTCATCTCATCTGGCTTTTTCTTTTTTTACGATAAAAACGGAGTTTACTTCCTACTTTGACCTGCTGATAAATTCATCACCTTTCCTTCCTTTCACCTCTCGGTGACCTTGTTCACAATAAAAAATATCGAACAAGAGATATGCAATTATTAATTAGACTCAATGTGTCACAAATGTTAATTTTTATACATATATCTAGCATAAGATGCTACCAAAGAGTTTGAATTTAGATTTATCGACAGTTTTGCCTGCCAAATGAACTCGCAAATCTGCATTTATCTACCCAATACAAACTATGTAGTATTTATTGCTAAATATGAGCACTAATTACAGAATTATTAGTTTTTTTGCTACATTTTTATGGCAAATTACTTCAATGATTGCTAATGTGTGCCGCAGTCTTTGTAAGGTTTTAGTGTTTTGTGCTCAGAAAGTGTACTAAAAAATTCTAAAATTCTGACCGTTCCAGTCCCTTGCAGAGAAGTCATGGATGCTAATGAAAAACTTGGAGTTTTACGCATGTATAAGAACAAAATCACCAAAGCCCTTCTTCTAGGTGCTGGTCTGGCAGTGGCTGCCTCTTCTTCTACCGCTTTCGCTGCTGACGTTCCAGCAGGCACTAAACTAGCAGATAAACAAGAACTCGTTCGTGGTAACGGTACTGAAGTTGCAACAATCGACCCGCACAAATCTCAAGGGGTTCCAGAGTCGCATGTGATTCGTGATCTTCTTGAAGGCTTAGTGAACCAAAATGCAGACGGCGACACTATCCCTGGTGTAGCTGAGAGCTGGGAAACCTCAGACAACAAAACTTTCACCTTCCATCTACGTAAAGACGCAAAATGGTCTAACGGCGATCCTGTAACAGCGCAAGATTTTGTATACAGCTGGCAGCGTGCGGTCGATCCTGCGACGGCTTCACCATATTCTTGGTACATGGAATACACCAAGATGAAGAATGCAAAAGACATCGTTGCGGGCAAAAAAGACAAGAGCGAGCTCGGTGTTAAAGCGACTGACGACCACACGCTAGTGGTTGAGCTAGATACCGCCGTTCCTTACTTTGTAATGATGGCTGGTCACACAACAATGAAACCAGTACATAAAGCGACAGTTGAGAAGTTTGGTGATCAGTGGACGAAACCAGAAAACTTCGTAGGTAACGGCGCTTATGTCGTAAACAACTGGGTTGTGAATGAGCGTCTAGAGCTTGTTCGTAACAACGAATACTGGGATAACGACAAAACGGTTATCAACAAAGTAACGTACCTTCCAATTGAGAACGGTGTTGCTGAAATGAACCGTTTCCTATCTGGTGAAATTGATTTCACGTCTAAACTGCCTACAGAGCACTTTAAGCGTCTGAAAAAAGAGCACCCAGAATCAGTATCGGTTGAAGGTAGCCTGTGTACTTACTACTACTCATTCAATACTAAGAAAGAACCATTCAACGACGTTCGAGTTCGTAAAGCGATTTCTTACGCTATCGACCGTAACATCGTAGCAAACGCAATTCTTGGCCAAGGTCAGAAGCCTGCTTACTTCCTAACGCCTGAAATTACAGCGCATTTCAACCCTGAGCTACCAGCTTACGGAAAGATGACGCAAAAAGAGCGTAATGCAGAAGCGGCACGCCTATTGGCTGAAGCGGGTTACGGCAAAGACAACCCACTTAAATTCTCTCTTCTATACAACACGGATGAGAACCACAAGAAACTAGCAGTAGCACTAGGTTCTATGTGGAAGAAAACTCTAGGTCTAGACGTAACGCTAGAAAACCAAGAGTGGAAAACTTACCTATCGACTAAAGACCAAGGTGATTTCGAAGTGGCACGCGCCGGTTGGTGTGGTGACTACAACGAAGCATCTTCATTCCTAACCCTAATGGTTAGCTCGAACACAACTGGTGGTCAGCACTGGGGTAATAAAGAGTACGATGCTCTGATTGATAAAGCGATCAAATCGACTTCTGAAGAAGAGCGTACCAAAATTTACCTAGAAGCTGAGCAACTGATGGCGAAAGATATGCCAATTGCGCCTATCTACCAGTATGTTCGTTCTCGTCTATTAAATCCGCACGTTGGTGGTTTCCCTGCAAACAACGCGGAAGAAAAGATCTACACCAAAGATCTTTACATCAAAGCTGACTAATTAAAGTCACTTCAAAACTATAAGAATAAGGCTCACACGCACCATTGAAGGAGCGTGTGCAGCCTATCATTTACATTTTAACTGTCACAGACTGAAAGAGTGAGTTTATGCTTAAATTCATCGCAAAAAGGATATTTGAGGCGATCCCAACCATGTTGGTTTTGATCACCGTATCTTTCTTTCTCATGCGTTTCGCACCGGGTAACCCATTCTCGAGCGAGCGCCCATTACCGCCAGAAGTTATGGCGAACATTGAAGCTAAATACGGTCTAGATAAGCCTGTATTTGAGCAATACACCACATATTTGACCAACGTTATCCAAGGTGATTTTGGTCCTTCATTCAAATACTTAGATTACACAGTAAATGAGCTAATCTCTGTTGCACTACCAGTATCAGCGAAGGTTGGTTTTATCGCCTTTATCTTCACTGTAATTTTGGGGGTGACGGTTGGAACCATAGCCGCACTCAAGCAGAATACTTGGGTGGACTACGCCATAATGTCAACGGCGATGCTCGGGGTAGTTATGCCGTCCTTCGTATTGGCTCCTGCTCTGATTTACTTGTTCTCTCTCCATTGGAATTTATTCCCCGCGGGTGGTTGGCATGACGGAGGGTGGCAATACATTGTGCTACCTGTGATCGGTATGTCATTGCTCTACGTGGCGACTTTCGCACGTATCACTCGTGGCTCGATGATCGAAACATTGAACAGTAACTTTATTCGTACCGCTCGCGCAAAAGGTCTAAGTTACCGTTACATCATCCTGAAACACGCACTAAAACCAGCTCTGCTTCCTGTTGTGTCATACATGGGACCAGCGTTTGTAGGTATCATCACAGGTTCGGTTGTTATCGAGACCATTTTTGGTCTGCCTGGTATCGGTAAGCTGTTTGTCAACGCTGCCTTCAACCGTGACTACTCGCTAGTAATGGGTGTGACCATTCTGATTGGTTTCCTATTCATTCTATTCAACGCTATCGTTGATATTCTGCTAGCAATGATTGACCCGAAAATTCGCTACTAACAGGGAAGTATGGTTATGTTAACGAAAAAAGAGAATCTTGAAGCGGTCGAGAAATTTGCAGAGAACCTGGAAGTTGAAGGCCGTAGTTTGTGGCAAGACGCCCGTATCCGCTTTATGCGTAACAAAGCGGCGATGGTGAGCTTGTTCATTCTTGCATTGATGACCCTAGCGGTAATCTTCTTACCGATGATTGCCCCTTACGCTTTTGATGATACTGACTGGTATGCAATGCACGTTGGTCCGAGTGCTGAGCACTGGTTTGGTACAGACAGCTTAGGTCGAGACCTTTACGTACGTACGCTGATTGGTGGTCGTATCTCTCTAATGGTTGGTGTTCTAGGTGCATTAGTTGCGGTTGTGATTGGTACACTTTACGGTGCGGCTTCTGGCTTCATTGGCGGTAAAGTTGACCGTATCATGATGCGTATTCTTGAGATCCTATATGCGGTACCGTTCATGTTCCTAGTTATCGTACTGGTAACATTCTTCGGTCGAAACATTGTTCTTATCTTCGTCGCTATCGGCGCTATCGCATGGCTAGATATGGCTCGTATCGTACGTGGTCAAACGCTAAGCCTGCGTAGTAAAGAGTTTATTGAAGCGGCACACGTTTGTGGTGTGAGCAACTGGAAGATCATCACTCGCCACATCGTTCCAAACGTATTGGGTATCGTAGCGGTTTACTCAACACTACTTATCCCAAGCATGATTCTAACGGAATCATTCCTTTCATTCCTTGGTCTTGGTGTACAGGAACCAATGACAAGTTGGGGCGCACTTCTACAAGAAGGCTCACAAACAATGGAAGTAGCAATCTGGCAGCTGGCATTCCCAGCAGCGTTCATGGTTGTGACTCTATTCTGCTTCAACTACGTTGGTGACGGTCTGCGCGATGCGCTGGATCCAAAAGACAGATAATTAAAAATAGAAAGAATAAAGGAAGCAATGATGAGTTTATTAGATGTCAAAGATCTGCGCGTCGAATTTACCACGCAAGATGGTATCGTAACCGCAGTAAACGATTTGAACTTCTCTCTGAATCAAGGCGAGACCCTAGGTATCGTAGGTGAGTCTGGTTCAGGTAAGTCACAAACTGTATTCGCAATCATGGGTCTACTGGCTAAGAACGGTATTATCTCTGGTAGCGCGAAATTTGAAGGTCGAGAAATCCTTAACCTTCCAGAAAAAGAGCTTAACAAGGTTCGAGCGGAACAGATCGCTATGATCTTCCAAGACCCGATGACCTCTCTTAACCCATACATGAAAGTCAGTGATCAGCTGATGGAAGTACTGATGCTGCACAAAGGGATGGGCAAAGCAGAAGCATTCGAAGAGTCTGTTCGTATGCTTGAAGCGGTAAAAATCCCAGAAGCTCGTAAGCGTATCACTATGTACCCACACGAGTTCTCGGGCGGTATGCGTCAACGTGTAATGATCGCAATGGCGCTATTGTGTCGTCCAAAACTGCTTATTGCGGATGAGCCAACAACGGCATTGGACGTTACGGTTCAAGCGCAGATCATGGATCTGCTGAACGAACTGAAATCTGAGTTCAACACTGCAATCATCATGATCACGCACGACCTTGGTGTTGTTGCAGGTTCATGTGACAAAGTACTGGTTATGTATGCGGGTCGTACCATGGAGTACGGCACAGTGAACGAAATCTTCTACAACCCAAGCCACCCATACGCAGAAGGTCTATTGAAGGCTATTCCTCGTCTAGATACAGAAGGCGAGATTCTGCCAACGATTCCTGGCAACCCGCCAAACTTGCTTCGTCTACCACCTGGCTGTCCTTACCAAGATCGCTGCCATCGCGTGATGGATCGTTGTAAGCGTGAAGCACCAATTCTGACGCCATTTGGTGATGGTCGTCAGCGTGCATGTTTTTCTGAATGGGAGGCTTGGAGCAAATGAGTACAGATAAAAAGCTAATTCTGGATGTATCTGATCTGAAAGTTCACTTCAGCATTGCATCAAAATCTGCGTGGCCTTGGTCAAAACCTTCAAGCCTAAAAGCGGTAGACGGCGTAAACGTTCGTTTATACGAAGGCGAGACCCTTGGTGTAGTAGGCGAGTCCGGTTGTGGTAAATCGACATTTGCTCGCGCCATCATTGGTCTGGTGGAAGCAACAGACGGTGAAGTGGTTTGGTTGGGTCAAGATCTGACAAAAATGAAAGACGTCCAACGTCGTGAAACGCGTAAAGAAATCCAAATGATTTTCCAAGATCCTCTGGCTTCTCTTAACCCACGTATGACGGTTGGTGACATCATCGCTGAACCATTAGAGACATTCTACCCAGAGCTGACTAAGCAAGAAGTGAAAGACCGCGTAAAAGAGATGATGGCGAAGGTAGGTCTTCTACCAAACGTTATCAACCGTTACCCACACGAATTCTCTGGTGGTCAGTGTCAGCGTATTGGTATCGCACGTGCTCTGATTTTAAAACCTAAGATGATTATCTGTGACGAGCCAGTATCAGCACTGGATGTATCGATTCAGGCTCAGGTAGTTAACCTATTGAAAGAGCTGCAAAAAGAGCTTGGTCTTTCATTGGTGTTCATTGCGCACGATTTATCAGTTGTGAAACACATTTCTGACCGCGTACTGGTTATGTACCTAGGTAATGCTGTGGAGCTGGGTGAAGCAGATGCGTTGTTTGCAGATCCAAAGCACCCATACACTCGTGCACTAATGTCTGCTGTGCCTATTCCAGATCCGGAAATTGAACGCAGTAAGAAGATCCAGATGTTAGAAGGTGATCTACCATCTCCGATCAGCCCACCATCGGGCTGTGTATTCCGTACTCGTTGCCCTCAAGCAACGGATGAGTGTGCAAAGACAAAACCAAATATCCAAGGTTCTGATATTCATGCAGTTTCTTGTTTGCACGTAGCGGTGTAATTAAATTCGGCCTGTGACGGGCTTAAGCGCGGCTCCTTTTATAGGGTCGCGCTTTTTTTATGCCTACGATCTAGGCTTGATTTAGTTCATTCGAAATTCTTGAACAAGTTGAACTAAGCGGTTGGATTTTAAGCTTTGCATGATTCGCTAATATAGTGGAAAACAGAATCTGAGGAGAGCAGTCATGGGTAAGTTAGTTGAAGGTGTTTGGCACGATGTATGGTACGACACTAAATCAAGTGGCGGTAAATTCGTGCGAGAAGATGCAGGGTTTCGTAACTGGATTAAAAACAAACCGGATGCAACCTATCAACCAGAGTCTGGTCGCTATCACTTGTATGTTTCACTTGCTTGTCCTTGGGCGCACCGAACGTTGATTTTTCGAAGTCTCAAAGGGTTAGAAAAACACATCGATGTCACGGTGGTGTGTCCTGATATGCTAAACGAGGGCTGGCAGATGGGACTGCCTGAGCCATTATTTGGTCACTCCCGTATGCATCAAATTTATACTGAAGCTAAACCGGATTACACTGGTCGAGTAACAGTGCCAGTATTATGGGACAAGAAGACCAATACCATTGTGTCGAATGAATCGTCAGAAATCATACGAATGTTTAACTCTGAGTTTAATGAGTTAACAGGCAATCATGATGATTATTACCCGGAGCAGCTTCAAAGTGTGATTGATGAATGGAATGATTACATCTATCCACACGTGAATAACGGTGTTTATCGTTGCGGGTTTGCCACAACTCAAGAGGCGTATGAAGAAGCTTTTGATTCACTCTTTGATGCTTTGGATAAAATTGATGCCCATCTTGCGACGCATCGCTACTTAGCAGGTAATAAAATCACTGAAGCGGATTGGCGCTTGTTTACTACTCTTGTGCGTTTTGACGCGGTGTATGTTGGTCATTTCAAGTGTAATAAACAACGTATTGCTGATTACGCAAACATTCAAGGTTATTTGAAAGAGCTGTATCAAGTAGAGGGTGTGGCAGAAACCACGGACTTCTACCACATAAAGCGTCACTATTATTTTAGCCATACTGGCATCAACCCAACACAAGTGGTACCGAAAGGTCCTGAATTAGATTTGGATTCACCTCATGGTCGAGAATCTATCTAAGTTTAAAATCTCTAAGAAAAGCGCCATTTGATGTGGCGCTTTTCTTTTTTCTCAATATCTTCTTAGCATCACAGCTTCTTCCTACCAATCACATAAACTGATGATATAACAACCGATCTTTGACCGAGGTGGGGTATGGATATCAATGAGTTTGTCAGTGGCGAGCATCTAATTTGGAATCTGTTTGTTGCTCTGCTTTTGGGGGCGATTGTGGGAACACAACGTGGCTGGGTGATGCGTAACAGCGTCGAAGGCAGTCGCGTTGCAGGTATCCGCACCTTTTCTTTAGTCGGTTTGCTTGGTGGCTTGGTTGGGATTCTTGCCAATCTGTATACGCCTTTGCTACTTGGCTTTGCTCTAATTGCTTTGGTTATTCTTGCTTGCATTGCGTTTGTTATTCAGCAGAGAAAGAGTGAAGACATCAGCATTACTGGCGTCGTCAGTTTAGTCATTACGTTTGTTCTTGGTAGTTTGGCTGTATCCGGTGAGCCGGTTCTTGCTGCGGCAGCTGCCGTTATCACCGCAGTTGTTCTGGACAACAAGAGAGAACTTCATCAGGCGCTTCAACGCCTCCAAGAGTACGAGCTTGATGCCGCTTTGCGTCTGCTGCTCATTTCCATCGTCTTGTTGCCGCTCTTACCCAATCAAGCTTACGGTCCTTGGAATGCACTTAATCCTTATGAGATTTGGTGGATGGTGGTGTTGATTGCGAGTATTTCATTTGTGGGCTACTTTGCGATTAAAATTGGTGGGGCGAAGCGAGGCATTTTGTTTACTTCTGTCTTCGCTGGCTTAAGCTCATCTACTGCGCTCACACTGCAGTTCTCCCATCTTTCACGCGAACAATCGAGTATCAGCCCTTTGTTAGCAAGTGGCATACTATTGAGTTGCGGTACCATGTTTCCTAGGCTGCTAATTGTGCTGTCAGTGATTAACCCTCAGTTAGTGACATTGTTGTGGCCCATCGTCATGATTATGATGATTGTTCTTTACTTCCCTGCTTGGTGGATATGGCGTCGAAGTGAGGTAGGGAAGGTGGAACAATCAAATAAACAAACCAATCCTTTGGCATTGCAATCGGCGTTGTTCTTCGGTGTCGTATTGGCTGTGATTATGCTGTTATCGCATGCACTGTCTGATCTGTTTGGTAATGCTGGTGTTCTGATACTATCTGCGCTATCCGGCATTACAGATGTCGATGCTATTTCCCTTGCTCTTGGGCGACAAAGTACCCAAACCCTAAGTGTGGAAACCGCGGCACTGGGTATTCTGATCGCGGCATCAGTCAATACAGTGGTGAAAATGGGGATGGTTGTCGCAATAGGGGATAAGGCATTGTGGAGAAGAGTTGCGCCCGTCATGGTTGGATGTGTGCTTTCTGGCGCTATTTTGTTTTTGGCTTTGTATTGATTTATCCGAACATTAAATGAAAAAAAACCTCGCCGTGGCGAGGTTTTATTATTTTGGAAGAAGCGAAGTTATTAGTTAACTGCTTTTTCTTTTGCTTGGTCAGCTTGATCTGCCTGAATCGCAGTTAGAGCAACTGTGTACACGATATCGTCTACTAGTGCACCGCGAGATAGATCGTTTACAGGCTTGCGCATACCTTGCAGCATTGGACCGATAGATACTAGGTCAGCTGAACGTTGTACCGCTTTGTAAGTCGTGTTACCAGTGTTTAGGTCTGGGAATACGAATACTGTCGCTTTACCTGCTACTGGAGAGTTAGGCGCTTTAGAAGCTGCCACGTTTTCCATGATTGCTGCGTCGTACTGTAGAGGACCGTCGATCACTAGATCTGGACGTTTCTCTTGAGCAATCTTAGTTGCTTCACGTACTTTATCTACGTCTGCACCCTTACCAGATTCACCAGTAGAGTAGGAGATCATAGCAACGCGAGGGTCGATTCCGAATGCCGCTGCAGAATCAGCAGATTGGATAGCGATTTCAGCAAGCTGTTCAGCTGTTGGATCTGGGTTGATCGCACAGTCACCGTAAACCAATACTTGGTCAGGTAGCAGCATGAAGAATACAGAAGATACGATAGACGCATCAGGTGCAGTCTTGATGATTTGGAACGGAGGAACGATAGTGTTTGCTGTGGTGTGAACCGCACCAGAAACTAGACCGTCTACTTCGTCGTTCTCAAGCATCATTGTGCCTAGGAATACTGAATCTTGTAGCTTCTCACGAGCAACAACTTCAGTCATACCTTTCGCGCCACGTAGCTCAACTAGACGAGCAACGTAGTTTTCACGAACTTCATCAGAGTTGATGATAGTTACGCCAGCACCTAGCTCAACGCCTTGTTGTGCAGCAACGCGACGGATTTCGTCTGGGTTACCTAGAAGCACACATTCAGCGATGCCGCGCTCAGCACAGATAGCCGCAGCTTTAACTGTACGTGGCTCGTCACCTTCAGGAAGAACGATACGCTTACCAGCTTTACGAGCGAACTCAGTTAGCTGGTAACGGAATGCTGGTGGGCTTAGACGACGAGACTTCTGAGTACCTTCAGTCATAGACTCGATCCAGTTACCGTCGATGTGACCAGCAACGTGCTCGTTGATGAACTCAATACGCTCTTTATCGTCTGCAGGTACTTCGATAGAGAAGCTCTGTAGGTTTAGAGAAGTCTGCCAAGTGTTACCTTGTGCTTTGAAGATCGGTAGACCAGTTTCGAACGCTGGCTTACAAAGACCAGTGATCTCTTCAGGGATGTCGTAACCGCCAGTCAATAGAACTGCACCGATATCAACACCGTTCATTGCTGCAAGTGCTGCTGCAACGATTACGTCTGGACGGTCTGCAGAAGTAACAAGTAGAGAACCTGGTTTGAAGTGCTCAATCATGTTTGGCAGAGAACGTGCACAGAAAGTGATGCTCTTAATACGACGAGTTGCAATGTCACCTTCGTTGATGATGTCAGCATTTAGGTGCTGAGCCATATCGATTGCACGAGTAGCGATCAGGTCGATGCTCCATGGCACGCAACCTAGTACACGAATTGGAGAAGTGTTGAAGATTTCCATCACTTTCATTTCGTTTTGCTTCGCGCTGTCTGCATCGTCAAAGATTTCAGATAGGTCAGGGCGAGTACGGCCAGCTTCGTCAACAGGTGCGTTTAGCTTGTTGATGATTACGCCAGAGATGTTCTTGTTCTTAGTACCACCGAAGTTAGAACATGCTACTTCGATGCGCTCTTTAAGTTGAGCTGGGTTATCTGTACCAGGAGTTGCAACAAGAACGATTTCCGCGCCTAGAGTCGCTGCGATTTCCGCGTTCACTTGGTTAGCGAATGGGTGCTTACGAGTTGGTACTAGACCTTCGATAAGCGTTACGTCTGCATCTTTGTTGATTTGGTTGTAACGCTCAACAACAGTTTCTAGCAGCTCGTCCATGTTGTCGTTACCGATTAGGCTTTCAGCAACAGACATCGCTAGTGGTTGACCGATCTTCATATCGCTGTTGTAACCAACGATAGTTGAAGTTAGATCAGGTTGATCACCGCCAGAACGTGGCTGTGAAATTGGTTTGTAGAAAGAAACCTTAACGCCTTTGCGCTCCATTGCGCGAAGAACACCCATGCTTACGCTAGTTAGACCAACACCAGCACTTGCAGGGATAAGCATAATAGTACGAGACATTCGTAGAGTACCTTTAGCTATTGGGGGATAAAAGCTCAACTCTTATTCCATGAATAATTCAGAGAATAGGAGTTAAGCCCCTAAGAAATTCTTTTGGAAGAAAAACTGGCTAGCCGAGTGGCTAGCCAGTTCAATCTATTAAAGACCTGCTAGGCGTGCAGTGTCTTCAGCAATTACTAGCTCTTCGTTAGTAGAGATAACCATTGCTGGGATACGGCTGTTAGCTGTAGTGATAGTACCTTCGCCGCCGAAACGTGCTTTAAGGTTAGCTTCACCATCAACTTCGATACCGAAGATACCTAGACGGTTTAGAACCATTTCACGGATAGGACCAGAGTTTTCGCCGATACCGCCAGTGAACGTGATTGCGTCTAGACGACCTTCCATAGAAGCAGTGTAACCAGCTACGTACTTAGCTAGACGGTGACAGAACACGTCCATTGCACGAGTTGCTTCTTCTTTCTCACCGTAGTTGTCTTCAACGAAACGACAGTCAGAAGTCACTTCAGTTAGACCAGCAAGACCAGACTCTTTAGTTAGCATGTTGTTGATTTCTTCAACAGAGTAACCTAGAGCGTCGTGTAGGTGGAATACGATAGCTGGGTCGATATCACCACAACGAGTACCCATTACTAGACCTTCAAGAGGAGTAAGACCCATAGAAGTGTCTACAGATTGACCGTTCTTGATTGCACAAACAGAAGCACCGTTACCTAGGTGACAGTTGATGATGTTTACTTCTTCAACTGGCTTGTTTAGTAGGCCTGCAACTTCACGAGTGATGAATAGGTGTGAAGTACCGTGCATGCCGTAACGACGGATACCGTGCTCTTTGTATAGTTTGTATGGAAGAGCGTATAGGAAAGACTCTTCAGGCATAGTTTGGTGGAACGCAGTGTCGAATACAGCAACGTTTTGAAGCTCTGGGAAGTTGTGTTTAGCAGCTTCGATACCGATGATGTGCGCTGGGTTGTGAAGCGGTGCGAAAGTCGCAGCGTCTTGAATACCTTTTAGTACGTCATCAGTGATTAGTGCAGATTGAGTGAACTGCTCACCACCGTGTACGATACGGTGACCGATAGCGCCTAGGTTAGCTTTAAGCTCTGGCTTAGAAGCAAGAATAGTTTCAACCATGAACGCTAGTGCTTCTTCGTGTGCTGCACCGTTGCCTAGTTGAGCTTCGTGTTTACCGTCAAGTTTCCACTTGATACGTGCTTCAGGAAGGTGAAGACATTCAGCAAGACCTGATAGGTGCTCTGCACCTGTTTCTGCATCAACAACAGCAAATTTAAGAGAAGAACTACCGCAGTTTAAAACTAAAACTAGCTTAGACATGTGTGACTACCTGTTATTCGTCTGATCAAAATCAGTTAAAGGATGAAAAATTAATCACAAGAATAGACGATACCGCCAAGGGTGCGTACTAATCTTGGTCAAAAATTGTTCTAATTCCGTATAAATGAATAGTGATGAACCCATCCACCACTATGAAGCGATCCGTGCAGAATAAAATCTCGGAGTTGCTTAAATTGTAAATAACGGCAACAATGAGATTGAGGGTCTGCAAAGGATAGCGATAATAGGCAATGATAACAAAAAAATTTTGAAAGAATATTAACTTTCATCAATTTTTTGCGCCTTCAGTTGAAATGTTCAACTATTTTTTAGTGAGAGAGCGGTATGAGCAAACAAGTCGGATTGATCCATAGCCTGAAAGACGGCCAGAGTTACATGGAGATCTGGCCGGTTCGTAAAGAGCTGAACGCCATTTTTCCCGAACAACGCATTATTAAAGCAACACGCTTTGGCATTAAAGTGATGCCAGCGGTTGCAGCAATCAGTGTGCTCACTCAAATGGCTTTTAACAATTATGATGCGCTTCCTCAAGCCATTGTGGTTGCACTGTTCGCAATCAGCATGCCACTGCAAGGCATGTGGTGGTTGGGCAGCCGTTCCAATACTAAGTTGCCACCTGCCTTAGCATCGTGGTATCGAGAGCTGCACCAAAAAATTACCGAAACAGGATTTGCTTTAGAGCCTGCTAAAGCGCGTCCAAGATATAAAGAGCTCGCAGTAATTTTAAACCGAGCTTTTCGCCAACTGGATAAGACTTCATTAGAGCGTTGGTTCTAATCTTCTTGTTCGGTCATCAACTCATTGAAATGGAGTGTGCTTTTAGCCACTCCATTTTTTATGCCCGCAACATGGTTTTTTACTCTTTGCTTATTTGTAATCACCGCCTCTCGTGCCGATTGTGAGATCACAAATGTTACTTTGTTGTTAAATCTTACTTTTCTTTCCTGAGACTTAGCGTTAATAATGATAATTAGATGCACAAAAAGTGCGCAGCTATAAACACAACATCCCATCTTCTACTTCAAAGACTCGTGAGTACGTCAGCAACATTGTGCTTGCAGTTCAAGGACGAAGAAACATCAAGGAGTCATGATGAAAACAAAACGTTTACTCGCCATTGCTATTCTTGCTACGACCACGGCTTTTTCTTCCGCTAGCCTTCTGGCTAAAACCGCGACAGTCGCGGTATCACAGATTGTTGAACACCCTGCTTTGGATGCAACTCGTCAAGGGTTGTTAGACGGTCTGAAAGCCAAAGGGTATGAACAAGGGAAGAACTTAGAGTTTGACTACAAGACAGCGCAAGGTAATCCAGCAATCGCCGTTCAGATCGCACGCCAGTATGTAGGAGAAAGCCCAGACGTCCTCGTGGGTATAGCAACGCCATCAGCACAAGCTTTGGTCTCTGCGACTCGCTCTATTCCTGTTGTGTTTACTGCAGTGACGGACCCTGTTGGTGCCAAGTTGGTCAAATCGATGAGTCAACCAGGAAAGAATGTCACAGGACTCTCTGATTTATCTCCGGTCGCACAGCACGTTGCGTTGATTCAGGAAATCTTACCTTCGGTGAAATCCATTGGCGTGGTTTACAACCCAGGGGAAGCAAATGCCGTCACCTTGGTACAGTTATTGAAAGAGAGTGCAGAGTCAAAAGGATTAAAAGTTGTGGAAGCGACGGCACTGAAAAGCGCAGATGTACAATCTGCAACTCAAGCTATTGCAGCGAAATCGGACATCATTTACGCACCAACAGATAACACGGTTGCAAGCGCGATTGAAGGAATGATCGTTGCCGCAAACCAAGCGAAGAAACCGGTATTTGGAGGCGCGACGTCATATGTTGAGAAAGGGGCTATCGCAAGCTTAGGTTTTGACTACTACCAAGTCGGTGTTCAAACAGCCGATTACGTGGCAGCTATTCTTGAAGGGCAAGATCCGGGTAAGTTAGATGTAAAAGTGGCGACGGGCTCCGATCTTGTCGTGAATGAAGGCGCGGCAAGTAAGCTTGGTATTCAATTGCCAGGTTCTGTTGTGAAACGTGCAACTAGTATGCAGTAAGCGTTGTTTTTAGGTCGGTGTTCTGCCGACCTGATTTATGCAGAAAGGAGCAGTTATGTCTGCATTTGCTTTTTTTGGTGCGCTCGAGATAGGGCTTATCTACGGCTTGGTCGCTTTGGGCGTTTACCTTACGTTTCGTGTCCTTGACTTTCCGGACCTAAGCGTTGACGGTAGTTTCCCTATGGGGGCGGCTGTTGCAGCAACAGCCATCGTTGCGGGCATCAACCCTTGGTTAGCAACGGGACTGGCGATAATCGCTGGTGGCATGACCGGGTGGGTCACCGCTTTTCTTGCCGTTCGTTGCGGTATCCTTCATCTTCTTGCCTCAATCCTGACCATGATTGCGGCATTTTCTATCAACATCCGCATCATGGGAAAACCGAATATGGCGCTACTAGGCGAAGATACGATTCTGACGCCTTTTGAAGCCATGGGAGATGCAATGTACATCCGACCATTGGTCGTGGGCGTATTGGTTTTACTCTCTGCGTTATTTGTTGTGCGCCTTCTAAATAGTGATTTTGGTTTAGGGTTAAGAGCAACAGGCGTAAACGCTCGAATGGTCGCGGCACAAGGAGCCAGTACGGGATTCTACACGTATTTTGGTTTGGCATTATCCAACGGGTTTGTGGGTTTTGCTGGGGCTCTGTTTGCTCAAACAAATAGCTTTGCAGATGTAACGTCTGGTGTAGGGACGATTGTGGTTGGTTTAGCGGCGGTGATCCTTGGTCAGACTTTGATTCCAGGACGCAAAATCTGGGTTGCTGTTTGCGCGGTAATTATTGGTTCGGTGCTGTACCGTCTGGCGGTTGCTTTTGCGCTGAGTTCCGGCATGTTTGGTTTGCAAGCATCGGATCTAAATCTGGTGACAGCGGTGCTGGTGGCGGTCGCTCTAATTGCACCGAAACTTAAACAGAGGATGAAAGCAAAGCAGCGAGTGAGTAATGCCAAACAAGCGGCATCCAAAAACGGCTCAGGGGAGGCGCGATGATTGAACTTAATGACATTCAGGTGACGTTTAACCCTGGTACGATTTTAGAAAATCGAGCCTTAAAGAGCGTGTCCCTAGAGGTTCCTGAGCATCAATTTCTTACGGTGATTGGCTCTAACGGTGCGGGGAAATCAACTCTACTCGGAGCCGTGACGGGGGAAACGCCAATGATTGGCGGAAAGGTGATCATTGATGGGAAAGACGTGACACGGAAAACCGTTGCTCAGCGTGCTACTCAATGTGCGAGGGTGTTCCAAGACCCATTGGCTGGTACATGTGGCGAGCTTTCCATCGAAGAAAATATGGCGCTTGCTTACATGCGAGGAAAACGTCGTGGTTGGGGAATGGCTCTTTCTACTAAACGCCGTAAGCTGTTTCAGGAACGCATCAGCATTCTTGGCTTGGGGTTAGAAGATCGCTTAGGTGACAGCATTGGTCTACTCTCAGGAGGACAGCGACAGGCTGTCAGCCTTGTAATGGCAACACTTTCAGACAGTAAGCTGTTGTTGCTTGATGAGCATACCGCCGCGTTGGACCCTCGTATGGCAGCGTTTGTTATTGATTTAACTAAACGCATTGTTACTGAGTTCGACCTTACTGTGATGATGGTGACGCATTCCATGAAAGACGCGTTAGCGTGTGGTGACAGAACCGTCATGCTTCACCAAGGTGAAATAGTGCTAGATGTGGCAGGGGAGCAACGTAAAAATATGCAAGTTCCCGACTTGCTTGAAATGTTCTCTAAAGTGCGCGGAGAAGAGCTGGCTGACGATAGTCTCCTACTAAACTAGCATTGACTGCTCATCGACTACGCCTACCAAACGTGATCCTCCTTAAGAAAATGACCCATACGGTATTTTTAAAAGGAGGATTTTTAGGCAGAAGCTCTTTATTAAAATAGTGGAATATTCCAACACAAAGAGCACTTGCCATGTCCCTTCCATTTATCTTCCATAGCCAAACGAAAGATGGTCTTGAATTCGATGGTGAACGGCTGACCGTCGTTCTCAAAACGGATGACACCCAATTCGATCGCATCCACGTAAGGTGCGAGCCTGATAATGAAGAATATCTCATTGAGATGCAGCCTCATGGTAAAGCTGGTGAGTTGCAGTTGTGGAAAGGTCAGTTTGCTCCAAACAAAGATCGAGACGTGACACATTACGTGTTTAAACTTGTTAAGGGGGCGAGCCAGTTCTGGTTAGACGCGAGAGGTGTGCATAAGCGCGTTCCGCCCAAAGAGTTTCACTTTAAGTTAAACGTACAATCTCAGCCGCCAAGCTGGGTTCAAGAGCAAGTCTTCTATCAGATCTTCCCAGATCGTTTTGCTGCTAGTCAGGAGCATACCGCTATAAAAAATGCTTATGCACATCACGATTCAAGTGCCATGGTGAAGGCGTGGGGAGATGCCGTTGGAACGCACCAAAATACAGGGGCTCGCGAGTTCTTCGGTGGGGATCTAAAAGGCATTGAACAAAAGCTGGATTATCTATCCGGTCTGGGTGTCACAGCACTTTACTTTAACCCAGTTTTTACAGCGCCAAGTAATCATAAATATGACACAACGGATTACTTCCAGATTGACCCTATGTTTGGCACGAATAAGCAGTTTGCGCAGTTGTGTGAGCAAATTCGTGGCAAACAAATGAAGATTGTTTTGGATGCTGTGTTTAACCACACGTCTGTTCATCATCCTTGGTTTGATATCAAGCAAGAAGGTCAGGGCGCTTATGGAAATCCCAATTCAGATTTCCGAGATTATTACTTCTTCGAAGGTCAAACCAACAACTATATTGGCTGGAAAGGGATTGGTAACTTACCTGTTCTGAATTTCGAAAATGAACAGGTACGTGATTACATCTATCAAAGTGAAGAAGCTGTGATCAAACATTGGCTCAAACCCCCGTATTGTGTAGATGGCTGGCGCTTTGACGTTATCCATATGTTAGGCGAGGGCGATGGTGCGAAGAATAATGCCCACTATGTGGAAGCTTTCCGTCAAGCTGCTAAGTCCACCAATCCGAATGCATATGTGTTAGGTGAACACTTCTTTGAGGCAACGCAGTGGCTACAAGGTGGACAAGAAGATGGAGCGATGAACTATTATGGCTTTGCCCACCCTGTACGTGCGTTATTTGCCAAACAAGACATTATGTATGATCCGATTGATATCAATGCGTTGGATTTCAAAGAATGGGTAGATGAAGCTCGTGCCAAAGTACCGTTTGCAAATCAGCTGTCGCAGCTTAATCAATTAGACAGTCATGATACCGCCCGTTTTCTGACGCTATTAAATGGAAATGAAGAAAAAATGCAAATGGCGCTTGCATTATTGATGACTTACGTTGGAACACCTTGTCTTTATTATGGCAGTGAAGTTGGACTAGAGGGAGGGCTCGACCCAGACAACCGACGTTGTTTCCCTTGGGACCAAATAACGACTTCTAAATGGTTACCTTTGTATAAGGAATGGATAGAAATCCGTAAGAAATACAAGGCACTACAATGTGGTAGCTTACAATGGCTTCATTGTGGTGAGCAAGTCATGGCATATGTTCGTCAATGGCAAGATGAAGCAATAGTTGTGGCATTTAACCTTAGCAACAGTGACCAAGATGTTAACCTACCATTGTGGCAACTTGGCTTAAATGCTAAACACCTGCATCAATTATTAGACAAAGGTGAACTAATGCCTGTTGAACGTCATTTTTCTGTCAATATCCCAGCAATGAACTGCAAAGTATGGCAGATGGAGTGACTTCGAGCGCCTTCTTTATTAAAATTTATGAATACATAAGTGAAAAACTATAAATAGCCCTTCGATAGCCTAAGCTTTCGAAGGGCTGATATTATTATAATCAATGGTGTTCAATGGGTACTAAAAGGCGATTTAGCCTCAAGTTTGTCATCTTCTTCCCCCTACTATTATTCCTTGCCGTCATGGTGGTGACTGCAAAGAACTACTACGACGCGATGAATCGCTACATTACATTAGAGTACGCGCAAGTTGATCGTGCTATTAATCGTGCTATCAAAGTATTAACGGCGCTGGATTACAGCTTTGTTAACTACTCCAACCCAGCTCACCCTCTGTTTCAAGAGCACAATCATATGATCAAAAATGATCTGTGTTTTGTTTGGCCGATTGATGTGCTGCTTTTAGAAAACAAGCACTCCGGAGGTCTGCCTGCCGTTGAGCTTGACTACATGATTGTTGGACAAAAAGAACTGTGTGAACCAGGAACTAAACTGTTTAAGTTGGCAGAACAAAAAGCAGGCTTTGCTCCGTCTTTGTCATTTCTACATGATATTGAATCACATGTGATTGGTATTCACTATATTGATCAGCGTGGGTATGTTATTTCTTCTCCAGATACTTACGCTCAGTACTTTTCCAAAGCACTTTGGGAGACTTTAAAGGCGAGACCTTTCTGGCAGAAAACAGCGCAGGAAACCGTCAAAGTAACCATGTCTGGTCCCGCACCGATGTTAGATCGGCACGATGGGCAAGTAGTGAGCCTGACTGTACCTATCTACGAAAAGGGTAAACACCAAGGCGTTTTATCCATAGATTTTGATGTGGATAACTTACTTGAAACGAATGAAAACCTAATAGGTAAGTTACATATCATCTCTGGAATGATGGACATACCTAAGCATGTAATCCGTTTACAGCCAATAGAACATGAGCGTTTGAGCTCAAATCATCGCATATTCTACGAATACAATTGGTGGGATGAATTTAAGAATTTATTAGTCTTTGAAAAGTACAGCGTGGCTGTAGCGTTTTTCATCTACGTACTGAGTACTGTGGCCTTGTTCTTAGTGAATACCCGTACAGAGCGCCGTTATTTCCAAGAACTGGCGGCAAAAGACCCAATGACGGGGCTGCTAAACCGCCGTGGCATACAAGCGGTTTGGCGCAATAAAATGACCAAAAAACATGTTGCGCTCGCAGTGTTTGATATCGATGACTTCAAAGCAATCAATGATACACATGGTCATGATGTCGGCGACGATGCTATCCGTCTGGTTGCAAAGTGCATACGCGAGAACATCCGCCACTCGGACGTCGCATCCCGTTTTGGTGGCGAAGAGTTTGTCTTAGCGATTTATGATGAAGACTTTGACAGTATGCTTCGCATCTTAGAGCGTGTGCGAAGCGCAATTGCTAAAAACTCACGAAAAGTGGTGTCTGGTGGGTTCACAGTGTCGGGAGGGGTTGAGTTTCAGTCTTCTCCTCAACTGGAAAGCTTTGATGAGCTATTCAAACTTGCCGATGAAAAGCTTTACGAGGCGAAGAGCACGGGCAAGAACAAGATTTGCTATTAAGAATAGAGAAATACAAAAGGGCGATATCATCGCCCTTTTTTATGTACTAATGGGTTTATTCCGCGCTAAGCGACGCGAGATTGCAACTCATCTCGGTAGCGCTGAATATGTTCAACAATAGGCGCGGCTTTGTTAAACGTGCGGATTTCTCTAAATAGCTCGTTGGCTTCTGGGTAAGCTTGACGTAGATAGGAGAACCATTGTTTTACGCGGTTAGGGTAATACAGACCTTTGTCGCCCTTCATCTCAAATTGAGAGTAGTAAATCAGCAGTTCGACAACTTCTGACCAAGCCATTGGCTTATGATCGTATTTCACCATGTTACCAAGGTTTGGGATATTAAAGGCACCACGGCAAACCATCAGAGAATCAACGCCAGTCGTTTCGATGCAGCGTTGACCATCTTCGTAATTCCAAATCTCGCCATTTGCGATTAACGGGATATCAAAACGCTCGCGGATCTTTGTGATGTATTCCCATTTGATTTCAGAAGCTTTATAACCACCTTGCTTTGTACGAGCATGAACCGTTAACTCATTCGCGCCGGCAGATTGAATCGCGTCAACGATTTCAAAGCAGTCTTCAGGGTTTTCCCAACCTAAACGGATTTTTGCGGTAACAGGAATATCCGTAGGTACTGCTTCACGGCACGCTTTTACGACGTTATGGATCAACTCCGGATGCTGCAATAAAGCCGCTCCACCTTTACTTTTATTCACCAATCGAGCAGGGCATCCGAAATTAAGATCAATGCCACGAGCACCAAGTTCTGCCGCCTTGATTGCGTTTTCTGCCATCCAATTAGGCTCTTGTCCAAGTAATTGAACATGAACAGGTACGCCAGACGCGGTTTGTGACCCTTGAAGAAGTTCTGGACACAAACGGTGGAATACGTGATCAGGTAAAAGCTGATCGATCACTCGAACAAATTCTGTCACACACAGATCATAGTCGTTAATTTCGGTCAGGATTTGGCGCATCAAATGGTCCAAAACGCCTTCCATTGGACCTAATACAACTCGCATAGTTTACCTAATACACTTTGGTGGGAAAAAAGAGGGCGATTGTAGCGATGTGAGTGAAGTTTGTCATTAAAAGACTCATCTGCATCGAGTGACATCAACGAGCATCCTATATACCCAAGCATCTCGAGGTTACTTGGGTATAAGCTCTGGGGTATAATGCCGCCAAATTTATGAGAAACCAGATGTCATGCAATACACATTAATTGAGAAAGGTGAAGTTCAGTTCGATGAGTCTTCATTGTTTTTGGAAGGGGCAGTGCTCGCTGCTAACCTAACCACAAAACCATTAGCGCCAGAAACGTGGCTAGAGCCACTGCTTGGTGAGGGCTTTAAAGCTCTTCAGCCTGTCATCGAAGAGCAAATTCACAAACAACACAATTACATCCTGAGAAATGAGTACTCGATTCTCGCGTTGACCAACGATGATTCAGATCAGTTAGCTGACTTTGCTGAAGGTTTTATGTCTGTATGGTCCATGATTGAAGAGCAATGGCATGATGTCGTGCTCAACGATGGCTTAGAGCGTATGTTGCAAGCTTTGCTTACGACAATGATGCTAGCGATTGATGAAGAGCAAACGCAACAGCAAATGCGTGATGCGGGTATTGAAACACCGCCAGCACTAATGGATTTTATTGATCAGCTTGATTTGATGATTAACGAAGTGGCGCTTGGTGCTGATGAGCTAATGGTAGGTAAAAAATCCAAGAGCTTGAATCCGTTTAAGGATGTCGGTCGTAATGACCCTTGCCCATGTGATAGTGGTAAGAAGTTCAAGCAGTGCTGTGGTAAGTAATTGAACTAAAGATAAAAAGCCGACCATGAGGTCGGCTTTTTTGATTGGTTTAATCTGCTTTTAGTGCAATCAGTTGGAGCGTTACTGAATAGGGTTTTTACGCTTTCCGCCAAAGAACTGGGCAATCACAATAAAGGCAAGGGCGACTAAGTTACCTGCAAAGATCACCACAAGCCACTGAGGCATGGAAAGACCAAGGAACTGCCAAACGATCTTCGCACAATCGCCGTATGCTTCAAACATCCACGGAACCCATTGGTTTAATGGTGCCCAGCTAGGGAATGTGACAAACAAATCGCACGTTGCAAATGGCGATGGGTTGAACTGATAGTCCACATGTTGCATCGCTAACATCAAGCCTTTGTAAGCACTTGCTCCCCATGCGGCGAGCGCAATCCAACGTACTAATGGGTTATTGGGTGCAACAAGACCAATCATGGCAGCCACGCCAATCCCCATCATAGCGACACGTTCATAAATACACATGACACAAGGTGCCAGCATCATTACGTGTTGGAAGAAGAGGGCGCAAGCTTCAAAAAAGATGATAGCTAAAAGAAGGAGGAGCCAAGATAAGCGTCCCTTCGAAAACTGGTTTAGTGATGCAAAAATACTCACGATTACGATCCTGTTTGAAATATAAAAAAGCTCTGATTACTCAGAGCTTTTTAACTTGGATAAGTTTCCTAATCAACTCAAATTTTTAGTGTCCACCTGACACAACTGGAGCTAGATCACCACTACTAGGTACAATCCAGCCTGCATCGTAGAAGAATGCTGTCGCTGGTTCTAGGAAGAACATGATACCCATCAGACCAACAAGCGCTAATACAACCGTGTAAGGAAGCGCCATGATCACCATGCGACCGTATGATAGACGAATCAATGGTGCCAGTGCTGATGTTAGTAGGAATAGGAATGCGGCTTGACCGTTTGGTGTTGCAACTGACGGTAGGTTAGTACCTGTGTTGATTGCTACTGCTAGTAGGTCAAACTGCTCACGAGTGATCAAACCTTCCATCAATGCCGCTTTCACTTCATTGATGTAAACCGTACCAACAAACACGTTATCCGATACCATCGATAACAGACCATTTGCTACGTAGAATAAAGCGAGCTGTGTGCCTTTATCTTCTACTGCGAGTACAGAGTCAATCACAGGTTTAAATAGTTCTTGGTCAATAATTACCGCAACAACCGAGAAGAAAACAGCAAGTAACGCGGTGAAAGGCAGTGCCTCTTCAAACGCTTTACCCATTGAGTGTTCCTCGATAACACCAGTGAACGATGTTGCTAGAATAATCACTGAAAGACCAATCAAACCAACGGCTGCCAAGTGAAGCGCTAGCGCAACAATCAGCCAAACCGCGATTAGGCTTTGAACCCATAGTTTTGCAACGTCTTGGTTAGTACGAGTCTTGCGCTCTTCACGGTCGAAATCTACAAGGATCTGACGAACGTTATCAGGCAGCTGCGCACCGTAACCAAACACTTTAAGCTTCTCAACAACGGCACAAGTAATCAGACCGCAGAAGAATACAGGCAACGTTACTGGAGCCATGCGGATCAAGAACTCACCAAAGAACCAACCTGCTTGGTCAGCAATAATCAAGTTTTGAGGTTCACCAACCATGGTTGTTACACCACCAAGCGCGGTACCCACACCTGCGTGCATCAATAGTGAACGCAAGAAAGCACGGTAGTTCTCAAGGTCGTCACGTGTTAGCTCAGTAATCGTGTCATCTTGAGTATGGTCATGATCACCAATTGGGTTACCAGAAGCGACTTTGTGGTAAATCGAGTAGAAACCTACCGCTACGCTGATAACCACCGCGATTACAGTCAGTGCATCTAGGAATGCTGACAAAAATGCTGCGGCGAAACAGAACGCGAGGGAGAGTAGCGTTTTCGAACGAATACCAAGCAGGATCTTTGTAAAGATGAACAGCAGAAGCTGCTTCATAAAGTAGATACCGGCAACCATGAATACCAATAGTAGAAGTACTTCGATATTCGCAACTAGCTCATGCTTTACCTGGGCAGGGCTAGTCATCCCGATAGCGACCGCTTCAATTGCAAGTAAACCACCTGGCTGAAGTGGGTAACACTTAAGCGCCATTGCTAGTGTGAAAATAAATTCCGCAACTAACAACCAACCTGCAACAAATGGGTCAATTAGGAAGAAGACAATCGGGTTAATAATTAGGAAGGCTATAATGGCAACTTTGTACCAATCAGGCGCTTTACCAAGGAAATTCTTGATAAAGGCATTTCCGAGCGACATCGGCATGATAATTCTCTTTATAACAAAATTATGAATAGACACTACAATAGTGCTTAAGTATCTGTTTGTTAGACTTATTATTTAGTCTTTTAAAACAATAACTTAGAAAAACAACAATCCATTGTTTTACTGTAGTCTTGCCAAGTTACTTCCCCTGAACTTAAGCACCGCTCACTTTCGACCGCAACTCTACACCCCGGCATTTATTAGTCAATAACAAAACGTGATGCTGCCGACTAAAACTGCTTTTTATTTGTAATAACGCGATCAAAACGGCGTTACTATACCACGAAAAGATTAAAAAAAATCACCTTGGAATTTAAAACCAAGTCAATTACTAGAAAAGATAAATTAAGAAAGAATATTAATCGTAAAACACAAATTTATTTTGCATATTTTGAGCAGAAAAGTGTGACGAGGTAGGCTTTATTTTTCCTGAGTTTGTGGTCTGTACATTTTATTCAAAATATAAATTTTGCGCGTTTGGTTCCAAGTGGTTAACGTTTTAAATTGAAAATATATGTAGAGTATTAACTCTATATTGAGATTTCGTTTCATTTATTGATCGTTAATTTTCGCAAATCGTTAAGTAGTGGTATGATGAGTCGTATCGACCCTTAGAAATCAAGATTGGATAAAAACAGAATGGTCATTAAGGCTAAAAGCCCTGCGGGTTTCGCAGAAAAATACATTATCGAGAGCATTTGGAACGGCCGTTTTCCTCCTGGCTCAATTTTACCCGCTGAACGTGAGCTATCTGAACTAATTGGTGTTACCCGTACGACTCTACGTGAAGTACTTCAACGTCTTGCTCGTGATGGCTGGTTGACTATTCAGCACGGTAAGCCAACCAAAGTGAACCAATTTATGGAGACATCTGGTCTGCATATCTTGGACACGCTGATGACTCTAGATGTTGATAACGCGACAAACATCGTCGAAGACCTGCTTGCTGCACGTACTAACATCAGCCCTATCTTCATGCGTTATGCATTCAAAGCAAACAAAGAAGCGTCTGAGCGTACTATTCAAAACGTTATCGAGTCATGTGAAGCTCTAGTAAAAGCACCTTCATGGGACGATTTTATCGCGGCATCTCCTTATGCCGATAAGATTCTGCAAAGCGTGAAAGAAGACACGGAGAAGGATGAGGCGAAACGTCAGGAAATCCTGATTGCTAAGACGTTCAACTTCTATGATTACATGTTGTTCCAACGCTTAGCGTTCCATTCTGGCAACCAAATTTACGGTTTGATCTTTAACGGTTTGAGAAAACTGTACGATCGTGTGGGCAGCTACTACTTCTCAAATCCAGCATCACGAGATCTAGCGCTGCGCTTCTACCGCCAACTTCTAGAAACGTGTGAAACCGGCCAACGTGATCAGCTTCCTGTTGTGATTCGTCACTATGGTATGGAAAGTGCTCAGATCTGGAATGAGATGAAGCAAGAACTGCCGACCAACTTCACGGAAGACGACAGTTAATCAGCGCTCTTAGCAAAAGATTCAAATACAAAACCGCAGGCATGTACCTGCGGTTTTTTTATTATTAGTAGTAGCTCACCGAGAGCAGTCAAACCATCATCGAATCGTTAAGCTAAGGACAGTCTGGGCAATGGTAGGTAAAGGGTCTCTATGATGTCTGAGAGCATCTGGTCATAGGTATTGAACACAGTAAGGGACAAATCAGAAGTAATGTCGTACAACTCCTCTTCGCTCAGTGACAGTATTTCACCTTCTATATATTCATTTAGAGATTGAATCGACCTAGCGGACATCGGAGAGGCAACGCTCAAGGGGCTAATTACTGCCAATTGATTGAGCCTTCTAATCATTACCGATGCGTAATTTCTCATCCTTTCAGGTCCTCCTCTGTCTTGCATGTCTTGAATGCTGATACGGAGCTGTGTCAGCGTTTCTAAGCTATCAATCACGGTTTGCCAATTCATATGGTACTCGTCATGTAACTCGTCTCTCTGGGCAATAGCGAGCCATGCGATGGTAACCTCATCCATTAAGAACAAACTATGGCGGATCAGTTTGCCATGCTCCATCTGATTCCGTGCTACCGTGTTGTCCTGCCATTGTTCCATCAACTTATCGATTTTGATTTGCAGCACGCGATACATGGGTTTGTTCTCAAAGCGAGAAGTTTCCACGAGCTGATGCAGTTTATAACCTAACTCCTGATGAATTTGCTCTATCTCTTTTTCATGATGTTGTTGGTATTGGATAGAGTAGTGGGTCACCGCTCGGTGACGGCGTAGTAGGTGAACCACATCGCGTAATAAGGTGAGTAATTGATATTTGCGAGCATGTTGTTTTTCTCGCTTCGCTGCCAAATGATAGATCCCTGCCAGAATGGCAATCGAGATCAAAGTAGAAATCAAAACAAACATAACCAACTCCTTGTTAGTGCTGTTGACCTAGCAACTAAGTAAGAGCATCTTTGATGCCAATAGTTAAGTTGTTTTAAAACAGTAGCTTAGCTTTTTTATGAATAAAGAACTGTACGATTTTGGTGCGTAATTTCACCAAAAGTGTGAATTTTGTCAAAAAAAATCCCCGCCAAATTGGGCGGGGATTTTTACGTTTGATCGTAAAGTGACGAATTACATTACACGCATGCCTGGTTGAGCACCTTCATGTGGCTCAAGGATCCATAGGTCGCTGCCACCAGGGCCCGCTGCTAGGATCATGCCTTCTGACATACCAAACTTCATCTTACGAGGTTTTAGGTTCGCTACCATTACGGTTA
This sequence comes from Vibrio sp. SSH13-20, assembly GCF_040104475.1. Taxonomy (NCBI): domain Bacteria; kingdom Pseudomonadati; phylum Pseudomonadota; class Gammaproteobacteria; order Vibrionales; family Vibrionaceae; genus Vibrio; species Vibrio sp. SSH13-20. The sequence goes on from NZ_JBECOU010000002.1 coordinate 539,459, forward strand.
GCTTGCCTTCTAGCTCTTCAGGTTTGTAAGCTGACTTGATGCCAGAGAATACCTGACGAGTTTCACCGCCGATGTCTAGTTGGAACTTAAGCAGTTTGTTTGCTTTTGGCACTTCTTCACACGAGATGATGCGAGCAATACGCATATCAACCGCTGCAAAAGCATCGAACTCAATCTCTTCAGCGATTGGATCTTTATCTAGCTCAGTTTGGCTAGCTTTGTTCTTTTCTGCTTCCGCTTTTTCTTTTGCTGCCATTTCTGCCGCAGCGTCTTCCTTCGATGCTTCGATCATCGCTTCGATGTTCTTAGGATCGATACGGTTAAACAACGCTTTGAACTTAGTGATCTCGTGACCAGTCAGTGGTGCAGCGATGCCTTCCCAAGTTAGCTCTTCGTTTAGGAATGCTTCAGTACGCGCTGCTAGTGCAGGCATCACTGGTTTTAGGTAAGTCATCAGCACGCGGAACAGGTTAATGCCTACAGAACAGATTTCTTGCAGTTCCTGATCTTTGCCTTCTTCTTTTGCAACAACCCAAGGTGCTTTTTCGTCAACGTATTGGTTTGCTTTGTCTGCTAGTGCTGTGATTTCACGGATCGCACGACCAAACTCACGAGTTTCGTAAAGCTCTGCAATGCGGTCTGCTGCTGCAACGAATTCGTTGTATAGCTCAGGTTCTGCAAAGTTTTCAGCCAACTTGCCTTCAAAATGTTTAGAGATGAAGCCAGCGTTACGAGAAGCTAGGTTAACGATTTTGTTTACTACGTCAGCGTTAACACGTTGAGTGAAGTCTTCAAGGTTAAGGTCTAGGTCGTCGATACGGCTGTTTAGTTTTGCAGCGTAGTAGTAACGCAGACACTCTGGGTCTAGGTGGTTTAGGTAAGTGCTTGCTTTAACGAACGTACCTTTAGACTTAGACATCTTCGCACCGTTTACTGTTACGTAGCCGTGTACGAATACATTGTTTGGTTTACGGAAACCGCTGCCTTCTAGCATTGCTGGCCAGAATAGTGAGTGGAAGTAAACAATGTCTTTACCGATGAAGTGGTAAAGCTCAGTTGAGCTGTCTTTCTTCCAGTATTCGTCGAAGTCTAGACCTTCAGTCTTGTCACATAGGTTCTTGAAAGAAGCCATGTAGCCAACTGGTGCATCTAGCCATACGTAGAAGAATTTGTTCTTCTCGCCTGGGATTTCGAAGCCAAAGTAAGGCGCATCACGTGAGATGTCCCACTGTTGCAAACCAGACTCGAACCACTCTTGCATCTTGTTAGCAGTTTCAGATTGTAAAGAACCTGAACGAGTCCACTCTTTTAGCATGCTTTCGAACTGAGGTAGGTCGAAGAAGAAGTGCTCAGAGTCTTTCATGACTGGCGTTGCGCCAGATACTGCTGATTTCGGGTTAATCAGTTCAGTTGGGCTGTACGTCTCACCACAGTTATCACAGTTGTCACCGTATTGGTCTTCTGACTTACACTTAGGACAAGTACCTTTTACGAAACGATCCGGTAGGAACATTTCTTTCTCAGGGTCGAACAACTGAGAGATAGTGCGGCTAGAGATAAAGCCGTTTTTCTTCAGCTCAAGGTAGATGTGAGACGCTAGCTCGCGGTTCTCGTCTGAGTGTGTGCTGTGGTAGTTATCAAAGCTAATATCAAAGCCAGCGAAGTCTTTCTGATGCTCTTCGCTTACTGCAGCGATCATCTCTTCTGGTGTAATTCCCATCTGTTGTGCTTTTAGCATGATTGGCGTGCCGTGAGCATCGTCAGCACAGATGAAGTTTACAGTGTTGCCACGTAGGCGTTGGTAGCGAACCCAGATATCAGCTTGAATGTGCTCAAGCATGTGACCTAGGTGAATCGAACCATTAGCGTACGGAAGGGCACAAGTTACCAGCAGTTTTCTTGGATCGTTTGCCATACTTAATAATCGCTTTTTGATAGGTATAAAAAATAGAGAGTAATACTACCCCATGAGCTTCCCAACGCCAAGGCATCAAACCATGGATTGCCTTAGTTTTTTTGGGGTTCTGAATCTCGCCGCTGGGTGCTACGATTAGATGCATAAAGGAGGTCTCATGCATCAGTTCACTTCAAAACAAGATTTTTGTCATTGGCTCAACCAGTTCCAACATCCACAGTTGGTGGAAAACTGGGCGGACATTCACGGTATTGTCGTGATTCCCGCACAAGGTGGCATTCAAATCACTTTACCTTTCGCGAGTAACGAACTTCAAGTTTCGTTATCCGATTGGATACAAGAGCAACAAGCATCAGGTGACGTTCCTGCATTTGATTTCCAGATTGAGCTCAACGTTAAAGCACTTGAGACTCAAGTCACCAATGCGGTAAAGGGCGTTAAAAACATTATTGCGGTAAGTTCCGCGAAAGGTGGGGTTGGGAAATCAACCACAGCAGTAAACCTTGCCCTCGCAATTGCGCAATCCGGAGCAAAAGTAGGTTTGTTAGATGCCGATATCTATGGTCCATCGGTTCCTATGATGCTTGGTCAAGAAGACGCTAAGCCTGAAGTTCGTGATGCTAAGTGGATGGAGCCTATTTTTGCCCACGGAATCTATACTCATTCTATTGGCTACTTAGTCGATAAATCGGAAGCAGCCATTTGGCGTGGTCCCATGGCCTCTAAGGCCTTATCACAGCTACTGACAGAAACGGATTGGCCAGAGCTTGATTACTTGGTGATTGATATGCCACCGGGTACGGGGGATATCCAACTAACGCTGTCTCAGCAAATTCCAGTAACAGGTACGGTGCTTGTTACAACACCGCAAGATCTCGCATTGGCGGACGCACGTAAAGGTGCGGCGATGTTCCATAAAGTCAACGTGCCTGTTGTCGGCGTCGTTGAGAACATGAGTTACCACATTTGCAGTCAGTGTGGAGCTGTTGAGCATATTTTCGGTACTGGTGGTGCAGAAAAAATGTCACAAGAATTTGGCTTGGCGCTGCTTGGGCAAATTCCGCTTCATATCTCTATGCGAGAAGACATTGATGCTGGTATTCCGACCGTGGCGAGACGTCCGAATAGTGAACACGCTGGTTACTATAAACAACTTGCTGATCGTGTTTGTTGTACAATGTATTGGCAAGGCAAAGCCAAACCTGATGCAATCAGTTTTACCATGGTGAACTGAGTTTAATATTAGCACTGGTTGAATATTGTTCATTTAAACGTTTGCTCGGAGGTTAATCCTCTGAGCTGACAGAAACTTATAACGAAACCCTAATTCCAACTAGTAACGAACGGGTGAACTCCCTATAATCAGGCAGTTTATCTTTTTATGTGACTAGAAAATCATCATCGGGTGCAAATTAATGTCTGATAATAATCAATGCGTCATCGTAGGTATTGCTGGCGCTTCTGCTTCTGGAAAAAGTCTGATCGCGAGCACTATTTACAATGAGCTTCGCGAGAAAGTGGGCGATCATCAAATCGGTGTCATCACGGAAGATTGCTACTACAACGACCAAAGCCAACTAAGCATGGAAGAGCGTGTAAAGACTAACTACGACCACCCGAGCGCGTTAGACCACGACCTGCTGTGTGAACACTTAGAAAAATTGGTTCGTGGCGAAGCAGTAGAAGTACCTGAGTACAGCTACACTGAGCACACTCGTACAAGCAATACCACTCCAATGACCCCTAAAAAGGTCATCATTCTTGAAGGTATCTTGCTTCTGACTGATCCGCGTCTTCGCGACTTAATGCACGCGACAGTATTTATGGATACGCCATTAGATATCTGTCTATTGCGTCGTGTTAAACGTGACGTTGAAGAGCGTGGTCGTACAATGGAATCTGTTCTTAAGCAATACCAGCAGACTGTACGTCCGATGTTCATGCAATTTATTGAACCTTCTAAGCAATACGCGGACATCATCGTACCTCGCGGTGGTAAAAACCGTATCGCAATCGATGTTCTTAAAGCGCACATTGCAAAACTTCTGAAAGCTTAAGCGTTTAGACGGCTATATCGCTTTATTTTTGTATGAAGAAGTGGCACCTTAGGTGCCACTTCTTTTTTTTGTTTTTAAATTAGTCAGTTGCACTACAAAATCGGACGTTTTTCACGCTTTCGTGGAACGGTCAGCGATAAAACAAGTCTGTGCTTATAATTGTAAAAACACTCGAGCAAGGAAAAAGCGAATGAAGAAACTGCTCTTAATCATTGCCATTCCAATTGTGGCGATCTTAGCTGTCATTTTAGGGTTGGTTATTTTTGTCAATCCAAACCAATTTAAACCACTTATCGTGGAGCAAGCGCAAAAGCAAACTGGATTGGAACTCGTAATCGAAGGGGATATCAGCTGGCAGTTTTTCCCGTCGATTGGTTTCGAATTGGGTCGTACTGAACTGAGAAACCCACAAGGTTTTAGTCAACCAAACCTATTTAAAGTCGAGACAGTAGGTGTTGATGTCTCGGTTACCCCGCTATTAAGCAAACAGCTGGAAATTGGTAATGTCACCCTTGATGGTGCGGAGTTCTATCTTGAAACACTGAAAGATGGCACGAAGAACATTGATGCGTTAACCAAAGCACAAACTCAACAAGCAGAACAAACGACCGAAGCTTCGCCAGAAAAAGCGGCAGACTCACAAAGTGCTGCTTCTGATTGGACGATCAATCTCGCTGGAGTCAGCATTTCAAATGGCTATGTTGAAATCCAAGACAAGCAAACAGGTAGCTACACTAAGCTTTCTGACATTTCTTTAAACCTTTCTCAGTTTGCTTTTGATAACTGGACAACGGCTGATTTCGGCATGAAAGGTGAGATGAATGACCAAACGTTCACAGCACAAGGCAAAGCGGACTTTAAAGTAGCAAAAGGTCTGGCGAGCTACGCACTGAAAAACATCAACTTTGATGCGACTTACGCTGATCCTGCAAACAAAATTGACTCAGCAACTATTGGCCTAGATACGTTTGAGTTCGATAAAGTGAATAACTTGAGCTATGCATTGAAAGGTGACGCTGGTGGTATGAAGCTCGATATGCAAGGTGGTGGTGAGCTAAGTATCGATAAGGCGATCAGTAAGGTACAACTGAATAAGCTGACGTTGAATGCGACTTTTGAGGGAGATGCGCTACCGCAATCACCAATGAAAGTTGATATGGTCTCTGATCTTTCATTCGACCTCACTAAGAATCATCTGAGCTTTGTGCTCGAGAAACTTACGGCGAACGCAATTGTGCTCGATGGTAAAACAGATGTGACTCTGGGTGATATTCCTAAAGTACGTTTTGCAGTGCATAGTCCTAATATCGATTTGGACGAATTCCTTGGCTTGAATAAGCAAGCTCCTGCGGGTGATAAACCAGCATCAGGTGGCAACAGTAGTGCATCTACTGGTCCTGAAGTTGAGCCGGACTTGTCTGCACTAAAAACGCTTGATGTGAAAGGCAATATTACGATTGACAAATTTAAGGCGGCTAATGCGAAGATGGAAGCAGTGAAAGCAAGCTTCTCTGTTAATCGTGGTGTCTTTGATCTTACTTCATTCAGCTCTAAGTTGTACCAAGGCACGATCACTGCGACAGCCAAACTGGATGCGCGTAAATCACCTGCCACATACTCTGCGAAGAAATCAATCAAAGGTGTACAAGTCCAACCGTTACTTGTCGATGTAGCAAATAACGACATGCTGGAAGGTACTGGTAACATTGATGTCAATGTGAGTGGTAAGAGCCTAACGCCAACTGGCATCAAAAAGAACCTTGTTGGTACAGTGGTGATCAATTTTGCAGATGGTGCTGTGAATGGCATTAACGTTGCTCAGCTAATCCGCGAAAACTACGCGCGATTTAAAGGTCAAAGCATTGAAGGCACAGATGAAGTTAAGAAAACCGACTTCAGTGCGATGACCGCGACGTTTAAGTTAAATAAAGGCACAGTCTCAACGGATAACATGAAAGCGCAGTCTCCACTTCTTCGTGTTCGTGGTAAGGGGCAGGCAAACTACTTGAATGAAACTGTTGATTTCACCATTAGTACTTCGATAGTGGGTTCATTGGAAGGTCAGGGCGGTAAGACCATTGATGAATTGAAAGACATCACTATTCCTATCAACGTTTCTGGCAAATGGGCAGATCCTAAGTTCAAGCTAGTCTTTGATGACGTGTTGAAACAAAAAGCTCAAAAAGAAATTGATCGTGGAGTAGAGAAGCTCACGGACAAGATCAAAGATGAGAAAACAAAAGAGGCGGTAGATGGTTTGTTGAAGAACTTGTTCAACTAAAGGACCAAGCTTCTTTATGAGGATATAGGTAAAGTAAAAGGGTTGGCATTGAGCCAACCCTTTTTAGTTTTTAGTCTTTTCGGAAGCAACGGCGGACGCTTACCAATCTATGCCTTTCAGAGCTTTAACTCCGGATTCAAAGGCGTGCTTAACGTTTTTCACTTCTGATACTGTATCTGCCATTTCAATCAAAGTACGGTGCGCTCCACGTCCTGTAATGACGACCGATTGCATTTTAGGGCGATTATTTAGTGCTTCGACGACTTCGTCTAAGTCTATGTACCCGTAACTCACCATATACGTTAGTTCGTCGAACAGAACCACATCAATTGATTCATCGGCAAGCATACGCTTACATTCTTGCCAAACAAGTTGGGCGGCTTCAGTATCGGCTGTTTTGTTTTGGGTTTCCCAAGTAAAGCCTGTTGCCATAACTTGGAACTCAACACTTAGCTTTTCAAGTAGGTTACGCTCGCCGTTATCCCATGTACCCTTGATAAACTGCGCTACGCTGCACTTCAAACCATGACCAACTGCACGCGCAATTGTACCAAAACCGGAAGTCGATTTGCCTTTCCCATTACCAGTGATGATCAGTAATAAACCTTTCTCCTCTTGGGCGGCTGCGATTTTCGCGTCTACCTGCTCTTTTACTTTTTGTTGGCGCGCCTTGTGGCGTGCTTCTTTGTTTTCGTCGATAGACATAATGCTTCCTCAATTCCTTTTTTGAACTGACCCAAGCCGATTTGGGTTCATTGAATTATCTCGTTATGATAGACCAACAGTTGATGAAGAAAAACCATCGATAATTCAGGGAATAAAATGAAGAAATTACTCGTTGTTTGTATGGGAAATATTTGTCGTTCGCCAACTGGTGAAGCGGTATTAAGATCTAAAGCCAAAGAACTGGGCATATCAGTGGAAGTGGACTCTGCAGGGACCATTGGTTACCACGCCGGAAATCCGCCTGATGCTCGCGCCATGCAAGCGGGAAAGCAACGCGGTTATTCGTTTAAAGGAATGCGTTCCCGCAAGGTAACAGTTGGGGACTTCGATGAATTTGATATGGTGTTAGCTGCAGACAAAGCTAATCTCGCCGATCTATTGGATATTTGCCCGGTAGAACACCGTCCTAAAGTGTCGTTGTTTTTAAGTCATGGTGACTCTGATTATGACGAGATCCCAGACCCATATTACGGTGGCGATGCTGGTTTTGAACTGGTACTGGATTTGATTGAAGAGGCGTCAGAAGCGATTTTGAAAAAAATCTGAGTATTTATTAGCTTAAAATAGATAGCAAAAGGGATGAGTCATGCTCATCCCTTTTTGTTTTTATTAACCTGCAAGTACGTCGGTTGCAACCTTATAGCTTGGGTCTTCTTTTACGTTGATTTCAACCAAGCTACCTGCTTTATCTAGTAGCTTACGGCAATCTGGGCTCAAGTGACGTAGGTGAAGTGTTTTACCAAGTGCGGCGTAACGCTCAGCCAACGTTTCAATCGCTTCGATAGCAGAGTGGTCTGTTACGCGAGAGTCCGCGAAATCAACGATGATGTCTTTTGGATCGCCTTGTGCGTTAAACAATTCTAGGAAGTTTGCCGCAGAACCAAAGAAGATAGGACCGTGGATCTTGTACTCTTTTGAGCCCTCTTCATTTAGACGCGTATCTGCGTAGATGTGCTTAGCATGTTGCCATGCAAACATTAGCGCAGATGCAATCACACCCACGGCTACTGCAACAGCTAGGTCAGTCAGCACCGTCACTACTGTTACAAGAACGATAACGAAGAAATCTTGCTTAGGTACGCGACGTGCAAGTTTGAAGGTTGCCCATTCGAATGTACCGATAACCACCATGAACATGACACCAACGAGTGCAGCAAGTGGAATCATCTCAATGAGTGAAGAAGCAAACAGGATGAACATTAGCAGAGCGATAGCCGCAACGATGCCTGATAGACGACCACGACCACCTGAGTTTACGTTGATCATTGACTGACCAATCATCGCACAACCACCCATTGCACCAAACACAGAACACGTCATGTTTGCCATACCTTGACCGATACATTCACGGTTAGATTGACCGCGAGTGTTAGTCATTTCATCCAGCACTGTTAGTGTCAACAGAGACTCGATCAGACCGATAGCGGCAAGGATGATTGCGTAAGGCAAAATGATTTGCAGAGTTTCTAGAGTGAAAGGTACCGCTGGAATAGAGAAGGTCGGAAGAGAACCCGCCAAAGTCGCTGCTTCATCGCCAGACATAGTACGTAGGAAGTCAACTACGGTACGTGTTTCTAGATCCAAGCCAACAACAAGTGCAGTAACGGTCACGATCGCAACCAGAGAAGAAGGCACTGCCGTTGTGATCTTTGGTAGGAAGTGAATGATAGCCATTGTTAGCGCAACCAGACCTAGCATTAGCAGCATTTGGTCTTGTGGTAGCCACGTTAGCATACCGTTAAGGTCTGGTGCTTTGAACTGACCTAGTTGTGCAAGGAAGATAACGATAGCCAGACCGTTTACGAAACCAATCATCACCGGGTGAGGAACGATTCGGATAAATTTACCTAGCTTAAATAGACCGGCTGCAATTTGAAGAATACCCGCCAACATAATTGCGGCAAATAGATATTGAACACCGTGAGTTGCAACAAGCGACACCATAACAACTGCCATTGCGCCAGTCGCACCGGAAATCATACCTGGTCGACCACCGAAAATAGAGGTGATAAGACCGACAATGAAAGCTGCGTAAAGACCAACCATAGGGTCTACACCAGCAACAAATGCAAATGCTACGGCTTCAGGAACCAATGCGAGCGCAACAGTTAGACCTGATAGCACGTCGTTTTTTACGGAGTGCTTAGAAAATTGAGGAAATTCGAACATGTTTTGTATTGAGTTCTCTTGGCGATGAATTTCTCCCGACACATATTCGTATTTGCACAAGTACTGCTGGTGAAAGTGAAGTCACTTCTATCAGCACAAACCGTATTAAAAAAAGAGCCGCATCAGAATGGTGTCGAAAACTTGAGTCGGCGAATGCTACCGAAAAGTGTGATTAAGTTCAACAATGAAGGGGATATTGACGCACAAATGTGATCAGTCATTGATATTAATATAGCTAATTAGAGTTAACACTTACTTCAACAAAAAAGGCTGCCGATTGGCAGCCTTTTGTTTCGTATTTCGCTTAATGCGATGACAAAGTAAAACTTAGTTAAAGTTCGGTTTTGTCATTACTGCTGATGCACGGTTTGTTGCTACTTGGCTACCTGCGCCTTTCGGTGCGTAGCGCTCAGCTTTAAACGGTGCCGCTGTAACCGTAATTTCGCGAAGCTCTTGAGGACCTGGCGCTTTAGTCATTGGAGCACTAGCGCGTGGCTTAGCAGCTACTTTGATAACTTCTGCTTTAGGTTCTTGCGTTTCTACTGGCGTTTCTGCTGTAACTTCTGTTACCGCTTCTTCTGCCACTTCAACGGCTGGTTCCTGAGCTGGAGCTGTTTCAACAGCAGATTCAGTCACTTCGACAACAGGTGCTTCAACGATTGGCTCTACTTGCGTTGTTTCAACTACTGTAGCTTCAGCTTGCTCAGCAACGGCAACCTCTACCACTGGCGCTTCCGCAACAGGCGCTTCTACTTTCGCTTCTACTGATTCTTGAACTTTCGTTTCAACTGCTGGTGCTTCAACAACTGCAGGTTGTTCACGACGGATGATTACTTTACCCATCGCCATTTCAGGGCAAGCAAAACCACCTTGAATTGCAGGAACTGCTGCTGCCGTTACCACTACTTCTTCCTTCACTCGCTCTTCCTTCTTAGGCGCTGGTTTTGGAATGTAACGTGGCATCACTTTACCCATTGCCATCTCAGGAGATGCTACACCACCTTTACGTAGGCGGAATGGGTTAGGACGACGATCGCGACCACGACGACGACGTTGACCGCTTGCACGTAGGTGACGTGGTGAACGGCGGTTACGACGCTGTTTAGACTCTGCTTTGTTGTCTTGTTGCGCTTCTGCTGCTGCCTCAACTGGCTTCTCAACCGTTGCTTCAACTGCTTCAACAGGTTGTGCTGGTACTTCCAGCTCTGCTTGCTCAGCCGCTTGCTGGTCTTTAACACGTACAGATTTGTTTAGTTTGCGACGTTGACGGCGCTCTTTCACTTTCTCTGCTTTTGCGTTTGACTTCGCTTTATTTTCTTCCGGCTTCGCTTCTGAACCAGTACGAGCTTCAGCAGCTAGCTGCAGACCTTTTTCCGCGACTTTCGTGTTAACTTTAGGCTCTTGTGCTTTTTCAGCTTGTTGAGCTCTAGGTTTACGTTTCTGGTTGCGGTTTTGCTGCTTGTTAGGCTGCTGTTGTGTTTCGTTCTGTTCAGTCGCTTGTTCTTCACGCGGTTTACGACGACGTTTGTTATCGCGGTTGTCACGACCTTCGCGGTTATCACGCTGGTTGTTGTTGCGACGACGATCGTTGCGGTCACGCTTGTTGCGCTTGTTATCGCGGTTTGGTTTTTTCTCTTCTTTCTTAGGTTCTTCTTTAACTTCTTCAGAACCACTGAATAGGAAACTACCAATTGCTTTAAACAGACGGCTGAATAGACCAGGTTTTTCTTCTTGCGGAGCTGCTTCTTTCTTCTTCGCTGCTGGAGCAGGTTTAGAAGTTGCTGCTGGCGTAGGAGCAGTTTGCGCTGGCGAAGCAAAACCTTTTAATACAGGCTCTTCGATACGCTTAGGCTTGACATCAACCTCTGCTGGCTCTTTGCCTTCTGCTTCTTTCATTGCTTCCAGTTTCTTAGGAAGTAGGTAAGAAAGCAGGTCAAACTCTTCGCCTTCTCGAACACGGATAACTTCGAAGTGAGGCGTTTCCATGTCTGAGTTTGGCACAACCGTAATCTTCACTTCTTGAATACGTTCGATGTGGTTGACCGAGCGACGTTTTTCGTTCAGAAGGTAAGATGCGATCGGCACAGGCACTACTGCTAGTACTTGGGCTGTATTGTCTTTTAGAGCTTCTTCTTCGATCAGGCGAAGTACAGAAAGTGCTAGAGATTCGTTATCACGAACAACACCTGTACCGCTACAACGAGGACAAATATGGTGGCTTGCTTCTGCTAGAGAAGGGCTCAAACGCTGACGAGACATCTCCAACAGACCAAAGCGGGAAATGCGACCGATTTGTACACGAGCACGATCTAGACGAACGGCTTCACGCAGACGGTTTTCAACTTCACGCTGGTGGCGCACCGGTGTCATATCGATAAAGTCGATAACCACCAAACCACCAAGGTCACGTAGACGCAATTGACGAGCGATTTCGTCTGCTGCTTCTAGGTTAGTATTAAGCGCTGTTTCTTCGATATCGCCGCCTTTGGTTGCGCGAGCCGAGTTGATATCGATAGATGTTAGAGCTTCCGTTGGGTCGATTACGATAGAACCACCTGATGGTAAGCGCACTTCACGTTGGAAAGCCGATTCAATTTGGCTTTCGATTTGGTAGTGGCTGAATAGTGGTACTTCGCCTTCGTATTTCTTAACGCGGCTGATGAAATCAGGACGTACCAGTTTGATGTGCTCTTTAGCACGCTCATAAATGGTGTTGCTGTCGATTAGGATTTCACCGATATCACGACGTAGGTAGTCACGGATTGCACGAACGATTACGTTACTTTCTTGGTGGATTAGGAAAGGAGCAGGGTTAGAATCTGCTGCGCCTTTAATTGCACCCCAGTGGTTAAGTAGTACGTTCAAGTCCCACTCAAGCTCTTCTGCACTTTTACCAACGCCAGCAGTACGAACAATCAGACCCATGCCCTGAGGCAGTTCTAAAGTGCTTAATGCTGCTTTTAGTTGAGTGCGCTCGTCACCTTCGATACGACGAGAAATACCGCCGGCACGAGGGTTATTAGGCATAAGAACAAGATAGCTACCCGCAAGAGAAATGAAAGTAGTTAGAGCTGCGCCTTTACTACCACGTTCTTCTTTTTCCACTTGAACGATAACTTCTTGACCTTCAGTCAGCACTTCTTTAATGCTTGGGCGACCTTGGTAAGTGTAACCTTCTGGGAAATATTCGCGGGCAATTTCTTTGAGAGGGAGGAAACCGTGACGCTCAGCACCGTAATCAACAAATGCGGCTTCTAAGCTTGGTTCGATACGTGTGATACGTCCTTTGTAGATATTCGCTTTTTTAGATTCATGACCCGGACTCTCGATATCAAGATCGAAAAGTCGCTGGCCATCAACCAGAGCGACACGCAACTCTTCTTTTTGAGTTGCGTTAATTAACATTCTTTTCATTGAAAATTTCTCGTTGTCTTTTCTTTTATCTTTCTTTTCAACTTGTCACTGGCTTTTCGCTCTTTCACGGTGCCTGATCCCATGGCTTATATTTTGCAGCCTCCCGGCTGGAAGGGGATGCTCTAGGGCACTTCAGTCATCACAAATTGCTTTGGGTTTCGTTGGAAACGTTAACTTGTGACCCGCTATTCGGGCGGTAGATACTCAACGTGAATATGCGAGGAGTAGAGTGACAAGTGTGTTGAACTCAACGTGTCTTACGCCAATGCTGCACCTGACGTTCAACAATCTACTCACATTGCTTGGGGATAAATGATTGGTAATGAACAAAATGTAACCAAACCTTCCTTAGCAGCTGTGAACTATAGCAGTGCAGGTGGATATCAGCAATCTGCTTTAGCGCAAACGATGGAAAATTTGGCGCTAAATTCAATTTTTGTAATTTATAACTGGCTGTTTCATAAGCACTTGAGTCTTGCAAACTGAGAAAGACACAAATCAAAACGAGAAGTTGATAAAGACTTTTAATAATCTAAACAAAAGCTTGGCGAGTTTTAGAACAATTTATGACAACGAGTGTTTCTTTTGCAGCAAGAATAATGTGAAGTCACACAGATTTGGGTTTACAATACCGCGCATGAGCGAAATAAGAACAAAAGTCCAGTTCGTTGATATCGACGAAGATATGGCAGGTCAACGCATTGATAATTTTTTGCGTAACCAATTAAAAGATATCCCTAAGAGCATGATTTACCGAATCGTGCGTAAGGGGGAAGTGCGCGTCAACAAAAAGCGTATTAAAGCCGAGTACAAACTCAAGGCTGGCGATCTCGTACGTATTCCACCAGTAACGGTAGAGAAAAAAGAGGACGACGTTGCGCCAAGCACTAAGTTGAACAAAGTAGCAGAGCTAGAACATATGATCATTTTTGAAGACGATCATATGCTGATTCTAAATAAGCCCTCTGGTACAGCTGTGCATGGTGGCAGTGGTCTTAAATTTGGTGCTATCGAGGCACTTCGTGCGTTACGTCCGCAAGCTCGCTTCCTTGAACTTGTTCATCGTATCGACCGCGATACTTCTGGTATTTTATTGGTGGCTAAGAAGCGTTCAGCATTGCGCCATCTGCAAGCGCAATTTCGCGAAAAGACCGTGAAGAAGTTCTACTTTGCCCTTGTGATGGGGGAGTGGAAAAGCAGCTGTAAGGTCGTGAATGCGCCGCTACTTAAAAACGAAGTGAATAGCATCGTGCGTGTGAACCCAAATGGGAAGCCGTCAGAAACTCGATTCAAGATTCTGGAAAAGTTTGACCAAGCAACGCTTATCCAAGCTAGCCCAATTACCGGTCGTACTCACCAAATTCGTGTGCATACTCAATACACGGGTCACCCAATTGCATGGGATGATCGCTACGGCGACCGTCGCTTCGATGCTTACACTGGGCAAGTGGGCTTAGACCGTTTGTTCCTTCATGCAGCGAACATCAAGTTCCAACACCCATCGAATGATGAGTGGATGGAAATCAATGCGCCGATGGAAGCGAGATTAGAGAAAGTACTCGCGGGTCTGCGTAAGAAGTAGAGGTGAGAGCGGGCTTCACCCTATGGGATAGCAAGACTGCTTCGCTTCGAAAGATGAGAAAAGAGATCCCCAACTCGCTCGTTCCTCACTCTTGAGGATGACGCGCTGCGACTTCTGAATCTAAGTGGGTAATTCTTATTTTTAGAGGAATGGGCTGACACAGCGTCTTTCCCGAGAGCGACGAAAGAGCATTGTCGGGAATCTCTATCTTAGATATAGAGTGATTAGTTTGACGCTGTGATTTTAATCTTCTCGCACTGGCATTTAAAAAAGGGTTGGCGCTTTCTCATGCCAACCCTTTAACGTTTATTAACTATCAATACCTATTACACAATATCTTTTACATAGTACTTTTTACAAAACCTCAAACCCTTGCTTTTGTAGCATGTCGATCAAGTCAATGAGAGGCAGACCTACTAGCGTATTCGGATCTTTGCCGGCTAATTTGTTGAAAAGACAAATTCCCATTCCTTCGCTTTTAAAGCTGCCAGCGCAATAAAATGGTTCTTCTCTGTCGACGTATCGTTCAATCTGTTCAAGCGTCAAATCTCTAAAATGAACTTCGAAGGTGTCGAAGCCGACTTCAGTGTGATTCGTGGCAGTATTATGTACCGCAAGCCCAGTATAAAAAGTGATGGTTTTACCGCTTTGAGCCAATAATTGCTTGATGGCATTCTCTCGGTCTAATGGTTTGCCGACTATCTTGTCGTCAATAACACAAACTTGATCGCTCCCGATCACCAAGCTGTCTTGGTCGGTATCGCAAGACGTCGCTTTTCCAATCGCAAGCCTTTGTACCAAATCTAAAGGCGTTTCGTTAGGGAAGGGGGTCTCATCGCATTGCGGAGATAAACAAGTAAACGGTACTGATAGCTTTTCCAGCAGTTGTTTACGAAAAGGGGAAGTTGAGGCTAAAACCAGTTGGTAATTTTTCATTTTGAATTACAATTCACGCGAGCATTTCCAATAGGATAATCGATCAAAATTGATTCTGGCTAATGCTCTATATGTTAAGCGTAAAAAAGTACAACTTTTTTGCCTTTTTCTTTGACTAATTTTGATTTGGAAGATAATATTCGCGCCCTATGCAAAAGGTAAAAATACCGCGAACGGTTGATCCAGCAAAGTCCGCACAGAAACGATTAGATTACGATGGCATCATCCAAGCTAGTCTTTTCAAGCGCTTAGCGGAAACAACTGAAGGCGTAAAACGCGACGCAGAAGTCTCATTGTCATTTGATATTGATGAACAGCGACTTGTTGTTATCTCTGGTAAAGCTAACATCGAAGTTGATTTAGAGTGTCAGCGTTGTAATGAGGTATTCACACACATGTGTGAAGTTGAATTCCTTTACACTCCTTACTACGGTGAGAAGACGGAAGAGGAAGCACCAGAAATTTATGATTTGGTAGATCTAAATGAGTACGGTGAATTAGACCTTATACAACTGGTTGAAGACGAGTTCATCTTAACATTACCTCAAATCGCAATGCACGATGATGCGGATTGTAGCGTTGACTCAAATAACATGGTTTTTGGTGAAATTCCTGAAGAAATTGAGGAAGAAAAACCGAATCCATTCGACGTTTTGAAAAATCTGAAAAAGTAACTGGTGTGGTAGCCGCTTCTTCTTTAGGTTTTTAACCCAATAGTATAGGAGTAGGGTCAATGGCCGTACAGAAAAACCGTAAAACTCGTTCTAAGCGCGGTATGCGTCGTTCACACGATGCGCTAACTACAGCTGCACTATCTGTAGACGCGACTTCTGGTGAAACTCACCTACGCCACAACGTAACTGCTGAAGGTTACTACCGTGGTCAAAAGGTTATCAACAAGTAAGGTTGAACCTTTGCAAAGTATTACCGTTGCACTTGATGCAATGGGCGGGGATTTCGGTCCACGCGTAACAGTGCCTGCCGCCGTGCAGGCACTGTCTCATTTCCCAGAGCTAAAAGTGATTCTTATAGGTGATCAATCTCTGATCACGTCTCAATTATCTCAACTTGGTACCTCTACCAGTTCTCGTTTGAGCATTCTTCATAGCGAGAAAGTGATTTCTAATTCAGAAAAACCGTCTTTGGCCCTTCGCAATAGCCAAAATAGCTCTATGCGTATGGCGATTGATCTGGTTTCTGAAAATGAAGCTGATGCTTGTGTGAGTGGTGGTAACACCGGCGCATTGATGGCGCTGTCACGTTTTATTCTTAAGCTGCTTCCTGGTATTGAGCGTCCTGCTTTAGTTTCTGCGTTACCGACCATCAGTGGAAAACGCACCTGGATGTTAGATTTGGGAGCAAATGTGTCGTGCGATGCCGACAGTTTATTCCAGTTTGCCGTGATGGGCAGTGCATTAGCAGAAGAACACCTAGGTCGACCTCCTCGTGTTGCGGTGCTGAACATTGGCGCAGAAGAAATCAAAGGTAACGATTTAGTCAAACGCTGTGCAGAGATGCTTTCTCAAACCGACGCCATCAACTTTGTCGGTTATATTGAAGGTAATCAAATTTTGCATGACGTAGCCGATGTCATTGTTTGTGATGGCTTTGTCGGTAACGTATGCTTAAAAGCCAGCGAGGGAACAGCTCAACTCTTCATCGAAAAACTAAAAACCAGCATGATGGAATCGACGATTAAGGGTTGGATTGCTAGAAAGTTGTTTTCTCGGCTATTTAATGAACTAAAAACACTGAACCCCGACCAGTATAACGGCGCAAGTTTGCTAGGATTGCGCGGCATTGTCATAAAAAGCCATGGAAGTGCGGATGTATCTGCGATTGTCAATGCACTTGGCGAGGCAGTACACGAGGTCAAACGACAAGTACCAAGCCGTATTAGCGATCGTTTGGAAGCGGTTTTACTCGAGAGGCATTATTAGTCTTCATGTATAGCAAAATTTTAGGTACTGGCAGCTACCTGCCATCTCAGGTGCGTACTAACGCAGACCTAGAGAAAATGGTAGATACAAGTGACGAGTGGATCGTAGCTCGCACGGGTATTAAAGAGCGTCGAATTGCAGCAGAAGATGAAACTGTTGCGGACATGGCATTCTACGCAGCTGAAAACGCTATCGATATGGCCGGCATTGATAAAAATGATATCGACCTAATTATCGTTGCTACCACGAGCAGTAGCCATACTTTCCCTTCATCTGCGTGTCAGGTGCAGGCAAAGCTTGGCATTAAAGGTTGTCCTGCTTTCGACTTAGCCGCTGCTTGTTCAGGCTTTGTATACGCAATGTCTGTAGCTGACCAACACATTAAATCAGGTATGTGTAAAAACGTACTTGTGATTGGTGCTGACGCATTATCGAAAACGTGTGATCCGACTGACCGCTCAACTATCATCTTATTTGGTGATGCGGCAGGCGCGGTGGTAATTGGTGCGAGCGAAGAACCTGGCATCATTTCGACACACGTATATTCAGATGGTCAATTTGGTGATCTTCTGAGCCTTCCTGTACCTGAGCGTGGTAAAGATGCAGATAAATGGCTGCACATGGCGGGTAACGAAGTTTTCAAAGTGGCAGTAACTCAGCTTTCGAAGTTAGTGAAAGACACGCTTGAAGCAAACGATATGCACAAGTCTGAACTAGACTGGTTGGTTCCGCACCAAGCCAACTACCGCATTATTTCAGCGACAGCGAAAAAGCTTTCGATGTCACTAGACCAAGTCGTGATCACACTTGATAAACACGGCAACACATCAGCAGCAACCGTGCCAACAGCACTGGATGAGGCGGTACGTGATGGTCGTATTAAACGTGGTCAAACTCTACTTCTTGAAGCGTTTGGCGGCGGATTCACTTGGGGTTCTGCCCTGGTGAAATTCTAAGTTTCACAAGATTCAAAATTTAAGATGCGCTACGGTGCATCTTATTTCTTTTTACTTTGCTTAAAGGAAAACAACATGAGCAAGTTTGCTATCGTATTTCCAGGTCAAGGTTCACAAGCAGTTGGTATGCTTGCTGATCTAGGCGAACAATATGACGTAGTAAAACAAACATTTGCAGAAGCATCTGACGCACTAGGTTACGACCTATGGGCGCTTGTTCAAAATGGACCTGCAGAAGATCTAAACCAAACTTTCCGTACTCAACCAGCTTTGCTAGCGTCATCTGTTGCTATCTGGCGTGTATGGCAAGAGCTTGGTCTTGAGCAACCAGCAAACCTAGCGGGTCACAGCCTAGGTGAGTACTCAGCGCTTGTGTGTGCTGGCGTGATTGACTTTAAAGAAGCAATCAAACTGGTTGAGCTACGTGGTCAACTGATGCAAGAAGCGGTACCTGCGGGTACAGGTGCAATGTACGCGATTATCGGTCTAGATGACGAAGCAATTGCAAAAGCTTGTGAAGAAGCAGCACAAGGTGAAGTCGTTTCTCCAGTAAACTTCAACTCACCTGGTCAAGTTGTTATCGCAGGTAGTAAAGACGCGGTAGAACGTGCTGGTGCACTATGTAAAGAAGCAGGTGCTAAGCGTGCACTTCCTCTTCCTGTTTCAGTGCCTTCACACTGCGCACTAATGAAACCTGCAGCAGAGAAACTAGCTGTCGCGCTAGAATCTATCGAATTCAACGCACCACAGCTTCCGGTTATCAACAACGTTGACGTGGTGGCTGAAACTGATCCTGCAAAAATCAAAGACGCACTTGTTCGTCAACTTCACAGCCCAGTTCGTTGGACTGAGAGCGTGCAGCTAATGAACGAGCAAGGTGTAGAAAATCTTCTTGAGCTTGGTCCTGGCAAAGTTCTGACAGGTCTGACTAAACGTATCGTGAAAACACTAAGCGCAGCAGCAGTTAACGACGTAGCGTCGCTAGAAGCCGCTAAGTAATCTGTTCACGATAAGAAAAGGAAAACACAACATGATGAATCTAGAAGGTAAGATCGCTCTAGTGACAGGCGCAAGCCGTGGCATTGGTCGTGCGATTGCTGAACTTCTTGTTGAACGCGGTGCAACGGTAATCGGTACTGCGACTTCTGAAGGCGGCGCAGCGGCGATCAGCGAGTACCTAGGTGAAAACGGTAAAGGTCTAGCACTTAACGTAACTGACGTTGAGTCTATCGAAGCAACACTAAAAAACATCAATGATGAGTTTGGTGCAATCGATATTCTAGTAAACAACGCTGGTATCACGCGCGATAACTTGCTAATGCGTATGAAAGATGACGAGTGGAACGACATCATCAATACAAACCTAACGCCAATCTACCGCATGTCTAAAGCGGTTCTACGTGGCATGATGAAAAAACGCGCTGGTCGCATCATCAACGTAGGTTCTGTTGTTGGTACTATGGGTAACGCTGGTCAAACAAACTATGCAGCAGCAAAAGCGGGTGTGATTGGTTTCACTAAATCAATGGCTCGTGAAGTGGCTTCTCGTGGTGTAACAGTGAACACGGTTGCTCCAGGTTTCATCGAAACTGACATGACTAAGGCGCTAAATGACGACCAACGTGCAGCAACGTTGTCGAACGTGCCAGCAGGTCGTCTAGGTGACCCTCGTGAAATTGCATCAGCAGTTGTATTCCTAGCTTCACCTGAAGCGGCTTACATTACTGGTGAAACTTTGCATGTAAATGGTGGCATGTACATGGTTTAATGCACAGTTCGTGCAAAATAAGCTATTTTACTTTATGAAAAATAGCCTATAGTTGCTGTTAACTGTCATTAAGTTGTCATGCTCATGCGCAAGATTTGTGCATGATTTAAGTCAAAAATGTATTGAAATTCGGTTAAATTCGCTAATTTTGTGGTTTGACCAGCAAGGACCCCCTTGCAAACTTCAATAGTTCGAATAAACTACGGAATCATCGCATTAGGCGAAATCTGTAAAGGAAAAGAAAAATGAGCAACATCGAAGAACGCGTAAAGAAAATCATTGTTGAACAGCTAGGTGTAGACGAAGCAGAAGTTAAAAACGAAGCTTCTTTCGTTGACGATCTAGGTGCTGATTCTCTAGACACTGTAGAGCTAGTAATGGCTCTAGAAGAGGAATTCGACACTGAGATTCCTGATGAAGAAGCAGAGAAAATCACTACTGTTCAAGCTGCAATCGACTACGTAAACAGCGCTCAGTAATTATCTCTCCCAGGCGGTCTCCTAGACCGCCTGTGTTCTTTCTAACTTCTTCTATCCTCTCATAGAAACATTCAATTCCCGGAGAATTATATCGTGTCCAAGCGTCGTGTAGTTGTCACTGGCATGGGTATGTTGTCACCGGTAGGCAACACAGTAGAATCATCTTGGAAAGCCCTGCTAGAAGGTCAAAGCGGTATCGTAAACATCGAGCACTTCGATGCAACGAACTTCTCGACTCGTTTTGCTGGTCTTGTAAAAGATTTTGATTGCACAGAGTACATGTCTAAGAAAGATGCTCGTAAAATGGATTTGTTTATCCAGTACGGCATTGCTGCGGGTATCCAAGCATTGGATGACTCTGGCTTAGAAATTACCGAAGAAAACGCGGCTCGAGTTGGTGTAGCAATCGGCTCAGGCATTGGCGGTCTAGACCTAATCGAAGCAGGTCACTCAGCGCTAGTTGAGAAAGGTCCTCGCAAAGTTAGCCCATTTTTTGTTCCTTCGACCATCGTAAACATGGTTGCGGGTAACCTATCTATCATGCGTGGTCTTCGTGGTCCTAACATCGCGATCTCTACTGCATGTACTACAGGTCTTCACAACATCGGTCACGCGGCTCGTATGATTGCATACGGTGATGCGGAAGCTATGGTTGCTGGTGGTGCAGAAAAAGCATCTACGCCACTTGGTATGGCAGGCTTCGGCGCTGCAAAAGCACTATCGACTCGTAACGATGAACCGCAAAAAGCATCACGTCCTTGGGATAAAGGTCGTGACGGCTTCGTTCTAGGTGACGGTGCGGGCGTGATGGTTCTTGAAGAGTACGAACACGCAAAAGCGCGCGGTGCTAAGATCTACGCAGAGCTTGTTGGCTTCGGTATGTCTGGTGACGCTTACCACATGACTTCTCCAAGTGAAGATGGCTCTGGTGGCGCACTGGCAATGGAAGCGGCGATGCGTGACGCAAACATCACAGGTACTCAAGTTGGTTACGTGAACGCTCACGGTACATCAACACCAGCAGGTGATGTGGCTGAAATCAAGGGTGTGAAACGCGCACTTGGTGAAGAAGGCTCTAAGCAGGTTCTTGTCTCTTCTACTAAATCTATGACTGGTCACCTTTTAGGTGCAGCAGGCTCAGTAGAAGCAATCATCACGGTTCTTTCATTGGTAGATCAAATTGTTCCACCAACGATTAACCTAGATGATCCAGAAGAAGGTTTAGATATCGACCTTGTGCCGCATACTGCGCGCAAAGTTGATATGGAATACGCAATCTGTAACTCGTTCGGCTTCGGCGGTACTAACGGTTCGCTTGTATTCAAAAAAATCGCTGAGTAAAAGTCTCTAACACAGTTTTAGAGTAGCGATACTTGTATTCTAACGGCTCGATGCTTAGCATTGAGCCGTTTTGTTTTATTTGTCGATCAGAAAGCAAGGGTATCTGAATGTTCTGGGTAAATGGACTGCCACAAACACATGTTCCACTCGGTGACCGCTCTTTCCAATATGGTGATGGCTGTTTCTCTACCATCAAAACCAAGAAAGGGCAGTTGGAGCATTGGCAAGCGCATGTTGAACGTATGGAAGCATGCTTAACGACATTACAAATCCCTTTTCCTGATTGGCGTACGGTCTTGGATTGGGCGATGTCGGCAACTTTAAAAGATGAATCTGCCGGAATCAAAATTCATATTAGCCGCGGTTGTGGTGGTCGAGGGTATAGTCCTAGCGGTGTCGAAGGTCCGGTTGTCACTATCTCGAATTTTACATTCCCTGCTCACTACCTTGCTTGGCAAGAGCGTGGCGTGCAATTAGGTGTTTGTGAAACCCGACTTGGAATCCAGCCATTACTTGCCGGACATAAGCACAATAACCGTATAGAGCAGGTGCTCGCAAAGGCAGAAATTGATGGTACTGAATTTGCTGATGCTGTGACGTTAGATGTGCAAAATCATGTCATTGAAACTACAATGGCAAATCTTTTTTGGGTTAAAGATGAAAAGGTGTTCACACCCGGTTTGTGTTTATCCGGTGTGGCTGGCGTGATGCGCCGTAAGGTTTTGGAATATCTCCAAAGCGAAGGTTACTCAGTGCAGGTAGCCGATTTCACACTGACAGATTTGCTCGATGCAGATGAGGTGTGGATGTGTAATTCACTATTGGGTGTAGCACCGGTTTCCGGTATTTCAGCACCAGAGAACAAGATTGACTTTCCAATTGGGAAATTGACTCGACGACTTCAAGGGAATCTAAATACGTGATTAAAAAACTGTTTGCTTTTGTTGTACTGATTGCCGTTATTGGTGCAGCAAGTGTTTTTTACGTTGTTTCACAGACTAAGCAATACGTTAACTCGCCAATTCTTATTGAGCAGCCTCAGCTGTTTACCGTTGAAAATGGCACCAGCTTTCACCGAGTAATGCGTGACTTGGCGAAAGATAACATCATCGAAGCTTCAGACTACACTCGTTTAATGCCTCATCTCTATCCTGAGCTTCTTCAGGTGCGAGCAGGCACTTACCAACTAGAACCTAACACCTCTCTATATGACACGTTGGAACAACTAAACACAGGTAAAGAACATCAGTTTGCGATTACCTTTGTGGAAGGCAGTCGCTTTTCTGAGTGGGTTGAGCAGTTAAGTGCAGCGCCTTATGTCAAACATGATTTGACCGGATTATCGGAAAAGCAGATGGCTGAAAAGCTGGGGATAGAGCGCGAAAAGCTTGAAGGCTTATTCCTTGCCGAAACCTATCACTACACAGCTGGTACAAGTGAGAGTCAGATCTTAGAGCGTGCTCATAGTAAGCTGAACAAGATTTTGGATGCTAAGTGGGAAGAGCGCCAAGAGAAACTGCCACTAAAAGACAAATACGAAGCGCTGATTCTTGCTTCTATCATTGAAAAAGAGACGGCGATAGACTCGGAGCGTGAGCGTGTCGCATCTGTATTTGTGAATCGTCTTAACAAACGTATGCGTTTACAAACAGACCCTACAGTTATCTACGGTATGGGAGATGCCTATGATGGTAATATCCGTAAGAAAGATTTGCGTACTCCTACACCATACAACACATACACAATCAATGGTTTGCCACCAACGCCGATTGCCATGGCGGGTGAAGCTTCGATTGAAGCCGCGTTAAACCCTGAAAACAGTAACTATCTATATTTCGTAGCAAGTGGGAAGGGCGGACATGTATTTTCGAAATCACTTGCTGAGCACAACCGTGCTGTACGTGCCTATTTAAGAGAACTAAGAAAGAACAAATGATGAAAGCAAACTTTATTGTCGTTGAGGGCCTAGAAGGCGCGGGTAAAAGTACTGCAATTAAAACGGTTTTGGATACGCTGAAAGCTGCAGGTATTGAAAATATCGTTAATACTCGTGAGCCCGGTGGAACCCCTCTCGCTGAAAAGATGCGTGCATTGGTTAAAGAAGAGCACGAAGGCGAAGATTTGAAAGATATGACGGAGCTGCTTTTACTCTACGCAGCTCGTGTCCAGCTAGTGGAAAATGTAATCAAGCCAGCACTTGCAAACAATCAATGGGTGGTGGGTGACCGCCATGACTTGTCTTCTCAAGCTTACCAAGGTGGTGGTCGTCAAATCGATGCGTCGCTGATGAAAAACTTACGCGACACTACGCTTGGTGAGTTCAAACCTGCTTTTACGTTGTACATGGATATCGATCCTCGTGTTGGTCTTGAGCGTGCTCGTGGTCGCGGTGAGCTAGATCGAATTGAGAAAATGGACATCAGCTTCTTTGAACGCACTCGTGAGCGTTACCTAGAGTTGGCTAATGCAGATGACTCTATCGTAGTTATCAATGCAGAGCAGTCGATTGACGAAGTGGCACATGATATCAGAGCTGCACTAAATGCATGGCTTGCAGCTCAGTAAGCTGAGGGTAGATTGAGGTGATTCATGTTAAATGACTTTCCATGGTTACAGCCCGTTTGGGATAACCTCAAAATCAGTTTGGATTCAGAGCGAGTTCCTGGAGCTTTGTTACTACAAAGTGAGAAAGGACTGGCAGTTGAAAAACTGGTTGAACTCTTCAGCCACTCTCTTTTGTGCCAAAACTACACCAGTGAGGCGTGTGGTTTTTGCCACAGTTGTCAGCTAACTCAATCTAATAGTCATCCAGACTTACATTGGGTTAAGCCGGAAAAAGAAGGCAAATCAATTACGGTTGATCAGATCCGCGCTTGTAATCGTCTTGCTCATGAATCATCACAGCTAAATGGATATCGCGTGTTCATTATTGAACCTGCGGAAGCAATGAACGAGTCTGCGTCCAATGCGTTGTTGAAAACACTAGAAGAACCAGGGCAGAAGTGTTTGTTCTTGCTTGTTACACAGAACCATGAGCGATTACTGCCAACGATTCAAAGTCGCTGTCAGCAATGGGTCGTGGCTACGCCTTCAACAAAGCAAGCTATGAGCTGGATGAGTGAGCAAGGGGCTTCTCAAGTGCCCCCTTATGCGCTTAAGTTGAATATGGGTTCACCAATAAATACGCTGGAAGCAGCAAAAAGTGGTGAGCTGGATGAGTATCAAGCGTTTGAGCGCTGCTTGATTGAGACTTTGTCTTCGCCTTTGTCAGATGTGTTTCAGTGCGCGACGTTAATGGCTAAGAATCCAGACAAAGCGTTAGACTGGGCGTGGTATTTGTTGACCGATGCTCAGAAAGCGCAATTTGGTGTTACGGAAGTGGATCTGCTTCCTGGCGCCGCTCAGTTTCAGCCCGGTAGATATAACGGTCTGTATCAAGCGGCCCAAAAGCTGCTTGAATTGAAAGCTCAACGACAAACCTTTCCAGGCTTAAACCTTGAGCTACTATCTATGAATTGGTTAATTGAATCACGAGAGGCATTATGTTCGTAGATTCGCACTGTCATCTAGACAAATTGAATTACGATGACCTTCATATTAATGTTGAAGACGTTATCAACAAAGCTAAGCAAGCTAATGTTACTGAGTTATTGTCCGTTGGTGTGACTTTGGACTCTTTCCCTAAAATGCTCGAAATGATCACACCTTACAATAACGTTCACGCGTCTTGTGGTGTTCATCCTCTTGATGTTGAAAGTGCCTTTTCGATGGATATCTTACGAGAGTACGCGTCCCATGAAAAAGTTGTGGCGATCGGTGAAACGGGGCTGGATTACCATTACAAACCAGAGACCGCCGCACTGCAGAAAGAGCGTTTTGAGCAGCAAGTTGACCTAGCGGTAGAATTAAACAAACCACTGATTATTCATACTCGTAATGCACGTGAAGATACATTAGAAATTCTACGCAATGGCGGAGCCGAAAAATGTGGTGGCGTCATACACTGTTTTACTGAAGATCTGCCTTTTGCAGAAGCTGCACTCGATTTAGGGTTTTACATCTCAATTTCAGGTATCGTGACTTTCCGCCAAGCGACGGAATTGAAGGATGTTGTGAAAGCCCTACCTCTTGAAAAGTTGCTTATTGAGACGGATTCTCCGTATCTTGCCCCTGTTCCACATCGTGGAAAAGAGAACCAACCAGCCTATGTTGTCGAAGTTGCTGCCTATATTGCACAGTTGAAAGAGTGTGCCTTGTCTGAAGTTGGGCAAAAAACCAGCGAAAATTTCCGAAATCTTTTTTTGCGATGAAAAATCAATAGGCAGATTAAAAAAGGGGCTTTTGCCCCTTTTTTGTTGATAAATGCACCAAAAAGATCATTTAGTTTAATGTTTACTAAATTTGTTGATTTAACCGCATCCAAATCCCTCAAATGTAATTTTGTTACTAAAAATAACATCGACCTTTATTTTATTTACGCCTTAAAATTAATTATGTAGATAATAAAATCTTTATAAAACAATAACATAAGTTTAATGCAAACCTTTTCATCGACGGTTTTTAGGTGTGATCTGCGGCTTGTTTTGAAACTAAATTTCGTAACTGTGTGGAAAGTTTGAGGGCCATCAATATATATTTAGAGCCGGAAAATATAATGCAACGTGTGGTTACATTTTCATTGGGTGCTAACATTTAGGCTACGGGGGTGTGCCGTTAGTGCCCAAATAATACTTATAATTTATCAGGAGCATAAACATGTTTAAGAACCTTTTTGCAAACCTGCAAAAAGTTGGTAAAGCTCTGATGCTACCAGTATCAGTATTACCAGTCGCAGGTATCCTACTAGGTGTTGGTGCTGCCCACCTAAGCTTTATTCCAGAAGTGGTTTCTAACCTAATGGAACAAGCTGGTGGTTCAGTATTCGGCCAAATGGCACTTCTATTTGCTGTTGGTGTAGCACTAGGCTTCACAAACAACGACGGTGTAGCTGGTCTAGCTGCTATCGTTGGTTACGGCATCATGACAGCAACGCTAGGCGTTATGGCTGGCATTATGGGCGTTGAGAAAATCGACACAGGTGTACTAGGTGGTATCCTTGTCGGTGGTGTTGCTGCTTGGGCATTCAACCGTTTCTTCAAAATCCAACTTCCAGAGTACCTTGGCTTCTTCGCTGGTAAGCGTGCTGTGCCAATCATCACTGGTTTCGCTGCGATCATCCTAGGTGTTGTACTATCTATCGTATGGCCACCAATCGGCGGTGCAATCTCTGCATTCTCTGACTGGGCTGCACACCAAAACCCACAGCTTGCGTTCGGTATCTACGGCGTAGTTGAGCGTTCTCTAATCCCATTCGGTCTACACCACGTATGGAACGTACCATTCTTCTTCGAAGCAGGTACTTGTGTGAACGCTGCTGGTGAAACTCAAAACGGCGTACTAACTTGTTACCTAGTTGCAGATGATGCATCTCGTGCTGCTGGTAATGGCTTCGGTCAGCTAGCGGGTGGTTACATGTTCAAGATGTTTGGTCTACCAGCTGCAGCAATCGCTATTGCTCACTGTGCTAAACCAGAAAACCGCGCGAAAGTAATGGGTATCATGGCGTCAGCTGCACTGACTTCATTCCTAACTGGTATTACTGAGCCAATCGAATTCTCATTCCTATTCGTTGCTCCTGTACTATACGGTATCCACGCTCTACTAGCTGGTTCTGCATACGTTGTTGCTAACACTCTAGGCTTCGTACACGGTACTTCATTCTCACATGGTCTGATCGATTTCCTAGTTCTATCTGGTCACGCTCAGAAGATGGGGCTGATGGTAGCTGTTGGTCTAGTTTACGCTGTAATCTACTACGTAGTATTCCGCACAGTAATCACTGCTCTTGACCTTAAAACTCCAGGTCGTGAAGATGAATCTGAAGAAGCTGTTGCAACTTCTGGTTCTGACATGGCAGGTGAGCTTGTTGCAGCATTCGGCGGCAAAGCAAACATCACTGGTCTAGACGCATGTATCACTCGTCTACGTGTAGCGGTAGCTGATACAGCTGCTGTTGACCAAGACAAGCTAAAACAACTAGGCGCTGCTGGTGTTGTAGTTGTAGCAGGTGGTGTTCAGGCTATCTTCGGTACTAAGTCTGATAACCTAAAAACTGAAATGGATGAGTGGATTCGTAACCACGGCTAATCTCAGTCATTCATAGAAAAGAGGAGGCTTCGGTCTCCTTTTTTTGTGCCTGTTTTTCATGCTGAAACCACGACGACTAACGGCTTATCTTTAATTTAACGTCCCACATCGTGACACAATACGCAGCCTTACAGTTGTAGCGTTTTTCGTACCTCTCCCTTACTCATTGCTGACATACCAAAACTAAATCATGTTTGAATTATGCACGCCGTTTTTTTTAGAGTGATGACGTGTATGAAAAAACAAATAATGCTGGCAGCAGCACTGTTACCTAGTGTAAGTATGGCAGCAAACCAACCGACGAATTTTTCCGTTGGTATGGCAGTGGATCAGCAATTGAGTGTCGTAGTTGAAATCGATGATAAATATCGAGGTATCATCGGTAATGACGGTATGGCATTTGACTATATCGCGAAACGTGGTTCTTTTGAGCAAAATATGCCGCTGACCTGGTATGTAGGTGTTGGTGGTTGGTACGAGTGGGATGATGAATTTGGTTTTCGTGTTCCGCTTGGCGTGAATTGGGATCTTTCAAAAGGATGGGATCTCTATGCGCAAATTCATCCAGAGCTCGATCTGTATAAAGGACCCGATCTTCAAATTGGTGGAGCTCTTGGGGTTAAATACAGCTTTTGAGTTAAAGCAGATACAAAAATGCCGGCATAAACGCCGGCATTATTCTTGATAAAGGATCGGTATTATTGCTGCTTATCCATCGCTCGCTTGATGCACACAGCTGCGCCACCCCAAGTGATGCCAAGACCAATAACCATCATAATAATTGCACTTGTTGTCATTACGCTTTCTCCTTGCTTACCACATTAATCAGTACACCAAACACAAATAGCGCGGCAATCATTGCCCAGCCAAGAGTTAGGTCGTAGCCACCGTAACCTTCTGTTAGAAGGGCATATAGCTTAGTTGCTAGGATAATTGCTAGCATGATTGGAGTAACAAAACGTAGGCAGACTACAAACCATTGACCAATAGAGAAATCTGAACGCTCATTTACATAGTCACGAACTTGTGGCACTTGTTTAAGTAGCCAAGCCATTAAGACGATTTCAACCAGACCGCCAACCATGATGCCGACGTTATTAGCAAAGTGGTCGACAAGGTCAAGTAATAATAGACCTCCGTTTGTTGCAAATGCCATTGAGACAATAAAGCCAATACCAATCACCACGTTTGCCGCTTTTTTACGGCTCCATTTCAGTTTATCGATAACTGCAGATGTTACCGCTTCCATGATTGAGATGTGCGAGCTTAAGCCAGCTACAACGAGAGCAAAGAAGAACAGAGGACCAAGAATATATGGCGCTGGTAACAAATTGATAGCGGCAGGTAGCGTTACGAACGCAAGGCCAACACCAGCAGAGACGACTTCAGTCAGTGGTTTACCTTGCTCTTGAGCCATGTAACCAAGCACTGAGAAGATCATGATACCGGCTAAGATGGAGAAACCACAGTTGATAAGGACAGTCATGAAGGCGTTATTCGTGATGTCTGATTTCTCAGGCAGATAACTGGAATACGCTAGCATGATGGCAAAGCCGATACTTAGGGTAAAGAAGATCTGCCCGTACGCAGCTGCCCACACTTTCACGTCCCAAATCTTACTGAAATCAGGCTCAAACATGTAGTTTACGCCATCTAGTGCCCCAGGAAGGAAAATCATACGACCGATCAAGAACACGACCATGATGAACAAGATTGGCATCATGATTTTTGATGCTCGTTCGATACCCGATTTAACACCACTCACAATGGCCGTGTAGGTGATTGCCCAAGCAATCAGCATGGATACTGCGATCTTCCATTGAATGCTGCCCAAATCCGTTGGTGAGTTATCACCAAGTTTTAGGTATTCACTAAAGAAGAAAGCATTGGTGTCAGAACCCCAACTTTGGGTAAACGACATACCAAAGTAAGAAATTGCCCAGCCAATAACAGCGACGTAGTAAACGGCGATAACCGCAGCTACACCCACTTGGAACCAGCCAAGCCACTCAAACTTGACGTGGATTTTAGCTAATGTTTTCGGAGCAGAACCACGGTATTTTTGACCCATACTGAATTCCAGGATCATAAATGGAATACCAGCAGTAATCATGGCGAAAAGGTAAGGAATAAAAAAGGCACCACCACCGTTCTCATAAGCCATATAAGGGAAACGCCAGATGTTACCCAGACCGATGGCTGAACCGACTGCAGCTAAGATGAATCCCGCACGGGATCCCCATTGTTCTCGCTTCATATTTGACTCCTGTACAACTCCCTAAGGAATGAAGCTCTTCTTGGCAGGTGTAAATCCCAGCAGAATAAAGGGCAACTGTTATCCGTCAGTTTTCTATCCTAAATTCGGTATTATTGTTGCTTTCTGGTTTTTTACTTTGTTTTGCCAATGAAGAATCAGAATTAAATGCTTTAAATTTTGATGTGTGTTTGCAAAAGCTGAAATATTCTTCTGCTTTCTGTCTTCAGACTAACTTTTTACATTATTTATCGCAATAGATTCTAAATGTTAACGGCGAGATTTTATCTGGTTTAAATATTGTTAAATCGTGATTTGCTAGGTTATCTGATCAGTGAGGTGGGGTTATTTTCAGAGTATATGACTGTCTTATTGATGTGATCTTGGTCAAATAAACTCTTTTTGATTATTAGGGCGTATCTCTGCGTTCGATACACCCTATAGACGATTTGGCGTCAAAACGATTCTTTAGAAGTGAAAGCCGTTAGAAGCGGAAGCTAAAGCCAATATTGGATTGAAATTGGTTCATCCAGTCGGTTTCAAACTTGATTACACAAGAAGAACCATCAGTAGGAAGCACGCATGCTCCTGAGGTGTCGTTGTCAACAACGGTACCTAACCAACGAACTTGAGCGGTCAATGCAAAGTTTTTAGAAAATGTGTACTCAAGTCCTGCGAAAGCACTAGCTGAGAAACCGTATTTGTCATCCACCCAATCAGCATCAGCATATGAAGCACCTAATCCAAGACCAACATAACTTTGCCAACCTGTCGCCACTGGATAGTAGATGCTGCTTTGAAACTGCAGGTAATGGATGTCTGCTGAGTTGTTCACATCTTGTAGTTCAGAAGACTGATTCGAATAGAACAAACCTAAGCGACCCATTTCAAAAGGAGTCTCTACCGATAAAGCGTAGTTAATTGAAGGGTCAAGATCGTAGGTGCGATTGTTTTCATCTTCTACTTTGCCTCCTCCCGTGAAGCCAATGTAGGGAGTGACGATAACGTTTGCTTGAGCTGCCATAGAACAGCCCAATAATACACTCCCAACTAGCCAGCCAATTTTATTGTTCATTTGCTATCTCCTTATTATGACTAAGCTAATTGTGATGCCTTAGTCAAAATCGTGCGACTAAATTAGGCAATTCTTGAACATAATTCACACTGGTGTTATTAATTTGTTACAACAAAAGGAGGTGTCTATGGAACACGATCTAAAATCAGCCCTACTCATCGTCGTTACGGTATTCGCAGTTTTACTCTCTTTTGGCATCATTGCGATTACGACGGCTTAAACTAACGGCATTACGCCTATGATACGCAACAGCGGTATTATCACTGATAGCCATGCTGAGCTCGACATTCAAGTGTATGAGCAGTTTAGAAATGGCAAAACTGCCCTTGTCGCACAAGGAGGAGGGCAGAGAGGGATTTTTACCGCTGGTGTGCTAGACGCATTTCTTCTCTCTAATTTCGACCCATTCGACGAATTCTATGGTACGTCTGCCGGAGCGCTTAACCTTTGTGCTTTCCTTTGCCGTCAGCATGGTATGGGTAAAGCCTTTATAACCGATCTGACCACGGCTCCCGAATTCTTCCATCTGATCCGCTACATTCGTAAAAAACAGTACTTAGGTTTGGAGTGGGCGCTCGAACGTATTCAAGATTACCCTTATAAACTCGATCTGGATCTTGGTCGCTCTACGCTAGGCCAAAGAGGAGCGTTTGCTGCGGTCACTAACGTCGATACGCTCTCAGACCACTACTTACCAATACTCGGTGGTGATTGGCTCAATACGATGGTGGCTACATGTGCTATTCCAAAACTGTATCAAGGTGCTGTAAATGTAAACGGGCAGCATTTTGTTGATGGCGGCGTTTCTGCATCGATTCCCGTTCAAGAAGCGTGGCGTAAAAATGCACGAAATATCATAGTGATCCGCACTGAGCCTTTCTCTGAATCGGAAGCCAAAGCGCAAAGTGAGCTTGGTGAAGAAGGGATCAAATGGTACCGAGAGTCCATAAACTCGGTTCAAGAATCTTGGCAAGATAAGGTCCATCAATGGAAGGAAGATTGGAGCAATTTCTTGCAGCAAAAAATTAACGCAGCACATCAATCTAAATTGTCTGGCAGAAAGTTATTAAATGGTGGGCGTTGGCTATTTGGAGCCGATAACCTCTATCGTTTGAGCCATTTGATTGGTGAGAATTTTGATTCTGGATTAGCAGACATGTTGATGATCCACTATCAAACCTTCGAGTTGACGCAAGCTTTCCTTAGCGCACCGCCTGACGATACTTTTATTTTGCAATTGGCGCCGAAAGAGGAGCTGCAATCCTCATCTCTTTTAAGTGACCCTGAAGCTCTTGAGCATGATTATCAGCTTGGTTTGCAAACCGGTTTTAACCTGATTCAGCTTTACGACAAATTAAATATGGAAGGCCGAGAGACAGCCTAGATAATAAAAAGGGCACCATTTCGGTGCCCTTGCTTATCAAGTGTTGAACTTATGCTGACAGGATTCGCATGCAGTTGGTTGAACCAACCACGTCCATAACATCACCTTGAGTGATGATCACCAAATCCCCTTCATCCAATAAGCCTTGTTCTTTTAACGTCACAATTGCATCGTGCGCGGTAGTTAGACCTGCGCCGCCTTTTGAGTCAAAGTACACCGGAGTTACCCCACGATAAAGCGCAGCACGATTCAGTGTCGATTCGTTGCGTGATAACGCGAAAATAGGCAGACCTGAGCTCAAACGAGACATCATGAGCGCGGTGCGGCCAGATTCGGTCAAGGCAATCATCGCTTTTACGCCTTCCATGTGGTTAGCTGCGTACATAGTGGACATTGCGATGGTTTCTTCTGCGGTTGCAAAGGTGCGATCTAAGCGATACGTCGACAAGCTTGCTTCAGCCATCTTCTCTGCGCCCATACATACTTCTGCCATGGACTTGACAGTTTCTACTGGGAATTGGCCCGCCGCCGTTTCTCCAGAAAGCATTACTGCATCTGTACCATCTAGCACGGCATTGGCAACGTCCATGACCTCTGCTCGGGTTGGCATCGGTGCCGCAATCATAGACTCCATCATTTGAGTCGCAGTAATCACGATGCGGTTTAAGCTGCGAGCACGACGGATGAGTTTTTTCTGCACGCCAACAAGCTCTGGATCACCAATTTCTACACCCAAGTCGCCGCGAGCAACCATCACTACATCGGACGCAAGAATAATGTCATCAATCGACTCGCTGGTGGCTACCGTTTCTGCTCGTTCAACTTTGGCAACGAGTTTTGCTTCTAGACCTGCATCTCTTGCCAAACGGCGAGCATAGTGCATATCTTCGCCATTACGAGGGAAAGAAATCGCAAGGTAATCGACTTTGATTTTTGCGGCAGTGAGAATGTCCGCTTTGTCTTTCTCTGTTAATGCATCGGCAGATAAACCGCCACCTTTCTTGTTGATACCTTTGTTATTAGACAAGGGACCACCAACGGTGACGCGTGTATGAACTTTATTCCCTTCGACACTAGTGACTTGCAGTTGAACACGTCCATCGTCAAGGAGCAGGATATCGTTAGGTGAAACGTCTTGCGGTAGCTCTTTGTAATCCAAACCAACGGACTCTTGGTTTCCCTCACCTTTTGGTAAATCGCTGTCTAGTGTGAATTTGTCACCGACATCAAGATGAATTTTGCCATCTTTGAAGGTGGATACGCGGATTTTTGGACCTTGTAAATCACCAAGAATGGCAACTTGACGTCCTAGTTTTGCCGCAATAGCACGGACTTTTTGCGCGCGTTGAATATGATCGTCACTGGTACCGTGAGAGAAGTTCATACGGACGACATTTGCTCCAGCTTTGATGATCTCTTCAAGGACATTGTCTTTATCTGTTGAAGGGCCAAGCGTTGTAACAATTTTGGTTCTTCTTAATATGGAAGTCATAGATTCTCCGAAGAATGCAGGTGTAGGACTAGATAACTCGAATTCTATTCTCGCTAAGTATATGCACAGTATGCGCGGATTGTTGGCATTTAGGTCAAAGTGCTGAAAAAACATCAACACACAGGTGTTGCAACCTAATTTGATGAATAAAATAAGTCATTTTTCAAACAATTTAACAGGAGTCGATTTCTAGTTATTTGATTGAATACACAAACAAACATGTTTATACGTGATGCTTGTCACGGGGATTTATCAATTCACTTCACAATTACTTCGCAAAGTAAAAAAATTATCCCGTTATAGAATTTCGGAGTGCAAGATGTACATGGCTCAACCGGGCCATATTGATCATATCAAACAGGTCAATGCTGGTCGTGTATACAAACTAATTGACCTAAAGGGTCCAATATCTCGAATCGATTTATCCAAGCAAAGTGAGCTTGCGCCTGCGAGTATCACTAAGATCACTCGAGAATTGATTGAAGCCCACCTGATCCATGAAACAACGGTACAGGAAGCAACCAGTCGCGGTCGTCCTGCGGTGGGGTTACAGGTCAATAATGAAGGTTGGCAATTCTTGTCGATGCGTTTAGGTCGAGGCTACTTGACGATTGCACTGCACGAGCTTGGCGGTGACGTTCTTATCGATACCAAAATCGATATCCACGAACGTGACCAAGATGATGTGCTGGAACGTTTACTCTACGAAATTGATGAATTCTTCCAAACCTACGCCGATCAACTTGATCGTGTTACCAGTATTGCGATTACTCTGCCCGGTCTAGTGAACTCAGAGCAGGGTATCGTGTTGCAAATGCCGCATTACAATGTTGAGAACCTAGCGTTAGGTCCTGAAATATACAAAGCAACAGGCTTACCGGTTTTTATTGCCAACGATACGCGTGCATGGGCACTAGCAGAGAAACTGTTTGGTCATTCACAAGATAACGACAACTCGGTTCTTATCTCTATTCACCACGGCTTAGGCGCAGGTATTATCTTGGATGGTCGAGTGCTACAAGGTCGACACGGTAACATCGGTGAACTCGGTCATATCCAAATCGATCCGAATGGCAAGCGTTGCCATTGTGGCAATATTGGTTGCCTTGAAACCGTTGCCAGCTCACAAGCGATTCGAGAAGAGGTTGTGACTCGTATTGCTCAAGGTGAAGCTTCAGTTCTTGCTGAACAAGAAGAAATGAGCATTGAAAGTATCTGTGAGGCGGCTGCAAATGGCGACCCTTTGGCTGTTGATGTTATCGAGAAGCTTGGTCGTTACTTAGGCTCTGCCATTGCGATTGTTATTAACCTATTTAACCCAGAAAAGGTCTTAATTGGTGGGGTGATCAACCAAGCGAAAGAGGTGCTTTATCCTGCTGTTCGTCGTTGTATTGAAGAACAAAGTTTGCCGGTTTACCACCAAGACCTTGAACTGGTGGAGTCTCGTTTCTATAAACAAGCGACCATGCCGGGAGCGGCTTTGATTAAGCAAGCACTATACGACGGTCAGTTGTTGATGAAGGTGATTGAAGGTTAATTTTTCTGACATCAGAATAGGGCATTTACAGAGGGTGAACAGGAAGGTTCGCCCTTTTTTGATCATATGAGCAGAGAAAACTCGAATCTGAGCGCTGCTTCATTGCTATATCAATAGCATTAATGTAATTTTCGTAAGTATTGTAGAACACTCATAAAAAAGTATTACTTTGTTGTTCCAACACAGTTTTCTATAAAGAGTGAAAGGTAGTCGTTCAAAGTTAGGTAGTGGTATGTCCGGAGTGTTAAATACGGTTGATCAGCGTACAAATCTAGTAGGTGAAAACCGACTAGAGCTTTTGCTGTTCACGCTAAATAGTCGCCAGTTATTTGCGATTAACGTTTTTAAAGTGAAAGAGGTGATCAAACTGCCTCCGCTTACTAAGCTGCCAGGTTCTCACTATAACATTCGTGGTGTGGCATCTTTGCGTGGTGAAGCTGTGCCTGTGATTGATTTACGTTGCTCGATCGGTTTCCCTCCATTGCGTGGTGAAGTTGAAGAAGAGAACTTGATCATCACTGAGTACAACCGTTCTATTCAAGGTTTCCTTGTAGGACCGGTTCGCAACATCATCAATACTGCATGGACTGAGATTCAGCCGCCACCATCTACATCAGGACGCTCTAACTACCTAACTGCTATCACCCAAGTGAAAGATGGGGATTCATCTCAAATCGTTGAAATTATTGATGTAGAAAAAGTACTGGCTGAAATCGTTCATTATGACGTGACCATCTCTGACGGCATACTAGATCGAGAACTGGCTCAAGCAATGATTGGACAAAATGTCCTCATTGTTGATGATTCATCAACCGCGCGTAATCAGGTAAGAGACACCTTATCTCAGCTTGGTTTGAACATCATCGAATGTCGCGACGGTTTAGAAGCATTAACGGTTCTTAAACGTTGGTGTGATGAAGGCAAAGACATCGAAAAAGAACTGCTGATGATGATTACGGATGCGGAAATGCCAGAGATGGACGGGTATAGGCTGACTCATGAAGTGCGTTCTGATTCTAGAATGTCCAAGTTGTTTATCACCTTGAACACATCTTTAAGTGGTAGCTTCAACGAAGCCATGGTGCAAAAAGTGGGGTGTGATCGCTTTATTTCTAAGTTCCAGCCTGATCTTTTGGTTGAAGTTGCACAAGACAGAATGCGTCAAGTTTTATATACGTAGAATTAATCAGTGAGCCCTAAATTAATCCATAAGGATAGGTGATTAATTGAACGGTGATTGCTAAACTGTTTTACATATTTCTGAGAATGAAATATGTAAAGTATATCGCGTCACTTTTCACCTATGAGTCTATTTAGACTTATCAATATAGGGTACTTCCGTTTAATGATATGGTTAACATCGAAAGTCATCATGACGTTATCCTTGTTACTGTATAGGAAATACAAGACTAAGCGTACGGAAACGATGACTGAAGATTAATTCAGCAGAATCAAAAAGGGAGGCTTGACCTCCCTTTACTTTTTTCGGTGGAATGCCTTTCCCTACCTCTAAAATATGATTGCTTAGTGGAAGTCGCGTGATTTACTTTTCAGCTCAGCAAGATTGTGCGTGCAATCGATGAGCTTACCTGCGATCACGTGCGTGACTTCGCCTTCACGCTCTAAAATTCCTTTGACCATCAACACCTTTGAAGTGAGATAAGCTTGCTTTTGGGCGCGTGCTGTTGCTCGCCATACCACCACATTGATGTTGCCTGTATCGTCTTCCAAAGTGAAAAAGGTCACGCCAGCAGCGGTGCCGGGAGATTGTCTGCCTGTGACAACACCGACAACCGTCACTAAAGATTTATGCTCTTTTTCGACTAACTGCTTCATCCGAGTAAAACGCGGTAACTTACCAGCTTCTTCCAGCAACGTAATCGGATGGCGACTTAGTGATAGTCCGGTACTGGCATAATCTTCAACTAAGTTCTCGTATTCAGAAGGCTGAGCCTGGTAACTTACCATTGGCTCTTCCATGTGATGGAATAAAGGTAAGTCTGATAGTGAATCCATCGCTGCCCAGCGAGCGTTATAGCGATTACCTGAAAGGATTTGAAACGCATTAGCAGAAGCGAGTAACTCAATATCGCGGCGGTTTCTTAAGATTTGCTTCACCTCTTGGATAGCGCGATAGCCGGAGTTTGGTCGTCGTTCAACTAGCCGAAAGGCGCTTTCCTGATTAAAGCCCTTTACTAAGCGAAAACCCAGTTGCACACCAAGGCGACCATTCGGACGTTTGACCAAATGGTGCTGATAGGAGGAATGATTGATGCAAACAGGCAGCACTTCAACACCGTGTCGGCGCGCATCTTGAATCAATTGTGAAGGGCTATAAAAGCCCATCGGTTGGCTATTGAGTAGGGCAGTATAGAACTCAGCAGGGTAGTAATATTTCAACCATGCAGAGCAGTAAGCTAGCACAGCAAAAGAGGCTGAGTGACTTTCCGGGAAGCCATATTCACCAAAGCCGCAGATTTGGTCGAAGATGCGCTCAGCAAACTCCAAGTCATAGCCTCGCTCACGCATTCCGTCGATCAGCTTAGGTTTGAACTTGGCAAGATCGCCGTTTTTCTTCCATGCCGCCATTGCACGGCGTAATTGATCGGCTTCACCACCACTAAATCCTGCCGCTACCATCGCCAGTTTGATTACTTGTTCTTGGAAAATCGGCACGCCCATAGTGCGCTCTAGTACGCTTTTCACTTCTTCTGATGGATAGCTGATTGGCTCTTCACCATTTCGTCGTTTTAAAAACGGATGCACCATATCGCCTTGAATTGGACCCGGGCGAACAATGGCAATTTGCACCACCAAGTCATAGTAACGCGCGGGTTTTAAACGCGGCAGCATGCTCATTTGCGCGCGAGACTCAATTTGGAACACACCAACGGTATCGGCTTTTTGGATCATACGATACACGTACGGATCGTCTTGCAATCGCGTGATCTCGGCAATCGACAGTGATCGCTGATGGTGTTTCTCGACCAATTGAAAGCATTTACGGATCGCGTTTAACATGCCGAGCGCGAGGACGTCGACTTTCAGTAGTTTTAAACTTTCTAAATCATCTTTATCCCATTGAATAATGGTGCGATCTTCCATCGAAGCATTCTCAACAGGCACCAGTTCGTACAAAGGGCCAGAAGAAATCACAAAGCCGCCTACGTGTTGGGATAAATGGCGCGGAAAGCCAATGATCTCGTTCACCAACTGGATAAACTGCTGACCTTTTAACGACTCTGGCTGCAATCCTAATTCGATGATTTGCGCTTGCCAACCTTGGCTGCGATCACGTTGATTAACGTTTTTGATGAAGAAATCCAATTGAGTCTCTTCAATCCCCAACGCTTTGCCCACTTCACGCACGGCACTTTTAAAGCGATAGCTGATAACGGTGGCTGCCAGAGCAGCACGCTCGCGCCCGTACTTTTTGTAAATATATTGAATGACTTCTTCACGGCGCTCGTGTTCAAAGTCGACATCAATGTCTGGCGGCTCTTTTCTTTCTCGGCTAATAAAGCGTTCGAACAGGACCGAGATTTGCCTAGGATCGACGGCAGTGATTTCTAAGCAGTAGCACACCACCGAGTTCGCTGCGGAACCTCGCCCTTGATAGAGAATGCCTTGTTGTTTAGCAAACATCACAATGTCGTGAATGGTGAGAAAGTAATAGTGATATTGCAG
This sequence comes from Vibrio sp. SSH13-20, assembly GCF_040104475.1. Lineage (NCBI taxonomy): Bacteria > Pseudomonadati > Pseudomonadota > Gammaproteobacteria > Vibrionales > Vibrionaceae > Vibrio > Vibrio sp. SSH13-20. The sequence continues at coordinate 578,638 of NZ_JBECOU010000002.1, forward strand.
CTCTTCAATGAGTGTTAATTCATTCTCAATGGTTTGATGAATGTCTGAGGGTACGCCCTCAGGAAAACGTCGCTTTTTACCACGCTCGACCAACATACGTAGATAAGTAGTAGGAGTGTAACCGTCCGGAATCAGTTCTGTTGGGTATTCGTATTTCAGCTCTGAAAGCTTAAATGCGCACAAGCTCGCAATATGAGTGCTTTCTGCTAGCCATTCGGATTTGTAAATTCGAGACAGTTTGTTCAATGGACGCAGTGCTCGCTCGGCATTGGATAAACGACTAAAGCCAAGCTTGTCGACGCTACAACTATCTTTTACGGCGGTTAAGACATGTTGCAATGGTAAGCGCTCAACCGCATGCATTAAGACGCCACCACAAGCGGTAATTGGTAATTCGAACTCGCTTGCCAGTAACTCACAGTGTGTGGTGTAGGCATTATCGTCGCTGTCTAAATGACGTTGAATCGCGACCCATAATCGATGAGCGTGGTGTTGTTGGAGCCAACGCCCCCAATAATGGTCGCTTTCTTGATGAGTAGGGAGCCACAGTACTAAACAGTGACGAATCGACATCAAGTCCCATTCAGACAATTGATAACTGCCTTTCTCGCTACGTCGCCTTGCATTAGTGATGATCCGGCACAGCTCTGCATAAGCTTTACGACAAGGACAAAGCAGCACCACTTGGCACTCATCATTGAGCCAAAACATGCTGCCGACAATTTGCTTGATGTCGAGTTTATGCTGCTCGATGGTCGTATGGGCTTTCACAATGCCCGCGACGGAGCACTCATCGGTGATTGCAATGGCTTGATAGCGATAAAACGCCGCCTGCAACACTAATTCTTCTGCATGAGAAGCGCCAGTGAGAAAGGAGAAGTTGGACTGACAAAACAGTTCTGCGTAACTCATAACGATCTAATAAAAATAACTGTCGATTTAACAAAAATAGCCATGGAGAAACCAATGTTTGTGCTGATCGCGAAATACCCATAACCAGCGACCTTGCTTGGTGTGCGCAATGTAATAATCACGCATGATCTCATCACCATCCCACCATCCAGAGACAATACGCTCAGGTCCATGTACTAGAGATATTTGCTCTTGTAGCGCGATAGGTGCGGGCAATTGCATCGCGGGGCGCAGTAGAGCAGGAACGGTGTTAATTGAGACATCTGGCTCATCGGCTGGGCGATATTGGCTGGCTTTCTCTGGTCTTGGATCGCAGGCAATATTGGGTTTGAGTATTGCGCTTTTGCCCAATTTAGCTTGCAGTAAAGAGAGCAGCTCTAATGCGTTCATTTGCCCTTTTTGCCCAGCAAAAAAATCGCGTGCAGAACTTAAAGGCTCACCTTGGCGTTCTACTTTTAACGTCAGACCGATAACAGGGCCGTTTAACGTGACGGATTCCAAACTCAAACTCGCGAGCTGTTGCCAACGTTGGCACAAGTAATCACCTTGTGCGGATGTGAGCGGAAGGTGCTGCGCTTGCTTGTCTCGCTGGTGGAGGGTTAAAGAGAGTTCAAACGCGACTTTATCACGCAGCTTGAGAAAGGTTTCGAGCTGACGAAGCAACTTAGCTAGTGGCTTTTCAATCCATTGGACGTTTTCAATCTCAAACAGCAGTTCTAAATAAACTTGGAAGGATTCGGTAGGGTGATAAAAGTCGACAGGGTGTTTAAACTGTCCAGTCAGTCGGCCAACGTAGTTCACCAAATCAATATCGAATCGGCGTGCAATGTCTTGTAGTGGCAGTTCAAGTAAGCCTTGCAGTGTGGTGACGCCTACACGTTGTAACTTCTCTACAGTAGCGCTTGATAAATCTGTCAGTGTTAACGGTAGTGGCGATAAGGCTTGTTGTATGGCAGATTTGTCTTCGTTGATGACGTTCGTCCCTCCTAATGCCATCAATTTGGCAGAAAAAGGCGAAAAGCCACATCCGAATTGAAAACTCAGTTTCAGCTCCGATAAGTGAGCTCTGACTTTATTCCAATAGTTTTGGAGCCCTTCATACAGATTAAGCATTGGAGTTGCGCGCAGTAAAATACCTTGGTTTGGCATCAATACGACGTCAGATGTGATCAAATACAGCCATTGCGCAATTTCTTGTAACTTGCTCAATTCGGTTTGCGGATGATAAGGATGCACTTGCAAATCTCGGCACAAAGAAGCCGCGCTACCCAAGCCCATATTTGGTTTAATGCCTTGTTGCTCGGCAATCTCGTTGTATTGAATGATCCGACAACGTTGGCTTTCTACAATCACCACGGGTTGCTCTTGGTTATCGCCAAAGAGTGCGTCTAGCTGCAGGCGAGGGAAGTGCAAATAAATCCACAAAGCCATACCACTAACCTTGATTCGCCAATGGGAAATTGACCACAGTTGATGGAATGTGAGTCGTGGTTGGCATCACCAATTGTGGGTAGTGGTGTTGGAAATTGATGTCGACACTACCTTTGCTCCAACCGCCTTTTCGTTTGAGAACTTCCACGCTAACGCCTTGTCCATGACCTTGCAATTTCAGACTCAACGAAACAGGTAAAGACAAGCGGTTTGTCATATTAGGTTTGAGCATAAACAGAGGGCAAGATCCTTGCTCGCTCGCCACTTGCAGACGTTTTACTTGGTGGATCTCTAGTTCATCTTGCCATAGCAAAACGTTGGTACAAACACCGCTCTTGAGGCACTGCTCCGCTGCCCATAATGCATCGCGCTGATGTTCAGGCGTGACCACCCACACCTGGTTGATGTCTAGCCCAATGCCGTGTAGGAACAATGAATTCATCAATGCTGGTGGCTGAATGAATGCCGTGACTCCTCTCGAAAGGGATGCTTTTAAGTAAGGCGCAAGCAAACGCAGCTCGCCAATGCTGCCTATGGATTCCATTTCCACCACACCGTGAGGAGGAAAGCCGCCACCAAGCAGAGCATCTAGCTCCGGAAAACCAGAACTATTAAGGAACTGATGATCGTCAGCTTTGGTTAGATTTGCTTGCCAAACAAGATGCTGGCTTTTTAAGTGTTGGATGATGTCTTGCATAAATAAAATACCTGTATATAAATACAGTATATTTCTGTGATGGAAAGTCGCAAGATTTTTATAGGCAGAAATACGAAAAAAGGCAGCATTTGCTGCCTTTTCAATCAATTATGTGAGGTAACCTAAGTGGGTTATTTACGCTTTGGTTGAGCGTCGATGCACTGACCGTTTACATCAGTGACTGCTGGGTCCATCAAGTGAAGGTAAAGCGGCATGATGTCCAGCGGTGTTTTTAACGTGTTTGCATCTTCACCTGGGTAGGCTTTTTCACGCATACGAGTACGAGTTGCACCAGGGTTAATTGCATTCACACGTATTGGTGTATCACTCAACTCATCAGCCAAGACTTGCATCATACCTTCTACAGCAAACTTAGAAATAGCGTATGGACCCCAGAAAGCACGACCAGAGTGACCAACGGTTGAAGAGGTAAAGACAATACGACCCGCTTCTGATTTACGCATGATCGGTAGTAGCGCCTGAGTCATCAGTACTTCCGCTTTCACGTTGATCTGCATGATGTCGTCGAAGTCTTCTTCATTGATTTGCTCAAACGGACACAGCGTGCTGAGAACACCGGCGTTGTGCAATAGACCATCCAAACGACCAAATTGACCTTCGATGGTTTCTGCCATGTCGATGTAGTGTTGCTTTGTTGCACCTTTTAGATCGAGTGGGATGATCGCTGGTTGAGGGTAGCCCCCAGACTCGATTTCATCGTAAATGGATTCAAGGTTTTGAACGTTTCGACCCAGTAGAATCACAGTCGCACCGTGCTGAGCGTAAGAAAGGGCGGCTTGGCGACCGATACCATTGCCTGCGCCAGTGACAAGAATGACTTTACCTTTTAGGGCATCTGCTGAAACGGAGTAGTTCACGGTAGTAAATCCTTATTATTGTATCTAGTTCCGACGTACAGGCTTCATGTTCGTTTGTGTAGAAATGCGCCTGTTTCTCAATGGAAAATCTTGGTAATCGTGACAAGTTGGTTACAATACACCAATTCATGTGTTATACCAATTCCAGAACGGTTGTCCGGTATGTTATTTGAACGCTATCAATCAGAACAAGAGGTTGCTGATTTTCTTGCCTTCTCTCTGATTTTTCTACGTAACATATTGATGACTATCACTGGTATGAGATAGAGGAACTCTCATTGGAATTTTTATTAGATTACGGTCTGTTTTTGGCTAAGATTGTTACCGTTGTTGCAGCAGTAATTGTGCTGTTGATTATCGCAAAATCAGCGAGTGGTAAGTCGGGTGCAGCAAAAGGCGAATTGGAAGTTACCAACCTTTCTGAACGTCATAAAGATGCGGTAGAGCAGTTGGAGCATCACCTGCACGATGACGCTTTCATCAAAGCTCGTGATAAAGCAGTCAAGAAAGAAGAGAAAGAGAAGAACAAATCTCGCGAGAAAGAAATCAAACAAGCGAGCAAAGAAGGTTCTCTCGATAGCAAGCGCGAACCGCATCTGTTCGTGTTGGACTTCAACGGCAGCATTGATGCAAAAGAAGTAGGCTCGCTACGTGAAGAGATCACTGCAGTATTAGCTGTCGCTCGTGAAGGCGATGAGGTTTTGCTGCGTCTAGAGTCTGGCGGTGGCATGGTTCATGGTTATGGCTTGGCATCTTCTCAACTTGACCGAATCAAAGCAGCGGGTCTGCCTCTGACGATTTCTGTCGACAAAGTTGCAGCAAGTGGCGGTTACATGATGGCGTGTGTGGCAGACAAGATTGTCTCAGCTCCGTTTGCGATTGTGGGTTCTATCGGTGTTATCGCACAGATCCCTAACTTCAACAAACTGTTGAAAAAGCACGATATCGAGTACGAGCAGCTAACGGCTGGTGAGTACAAACGCACACTGACTATGTTTGGTGAGAACACTGACAAAGCGCGCGATAAGTTCAAGCAAGAACTTGAAGAAACACACGTACTATTTAAAGACTTCATCCGTGAGCGTCGCCCAGATCTAGAGCTTGAAAAAGTGGCAACGGGTGAGCACTGGTTTGGTACGCAAGCGAAAGAGCTAGGGCTGGTGGATGAAATCAGCACTTCCGACGATCTGGTTGTCGCTGCATGCAAAGAGAAAACGGTACTAGCAGTGCATTACGTGCAGAAGAAGAAACTGGCAGACAAGCTCGCTGGTGTTGCAGGTAAAGTAGCAGACAGTGTCGTGCTTAAACTTGCAGAGCGTGGTCAAAAACCGATTGTCTAATCGATAAGATAACGAGTGAAACTTAAAACGGCGAGAGTGAAAATTCTCGCCGTTTTTTATTGGAACTTTTCTCAATAGCGTGAATCCAAGTGCGCGTTGGGTGTAATGCTTTACACGACATTTTTACTCGCTCCAAAAGGCAATTACCCGTATAATACGCGCCTCGAAAACCGAGCAAATTGCTGAAAAAGAAATTATAGGTGGAGAAGAACATGTCCTCTCAAACTCCGGTTGTTACCGTAGATGGACCTAGTGGTGCAGGTAAAGGCACTTTATGTATGTTGCTGGCGAAGAAGTTGGGCTTTCATCTTCTTGATTCTGGCGCAATTTATCGTGTACTTGCACTCGCAGCGATTCACCACGGCGTAGACACTGAGTCAGAAGATGCGCTTGTTCCACTTGCTACTCATCTAGACGTGCAGTTTGTTGCTGAAGGTGACCTAGTAAAAGTGATTCTAGAAGGCGAAGACGTTTCTGGTGAACTTCGTAAAGAAGAAACTGGGATGGCGGCGTCTAAAGTGGCAGCTTTGCCACGCGTTCGTGAAGCATTATTGCGTCGTCAGCGTGCATTTGAGACTGCTCCAGGTCTTGTTGCTGATGGTCGTGACATGGGTACGGTTGTATTCACGGGTGCACAAGCGAAAATTTTCCTTGATGCGAGTGCAGAAGAGCGTGCAAATCGACGCCTTAAACAGTTGCAAGATAAAGGGTTAGATGTTAGATTTGCTGACCTTTTGAGCGAGATCCAAGAGCGTGACGATCGAGATCGTAACCGCCCAGTGGCGCCACTACGCCCTGCAGAGGATGCGCTTGTGCTAGATTCTACGTCGATGACTATCGACGAAGTGGTAGAAAAGGCACTACAATATATCGAATCGAAGCTAGCTGAGTAATTACGCTCGGCTAAGCTAAGAGCGTCGGTCGCAAGGATGATGATTGGCGAATTTAATAACCCCATGCGGTAGGATACCCGTGGACGTTTAATTTATTGAAGATTAAATAAATGACTGAATCTTTTGCTCAACTCTTTGAAGAGTTTCTAAACGAAACAGAATTCCAACAAGGCAGCATCGTTAAAGGTACTGTAGTAGCTATCGAGAACGGTTTCGTTCTTGTTGACGCTGGTCTTAAGTCTGAATCTGCTATCCCTGCTGAACAGTTCAAGAACGCTGCTGGCGAACTTGAAGTTGAAGTTGGTGCTGAAGTAGACGTAGCTCTAGACGCTGTTGAAGATGGTTTCGGTGAAACTCAACTTTCTCGTGAGAAAGCTAAGCGTCACGAAGCTTGGATCGTTCTTGAGAAAGCTTACGAAGAAGCTGAAACTGTTGTTGGTATCATCAACGGTAAAGTTAAAGGCGGTTTCACTGTTGAACTAAACGGTATCCGTGCTTTCCTTCCTGGCTCTCTAGTAGACGTACGTCCAATCCGCGACACTGCTCACCTAGAAAACAAAGAGCTAGAGTTCAAAGTTATCAAACTTGACCAAAAACGTAACAACGTAGTTGTTTCACGTCGTGCAGTTATCGAATCTGAGAACAGCGTTGAACGTGACGAGCTTCTAGAAACTCTACAAGAAGGTTCTGAAGTTAAAGGTATCGTTAAGAACCTTACTGACTACGGTGCGTTCGTTGACCTAGGTGGCGTTGACGGTCTTCTACATATCACTGATATGGCTTGGAAGCGTGTTAAGCACCCATCTGAAATCGTTAACGTTGGTGACGAGATCCAAGTTAAAGTTCTTAAGTTCGACCGTGAGCGTACTCGCGTATCACTAGGTCTTAAGCAACTAGGCGAAGATCCATGGGTAGCAATCGCTAAGCGTTACCCAGAAGGTCACAAACTAACTGGTCGCGTAACTAACCTAACTGACTACGGCTGCTTCGTTGAAATCGAAGAAGGCGTTGAAGGTCTAGTACACGTTTCTGAAATGGATTGGACTAACAAGAACATCCACCCTTCTAAAGTTGTTAATGTTGGCGACGAAGTTGAGGTTATGGTTCTTGAAATCGACGAAGAACGTCGTCGTATCTCTCTAGGTCTGAAACAGTGTAAAGCTAACCCATGGCAGTCATTCGCTGAAGCACAAGCTAAAGGCGACAAAGTTACTGGTAAGATCAAGTCTATCACTGACTTCGGTATCTTCATCGGTCTAGAAGGCGGCATCGACGGTCTAGTTCACCTATCTGACATTTCTTGGAATGTTGCTGGCGAAGAAGCTGTACGTGAGTACAAGAAAGGCGACGAGATCTCTGCAGTTGTTCTAGCAGTAGACGCTGAGCGTGAGCGCATCTCTCTAGGCATCAAGCAAATGGAAAACGACCCATTCAATGCTTACGTTGCTGACAACAAGAAAGGTGTTCTAGTTAACGCTACTGTAACTGCTGTTGACGCTAAAGGCGCTACAGTTGAAATCGCAGAAGGCGTTGAAGGCTACATCCGTGCTTCTGAAGTATCTCGCGATCGCGTAGAAGATGCTTCTCTAATCCTAAGCGCTGGTGATGTTGTTGAAGCGAAGTTCACAGGTGTTGACCGTAAGAACCGCGTAATCAACCTATCTATCAAAGCTAAAGATGAAGCTGAAGAGCAAGAAGCAATGGCATCTATCAACAAGCAAGACGAAGCTGCTTTTGGTAATGCAATGGCTGACGCTTTCAAAGCTGCTAAAGGCGAATAATTTACTCGCTTAAGCTAAAAAGGAGCCGCAAGGCTCCTTTTTTATGCTTGCTACTTTGCGAGTAGTAATACTAATGTTGATAAACTATGCTAAAAAAAGACATTTTTTGATTGCGCATTTTGTGTAAAATTTGTCTAGAATTGATAGCAAGTGTTTGTTGGAATTAGTATTACTTACTATAATGAGTGATAAAGATACTCAAAGAGGGCAACTATGACTAAGTCTGAACTGATTGAAAGACTCTGCGCTGAGCAAACACATTTATCAGCAAAAGAGGTAGAAGATGCTGTAAAAGATATTTTAGAGCACATGGCTTCTACACTAGAGAGCGGTGACCGTATCGAGATCCGTGGCTTTGGTAGTTTTTCTCTTCATTACCGCGAGCCTCGCGTAGGTCGTAACCCTAAAACGGGCGATAAAGTGGAGTTGGAAGGTAAATACGTTCCTCACTTCAAACCTGGTAAAGAGCTTCGTGAACGTGTAAATATGGTTGGCTAAGGCTCTCTTATTAGTTTGAAAAAGCGGCATACTCTCGTGTATGCCGCTTTTTTATAACTAGATTATTGGTAATATACATGGTCTGAAGAAACATTTTACTGCATAATCTTACCTACTTACTCCTCGAAGGGTGATGTAACATGAAAATTATAAAAATCGTTGCTGTTTTAGCTCTCTTTTTAATTGCACTGGCTTTAGGTTCTCAAAACCAAGAGATCGTGACTTTCAATTACCTTTTAGCGAAGGGTGAATTCCACTTATCAACGCTACTAGGTGTGGTCTTTGTGGTTGGCTTTGCTCTGGCATGGGTTATCTTTGCTAGCATCCAATTCAAGACTCAACTTCAGGTTCGTCGTCTGAAAAAGAAACTTAAAAAGTATGAGCCCGCTGAAGCAGAGAAACCTGCTAAACCAGCAGTAGCAAAACAGGCATAAGGATAAGGCTTAACTTTAATGCTTGAACTACTCTTCTTGTTATTGCCGATAGCCGCCGCCTATGGCTGGTACATGGGGCATCGCAGCGCTCAGCAAGACAAGCAGAAGCAATCTCATCAGATATCCCGTCAGTACGTGACGGGTCTTAACCTGCTTTTATCTGATCAGTCAGATAAGGCGGTTGACCACTTTATTGAATTGCTCCAAGTTGATAACGAAACGATAGATACACACCTAGCGTTAGGTAATCTTTTCCGTTCTCGTGGTGAAGTCGACCGTGCAATTCGTATCCACCAAAACCTGATTTCCCGTTCTGGTCTGACTCTGGATCAGAAAAACCTTGCTCTCCAGCAACTGGCGAAAGACTACATGGCTTCCGGCTTTTTAGACCGTGCCGAGAAGATCTTTGAGCAGCTAGTTGATGAGCCAGACCATCGTGAAAGTGCCCTTCAACAGTTGGTGACTATTTACCAACAAACCCGTGAGTGGGAAAAAGCGATTCACTACGCAAACCAGTTAGCGAAAATGGGCAAAAAACGCACTCGTATTCGCGCTAACATTGCGCACTTCTGGTGTGAGCTGGCGATGCTTGACCAAGCGGATGGCAATACCAATAAAGCCATTCAACATTTCAAGAAAGCACTTTCAGAAGATCCTAAATGTGTCCGTGCGAGTATTGCTCTTGGTCGTGTGTACTTGGAATCAGAAGACTACAAACACACCATCAAATACCTGACTGGCGTGCTTGAGCAAGATAAAGACTTTATTAGTGATGTACTGCCAACAATTGCCGAGTGTTATCACCACCTTGGTCAAGAAGATGAGCTGGTGGAATTTTTACGAGCATGTATCGATAAGAAAGCCGGTGTATCGTCTGAATTGATGTTAGCACAGTTAGTTGCGCACCATGAGAGTGTGGGAGCCGCACAAGAACTACTAACCAAACAACTATTGAAAAACCCAACTATGAAGGGCTTCTACCGCCTTATTGACTACCATATTGCAGAAGCAGAAGATGGTCGTGCAAAAGACAGCCTTTCTACACTACAAGCGATGGTTGGTGAGCAATTAAAAGTTAAACCGCACTACCGATGCAGGAAATGTGGTTTCTCCACTCATTCCCTTTACTGGCACTGTCCATCGTGTAAAGGGTGGGGGACGATCAAGCCAATCCGAGGATTGGACGGTGAATAATTTTAATGCAGCTGGCAGAGTTTCTGTCCGCTGCATTTTTTTGACCTTTATTTAATAAGAACCAAAAACAGTTAGGAGATGAAATGATCGACCAAAAAGTTATTGTCGCACTGGATTATGATAACCAAGCTGATGCGCTTGCGTTTGTAGACAGAATTGATCCTGCGTCATGTCGCCTTAAAGTAGGCAAAGAAATGTTTACGCTATTTGGTCCTGATTTCGTACGTGAGCTTCATAAACGCGGTTTCTCTGTATTCCTAGATCTGAAGTTTCACGATATCCCGAATACGTGTTCAAAAGCGGTTCGCGCAGCAGCTGAACTGGGCGTATGGATGGTGAACGTACACGCAAGTGGTGGCGAGCGCATGATGACAGCATCGCGTGAAATTCTTGAACCTTACGGTAAAGACCGCCCGCTACTTATTGGTGTGACAGTGTTAACAAGCATGGAGCAGAGCGATCTTGCTGGAATCGGTCTGAACGTCGCTCCTCAAGAGCAGGTTATTCGCCTAGCAACTCTGACAAAGAACGCTGGTCTTGATGGCGTAGTGTGCTCTGCGCAAGAGTCATCTCTACTTAAAAATGAACTTGGAAAAGAATTTAAGCTAATCACTCCAGGTATCCGTCCAGCAGGCTCTGAGCAAGGTGATCAACGCCGCATCATGACGCCAGTAGATGCCATCCAAGCGGGGTCTGACTACCTTGTAATTGGTCGTCCGATTACTCAGGCTGTGGATCCTGCATCGGTCCTTAAGTCAATCAACGATAGCTTAGCAAATATGTAATGTTGATTTGAACCGAACGAAAAAGGTGAAGTGGGAACGCTTCGCCTTTTTTGTTTTTGCTGCACTGAAAAAATAGAGGTAGCTGTAATTGATATCGTTTTGCCTTGACTGTATGGCTAATGGCACTGCTAGGTTCACACTTTGCTAACATAAACCGCTTTGATACTCGGAAAGTGCAACCATGTGTTATGGATGGGTTGCGTTACAAATGTGTAACGAATACTATGGAGTGGATGCATTCACTGCGTTGTAAGGTCAGGATGACCTAGTGAAACTCTCTGATATTTATACGGAAGTGAACAGGACTTCACTTTGTATTCGCTCCCATTATTTCCTTTACTGTGTATTAAACACAGTCGCTTCGAGATTCACTTGTTGTCGTTCTTCTGGTCTTACTGCGCAAACACGACAAGGAAGAAAACAATGATAAAAACTCTGCCATTCTCGGCATTGGCAATGTTAGTGGCGAGCAGCTTTCAGTTAAATGCTGCGGAGCTACCTGCTGACATCGAATGGATTTCGAATAATAACGAGCCTCTTTTCGCTTCTGATGAAGCTGTACGAGGCGGCACTCTGCGCACATATATGATGAGCTTTCCACAGACTCTTCGTAGCGTTGGTCCTGATGCTAACTCAGGTCTACGTCACTACTTTATGGATGGCGCACCTAAATTGGCACAGCGCCATCCAAACACCGGTAAATGGATCCCACAATTAGCCAAAGAGTGGGCGTTCGGTGAAGATAATAAAACAGTTTACTTTAAGCTGGATGAAACCGCTAAATGGTCAGATGGTGAGAAGATCACCGCAGACGACTACGTATTTATGATGAAGTATTACACTTCAGAAGACATCATCGATCCTTGGTACAACGACTTCTTTAAAAACAGTATTGTGAGCGTAGAGAAGATTGATGAATACACAATTCGCGTTAATCTTTCTGTTGCGCAAAGCCACGACTCTCTCATGGTTTTGATCAATATGCCAAGTAACGGCTTCCAACCTCGTCCAGAACACTTCTTTGAGGGTGAAAAGGACGAAAACAAAGACGGTATGCCAGATAACTTCGTCCGCAAGTTCAACTTCAAGGCAGAACCGACCGCCGCCCCTTACTACCTTGATAAGATCAAAAAGGGTAAGAGTGTTACCTTTAAGCACGTTGGTGAAGATTGGTGGGGCTATAACAACCGTTATTACAAAAACCGTTACAACGTAGACAAAGTACGTATCACTGTAATTCGTGACCAAGACATCGCGATGAAGCACTTCGAAAAAGGCAAGCTTGATTACTTTGATATGGTGCTACCTAACCTTTGGCACGACAAAACAAACAGCGATGGCTACACCAAGGGTTATATCCAAAAGTATTGGGGCTTCAACCAATCACCTCAAGGTGCAGGTGGTCTGTGGATGAACACAGCAATGCCGATGCTAGGCAATATAGAAGTACGTAAAGGCATCATGGCTGCAACAGACTACGATGGCATGATTGAAAACATCATGCGTGGTGACTATTCACGTAAGCCACACGGTTTAGGCTTTGGTCATGGTGAGTATGATGATCCAAACAATACACCACCAAAATTTGATCCAGCAGAAGCGGTTAAGCATTTCGAGAAAGCGGGTTTCGATAAAATAGGGGCGGATGGTATTCGTGTTAATGACAAAGGCGAGCGCCTAAGTTTTGCGATTACTTACGGTTACAATTCTCATACTCCTAGAATTGCTTATCTAAAAGAACAAGCGAAATTAGCGGGTCTTGAGTTTACCCTTAACCTTGTTGATGGCTCCTCTGCGTTTAAATACATCCTAGAGAAAAAGCACCAACTGGCATTCCTAAATATGGGCTCAGGTGAAATCCCAGCATATTGGGAATACTTCCACTCAGCGAATGCGAACAAGCCGCAAACGAATGCACATACGAACTACAGTAGCCCTGAGCTAGATAAGTTAATTGAAGCGTATGACAACGAGTTTGAACAACAAAAGCGTTATGACTTGTCACGTCAGATCCAGAAGTATGTTGGTGATGCAAACGTGATCGTCCCAGGTTACATGGTACCTTATACTCGTGTTGCACATTGGCGCTGGCTGATTACACCAAAGGATGCAATGACCAAATCCACCGAGAGCATGTTCCATCCAATGGATATTGGTAACTTCTGGATTGATAAGTCTGTGAAGAAAGAAACAGAGAAAGCGATGAAGAGTGGCAAAGTGTTCCCAGAAGTGACAGTCATTGATGATCGTTACAAGCTTTCATCAAACTAATGCTCTCCCTTAGATAATAAAAAGCCCCGATACTCGATTGAGTCGGGGCTTTTCTCATCGCTTTCAGGAGTCTTTTCTTAAAGCGTGCATTTATCCATGTCTAAGTGCTGCAGAGCGACCAAGGATAGACAATGTTGTGCCGTTATGGAGTAGAGCACTCATCGTTGGGTTGAGCCAACCTAACGCAGCAGCAAGCATGATTCCGCTATTCACGTATTCTGCGATCTTGATGTTAGAGTTGATCACATGCATGGCGATATTGGCAAGCTCACGCGCTTCTGCCAGTCCGTATAGCTGATCACGAAGAAGCACGACATCGGCAACTTGGCGGGCAAGTTCAGTACCTCGACCCATTGCGACACCGACATCAGCTGCGGTTAAAGCCGGCGCATCATTTACGCCGTCACCAACAAACATAACAGTGCGTCCTTCAGCTTGAAGCGCTTCAACGATAGTTGATTTCTCTGAAGGGACTGCTTCAGCGAAGACTCGATCTAGTTTCAGTTCATCAGCAAGAATGCTGGCTTTGAATTGGCTGTCACCAGTAATCATGATCAGCTCTTTGACACCAAACTGGTGCAGTGCATTTAGCGTGTCTAATGCATCTTCACGCAAGTGATCGCGTAAGCCAATCATGCCGATCAACACATTTTGATGCGAGATGAAGATAAGGTGACGACCTTGCGCTTCATACTTCTTGATCACATCTTCAAATGGTGTGAAGTCAACACTCTCATGCACTTCTAAGAAGTGGCGACTGCCCATTACCAACTCATGATCATTCATGGTGCTCTTGAGACCATGGGCAATCACGTATTCCACTTCACCGTGCTCGATGTGTGGTAGTTGATTGTGTTTTGCCGCGTTTACCACAGCCTGAGAAAGTGGGTGGTTGCTGTGTTCTTCGACAGACGCTGCAATAGCGAGTAAATCACGAGCCGTGTTGGAATCGCATAATGGAATCACATCCGTTACCTGCATATCACCATGAGTGAGCGTGCCCGTTTTATCAAACACACAGGTGTCTATTTTTACCAATTTTTCAATTGCGCTGCCGCCTTTGAACAAGATCCCTTGTTGTGCCGCACGGTACATGATGGATTTGAAGGTTACTGGCGTACTGAGTTTGAGCGCACAGGAGTAATCTACAAGGAATACAGACGCGACGCGATTAATATCCTGAGTTAGCGTAAAGACTGCGGCTCCGATACCCAAGGTAATTTTCACGCGGCGGTTTGCCATGTCTTGTGTAACCTGCTGAATTTCGCTCTTTTCACTCAGCGAGTCATAAATCAGTTTGGCAATTTTTGCGGTGGTCGCTTCGCTACCGACCTTGTCGACGCGAACTTGAATTGTACCTTCGTGCACGCTAGTTCCAGAGTAGACGACAGCACTTTCCTCACGACGAACTGGCACATTTTCACCAGTCAAAGAGGATTGGTTAATCAGTGCTGCCCCTTTGATGATAGTGCCATCAACAGGAATAGACACACCAGGAGCCAGCTCAATGACATCACCAACGTCAAGCTCCGTTGAGTTCACTTGTGTGCGTTGTGTTCCGTCTACGCGCCAAACAATCGATTCCTGAGGACGCATCAAATCAGCCAGTAGTTGATCACTGTTGCGACTGGTCTTTTGCTCCATGTATTCGCCAAGACTGATTAAGCTTTGCGTCATCATCGCAGTACGGTAATCACCGCGCCAAGCCGATAAACCAACAGCAATTGCATCTAAGACTTCAACAGAAATGTTCTTGTCTTTGAGATCGCTGACCCCTTCAAATAAGGTTGGAGCAATCAATGTTGCGGTTGATATTGCTCCCCATTTGTTGGGCAGTAAAGCCGCCGCGATAGTACCAATCACGTTCATGGCAATGTCGCCACGCGTAAATTTGTGTTCTGCTTCTTCTTGAGTGGCTTCTGCTAAATCAAGTTGGCTTAGACGTTCTTCAACCGTTTTTGCTTGTAGCAGTTGTGTGTCATATTCGACGACAACAGATTGAGCAGACTCATTGACCCGCACAGCACTGATGCCTTGGATTGCCATTAAACTGGTTTCAATCCAAGTGCCGACATCTTTGTGATGCCTTAATGCTGATGCTTTAAAGCGGATCCGACCGGGAAAGTGATGCTTTACCTGAATCGAGATCATTCTTCGCCTTTGTATAGGTTACGGTAGTATTCCAGCTCTGCTTGTGTGTCTTCTAAGCGTTCTTTAAGCTCTTCTACTTCACCACGGACTGCGGACCAAGCTTTCTCACCAGTAGTCGTAACACCTTGCTGAAACTTTTTGTTTGTCAATAGGTAAGCAACTGCTGCCCCGGCTGCCATACCCATCATAAAATGCGTTTTTGTGTTTTGCTTTTTATATGGTTGCTCTGCAGCCTGCTGTTGTGGATCCACTGCTTGGTTTTGTTGCTGTGGGTAGCCGTAGTAAGGGTAACCGTAGTATGGGTTGTTATTGTTCATCTTTAGATTCCGAAACTTGATCCATTAAGTAAAGACCCGCTGCACCTACGCTGAGAATTGTCAGCATAGAGAGTGCAGGGCGACCGGCCATTTTTTCTGCCACATACGTTGTCGCACCAGCGATTGCTGCAGTCTTAAGTGCAGATTTTGCGGCGCTGGTAGCCATTTCATTAGTGTCGATATTGCCCGCTTTATGCTCTTTCCACTGGCTGGCAATCGTCGCGCTGCCACCTGCGATAGCACCGACTAACATGGCACGATTGGCAGAACTGAGTTTATTGGCTGAATTACTCATGTTCTTTGATAACTGGTTGACCGTTTTCACCTTCGTTTTCTTCACTAGGTGCTTTTTCGGCAACTTCTTTGATTGCAGGTTCTGCTTTGTGACGCTCTACAGATTCTTGGAAGCCTTGTTTACCCGCAGCATAAGTCTCTTTAAAGATTTCACTTCCTGTCGACACGTTCTCTTTCACTGCACTTGCAGTGTTTACGGCGCCTTCTTTTACGCTTGAACCACCAGATTTCAGCATGTCGCCAGCACCTGATACCAAGCCCATTAGTTTGCCGCGCACATTTTCATTGCTTAATAGAAGTGCTGCTGCAGCGCCTACCATAGCGCCTTTCCAAAACTCTTTATCGTTCATACCGAAAGTTCCTAATATCTCTTTAAACATGCCTGCTTCTTCACCGAGAGCGCCTTCTAGCATCGCCTGAGCTTGCTCGAATAATGGATCGCTTTCTGGTGTTTCAGAGGTTTGAGGTGGTTGTTGAGGTTGCTGTGGGTGTTGCATCATCCCCGCATGCGGCCAGTGTGGGGGCGGTGGCATCATTCCCGGGTGGAATTGTGCGCCCATGCCCGGCGGCATTTGGTGAGGATGACAAAATGCAGGATGTGGGAAATGCGGCATCATACCCATTTGATGAGGCATCATCATTGGTGGCATTTCACCGTTTTGCATGCTTGCCATGTAAGCATTCGCCATTTCCTTTTGCATTTCCATCATGGCCTTGAAGTAGGCTTCGTATGGATTTGCGTTGTTCAATGAGTCACTCATGAACGTTCTCCATCTAAGTCTAGTTGCTCAGCTATCGCGTAGCATGCTCGTTCAGCAACCTCTTTTGATTCCGAAAACAACGCGTCAATTGCTTTGGGGTTGACTGTTGTTGGGTCGTATTCAATGACGATACTGCCCGTCGCATTATTCAACTTATAGTTTTTGAATGCCGGAATTGAAGAAATGGCTTTCTCGATGTCGTCACTTCGGAAACTGGCAAGATGCGCTACGATGCCGAGCTTGTATTTGAGTCTTACTCTTCCCGGGATATGGTGGCCAATCGATACCCACTTTCTTAGTTTTAAGGCCTGGTCGACGTACTGTTTCATAAAAAAATTATACGGTAAGCGAGGTCAGATTCATTGAGAAAAAGGATCATGTGACGAACTAATTACAAATGCTTTGCGCTTAATCAATTTCAATGCTACTGTTGAAAATAGTAATGGTTATCATTTGGATTGACGCTAGCATGAATACTTACATTCACAAGACAAATCATAGGCTTAGGGTTCGTTCTGACTATATTAAAGATCACCCCAAAGAGGTCGAAGAATTGATTTGTCAGTTGGAAGGGATTGATGCTGTACGTGAAGTAAAGCATAAGAAATATGCAGGATCTGTAGCGATCAGCTTCGATAGTCGTGAGCTAGATTGTGACAGTTTGATGGAAATTCTAGAAAGTCATCATTGGACGCAAAGCAGCGAAAAGCCTTCTTTTGTTGAGAAAGCAATGGTGAGCGGAACAAAGAGTCTAGTGAAAGGATTAACAGGGGTCGCATTGACTCGTATCGTTGGTCCATCAGTCAGCCGAGTTATCATGAATTTGGCATAAGCGGTTGAGAAAAAAAGAACATTAAAAAGCCCGGCATCAAGTCGGGCTTTTTTGATCAAGTACGTTTGGCTATCGCTTTACTTGTGACGTTAAGCACTAAGCTTAAACTTCTTCGCTGCGCACTTACAAATGCCATTCGAGAGAGCAGGGCAACGCTTGCAAGGTGGTGATTTCAAGGGCAAATGACCGACTGATTTAACTGAAAATGCAGGTGTTGAATCGTTCGCTGACTGTTTTGATAACGGTACTGAGGTTTTTTTAGGCGCAGTGGTGAAATCAACGACACCGCCAGCATCGTTAAACCAAGATAACAGTGGATTGAGAGGCGCGGCGAGCTCATACGCTGCACTCATTACAGCTTGGTTTGCGACGCCTTTCAGCTCATTAACGAGTTCACTTTGTGAAGAGAAAGTGTGAGATTTTGATGTGGCAGGGCTGCCTAATGCGTTGTTCTTTAAAGCACTAAGTTGTTTATGTGAAGAAGAAGCCATTTTTTTTACGGTTTTCTTCTTCAATTTTTTTAGCGCTTTCTTCGCGTTCATTGCAAAACCTCATACGATAACTGCCGATAATTTAACAGTAATGCGATTAAAAATAAATCTCATTTAAGGTTTGCAAGCGCAATTTTTTACTTTAGCTGGCTTGGTTTCTAAGCAACTAAGTAAGAAGCTTCTAGTAGGTAAGTTTTAGCATCGCCCAACAAAGCAAATTCTTTGTCGATAGCTTTAAAACGTTCATCAATAGAGTCCGTTGCCACAATTTGGCTAAAGGCTTGTACCGAGAAAGTTTCGTTAGACTTAAAGAATTGATGCACATTTTCCAATTGGACTTTATGTATGTGCTCCACCTTGCTTAATGCGGTGGTTAGATCTGAAATGTTAATCGACATTGCTGCTCAAGCGCCTTATCTATTGACCATTAGGTCATAGGATTGGGGATTTATAGTTTTCGCTAAGGGTATCCTAAGCGACGTGCTTCAAACATGATTGAGATCAGGCTGAGCGCATTTATTGAGCATATTAAGTAGCAAGTAGAGTGTATATTTTCATTATTTCTCGCAATTGCCGTGAGATTGGCGGCACAACTCTTCTAACCATTTTAGGTGGTACTTTCTTAGCTGTTTTGGTGCGAAGTATTTTGTAATCCAGGTCATTCCACCGCGTTGGGTACTTTCCGTTGTAATACAGCAACCTATTTTTGTCGGCTCTAAAACCCAAGCGTGGTACATATCAACACCTCCTTTTTTTCCTTTCCATGCCAAGCGTTGATTCAAGGTGTATTCGACTACTGTGCAGTGAAAATCAACCCAAGATGTTTTCCAACGAAACATGGTGTTTTTGCATAACGTGCTATCGCCACTTAAGATCTGAACCATGGTTTTAGAGTGACGCCATGCCGGCCACTCAGGAGCACGAACCAGATGTTGCCAAACAACTTCTGGTGGTTCAGGGATCTCGATTTGGCTGCGTACGTGTATATGAGAATGTTTAGGGTGGTAATAATCTGGCCAGATAACTTCCGATTTATTCATCATTAAGCTTTGCCTAAGTGAGAAGGATATTACTAGCTTAGAAGATCCTACGTTGGCGTGCTGCAGCGCCTTATGTTGAGGGGACTAAAAATATAGTCCAAGACCAACAAGAAAACCGTGAGAGGCAGTATCGTATTCGAAGGTTCCCTTATTGACATAGTCCACCCAAGTCGATTTGTAAGCCAGGTTAATGTCCGACCAATCATTCATGTGATAACGCAAGCCTATTTGTGTCGCATAAGTAAAGTTCGTATCTGCTCCAAGACCAGCGTCTAAACTTGCATGAAAACGCCAGTCTTTAGTGAGATTGTTTAACCAACGCACGCCCACTAAGAAATCAACCCAGTCCTCTTTGATGTTTAATCTGTCTACGAGAATGCGGTTATCGTTACGGTAGACTTTACCCTTGATGTCGTTATCCCACCAACGTAAGCCAAACATGTAATCAATCATGCCAAATGAATGGATTTCTCGTTGGAACACTTTTGCTTCAAGTACGCCTTGTCTGACGTCCAGATCTGCACGATAAGTAACATTAGGTAAAATGCCAGATAGATTATTCGCACTGCCATTTAGATCCATAAAGCTGTAATCGAGGTAATAACCCCATTTATTTTTGTACACTCCTTCAAGCCTTGCCATCGCACCAATATCAAGATGATCCATGATGAACTTAGGATCTACGTCAAGGTCAGTTGAGAAATTCCCCATTGTGGAATCGCCATTAATATTCAGAGCCTGCATGTAGACTTCAACACTATGCTGCCAATGGCTTGGTGACGAGTATGTATCGTCTGCCATTGCAAAAGGTGCTATCAGATAAGAAGAGAGCAGAGAAAGAACCGGCAGGATTTTCTTAACCATATCAACGTCCATATTTTAATTAGATGAGTTGCATAAAGATTAGCGTAGGGCATGGAGTGGGGTAATTCAAAAACGACGACTAACGGAAACGCTTTATTTCACTCACGGTATCGCTAGATATGGCTTAATAGTGTTTTCTCTGGATGATGTTGAGAGAAGAGGGCGATTAGATATTTGAAGAAGAAAACGCCCACTCCTCAATTGGAGTGGGCGAGAGAGTTTTATAGTTGAGCAGCGATTTGATCAGTAAGGTTATTCAACCCAGCGGAAAGCGCGTCAACAAGCGCATCATAACCTTCGTCTTGCAAAGGCAGTTTGATTGTTACAGGTGCACTGTTTTTCACTTTGCCATTCGCATCAATGATAAGCCATTCGCCTTCAATTTCTGCGTTTCCTTCATAGCTACCATTAAACTTACTCAGCGATAACTGAAGTTTACTTTGGTCACTTTGGTCGAGTAAGTTGTTCACTTCTACCGGCCAGTATTGGCTTTGCTTAGCACGTAGATCATCAATCATGCGTTGAGTAATTTGCTCAGAGATACTGTGCGCCCACTGGTTGTGTTTTGCTTGAATGATTTGAGTCTCAGATGTTCGGTACACAATGCCACTGTCAGCAAGATAGCTTGCTAGTTGAGCTGGACGAACAACAAGCTGTGGACGTTGTGCAATCATGGTGTCGCTGATTTTCGCTGAGCTTGCTTCAGGCAACACATACAATGCCCCGGTGTTTTCTGGTGCACTGCTACAACCTGCCAATAGGGCAGAAATCAATAAAAGTCCGCGTTTCATTATTTTTGCCCTCTAACAGGAATTGGATCATTCACTTCATCTTCACCAAAGACCAATGAGTTTGGTTTTTCATTTAGTTGCTTAAGAACGGGCTTGAACTCCGTCATTACCTGCTCCAACTCTTTCAATGTGGACTCCATCTCACTATACATAGTGGAATTCGGACCATAACCATCCAAGGTTTTCTGCAACTGTTCTAAGCTCTTGCGAATGTCTTGTGGAATGGCTTTGGTATCGTCTTGGTTAAGCAATTTGTCAACACTGCTTGCAACGCGCTCAGCAGAAGCGAGAGTGCGCTCTGATGTTTTCAGGGTTTTATTTAATGATTGAAGCGTCTCTTCCATCGGTAAGCTATTAATTTTGGTCAGGAAGTCATTTACTTGGCGTTGTACTTGAGCGAACCCACCTTGTTTGGTCGGGAATACGTCTAAGCCTTCAAACTCGCTTGGGACGTATGGGTCTTCATCAGGATAAAAATCGGTATCAATGTACAATGCGCCAGTCAGCAGGTTGCCGGTTTTTAGTGTTCCACGAAGCCCTTTAGCAAACTCTTCTTTCAGTTTCTGTTTGAAAAGAGGTAGCTTGTCGGCAGGCAAGTCGTTGTACACGCGTCCAAGTTCAATACGAACTAAGACAGGAATTTTTTTCGCAGAGAAATCTTCGTCTGGCGTTGGCATACGCATTGGCACTTTCATTACAGTACCGATACGTAGACCGCGATATTCCACGGGTGCTTTACGTTTAAGACCACGTACTGATTCTTCAAACATCATGACAAATTGGATGTAGTCGTCGTACATGCCTTCACGCACTTGCTTAACGTCATCGAATAAACGGAAGTGCGTCATATCCTCTTTGACTTCATCTCCCGCTCCTAAGCCAGGTAGGGTATCAAAGACAACCCCTCCAGTGATTAAGCTTTCAAGAGAGCCAAACTTCACCTCAAAACCTTCGGCGTTCAGTTGTAAGTCAACACCTGAACTTAGCCAAAAATGAGTCTTAGTGCGCACAAGGCTGTCGTATGGTTTGAAGATAAACAGTTGGTACAGTGCTCGGCGAGTATCCACGTCAAAGCTAGTGGTTTCTACACGCCCAACGGTGAAGCCTTTGTAAATCACCGGATCGCCAACGCCGAGTTTGCCTGCTTCGCGGTGGGTCAAGACAATGCGTAGACCCTCTGCATCAGGGGAGGCAACGGGTGGAACGTCAAGTACGTTAAAGTGTTCCTTTTCAACTTTGGAGTTGCCTGGTTGCAGCTGGATATAGGCACCGGAAAGTAGCGTTTCTAAACCAGAAACTCCCTCCCGACCAATACGCGGTTTGACGACCCAAAACATCGAATCCTCACGCAGCATACGATCGGCATCTTTGTTCATTTGTGCCGTGGCAATAATGTGGTCGTAATCTTTGCTGAGCTTAACATCTGTGATCACTCCCACTTTTACATTGAGTGCCTTGATTTCGGTCTTGCCGACTTCAATGCCTTCTGCTGTTGGTAGCTTCAGAGTGATCTCGGGACCAGTACTGTTGATGTATTGAAACAACATCCACGCTCCCATCGCCAGTGCAAGGATCGGGATGATCCAAATTGCGGAGACCTGCTTTTGCGGTTTTATTTGAGCGGTTGCTTTGTTCTCATCACTCATATTTAGCTTTCTCAGTTAAGTTATTCGTCATTGGCTTCTGCGTTTCGTTTTGTGGTAATTGCCATAACAAACGCGAGTCAAAAATCATGGCAGAGAGCATGGTGAAAATGACCACTGCCGCAAATGAAAGGGCAGCAGGACCAGGGTAGATCGCCATTAGGTTTTGCAGTTGTACTAACGCAACCAAAATCGCGACCACAAAAATATCAATCATTGACCAGCGCCCAATAAACTCGGTCATTCGGTACACTTTTAAACGCGAGATACTTTCCTCTGGTGGCAAGTATTGAGCTTTCTGCGCGTTGTAATAAAGCCATGCTAAGGCGAGCATTTTTGCCATAGGAATGAAGACACTAGCAAAGAAAATAACGGCAGCGATTGGGTAGGAGCCTAGTTGCCACAGCAGCACCACACCCTCCATGATGGTTGAACCTTCGGAATGACCAAGGCTAACGGTATACATCATTGGATAAAGGTTGGCTGGAATGTAAAAGATGATAGAGGCAAACAACAGTGCCCATGCTTTCTGTAAGTTATTCGCAGGATTGTATTTATGAACTGGGCTATGGCAACGAAGGCACTTTTGATGTTTAGTATCTTCGATAGGGTTAAGCTGATGGCACGTGTGGCAACCAATGTGATTATTGTCATGGTGCGTGTCACCTTCTTTCACATTTGGTAGTTCGATAGATGGGATGAAATGCCCCCATAGCCAGCTCTTATCTACCATAGAAATACACTTCACCACCAAAACTGTGTACACACAGAATGCCCAGAATGAACTGCCCATGCCTATCTCAGCCAGCGAAGCAATCTTAATTAGGCTCACTAACACGCCAATTAAAAAGACATCGACCATCAACCAAGGTTCTACTCTAAACAGAATTCGACACAGAGTCTTCGCCATGCGAATTTGTTTTTTACTCAATGGATGCTTGAGTGACTTCAAGGCTTCAAGATGAAGGAAAAGAATCAAACCGACGTAGATCGCGGGAAGGATGACAACGGTCGCAAGTAATAAAGCGCCAAGGAGCGCATTATGAAATTCCGCTAGCATCTTCGCTGCGTGCATTAGAGTGATTTCTTGAGATAAACCTTGAACGCTGAACGACATGAATGGGAAAGAGACACTCAAAACTAGCATGATCAAACAAGCGACCGAGACAGCAAGAACGCTTTGATACGGTTTCGCGTTGATTTTAGTTAGCGAATGCTCACAGCGAGGACACTGTGCTTTTTGACCTTGTTCGATATCAGGAATACGAACGACCAAGCCGCACTCTTCGCAGGAGATCAATTGACGTGAATTAGGTTGGGTGCTCATTCATTAATTATTTTGTACTTTTAATAACTAAGAATAACCCTTTTTCACGTTATGCGCTTGTTTTTGCGGGATTGTTTACACGTTTCTTACCTGTTTAATGCAAAACCAGCCTTAGAGACTGGTTGTTGCGTTATCCAGAGAGGGCGAGGAGTGATGAGACGCTCTAATGTTCGTTTTAAGCTTTCGCGTCTTGTTCAAACTTGGCTTTGATGAAATCAATAAAGGTTCGTAGACGTTTAGGTTGGTAGCGGTCACGATGGAAAATCGCTGACAGAGGTACCGATGGGATTTCCCATTCTGGCATTACTTTGACCAGCTTGCCTTGCTCTACTTCTTTGTCACAGTAACTTAAGGGTACGCGAATAATGCCGTTACCGTAGAGTGCGCCCATCACAAGAGCGCGACCATTCTTACAACGTAAATTACCTTTCACTATCACGTCACTTTGTTCAGTTGGTGTAGCAACGTTACGGTAGCTCCAACGCGTAACTGAGCCTGTGAGAGTACGGTGTTTCGCCAGCTCTTTAGGGGCGACTGGTTCGCCATGTATTTTAAGGTAACGTGGACTCGCGAGTGTGACCATGTCGATCATCATCAACTTACGCGCAACGAATCCAGCGTCTTCCAGTTCTCCCATACGAATAGCAACGTCGAACTGGTCTTCGATCAAATCAATTCGAGGCGAAGAGAAGTCCAAATCCACAAATACATCTGGGTATTCCAACATGAATTCATTGACGTATTTAGCGACGATGTCTTCGCCGATATAACCGCCGACGCAGTTCACTCGGATCAACCCTCGAACTTCTTGAGTATCGTCGACAGCGGCAATTAATGCTTGGTCGATATCATGCAGTGCTTTTTCGCATTCTTGGTAAAAACGTTCACCGGCATGAGTCAAACGCAATGTTCGCGTAGTTCGAGTGAGTAGAGTCACGCCCATTTGCGCTTCGAGCCCACTGATTTGGCGAGATACATGGGAACGCGATACTGAAAGGGCTTCTGCCGCTTTGGTGAAGTTGCCCAGTTGAGCAATCAAAACAAAGGAGCGAATATCAGCAAGATTAACTTTATTGAGCATGTTGAATTATTTACGGAAATGGTAGTCATAAGACTATCATAATTAGCTACCAATGAGAGCGGCGCAGAAAATTCATACCACTTGAGGTTTATATAAACTTGCGTATGATTCCCGCCAACGATTGACAATCAAAACGAATATGCTTGCATCCACTTCACAATCTGCTGCATCCCAACATCAAGGGAAATGGCTCCTAGCTTTGATTGGCTGGGTGATTGTGGTGTGCCTGTTGAAAAACTCCGGCTTGATGTTCAGTTGCGCCATGCAATATGACTCGAACACGACCTCGGTGTTGGTTGATGGGGGGCGAGTTAATGATGTCACAAAGATTGAGAGAGCCGACAGTGGGCACGATACGGGTAAATGTGAGTTATCTGAAAAACTGATTCAATTTGCTCAACAGCAACTGGAAACCATGGTTGTTGTACTGTTTATTGGTCTCTTCGTATTAGCCGTGTGGCGCTGCTGCGCATTTGCTAACCAAAGGCAATGGACAGAACCGATAATCCATAAGTATCGGGTCCATCTCACCCTATGTGTATTCCGTGAATAACAAGTGATTTCTGACGAGTATTTTTCCGTCAGTAATTTCTACACTTGTTTTTAACTAGGAATCACTATGAACCACATTAAAAAAACAACTCAAGCTGCGGTTATGATCTTCATGACGTTAGCGCTGAGCTTATTCTCGTTATTTGCCCAAGCACAGACGACAGACACCGGGTGGCTGACCAACCCTCAACATCCACCTGTACAGACGCGCTTTGTACTTACCGGACAACAAGATCCCAATACCAACACACTTACTGGTTATCTTGATGTCAAACTCACCGGCGATTGGAAAACCTACTGGCGTTCACCGGGTGAAGGTGGTGTCGCGCCTTCTATTGATTGGGAAAAATCACAAAACCTAACCAAAGTGGATTGGCAATGGCCGTACCCGCAGAAATACGAACTGCTTGGTATTGAAACGCTGGGTTATAAAGGTGACACCGTTTTCCCAATGACGTTGCACGTCGAAGACATGAATAAACCAGTGACGATTGATGCGACGCTGACACTGTCTTCGTGCACGACCATTTGTGTCCTGACGGATTATCACATTCAACTGTCTTTCCTACCTTCCGACTTACAAGTTGATGAAGGAGTGATGTTTACTTACGCGCAAGCAGTGAGCAGTGTGCCTCAGCCTTCTCCTTTTGTTGAAGTTACGCAAGCAAACTGGGATGCGAGCCAATCTAAGTTGCAAATCAAACTGACCAACTCACAAGGATGGCAGAAGCCAGAAGTGTTAGTCGATGGTGTCGATGAAACAACGAGCGATTACAGCTTCAAGTTGGAAGGGCTGCATCAAGAGGGCAATACGCTTACCGCAAACTATTTAGTGAATACTTGGTTGGGTGACGTAGAGCTGGATAACCAATCGCTTTACGTCTCAATCAAAGATAACAACCTACTGGCGCAAGAAACCGCGCAAGCAAAAGCGGGTGTTATCACGCAAGCTTTGCCAACCACTTCACTGGTGAACATATTCTTGTTTGCGCTACTAGGCGGCTTGATTCTGAATATCATGCCTTGCGTACTACCAGTACTAGGTATGAAGTTAAGCAGCATTGTGGCCGCACAAGGTGTTGAACGTCGCCAAATTCGGACTCAATTCATCGCTTCTTCGTTAGGTATTCTGACTTCGTTCTGGCTTTTGGCTGGGTTTATCTTAGTGTTGAAGCTGACAGGTAATGCTATCGGCTGGGGTGTGCAATTCCAAAGCCCTTGGTTCTTAGGCTTAATGCTGCTGGTGACCGGATTATTTGGCGCCAACATGCTTGGTTTGTTTGAAATTCGCCTGTCTTCAGGTACGAATACTTGGCTAGCGTCGAAGGGCGATAACTCGCTATTTGGACACTACGTGCAAGGAATGTTCGCGACTCTGCTTGCAACGCCTTGTTCTGCGCCTTTCTTAGGTACCGCCGTTGCGTTTGCACTGGGTGCGGACGTAGCAACGCTGTTTGCTATTTTCACCGCACTGGCATTAGGCATGGCACTGCCTTGGATCTTAGTCGCTATCTTCCCGGGTATCGCGTTGAAGTTACCAAAGCCAGGGCAGTGGATGAATGTCGTGAAAATCGTATTCGGCATCATGATGCTGGCAACCAGTGCATGGTTGTTGTCATTGATGGCGAATCACTTACCAGTATTTTGGGTCATCTTAATCGGCTTGGTTGCATTCATCGTTATTATGGCGCGTGTCAAGCGAGTCTACGGTAACAAAGCGCTGGCAGTGTCAGGTACGGCATCGCTCATCTTAATCGCTGGTGGACTGATGCTAGGCAGCATGACAGCGAATCATTGGGCAACCCCATTGCCTGAAGACTTGGCTTGGGAAAAGTTATCGAATGAAGCGATTGCGGAACACGTGAAAAATGGTCGCGTAGTATTTGTGGATGTGACTGCTGACTGGTGTGTCACTTGTAAAGCCAACAAGATCGGTGTGATCTGGCAAGATCCAGTTTACTCATTGCTGCAAAGCCCTAATGTTGCGACGTTAAAAGGCGACTGGACGCATCCTAATAGTTCAGTTACCGATTTCTTAAGAGCACATGGTCGTTTTGGTGTGCCATTCAACATAGTTTATGGTCCTGCTGCCCCAGAAGGTATTCCTTTACCAGTGATTTTGACTGACGATGTTGTGGTGAAAGCCATTGAGCAAGCAAGCGGAGGTGTGATTAAGTGAACACCGTAAAAAAGCGCAAGTCGCTGAAATATTGGCTTGGTCAAGCGCTACAAATCATCCTCATGGTGACTGTTATATCGGTCGCGATGGATTGGTATCGCACCAAAGACATTCCCAAAGAGCATGCGCCGCCTCTTAGTGCAATCATGGCGGACGGTGAGTTCGTCGATGTGATTGCCAAAAGCCATGACGAGCCTGTTGTTGTGTATTTTTGGGCAACGTGGTGTCCTGCGTGTAAGTTTGTTAGCCCTAGCGTGAGTTGGTTGAGCAACTATTATGAAGTCGTTGCTGTTTCTGGTGCCTCTGGTCCAGAAGAACGTGTACAAAAATTCATGCAGGCAAAAGGCTACCAGTTCGATAATGTCAATGATCCCAAAAGCACCATCATGCAAGAATGGAGCATTAGCGTAACTCCGACTATCTATGTTGTAAAAGATGGGAAGGTAAGTTCAATTACAACGGGTGTTACCACACCAGTAGGTATTTTAGCGAGGATCTGGATGGCTTAAATCAATGCGTAGCACGTCGACTTTTTTCACGCTTTTACAAGGACATAAGTGTATAGGTGAGTAGGGCGTGCTACATTGGCAAGCGTTCAAGAATTCAAGGAGGAATCATGGACGTTGCCAAAATGTATGATGAAGTATCTGAGCGCTACCAAAAGTTAA
The DNA here is from genome assembly GCF_040104475.1 of Vibrio sp. SSH13-20. Classification (NCBI taxonomy): domain Bacteria; kingdom Pseudomonadati; phylum Pseudomonadota; class Gammaproteobacteria; order Vibrionales; family Vibrionaceae; genus Vibrio; species Vibrio sp. SSH13-20. The sequence continues at coordinate 606,743 of NZ_JBECOU010000002.1, forward strand.
TTGAAGACAGCCAATATGTTGGTCCACGTTGGGTCGACGGGAAGCTAAAAACACTCAATTTACAGCAAGGCTCAGCCCTTGATTTGGCTTGCGCCACAGGCAGCATCGGGAAAGTCATAAAATCTCATTACCCTGATGTCGTTCTACATGGCTTGGACATCTCCTCCAATATGGTGAACAAAGCGCGCGAAACCAACTTATATCAAAGCGTCAATGTTCATGATCTTGACCAACCTTTTTCCCCACTTTTCAATCAAACCTTCGACATCATTACCGCTCTCGGATTCACGGAATTTCTCGTCGTTCCCCAGTCGCTACTTCAATGTATTGCTGAGCTGCTAAATGCTGATGGGCGTTGCTTTATCAGTTTCCAATGTCACGACCCAGATGGAAAAGATCTGCCGAGAAACACCTACAGTGGCACAGTCGTACACACCGCTTACACCGAGAACGAAGTTCGCGAATTCAGCCAAAACGCAGGGCTAGAAGTAGTGTCTTTAGAAAACCTCGTCGGCTACACATCAGGTGCAGGTTATGTATGCCGTTACCTGCTCTTAGAGCTAAGAAAGCCAAGTTAATCAATTAAATAAACAAGGACTGTTTTTGAAGACACAAGATCTCAGTGAGTTTGCATCAGGCATGGAATACGATGCTCAGTATGATAAACATTACGAAGATGATATCGCTCTGATACAAAGGCACATTACCGCGATGTGTGCTCGAAGTTTGCTGGATGTGTGCTGTGGTACGGGTATTGTCACCATACCTGTCGCAAAGCAACTCGATAATTCTGTCGGTATTGATATTGCCGAAGGGATGTTAAAACATGCTAAACACAAAGCGCAGGGATTAGATAACCTTTCTTTCTTGCAACAGGATGCCACTCAATTCTCTCTCGATAAACGTTTCGACATGGCGATCATGACGGGCAACGCTTTCCAAGCTTTCTTCTCCGATGAGATGCTAGTTGGCGTCCTTAATTCGATTTCTAATCACCTCAATAGAGGTGGGCGTTTCATCTTTGATACCCGTTTACCAACGCCCGATAACTTGGAAATTGATGCTGAAATGTCGTTGTGGCAAACCTATGAATTGCCCGACAAAGGCGAAGTAAAGTACATGGGAATGAGCGAACGTTATGACGCTAAAAGAGCAATCCTTTATTTGAAGAAAGAACGTCACTACCAAGATGGTTCAACAACTCACTCAAGCATTGATTTGAAGTATCGAAAGTTATCTGAAATTGAAGTGTTTCTTGCTCAGGCGGGTTTATGTATTACCGAAAAATACAGCTCTTGGACAGAAGATAAGTTTTCTGAAAACTCACACAACCTAATTTGCGTCGCAGAGAAGCTTTGATTTATTGGGAGAACACCATGCAAGGATATCGCATTAGCACTGCCTTTGAAGAGATGGATCTGGATTGCATCCATCACTTCATTTCACAGAGCTATTGGGCGAAAGGAGTGCCGAGAGACACGCTAGATAAAGCGGTGCGAAACTCCTTTTGTTTCGGCGTGTTTACTGAGTCCAATCAACAAATCGCGTTTGCTCGCCTTATTACTGACAAAGCCACCTTCGCTTATCTTGCCGATGTTTTCGTACTCCCGGAATTCCGTGGGCAAGGCATTAGTAAATGGTTGGTTTCTGAAATCGTGTCCCATCCAAATCTTCAAGGTTTGCGCAGAATGATGCTTGCGACGCGTGATGCTCATGGTCTGTATGAACAGTTCGGCTTTAAGCCTATCGAGTCCGTCGAGAACTTTATGCAGATATGGAACCCAGACGTGTATCAAGGTGAGAGCCAATGAGGCGAGAAGCGCAAGATGTGGCAATCAGATACCTTGAAGAAATAGATGCCGTTCCTTTGTTTGAAAACTACTTTGGCGATGAGCAAACGTGTTTGTACCTCAATCGACAAGCCCATCAAAGCCCAAACCAAACGTTACAAGCGATCAGTCGATGGCGAGCTCAATATGAGTTGGCTCACCCTAATATCTTGGTGTTCGCAATTGAAGAAAACGCGACCCACGTTCCCATTGGTTGCTTAGTCTTAATCCCTGAAAAAAGTCGTAGCGAAATTCACTTTGGGATTTCTAGGAATTATCAAGGTAAAGGGTATACGACTCAGGCGTGTAAGCTTGGTATCGAGCATCTGAAAAGCATCGGAGTCGAGGAGATTTACACAACCCCACATATCGACCATCAAGCCAGTATTCGCGTGCTGGAAAAATGTGGATTTAAGAAACAAGGCGTGCTGAAGGAATACACGGTATTTCCTGCGTTAAGTATGTTTCCGCAGGACTGTTTAAGTATGCGGTTTAAAAGGGGATAAGCATGAAGTGGACGCTATGGTTTATTGCTTTTATCGCGGTAGAAGTTATGGCAAAAGAACCACTTAGAGTTGCGATCAATCAAGCACCGTATTCCGCCGTTTTACGGCTCACGAGTTTTGAAGAAATAAAGCAAGGTGTTGATGCATACTACGAAATTCAAGCTGACGTACTCGAAGAGATTCGAGGGAATTTTTCGTCTCACATATCTTTCAAAATGTATGCAGCGAAGGGAGATGAGCCAAATTTAGGATCTGCAGCATCGATTATTGTGCTCTGTCATGATGACCAAGGGTATTTTTGGCCCGGCACTGGTTCTGAGTTTAAGGCGAGTAAGCAAAATATCGCTATCGCTAAAGAGGCGGCTGAATATCAAACTGAAGAACAAGAGTTGTTTTCTCTATGCCCGCAATAGTGGATATTGAACCACGGAGACGGCAGGGGTTTGTCCTCAAGTTGATTACTTAACTTATTGAAAATTAAGAACTGTCATACCATTGTCGCCATGGTGTCACATGACAAAAAGGCGACTGTCGTCTGTGCGTCGTTTTTATAGTGTCGATCTTGCGGCACGATGTGAATATCGTTGAATGAATAGGGATATGTGATGCAAACAGGGAAAACAATTTTAACCAGCTACTTTGAATGGAAAGGACATGACATTACTGTCCAAATCTCAATGTTAAGTGGCAAAGAGTGGGTTTACGTCGATGGTGAACTCGTATCCCAAAAGTCCAATTGGTACTTTAAATCCAGTCATATGATTGAGATTGAAGGAGAGAAATTAGAAGTCCAAATTTGCCTAAACGGTAAGTGGATGATAACGGTCTTCCTAAAAAAGGGTTATCGAAGTATCGATGAGTATGAATTTGGGCTAACTCATTTCCAAATTCTCAAAGGCATTGGTGTTGCTTTTGCATGTGGTTTGCTTGTTGGTTTTGTCACTATCGCTGTGTTTTTTGGTGGGAAAGGGTGAATGGATGCAATTAGATACCTCAAAAATTCGCCACTTAAGGCAGCACAAAGCATGGACCCAACAACAACTCGCCGATATCTGTGGGTTAAGTTTACGCACCATACAACGTGTTGAGCTTCACGGAAGTGCTTCTTTGGAGACGGGGCGTTCTCTGGCGGCTGCATTTGATACCGAATACACGGCACTTTTGGTCAATGCTAAACCTGATAACTATGGGAGTAACGAACCTTCATCTTTTAGCTATTCTCCTAACCTTATATTAATTAGTGTAGGAATGTTTGTATTCGGTGTATTGGTCGGTGCACTTGCAATGCTCCTATTAAGATAGATTGGGTTACACCGCATGCCCAAAGCAATGTGCTCTGGGCATAACAGATTGATGTTGATATTAGACGACTTGCTCGTCTGGATGACTCCACATCAATGGATCAGAAAAAGGTCCCTTGATGGATGAAGTGGACTCACCAACCCCTGTTAACACGCCTGGTGTTAACTCTCGTGCAAACCAGCAATCTAAAGGCGCATTGGACGGTACAGGTAGTAATACGCTGTGAGTCGTGTTGTAACGATTCGCATAATGCATCGGATCGCCCATTACAAAGATAACTTCAGCGTTTAACTGCTTTTCTGCTTCTTCCATCAATCTTGTCGCATAACCTTTGCCTTGGAACTCAGGTAGTACCGCAAGTGGTGCAAGTACATAGCATTTTAGGTGCGGTGCTGCGTCAATCACGATAGGGGTATAGCAGGCGTGTGCTACGCCTTCGTAGACGATTGAAAAGCTGCCATCTGCAATAAGATTGTCGGCAAATTCTGCATAGAGTTTGGCGTGTCTCTCATCATATAGCCCATCGGCTTTCGCGAACGCTTCGTATTGAATTTGATAAGGTGTATTCATTGGTTTCTCCTTAGTTTTTATATTTAATTTACTAAACCGACTGACCGTGCAGTCAGTTGGTTTAATCAAAAAAATCACGCAACGAGATGTGCATGATTTTTTGGTTGGTTTAGCAGTACTTTTTGATGAACTCTTGCCTGATTTCTTCGATAGGGAAGTCCTCATTGAGTAAATAGTTCATGGCAATACCATCGATCTCCGCGATGAACATTTTTGTCACGACAACAGGGTTCGGGTGCCCCAGTGAGCGAAAAACTTCTTCAGTGGATACCTGTAAACCTTGGTAGCGTTCGTCTATCAGATCGACAACAATCGCTCTCGTGGTCGGGTGAACCATCACACTAAAATTGAACTGATAAATCTTGCGGTGTTCAGGAACGGTCATACCATCGAAGATCGAGTGGATCATTGCTTCTAAGCGATCGTCATTCTCTGATACGTGTTCATCACTCTTATCTGTTTCTTCGATAATCTGAGTGATATGAACAAAAACTTCTCTTAACAGTTCGTTTTTATTTTTGAAGTGGTGAAACACCAAGCCTTTTGAAATTTCAGCCTTCTCACAAATGGTGGAGACGGGCGTTTTCTCAAAACCATGTTCCGCAAATAACTGCGTTGCAACTTCAATGATCTGTTGTCTTTTGTCCATAGTACTCGCTCTAAATATCGACTGACCAATTGGTCAGTTTTGCGAATGATAGTGTGTTTTTTGATCTTCCGTCAAGTCTTAATAGGATCAAAACAGCAGTGTTGGTGCTTTCGAAGTGAAGTAAAAAGCATTGAGTCATTTCCAAACTGCAAAATCAAAGCGGTAGTGGGTGGCTTTCATCTCGTGGGCTTGCCCGTATTTAATAGTATTGGTGGTACTAAAGACGACATCAAAGCATTAGGTAAAGTCTTGTCAGAATATCCTGTTGAGAAGTTTTACACGGGTCACTGTACGGGGATGAAGGCGTATCATTTACTGAAAGACGTGCTTGGTGATCGTCTAGAGCATTTACCAACTGGTCGCCGTGTTGACATTTAACCAATGACCATTTTACGCCAAGTTCAGCGATTCACTCCGGCTATTGTCTTTTAGTGATTACATAGCCATACCAAATATGACAAATATCCTACATTAAAGCCGATATTATCCTAGAACTTTGTGTTCACGAGATGGTCACAAGACTACACAACAATAACTGGTATCAATGATGGCAAAAACTTGGCTTGTCTCTGCTGTGAGCGTTGCGCTGCTCGGTGGCGGTGCGTATTACTATCTGCAATCTTCGGCTCAGCCGGAAGCGTTTCCAACTCTAGCGGTGGAAAAAGGAACCATTGAAAAACAAGCGGTCGCTGTTGGTAATATTGTTCCAGCGCACTCGGTTTCTATTAAGTCACAAATTGACGGTATCGTTGGTGAAATCTATGTCAACGTCGGCGAAAAAGTAAAACAAGGGCAACCCTTGATTAAGGTGCGTCCTAACCCGACACCTCAAGCACTGACGGATGCGTCTACCGATTTGATGCGCAGTGAAGCGGATCTTGAATCAGCCAAACAAAAGCTTGCTAACCTAGAGAGCTTGGTCAAGCAGGACATCATTCCTAAAAACTATGACGAGTATGTGAGTGCGCGATCAGCGGTTAAGTCTGCTCAAGCGAATGTATTGCAAAAACGTCAGAACCTTGAGTTGATTCGTAGCGGCGAAGCCTCTATCGGGAATGCACGTTTGACATCGACCATTTATGCGCCGATTGATGGCACTGTTCTTAACCGTAAAGTGGAAGTCGGTGAGCCGATTATTTCTACACAATCAAGCCAAGAAGCAACGGCAATGATGTCACTGGCTGATATGAATAGCCTGATTTTCAAAGGCAGCGTGAGTGAACATGATGCTGCTCAGCTTTCCCCGGGCATGCCAGTTGTGATCACTGTCGCTCCTTATCCAGATGTTGAGATCTCTGGAGTGCTGACTAAAGTGGCCATTCAGTCTGAGAACTTAAACTCACCTGCTGGAAACGCATCCGCGAAAAGTTTCGATAATGGCTTTGGCGTTGAAGTGGGCGAACTAAGTATTCCGAAAGAAGTGCGTTTGCGCTCGGGTTTTTCGTCGACGGCAAAAATCACGCTAAAGAAATCAGAAAATGTTTTAACACTGCCAGAGCGTGCGCTTCAGTTTAATGGCGACACACCAAGCGTTTTGATCCCAGACACTTCTGAACAAGGTTTCCACTCACAACCAGTCAAACTCGGACTATCGGATGGAATTAATGTGGAAGTGCTTGATGGTGTCGAACTGAATGAAGAAATCATCGACAACAGCATGATGATGGGAGCCGCTCATGGCTAAGTTAACTTTGTCCAAATTAGGCTGCGCGATATTAGCTGCCACGTTAAGTTTGCCTAGCTATGCGATTTCTATCGAGCAAGCGTGGCAACAGGCAAAACAAAACGACCCAAATTATGAAAAAGCTAAGATTGGCGTGCAACTTGGCGAGGTCGGTGTTGATGCGAGTCGCAGTTCACTTTTGCCCGGTTTGACTGCCACGGCGTCTTCAAACTGGAGTGAGTCAGCAGACAATACCAACCGCTACGGGGCATCCCTCTCTCAAACCATTTGGGACAGCAGTTTGTGGTCAGACTTAGACCGAGCAAATGCAAACTACCTTAAAGCGCAGTTGGAGTTGACTCAATCACATAACGAATTGGCGCAAAGGCTCCTATCGTCTTACCTGGATGTTGCGAGTGCGCAAGGCGATTTGCAACTGGCGCAATCTAAGCTAGAAGAAGGCAATAAGTTACTGAAAATAATCGAGAAGCGGTATCGTGCAGGTAAAGTGAAATCGGTTGATGTAGAAGAGATTCGTGCGACACAGGTTTCTGAACAAGCGGGTATTTTAAGTGCTCAAGCTGACTTAGAAGTGAAAAGAGCGACACTGGCAGCTTTAATCAACCAAACGCCACAAAATGTTGATCAAATTCGTACTGATTCGCTCATCCAGCCACCAATGTTGGTGAACTCCCAAGAGCAATGGTTGAAACTGGCAAAAGACAGCAGTCCTGAGCTATTAGTCGCTGCGCAAAATGTCAAAGCCAGTGAGTTTGCCAAAGACTCAGCGAAAGGTGGCTACTACCCCACGTTGAAAGGTGACATTGGTTACAACGATGATGATCGACGCAAAGACGGTGAGTTCAACGCTGGCATCACCTTGAGCGTGCCAATTGACCTCAACGGTGCAACGCGCGCGAAAGTTGATGAAGCGTCACTTAATATCCTCAGTGCGAAACAAGATTTGCGTAAAGTTGAAATCGATATTCATAAGCGCGTTATCCAGCAGTTTACTCAGGTCGAGATCAACTGGAACCAAGTGCTGATGGCAAACGAGCTTGTGCTTTCTCGCGAGAAAGTCTTACGCAGTAAAGAGAAGCTTTACGACGCAGGATTGTTGGAAGTCTCAGAGGTGATCAGTGCGCACAACAGTTTGTTTGAAGCCAAAAATAGCCTAAAAACCAACTTGTACAGCTATTGGCGTCAGCGCATTGGTTTGCTTCAAACCGCAGGAAAGCTGGATGATGACACGATGGCGTTGATTTCTCGAGCTTTTAACTCATGACCAATCTATTACAGCAAACCTGGCAAACTTTGATGGCGCATCGTATGAAAAGTGCGTTGGCGATCATTGCTATTGCTTGGGGTGTCATTTCAGTGGTGGTGTTGATTGCGTTGGGAGAGGGTTTCTATCGTCATCAAACTCAACAGCTTTCTTTTTTGATGAACAACGTCCAAGTGGCATTTCCCTCAAGCACAAGTAAGGCTTGGCAAGGCTTACCGGCTAGGCGTCAAATCAGTATTTCACAAGAGCAAGTTGAGATGATCAAGAGCGCGGGTTTTGTCGAGGATGTTTCCAGTGTGTATGCCAAGTGGGATGGCAGCGTTACCAATGAAAAAGGACAACGTTTATCGAGTAATGTGAGCGGCATAGATTCGACGTATTTTTCACTAATGCAAAGCAAGTTTGAAACAGGCTCGCGCCATATCTCACCGAGTGATATCCACAATCACACACGCGTCGCAGTATTAGGTGATCAAATCGCGAAGATGGGTGCACTTACCACTGGTAATACGGTGAAAGTCAATGGCATTCCTTTTCTGGTGATTGGCGTACTCAAAAATGAGGACTCTGGTATTTCTTTTGGTGATAACCGTACCGTCTTCATCCCTCAAACGACCTATCGAGATCTGTGGAACACCAAGCCATGGATGTTGTTGATGAAGCCTGCCGCGGGTATGGATGCCTATTCATTTAGGAAAAACGTTGCTGACTTTTATGCGAAATTGCTTCATTTTGACCCTAACGATAGAGATGCGATTGATATGCCAGATTTTAGTGAAGGAGCCTCATTGATTAAGGGGATCTTCCGTGGCATTCAGGTGTTCTTGGGCGCAAGTGGTGCTATGACCATGGCTGTTGGTGCACTTGGTGTTGCCAATATTATGTTTCTGTCGGTGACTGAGAGAACAAGAGAGATTGGGGTTCGCTTGGCGATAGGCGCTACTCAAAAATCGATACTGAATCAGTTTATTTTAGAAGGGCTCATTCTTGTTGCTGTTGGAACCGGAGTTGGGCTGATGTTTGCTTATAGTATTGTGACCTTACTTAGCTCAATCACCCTTCCTGAATGGGTTGGTATACCGGTGATAACACTCGGCTCTATTGTATGGTCACTCTTAGTCACGCTGATTTTGGCACTGATGGCGTCATACTTTCCTGCAAGACGAGCCTCTCGTCTCACACCAGTAATTGCTTTGAGTGCGAGGGCATAATCATGCTGTTACCAATGAGACAAATCTTCCAAGAGATGTCAGCAGAAAAGTTGCGTTTAGGCTTAACGATTTTGGCGGTGGCATGGGCAACGCTTTGTATCGCTGCCATGCTGGCTGTTGGTGAGGGAATTCGACAGGGCGTGCTGAAAACGGCGCAAAATGGCAATGGTAATCTGATCTATCTGACTGGGGGGATTGCGACGGTTGATCATGGCGCTTTTCATCAAGGTAAATTTCTTACGCTTAAGATAGATGACGCTAAAGTCATCAAGGCATTACCTGAAGTAGCCAGTGTAGCACCCAGCGCGAAATGGAATGAAAACATCACAGCAGGAAACCGAGGATCATGGCAAAAGCCGCTCGCGGTTCCAACGGATTACGCATCAATGACTAATCTGAAGCCTTTACCCGGCGGGCGATGGTTGAATCCTCTTGATCAAAACCAGATGCGCAAAGTGGTTGTGCTCGGTTATTCATTAGCAGCGGATTTGTTCAACCCAGTTGATGATTTTAACTGGTTTGCCGCTGTTACCTTGCAAGCCGATCCGGTTGGTAAAAAGGTTAAAATTGGTAGCGAAGAGTTTACCGTGGTCGGGGTACTTGCCAAAAACAGTGGACGCGTTGAGCAAGGTGATGACATCAATTATTCGAGCTTTGTTCCGCTTGCGACTTGGCAACGCTTTCATGCAAATGGTGATATTGGTGGTATTAATGTTGAGCCAAAATCGGAGACCGACCGCAAGAGGTTGGCTGAAACCATTCGCCAAGTGATTGCGCGTAAACATGGAGCCAGTGTCAGTGATGAACAAGTCGTACAAGTGGAAGATATGTTCATGCAACAAAAGAGCATGCAGCAGTTCCTGATAGGTTTGCAAAGCTTTCTCGGCATTATTGGTTTTGTCACGCTAGCTGTGGCTGGTGTTGGGATCGCGAATGTGATGTACGCGACTGTTAAACGCTCTACCCGAGATATTGGAGTTCGTATGGCGGTAGGGGCAACGCCAACGGCGATCCGTCTGCATTACTTAGTTCAATCGTTAATGACCATGATGATGGGAGGCGCGTTGGGGCTCGGTGTTACCTACAGTCTCATTTCCGCAATCAGTGCCATCAATCTAGAAGGGAATGTCTTCTATGAGGATCTCGGTAAACCGGTTCCAGAACTTTCGTGGACCGTGGTTGCGATAGTGATCTCTACCTTGGTGTTTATCGGCGTCGCGTCAGCTTGGTTACCTGCCAATCGGGCAGCCAAAGTGAGTCCGCTGGAGGCACTACAAAGTGAATAATAATTCTGGAGAAAGCATGGTGAACAAGCCGCTTGTCGAGCTGACTAATATTTGTAAGTACTACGCGAATGGTGAGGTCGAAGTACGTGCACTAGACGGCGTTGACTTAACCATCAACCAAGGAGAGTTTCTTTCTATTCTTGGGCCATCTGGCTCTGGCAAATCGACGCTGATGAATATGCTTGGTTGCCTGGACAAACCGACGGATGGTGAATACCTTTTGGGTGGTCAAAATGTTGCAAGCTTAACTGCTAATGCTCTAGCAGGGATTCGCAATCAAAAGATTGGTTTTGTGTTTCAGAGCTTTAATTTGCTTGAATACGCAACGGCTCTAGATAATGTCGCATTACCGCTTGTGTATTCGGGTATCAAAGCTAAAGAGCGTCGCCAACGTGCTGCAAAATTGTTAGAACAAGTGGGGCTAGGGGATCGACTCGATCACAAGCCGAACCAGCTTTCAGGTGGTCAAAAACAAAGGGTTGCGATTGCACGAGCTTTGGTTAATGACCCGCAAATTATCCTTGCTGATGAACCAACTGGTGCTTTGGATTCCAAATCAGGTGCAGAGATTGAAGCCTTGTTCAACCAACTTCATGCAGAAGGTCGAACCCTCATCATCGTCACACACGACAACGCTTTGGCAGAGCGTACTAAACGCATCATTACGATTAAAGATGGTAAGGTGATTTCAGACCGCAAACCGGATTAGAGATTGTCCTTAGGTGTCTATCGTTCGCTTAAGCGTTGATACTTAACTGTTGATACTTGACTGTTGTTGATGAAAGCGCACTTGGATTTTTGTCTGAGATGCGCTTTTTTATTGAATATTGAGCGAAAAAAAGCGTGAGCTAGGTTTTTAAATAAGCTTATCAATCTGTTAGTTAAACTCTTCTAGTTGCTGAGATTGCGCTAATGTGCCATTGTCGAATCTACGTTTCATGCTAGCGTGATATGACATTCATCGCGGATAAACTTATGCCAAACCCAACGCCAAGAAAAAGTGGAGATCTCCACGTTCAAGCGGTTACTTCTGAAATCCAGCACTATTTACAGGCGAAAACGCTTCCGAAAGCTGATGGGATTGCTTCGGGGACTGCGCGATTTATCATTGAGCAGCAAAGTAACATCTCTCAAGTCACGAACAAATTTGAGGCTGACAACTCAAATGTCGCGCCTGATCTAACCTTGCATCTAGCTAATGGAGACGTTGTTTGTGTCAACCTGTTCAAAATAAGGCCAAAAAGAGTGATACAGCCAAAGAATTTAGGAGCAAAAAGCTTTATTGCAAAATACTTTGGATCAGCTTCCCTTCAGAGTGAATTCAATGATTACTTTGCTAAGGTTTACCGTCAGTTTTTACTCGATAGTGCTAATCGCATAGTGGGTGATGTGTCTAATGAGGCGACAGAACGTGAATTGAAGCGTTTACTAAAAGAGTCTTGTCCTAAGTTCACGCAAGAACTTGAAGAGTTTCGCAGTAAGCTTCTTTATGAGCTGAGAGAGAAATGCTTTGGCTTGTTTCTGGATGAATATAACCAAGCCTCTGAAACCATCGAAAAGGCATTTAACTCCTTGTTTATGAATGACTCCTTCAATGTTATTACTCAGTATGATGGCGAAAGGCTAAAGGGTGTTAAAGAATTTAAAATTGATGTTCACGAGATAAAAAACGTCAGCATATCCAAGGTTGGCTCGAATTCCGTTGGCATTACTGCCGACAATATTACGCTGTTGATCCGATTTAAGTTTGAAAGTGGTCCTGACTCTGCGATCAAGCTAGCGACCAGCTACGCAACACCTAAAGCTGAGAATAAGATCGCTCAGGATAATGCGCGATCTTTGCAGCAGTTTAACGATGCTTTGTCTGTTACACATAAACCTGAAGGTGGGAAAGCGAATTCCAACGCAATCGGCAAGTGCTCCGAAGCTATTTTTTATGCTCAGCTTCTCAAGGTAAACCCAAATGTCATCCAGCTTGATAACCATGCGTTTATTGAGATGTTCGCGAAATATTCACCGGATATTACTGCTACAGAGTTCGAGGGGATACGAGCGACTTCTGTTGGTGCAGTGGATGGTTTAAGCGCGTTTTTGAAAGAAAAGCATGGTGATTTTAAGATCGATTCTATCGAGCTAGTGCCTGATGCGTATTTGGACAACCGCCTCAACACTGCCGATATTGAGTTAGTGCTACGAGTAGGAGATAAGTACGTAACGGAACCTATCTCTCTGAAGGCAATTGCTAAGGCGACCAATACCATTAACTGTAAAAACCCGGGTATTGGGCAAATTCTGGGGAACACTTATTTCGACCTCAGACAGGAAGAGCTCAATGGCACGCTTGAGGCGCTGAAAGAAACGTTCATTAATGATGATGCAGGACGAAGTAGGACGTTGGAATGTCTCTCGGGCAATATTGGTAAACAGCTCGCTAACGCGGTAGAAAATGAGCCACAAAAGCTCATTAAAGGCACTAAAGCGTTGTTGGGTAGTGCGCTGGTGGTTGTGGTCTATTATGCGGACAACAAGTATGCAGTGCTAGAACATGACTTTTCGATTACCAAAGTTCAGGTGCATCGAGACACTCCTTCTTTAATTCAAAACACCTTGTCTTGGTCTCATGGTGGGGATCAAGTGAGATTACGGGTCAAATTCAGTGGGGGTCAATCTCACGGCTGGACATCAATCAAGTTGGCATGCGCTTATACCTTTGCCAAAGAAAGAATCCGCAGTAATGTGTGATTGATATATACCCAAGTGACCTCAAGGCGCAGGATTCGGTGAGATTGGTTTAGGTATATGGATCGAATGTTTTCTGTTCAGCCCTTTGTTTGAAGGGCTTTCTACGGTTGAGAAGTTAAGTAGGTTGTATTTCTGCAACCTTTGTTTGGTCATATAAAACTTGCTTGTAAATGAGAATTACTTTCAATAACATGAAAGATCTCAGTTAAATGGACATCAGTATCTGGAATGCAGTCAGAATCAGTGACCAAAGTAAAGAATGCGTTTCTTTCTGGAATATGGGCGACCTTAGTCAGTATAGGCATCGGATTTACATTCAAAATCTGGCTTGCTGCTTGGGTGCCGAAAACCGACCTAGCCCTATTTCACAGTGTGGTTGATATCATCTCGCTTTCTATGATTCTAATGACTGGGTTTCGATCTTCTATGGTCGTTACTTATTCTCAAACTCAGAATGACACGGATATTATCAATATCTTTCGATTCACTCTGATTTTGGTTGTTTTGATTACTTGGGGAGGTGTGATTCCCTATATCAAACACAGCCTTAGTATCGGAGTGGAGTATCTTCAGTTAGTCGGGATAATCTTTGGTCTTGGACTTAAACTGTACTTTACGAACCTCGTCGCGATGTACCGCCTGTACGATATTACTAACCGTACGACTTGGCTTGACCCTTCACTCAATGTTCTTCTGTTTTTGTTCGCCTATTATGTTGCTGGATACAGCGCACTAACGGCATTGTTTTATGGGTTGACCATTTCTTCACTCATTACCGCTTTGTACATGTACATCAGCCGCCGCAAAGTGATTTCTACTCTCCCAATTAAACCGGTACGTTTAGATCCGGACATGTTTGGTTATGTGAAGAAGAGTTTTACAGCTACGCTTGAGGCGGGTGCCAGCATTCTGATGATCTACATCGCGGTGTTACTGACGATTCGTTACTTTAGTGTCGATGAGCTGGGGGACTTTCAGGTGGTAGTTCGCCCAGTATTTACGTATATGACCATGTTGTTTGTTTTCCCTATCTACCGGTTCGTATTGCCAGAGCTGTCGGTCAAAATCCGTAACGGGGAATACCAAGAGATTCAGTTGATACGACGTTGGGTGTTTAAACTGTCGTTTATTGTCAGCGCTGTTTTCTTCACGACGATGCTGCTGTTTGGTTCAAACATTGTCGCTGGGCTTTTCCCGCCGGAATATATGGGTGCAGTACCAGTGCTGTTTCATTTTTCTATCTTCTTTATTTTCATGATGCTCAACGCTTATCAACTTGCGTATATCAAAGCGAATGGTTATTTCAAAACCAGCTTGTTTATTCGCTTGTCAGGTATCGTGACCTTAGTTGTTATGTTCTACGTGATATCCGCATTTACCCACAATGTCGTCGCCATCATTGTCGCTTTGTGTCTTGGTTATCTGATGATGTTTATCTTATCGAGTTTCAAAGAAAAGCAGATTCGTGAATCACTATTGCTCGATCCGGTTCAACCGTAGAAAGCCGCAGTTAATCAGTCTTGCGGGGAAGTGGGAGGTGGGATTGGCTCTGTCCTAAAACGCAAAAAGGTGACCTTACGATCACCTTTTGTATTCATCACTCCTATTCATCTAGATAGATTCACAAATAGGTATTCTGGTTGCGTCTGTCTTAAAGGTTAGCAACGAACTGCTGGTTAAACTGAGCGTTTACTTTGTCACTTAGCTGTTCGTATTTCTCGCTCAATGCAATTTGTTGAGTCTGTAGTTGACCTGTGGTCAGGTTAGCGGTGTGAAGCTGACCCATCTCTTCCATAAAGCCACTTGTTAGCTGGCTAAAGATGGCATCTTTGCCGATGATAAAGCTAGCGAAGTTCTCTTTTACAAACGCTTGTTCATCACTACTCAAGTTTTCTAAACCAAGACGAGCTTGGTTCGCTGAGGTCACATCTTCAAACGTCGCTTTTGCCGGATCAGTACCAGGCTTTAAGTACGCGGCTTCATTTTTGAAGTCTGCTGCTGTATGTGTTTGTGCGTTTTCAATCAGCTTTTGAGAAAAGCCTCTTACTTCAAAAGTAGACTGTACTGGCTTATGGTCGCTGATATTCTCAAAACCTTCAGTGATAACACTGGTTTCATGGTTTTGTAAGTTGCCTGTTTTGTTGGTTAAGCCGGTATTATCGAGCTCACCGAAGTCAGGACGGTCACGACCTTCTTTCTGTTTAATGTTGCCAGTGTGCTTATCAAGTTGCATGTAGGTGTGGCTATTAAGTGGTTTGAACTTAAAACCGTGCTTGGCTAGGTGCGTATCATCGTGTGCGACAGGATCGTACATTACGTCAGAACCTTCAGCGATACGCTTTTCACGCTCATTTAGGTCACCAGTGATCAGAACCTCTTCGTTCGGTTTGATCCCCTCCATCAACTTGTTACCTTCGAATTCACGTTTGACTTCTTTGTTAGAGTCCAAGTGTGCAGAAATGACGTTTAAGGCTTGACCATTGATCTCCAAAGCCGTTTTTACGCCACCCTTGTTACCAGTGATACCCATGAAGAATTCCATGTTTCGACCACCGATACCGTGACGGTATTCAGACTCTTTTTTGACATTAATATCAACGCCGTCTTTTGCAAAAACAGACATTGAAGTATAGCTAACACCTTCACCAAGACCTTTCGTCATAACTTTCATTTTGTTTTGACTCAGAAGGTTCATACCATCAAGCTCAAGATCGTTAGCAAGCAATTTAGACTCTTGTTCCGCAAACAAGACTACATCATAGTCGCCTTTTTGAATCAGGTTCTGGAAGTAGTTCTTTGTGTCTTCCGGCATCTTTTGGTTTGCTTGGTTATAGGTCAAAGTTAAGACCTTAACGTTGCCGCTGCCTTCTTTTTTATGCAGTTGCTGATTCATCTGATTTAGCTTTAAATCACCGTTTTTTGAAGAATCGGCTTTACTAAAGAAACGATTAAAAAAACTGCGATTCTCTTTTTGTTTTAGAGTAACGTCACCATCGCTATTTTTAGTTACGCTGTACTCTTTACCAAATACAGAACCAAATTTAACGGTATCGCCTTCTTTGGCGTTAGTTTTGATATTTTGAATATCTGCGAGGTCTAAATTACCTCGATGCTGGCTATTAATTTGAATTGTAGACATACATTAAACTCGTATTTTAAATAGGGGAATTCGCAGTAGAGATTAAATAAAGATCCCAGCAGGAAGTGTTTCTGGGATTGTCTCTGCGTTATCCGCTTGCTCAATAAAATGGTGCCATTGCTCCATTCTTTCTAACAGTTGCTGAAAAGTGTTCTGCACATAATCTTGAGGTTTGTTTGAGAGAGAAATAACCTTGTAGATAGTTAATCTTCGGCTATCAGGCATTAGACCGATACCAAAACCACCACGGAAAGGTTCAAGTGCATGTTCGCCAATCGCGATGGCAATCTTTTCTGGAAGAGGGGTTGGTAACTCCACAGGGCTGGTGAGAGACATGTGTAAGTTAATGGTGGCTTCGTTCTTAAATACGGTTAAGAAAAGTGCGTCATCATGGTTATTCGTATCCGATGATAACTCGCACTGAAATAATCCGTTTTCATCAAAATCCGCGCCGTTACCTAAAAAGCTGATACTTTCTTGATAAATATCCATTGTGTTCCTTCTCTGTATTTTTCTGATGGTTCTTATTTGAATGAGAAGAATTATAAAGATGAGGGAATCGCAAGATATTAAGTATGGACGTAAGTTTTTATAATTACTTTCATTCGCTTTGTTGGCTGGTTTTGTCTAAGCCATGAATTTCTTTCATGTTCAACGTGAAGTAATACCAATATTCTTCACGCAATGAAGCAAGTATAAAAAACAGACTGCTCTGGTGTCAGGCACTGTACAGCTGTTTTTGGTCCGAATCCTTCAAGATAGAACGCTGCACAAACTGACGATTGGGATAATCAAAAAACAAAACCATCCCCAAGAACAGAGCGAGTAATCAGTCAGCGTTTATCTAAGGAAATAGGATACCAAGTCACCATGAATAACGATTTCACCTTTGCTATCAAAAGCATTCGTTTTGATGAGAACTACCAACCGTCAGACAGCACCCGTATCACCACTAACTTTGCAAACTTGGCTCGTGGAAGCAGTCGTCAAGACAACCTACGTAATGCACTACGAATGATCGACAACCGCTTTAATGCATTGGCACATTGGGATAACCCGACTGGCGATCGTTATTGTGTGGAATTAGAAATCATCTCGGTTGATATGGATATCCAAGGCAGTGGTGAAGCATTCCCTTCCATCGAAGTGCTTAAAACCAACATTGTTGACCGCAAAACCAACGAACGTATCGAGGGGATTGTGGGCAACAACTTCTCTTCTTATGTGCGTGACTATGACTTTAGTGTTTTACTGTTGGACCACAATAAAGACCAGCCGAAATTCAGTATCCCAGCAGGTTTTGGTGAACTGCATGGCAAGCTGTTTAAAGCCTTTGTGAAATCAGAATCGTACCAACAACATTTCCAGAAGCCGCCAGTGATTTGCTTGAGTGTATCGGACAATAAAGTGTACCGCCGCACGGAAAACCAGCATCCGGTTCTAGGCTTTGAATACCAGCCAAATGAATCGTCACTAACCGAGCAGTACTTCAAAAAGATGGGATTGCAAGTGCGCTACTTTATGCCGCCAAACAGTGTCGCGCCGTTGGCGTTCTACTTCTTCGGTGACCTTTTGAATGACTATTCGAACCTAGAGCTGATCAGTACCATCAGTACCATGGAGACGTTCCAAAAGATTTATCGACCAGAGATTTACAATGCGAACGCGGTAGCAGGGCAGTGTTACCAGCCAAATTTGAAGAACCTCGATCACTCGTTGACCCAAATCGTTTATGACCGCGAAGAGCGCAGCCAGCTTGCAATTGAACAAGGGAAATTTGCTGAGGAGCATTTCATTAAACCTTATAAATCAATCCTTGAGCAATGGTCTGCCGCTTACGCGTAATCAATTTAGAATTTGAAAGGGAATGACGATGAAAACACTATTACCGACTTCAACAGCAGGCAGCTTACCTAAGCCATCTTGGCTTGCAGAGCCTGAAACGCTTTGGTCACCATGGAAACTGCAAGGCGAGGAACTCATTGATGGTAAACGCGATGCGCTGCGTGTCTCTTTACAAGAGCAAGAATTAGCAGGCGTCGATATTGTTAGTGACGGAGAGCAAACTCGCCAACACTTTGTGACGACATTTATTGAACACCTTAGTGGCGTAGACTTTGAGAACCGAAAAACTGTGACTATCCGTAACCGCTATGATGCGAGCGTGCCGACGGTTGTAGGTCCAGTAAGCCGAACCAAACCCGTGTTTGTGGAAGATGCGAAGTTCTTGCGCCAGCAAACCAAACAACCGATCAAATGGGCGCTGCCGGGACCAATGACGATGATCGATACGCTTTACGACGCTCACTATGGAAGCCGTGAAAAATTGGCATGGGAGTTTGCCAAGATCCTTAATCAAGAAGCAAAAGAGCTTGAGGCGGCAGGTGTCGACATTATCCAATTTGATGAGCCGGCATTTAACGTCTTTTTTGATGACGTGAATGACTGGGGTATTGCTTGCTTAGAGCGCGCTATCGAAGGACTAAAATGCGAAACGGCAGTGCATATTTGTTATGGCTACGGCATCAAAGCTAACACGGATTGGAAGAAAACTTTAGGCACTGAATGGCGACAGTACGAAGAAGTGTTCCCAAAACTGCAAAAATCAAACATCGATATTATCTCGCTTGAGTGTCACAACTCGCGCGTGCCTATCGAACTACTTGAACTGATCCGTGGCAAGAAAGTGATGGTTGGTGCAATTGATGTGGCAACCAACGAGATTGAAACGCCAGAAGAAGTAGCAAATACACTACGAGAAGCACTTAAGTATGTCGATGCCGATAAACTCTATCCTTGTACTAACTGTGGCATGGCACCTTTACCTCGTGAAGTTTCAACTGCAAAGCTGAATGCACTGAGTTTAGGGGCGCAAATCATCCGTAACGAGATTGCTGACTAATTTTTGTATCGATAGTTAAGGATACAGAGAAAACCAAGACTGAGTGCTTGGTTTTTTCTTTACGCACAATGTTAACGACACCAGAGGTTAATAATTGATTACTTCCTGCTCAGTAGGGAGCTTCTTCCTGTATTCAAAGAACTGGGCGATCAAGTTGCAGACGACCATTAATGTCATCACACCAATCTGTACGTGAGTCAGGGAATCTCCCATGAGCGTGACGCCTAAGATCATCGCCAGAATCGGGTTAAAGGTGCCAAAGAAGCTGAGCTCATTAGTGGTAATTAAAGGGATGGTATAGACATAAACTCCGTAGGCCACTGAGGTTAACCCGATGACAATCCAACCCATCGCTAGCCATTGTTCTAAGTTCTCTGGCAATAAAGGAACCGTGATGATTCCCCCCGAAAAAACATCCCAATAGGCGAGAGGCAATAAAATGATGCCGCCAAAGATGAGCTTCCATGTCAGTAACTTCCACCAATGGATTTTCTTCATCACGTGTTTAGCAACAACGCTTCCTGCAATCAATGCACTCATGGCACCAACCAAGAGTAATACCGCTGATAGGCTGATGGGTGCGCGGCTGGTTAAGAATAGATAAGTGGAACACGCCAATAGCACCATTGCCGACATCAATTGGATCATGGAGGGTTTGATTTGATGCGCGATCCCCATGATTGCCAAGCTCACAACAGGCAAAGCGATCATGCCTACTCCAACCAAAGTGCTAGGCAGTCGCAGTGCTGCAGCGAATAACAAACCAAAAAACAACGCAATATTAAGGAAGCCAATTAAAAGCAGAGCAGGGAGCTCTGATAACTTGGGCATAGTTGGCTTTAAAATCAATAGGATGAAGCCAGCAGGTAGGGCTCTCCATACTGCTAGTGCAAAAGGTGACCAACCCACAAACTCTGATGAAACGACGGCGTAAGTCGTTCCCCAAAGTAAGGGCGCTAAGATTGCCAAGATGATTTTCATGCGTTGCCTCGATCCAGTTTTAAGTAAATTATGTTTAAGTAAACATAATTTACTTAAACATAAAATGAGGTTAAAGTCACCTTAATTGATCTTTTCTCTGATCTGCTGAATCTAAAATCAGATCATGCGGACGTCAGGCAAGAGAAAGGAGTAAAAGCATGAGTGAAATAAGAGGTGATGAAGGTGTTGGATTTGGTAAAAGCAGTAATTAAAACCCTAATAGGCTTTTTCGTAGATGTTTTCGCAATTTCAGTAATGGTACTATTTACGTTCGGTCTTATTCTTGAAGTTCTCTACTTCGATGCAAAGCTTGTTTTTAAAAAGCAGCATCGCCGTGTATGGCACAGTGGTGATAAGCAGCAAGAGTAGAATGGTATAGAGCGTTATTACACGGATTCATTATTTTGAGCATGACGAGCAAGCAAGTTGCAGAACAGTGGCTATCGATAAACCAAGAGTTGGACGGAAATGTTATTGAACTTGTGACATTGTTTGTTCGGTTTGGTACTTCACTTTCTGACGCCAGAAGCCACTTTTGCAAGAAGCATGGACTAAACCCGTCGGAGTTTGATGTTTTAGCGACATTATACCGTTCTGGCGAGCCTTATGAGCTGACGGCAAAAGCACTCAAAGAGCAGACATTATTGCCATCTTCAGGCGCACTATCAAACCGATTGGAGCGCTTAGAAGCAAAAGAGCTTGTCGTCCGAAAACATGATTTAGTTGATAAGCGCTCAGTTAAAATATCGTTGTCAAAACAAGGGCTAGCGCTGGTTGCCGCAATGGGCCCCGAGTTTTTTGGTGAAATGGCAACGTTATTTGCAGCACTTCCCAATGAACAGCGACAATCGCTATTGAGTTTGATGAGCTCACTTCAGGCTTAAGCGCGTAACCTTAGTTAAGCATTACGGGATATAAAGCTCGAATGCCGCTCACAGTAAAATGAGCGGCATACTTCGTTTTCCGCCTCAGACAAGGCTTAATTCAATTCCACGTTCTTCACCTCAGGATGCTTCAATAACATCACGCGAATCCAGTGGTGTACTACCCACATCACCATGGCGGTCAGCAGCACTGCTACGAATATCGAACTAAAACGGTACAAGATGGAGAAGAATGCGTCTTTCTGTTCAGGCACTAAGGAAGTGGTGAGTGGTACAGATAACGCTGACATTGCCGAGAAGGCGATAGCTGCTTTGACCTGACCTTTCGTTAGCCATAAGCAGAAAGGTCCCATTGCAATAGTAAACGCCAGCCAAAACAACAGACCGTAGCCAAACCAACTGCCCAAGATTAACTGCACCGCCATACCCGCGATACAACCTAGCGCTGTACCGATGATACGGATTTTCGCCATGGCCATTGAGCCTGCCAGTGTCATTGGCGTTAGGATGATGAGGATCGAAGCCTGCGCCGAAAGCGAGTCGTACAAATCACCTATTTGGAACACCAAAAATGCCGCCATTGCTACCACCCAACCCATAGCAACTTGGCTGATGTAGTCGATATCGCTTTTTACTGGCGTGGTCATTTCTGTTTGCAAGATCTTCGACTCTGGCTCTGGGAATAACCAATAAGCGAGAGCACAAACGAAGATGTTACTGAAAGAGATCACCCAAAGATTGACGTTGAACTCTTCAATATCCATGAAATCGTAGCTAGCAAAGTTCAGAACAATCGAGCCAACCAATAACCCCATGTAGCCAAATAAATACGTCTTTGGGTTCATCATTGCAACGCACTTAAACAACATCATAATGCCCACCGCAGCAAACATTAGTAAGGGATGAAACTGAAGGTATTCAAGAATAAAGGTCGCTTGTACTGTGGTCCAAATTGCGGAGAAGAAGACCATCAAAACTAAGGGTAAGCTGAAGTGGTCCATGCGTCCAAGAACGAACAATGGCAGCATGATGGCAAAAAAGCCGTAAGACCAACCAAAGATCATGCTCAATGCCAATCCCATTGAGCAGCCAAACCAAATACGTAGTGTCTTCATCACTGCCACCTAATAGATAAAGTGGAACCAGCTTGCGAGGTGGATCTGTGCTTGTGCCATCAGTTCCCAGAATGGACTGTTGTCTGGGTAAAGCACAATGGTGGCACGTGAACCGACGAATAACGATGAAGGAAGCGCCTCTTGGCTGGTCAAATTAACGCGAGTGCGCTGCGCATCACGTACCCAGCGATTGTTTACTTCTACTTTGGTCAGTGCACCGTTCGGCGTTTGTTGCGCCGCAGCGACACCATAATCACGGCTGGATAAATCGAAATCGTATACTGAGCCTGGATTGGCATCGAACGCCACCATTGCGTGATAGTTTTTATCAACTCCTGCGACGGATTTTTCTCGAAAATCTGCTGCAACCCACATAGAACCAGTTGGGACAAATGTCAGCATTGGCATATTAGTGTTTGCCATGGTACCTACTTCTAACTGTAAGTTCGTTACAACGCCGTCGCTTGGTGCCATGACTGCCGTATTGGCAAGATCGAGCTGGGCTTTTTCAATGCCATTCTGGGCAATACGTACCGCAGTGCTTTGCCCTTTTTTATCCCCCAGTTGCGCTTCAATCACTTTCAGGTTTTGTTGTTCGGCTTTAAGTGCCGCGCGAGAGACTTGGTTTTGCGCGTAAGCGTTGTCTAGCGTGGATTGTGAAATCACCTTTTGTTTAGACAGCTTTTGTAATCGTGTGTACTCACGATGAGCGTTGTTATAAGTCGCTTCGGCGCGCGCAATGTTTGCTTGCGCAGCTTCACGTTGAGAGTAAAGGGTCGCTTCTTTTTCATATGCCGATTGTAGAGACAGTTTGGCTTGCTCTAGAGCAATCTTGTATTTTCTATCGTCAATCTTGAATAGGACATCACCTTGGTGAACTGACTGGTTATTTTCAATCAGTACGTCGGTCACTTTTCCTGAGACTTCAGGTGCAACTTGCACCACATAACCCTGCACTCGACCTTCGGTGGTGATAGGTGCGTGGCGGTCGGCAATAATAATGTAGAAAAATAGTACAATGAACAGGACAATAAGTGTTCGCATCCAGTGTTTGAATTTATGATCCGCTGTCATAACTGATACCTGAATTTATGGGGCTAACAAGCAAATAAGACAAAGGATTATAGAGAAGTTAGTCACAGTTCAGTAGAATGGCAATAAGTGCATGAGCGACCTAAAAGTAGGACAATGAACGTAAGCTTTGATGATCTTCACTTGTTTAGCCAAACCGTGGTGCACGGTGGCATTAGCGCGGCAGCGCAGGCAAATCAATTGCAGCGCTCAAAAGTAAGCCGTCGCTTGCAGGAATTAGAGAAAGCCTTAGGCTGCCCATTATTGATCCGTACAACACGAACGATAGAGTTAACCGAACATGGTAAGCGTTTGTTTGAATTGGTTGGGCAACCGATAGAACATATTCAGCAAGGCTTGAATGTCATGCATGAATATCAACAAGAGTTGACGGGGAAAGTGCGTGTCGCGATTCCATCCGCCTTGATGAGCTCGGCAGCATTTAACTGGATTATAAACGAGTACACCACGCGTTATCCTGAGATGTCGGTTGAGATTGAAAACCATCAAGAGAGTGTGGATCTCAAGCGCCAAGCGTTCGATCTACAACTCCTACCGAGTGTGGCCAAAGTGTCTGATGACAGTTACGTTCAATTCAGCTTGTTGCCATATCGTAGCCACTTCGTTGCATCTCAAGCTTACCTTGAAGCGCATCCACCGCTGCAAAGTATGGAAGATTTAAAGCATCACCGTTTGCTAACAAATCGCTACAACGCCGATTTGTTAGACCCTGAACTTCATGTCGCTGTGAGATCGGACGATTTAAATTTGCTACGTCTAATGGCGATTGCTGGTAATGGCATCGCCTTTATTCCACAGGTGCATTCAAAGCCAGCGCTGGAGGACGGTAAGCTGGTCGAGGTTTTGCCGGAATTTACCCACCCTAAGCAGCATTTGACACTGATTTATCCTTCTAATTTGTTCTTACCCAATAAGGTAAAGGCATTGATTGATTTGTTTAGAGAAAAATTCAAATAGCGTGAGCAGACAGTCACTTTGTCACTTTGCTTGACGGCGGAGATACCGATTCTTGATTTAGAATGACTAGATCTTTAAATCGCCGCCGCGTCTACAAACCAAGTCATTCTCGCTGAACCTAGCATTTCGAGGTTACTTGGGTATACATTGATTATGTTCGAAAGCTTGGAGCAACAAAGAAAGGCGCTTCAAGCCCGCAAAGGAGATAAGAATGCTATCGAAAAATACAACTGGTCTTATTGTTGTCGATGTACAAGGTAAACTCGCAACCTTGATGCACGAAAGTGAAGCCTTGATTGAAAGCACCACCAAATTAGTCAAAGGCGCGAAAGCTCTGAATTTACCGATTGTTTGGCTTGAGCAAAATCCGGAACGTTTGGGACCAACAGTAGAACCGATCCGAGAGGTGTTGGATAAGGCGCACTTGCCGATCGCAAAGTACACTTTTGATGGTGTGAAAGAACCAACATTCAAACTTGCAGTAGAAAACGCCAATGTTGATACGTGGTTAGTTTGTGGTATCGAAGCGCATATTTGCGTATATCAAACGGCGGTATCGCTGCGTCAAATGGGCTTCAAAGTGGAGCTTGTGACCGATTGCGTCTCTTCGCGAACAGCGGCAAACAAAGCACTGGCACTAGCAAAGTTAACCGCAAACGGAGTCGGTCTGACGAGCGTAGAGATGTGCTTGTATGAAATGGTAGAAGATTGCAGAGCGCCAGAGTTCAAATCTATCCTAGCGCTTATTAAGTAGCACGACTTCGTTAAGTAGCGCTACTTCGTTTATTCAAATTCTCGTTGATACCTTGGCAACATCGATTCGTTGCCAAGTAACCCACCTTGGTGGATATAAATCAACGTCTTATCTTCATTCTCTGCCAACCACGGCTGTAGGCATTGCCACATGTAAGGGTCATACAGTAGATCGAATTCTAGGTTGGTTTGATCGTAGAGCGCATTCCACGTCTCGTAATCACTTTGGTATAAACGACCGAAATGATGTTTATCGCGTACTGAGAGAATAGTAGGGTGATTTTCGGTTTCTAGCGTGTTGAATTGCTCAGTGAGGTAGTGCGCATCACCCACACAAGCACAGGTCACGACCTCGATTCCATGAGGTTTTAAGTGTTTACTTAAGTACAGTGCGGTGGTTCCGGTTCCCGATGGTAACGCCACTACAAACTGTTTTCTGCCTTCAAGGCGTGTCCAATCAAGCAGCTCTCTCGCTAGTTGTTTTACCCCAGCTTCGGCAATCTTCGCTTTACCACCTTCCGGGACGACCAAGGTCGTATCGTCCAAGCCTCGTACTTGCTCGATGTATTCGGTTGGATGCAGTGTTGAACCAAGGTCTTGCATCGCGGTGATGCTCATACCTAAATCAAGCGCACCTCGATAGTTGCCGATAGGGGAGTCTTTAAGCCAAGACGGAATATGTTGAACATAGAACTCGAAGTTCCAGCCTTTGATTTGCGCCAGAGCGGCAAGAGAATACATCGCATTGGATTGAGCTGAGCCGTAGCTGATGAGCGTTTTGGTATCGCTGTTCTGTGTTTCCATCAACGCCATAAATTTACGTGCTTTGTTCCCAGAAAAGTGAGAATGCAGCATGTCATCACGCTTAAGAAAAAACGTGTGACCATTAAAGTTATGTTGAGTTATCGGGCTTTCAGAGAGTTTCATGCTACTGCTGACGTGTCCAACCACGCGACCTTGCCGTTAAAAATGGCGCGTAGTGTAACGCCATTAAACCCAGATAAAAAGGCTGGGTTTCAGAGCATCAGATTCGGTTATTCCTGATGCTCTATCATAAGCACAATGGGTTTCTTTAATAAGACGATATTCCATGGCTCGCCTTTCTGCCTCAAGCCACGTAAACTACGCCGCTTATTTCTATTCAATCAGAAGGCTTGGTTTTGCAGACTCTAGAACAATTAAAAACAGGACAATTAGTAGGAATTAAACAACTAAAGTTGGCGGAAGGGCTGACAGAGTTTCCTATGGAAATTTTAGAGCTTGCAGACACGCTTGAAGTATTAGATTTATCTGGCAATGCACTGTCTGAATTACCACAAGAATTAGAAAAGCTTACCAAGCTAAAAATCATTTTTGCTTCGAACAACCTGTTCACGCACTTACCAGAGGTGTTGGGAAAGCTTCCAAGCCTAGAGATGGTTGGGTTTAAAACCAACAAAATTAAAGAGGTAAGTGAAGCGTCACTACCAACTCAGTTACGCTGGCTGATCCTGACAGACAATGAGATTGAAGTTCTTCCAAACAGTCTGGGTGAAAGGTCGCGCCTAAGAAAGCTTGCTCTGGCGGGCAATCGCATCAAGCAACTGCCAAACAGCATGGAAAACTTGGTCAACTTGGAATTGATTCGTTTATCTGCGAACCAGTTAGAGTACTTCCCGGATGTATTGATGAAGCTGCCTAAGTTGGCGTGGTTGGCTTTCGCAGGTAACCCATTCTGCAAGCATCCATCTTCGCTAGACAGTGTGCCTAAAGTGACCACAAGCAGTTACTCGCTTAACCATGTTCTTGGTCAAGGTGCGAGTGGTGTGATTTCTCACGCGAACTGGACTGACGCTCAATATGACTTCCCGAGTGAAGTGGCGGTGAAAGTGTTCAAGGGTGAGGTCACCAGTGATGGTTTCCCTCATGATGAACTTGAAGCATGTTTACAAGCTGGTCATCATGACAACTTGGTCAAATCTATCGCGCAAGTGGATGACGGTACTGAGCTTGCTCTAGTGATGGAGCTGATACCAAACAGCTACTACAACTTGGGTTTGCCACCAACTCTTGAAACTTGTACTAGAGACACCTTCCCAGAAGGCTTCAAGTTGACGATGACTCAAATTGAACTGATTGTAGAGCAGATGGTAGATGTGTTTAATCATCTGCATGACAACAAGGTGTGTCATGGTGATCTATACGCTCACAACACATTGGTTAACGCGCAAGGGCAGATGATTTTTGGTGACTTTGGCGCGGCGAGCATTTACGGATATTTATCGGACGAGCAGCAAGCAGCCATCAGAGCAATCGAGACGAGGGCATTGGCGTGCTTTATCGAAGATTTACTTTCTGTCGGTGACGCGTCTGAGGTGGGCTCTGAGAAGCATCAGCGATTGAGTACGCTAGCTGCATCTCTATACAACGCCTAACTCTACAACGCTTGGAGTCGAAAGGCATCGACGCACAGGAGTCGTCATCAGACGATAGTGCAAAGTCGGTGCCTTGGTCTGAGGGTGGAATGCACTTGGCTAGGTTTGATGTTCCAATGCAAGATTTATAACGGCTTCGCACCCACCGTCTGGGTGAGTTCCGATGTCAAATTGCCAGCCGTAGCGGTGACACAGGTCATCCACAATCATTAAACCCAACCCATGCCCTTCTGAATGAGGGATACTGGAAAAACCTTCCCCTTCATCACGAACCCAAATGGTATCCTCGTTCATGCCAATATGGATCGCCCCATATGGCGTTGCCGCAATGCCATTTCGAATCAAGTTACCAAGAATGATGGTCAAGACTGCATTGGTAGCGCGCGTTTTGGGGTTACCGTCTATCTGCACATCAAAACTGAGTGCTTTCTCATCCGCTTGCGCCTGACTTTGCGCAATAATTTGTGTGAGCTCTTCTTCGCTAATGCTTCGTACGGGTGAGTCGTCTGTATTACGTTCATATCGCACTAAGCCGAGTAGGGCGTCAACCATCGTCGACATTTGTTGCGTTGCATCTTGAATACGATGAACCTGTCGCGTTTGAAAATCCGTACTGGCGCTTCTCGCCAATAAACTGCTTGAGCCTTTCATTACCGTCAATGGTGTGCGTAGTTCATGGCTTGCATAACGTGCAAAAGCTTGCTCCCGCTTGATGACTTGATTGATCTTACGGCGATACTCATTAAGCTCATCCGCTAAGGTTTGAAACTCTTTTGCCGAACTTTCCGGCACACTAAAGGTTTGGGTTGGATCACCTTGGTGTTGGTCAAGTTGCGTTTTTAGGGCGTTAACAGGCTCGATCAAGCGTTGTGATAACCGCAGTAACAAGCTACCAAACAAGAACACCAAGATTGCGACGATAGACAGCACCATAGCAACCACCATGATGAACTCTTCGGTGGTAATTTCGATTTCATCAATCAGGGATACGAGGATTACTGGATGCTCTACACCTTTACTGGTGTAGGTGCTCATATAAATCATTCTTGAACTTGGCTCATCCCCGACTTCATCCAAAAAATGTTTTTTACCTATTAAATACTTCTGAAATGGGGCAGGTACTAAGGCAATGTCGTTGTAGGCGGTGGTCAATAGGTCTAATTGTATAACGCCTGCATTTGGATGAGATTGAAAGTGTTCGATCGCCTCTTTTTTATCGATCATGATCCGGCGCTCGCCGACACGATCTTCTGACCATAAAAGAGCACCAGTGATGAGTGCAAAGCAGAAAATACCGATAACGACAGAAACGAAAGAAAAAAACAGAGCGAGTCGCCCTGTCATACTTTGTGTGCTTTGCGTACTGGCAAGTAAGCGGTTGATCATGCTCCTGTCTCCAAGCGGAAGCCAACTTTTGGAACCGTAATGAGCACATGTTGTTCGAACGGCTTATCAACTTGGTTTCGCAGTTGGTAGATATGGCTGCGCAGTACGTCGTTGTTCGGCTCGTTCTCTTGCCATAGGCGAAATGCAATGTCTTCGCGAGTGACGACATCAGGTGCGTTCTTCACCAACATTTCCAAAATCGTATAAGTGGTCGGATTGAGGGCGAGAAGCTTATCTTGGCGATACGCTTTACGGGTTTTCTGATCGATTGAGACTTCACCATAGGTTAACTTGCAAGACGCGACCGTACCACGATAACGGCGAATCAAAGCGGTCATGCGTGCTTCCAATATGTCTAGATCGAAAGGTTTTGTCAGATAGTCATCCGCACCGTGGTTGAAACCTTTTAACATGTCGTCTCGACTGTCGAGTGCGGTGAGCATCAATACAGGCGTATTGTTGCCTGCTTCGCGTAATTTATT
Organism: Vibrio sp. SSH13-20; assembly: GCF_040104475.1. Classification (NCBI taxonomy): domain Bacteria; kingdom Pseudomonadati; phylum Pseudomonadota; class Gammaproteobacteria; order Vibrionales; family Vibrionaceae; genus Vibrio; species Vibrio sp. SSH13-20. The sequence goes on from NZ_JBECOU010000002.1 coordinate 635,891, forward strand.
GCATACAGTCAAGCCATCCATGCGAGGTAGCATTAGATCAAGCAGAATAATATCGAAGGTATTTTCCATCGCTAATTTCAGACCTAGCTCGCCATTGTCAGCGTAATCGAGTTCCATACCCGCACACTCAAAATAGTCGAACAGCATGCCTGCAATTTCTCGATTGTCTTCGACCAAAAGTACGCGTTTCATGTATTTCTCTCCAATTTGGCAGGTTTTGGAAATTAGGGACTTTTCTTAACAGAACATTATGCACTAAGGGTGTGAAAAAGATGTCAACAACATCTCTTTCACATGGTGACTTGTAGACTGCATCCATTCATTGGATTTAGTGGAAGAGTAGCATGTCAACCTTCAACATTCACGCCGCAACCTTTTCAAAGGTGAGCCAACACGCTGAGCCTAAAACAGTCTTGTCTGTTGTGGTGCCATTCTTTAACGAGCAAGAAGTCTTGCCAGAATTCCATCGTCGTCTTACAGCAGTATTGGATGACATACCTGAGCGATGTGAAATCGTGTATGTCGATGACGGTAGCAAAGACGACAGTTTAATGATTGCGCAAAACTTTTCTCAATCTTCTAGCGACGTTCGCTGTCTAGCACTTAGCCGTAACTTTGGTAAGGAATCGGCGATGAGTGCCGGTCTTGAGCATTGTCATGGCGAAGCTGTGATCGTGATTGATGCCGACCTACAAGATCCACCAGAGCTTATTCCAAAGATGCTATCTAAGTGGCGTGAAGGTTACGACGTGGTCAACATGCAGCGCAGCGAACGCCATGGCGAGACATGGTTTAAGCGCTTTTCAGCGGCGTGCTTTTACAAAGTCCTAAACAGTATGGCGAAGCTTGATGTTCCGGAAAATGTTGGAGACTTTCGCTTATTAAGCGCCAACGTTGTCAAACACATCAATGCTCTGCCAGAACGTAATCGCTATATGAAGGGCATTTTTTCTTGGCCTGGATTTAAGCAAGTTACGGTGCCGTTTGAACGTGATGCTCGCTTTTGCGGTGAAACCAAATGGAATTACCTCAAGCTGATCGGACTCGCGATGGACGGTATTACTTCCTTTTCTATCCGTCCTTTACGCCTAGCAACGCTTGCAGGTGCGTTAGTTGCGTTCAGTGCATTTATCTACGGCGCATTCATTGTGATGAAAACGGTCGTATTTGGAGAGCCAGTTTCCGGCTATCCATCCATGATGGTGGTTCAACTCGCACTTGGTGGTGTCCAATTGCTCTCTATCGGATTGCTTGGTGAATACATCGGGCGCATTTTCATCGAAACCAAGCAACGACCTCTTTACCTTATCCAGTCTGTTTTCGAGCGACCAGCAAAACATCAAACCATCCAAGCTATGAAGTTTAAATTTGGAGAATCTGCGTAGTCATGAGTATTAATAAAACCCACCTATGGCTGTTGTTGGCGTTCGCGTTGTTACTTCGCCTTATTTCTTTGGCTACGTATCCACTTATGGATACGACAGAAGCTCGCTATGGCGAAATGGCGCGTTTGATGGTGGAGACAGGTAATTGGCTCACCCCACAATTTGATTACGGCGTGCCATTTTGGGGTAAGCCACCTCTGTTTACTTGGATGAGTGCGTATGGCATTGAGTTATTTGGGCTAAATGAGTTTGCGGTGCGTGCACCTCATTGGTTAGCGGGTGTCGCGACTATTATTTTTGTTGCAGCCATGGCGCACCGTGCTGGTTTTAGTGCGCTTGTCGCATCGTTAGTGTTGGCAACATGTGGCATTTTCTCGATTGCAGCGGGCGCGGTGATGACGGATATGGCACTCACGTTAGCTATGACAATGGCTATGTTTGGCTTTTATTATTGTTGGCTCGGAAAAGACAAACACAGCCAACTTTGGGGCTATCTGGGGTTCTTCGGTCTGGCGTGTGGGTTACTCGCAAAAGGTCCAGTTGCGATTGTTATCATGGGGATTGCTGTCTTTCCTTGGCTGGTTATTCAGCATGGCTTTTTTGGTGCTTTTAAAGCTTTGTGGCAGCGTTTTCCATTGATTTCAGGCTTAGCGTTGATGTTGGCGATCGCACTGCCTTGGTACATCATGGCGGAGATGGCGACGCCGGGGTTCATTGATTATTTCATTGTTGGTGAGCACTTTAAACGCTTTGTCGTAAGTGGATGGGAAGGGGACCTATATGGTTCTGCTCATGACCAACCACGTGGCATGATTTGGCTATTCTGGCTGCAATCGGCTGCGCCATGGTCGCTCGTGTTGCCTGTTCTGGTGTGGAAGCGCCGACACACAATCAAATCAATAGAAACGGATCATCAAGGCTTGTTTAGTTTCTTAATGTGTTGGCTGATCTCGCCAATGGTTTTGTTCACTATGGCAGGGAACATTTTGCCGGCCTACGTGCTACCAGGTGTTCCTGCATTGGGTATCCTGATTGCAATGTTAGTGGATAAATATGACTTTAAGTGGCTTACTGGCACGGCAGCAGTGTTACCTGTGCTGCTTATGATCGCTATGTTGGTCTTAAACATGGGCAAAGCAGACAGCCGAAGTGATCGTATTCTATTTGCAGAGATCACCGACAATGCACCTGTTTTTTACATTGGGAAACGTCCGTTCTCTGGTCAATTTTATAGCCAAGGACAAGCGAAAAAACTGGAAGATGTAACAGAGCTCAATCAACTAAATAAGTTCTACCTCATTGGTAAAGAACGACAAGTTGACAAGTTGATCCATGATAACGCCTTGAGCTGTACTAATGAGTTTACTGCTAAGTCAAAGCGCACGCTCTATACCTGCGTTATATACCCAAATAACCTCGAGATGCTAGGTTCAGCGAGAACGACTTGGTTTGTAGACGCGGCGGCGATTTAAAGGTCTAGTGGGTCGAAATCAAGAATCGGCAACAAAGTATACAAGCCAAGGCCCTTATATTTGCAAAGCGCGCCCTTTGGGAGCGTGTCTTTGACTCGCTTTTTTAGTCAAACAAATGGTCGCGTCAAACAACTTGGGAAGAGCTGGCTATTACACAGCGTTGTTTTCCTTGCTCTCGAATCAATGACAACGCTCTGAATTCTGCATCTTGAAGTCACTTGGGTATAGGGTAACGTGATGAGTAGATTATTGACATTTGCTATGGTGGGTGGTGTCGGCTTCATCGTCGATACCCTCATTTTTATGGTTTTATTTCAATGGGCTGGGGTCGAATTAATGATGGCTCGAGGGCTGGCATTTTGCGTTGCTGCGACCACAACATGGTTGGGCAATCGATGTTTGACGTTTTCGCAATCAACAAAGGATAGAGCATTTAACCAATGGCAAAAGTTTATGCTTAGCGCAAGCATCAGCGCATTACCAAACTTTGCCGTTTTCAAAGTCACTACACTCTTATTGGGTACACAAGGGACAACAGTTTACAATGCTTTAGTGATGGGAATTTTGGCGGGTATGGTGAGCAATTACTTGCTGAGTATGCACTGGGTGTTCCAACAATCGAGCGAATAATGGCTTGGTTATCCAGATAATAATTGCAGTGAAAACAAAAAGATGAGGAAAATTAAATGTGATCTAAATCACGAAATGATTAATCGACTCGTAAGCATACCTCTACTTTAATATTTGATTACTTTCATATAAAAGCCATCTTTTTTGTAAGGTTTAAGTTCCGTAAATACAAAGAGTTATACTATCAACTTAATCACTTTATTTATTGTGCAGCTCATTACCTTTAAATATAAAATCCCCTCGCCAGTTAATTCTGTTAATAAAATTGATCTTTCTGTTCTTTTTCTATTCATATCTTGGCGCCTCCTGTTCACTTCTGTTGTTTAAAATCCACGATATTTCAAAAACTAACGCCAACTTATTTTTAGTTACAGAGGTTTCTATGTTTAACAGTATACGAACGCGAATTGCGGTCAGCGCTGGTGGAGCGATGGCTTTCACTTTGCTTATTGCCATGGGAATGACCACAAACGCATTTACCGATGTAAACAAACAAGTGAACGAGAAGGTCAAAACGCAGTTAACAGATGCGACCAACACCGACTTGCAAAATACCGCAATTCAGCAAGGTTTGAATGTAGCCAACCAACTCGATCCTGTGTTGGCAAACCTTAAACAAGTACGTTCGATTATTGAGCTAAGTGCAGAGACAGATGCGAGCGCAGATCTTATTGTTAAACAGTTTACTGCCGCATTAGAAGCACAAAACAAAGCCGTATTTGCTGGTTATATGGTTTGGCAAGACAAAACATGGTCACAGCAAACGACTTTTAGTCCTGAAATCGGCTTTAACAGCCAAGGCTACCTCGCACCTTTCTTCTCTCCAAACGATAAGAATAGCTTTGACGCTGTCGCAATGGAGAGCTTTAGTAATACGGAGTTAAACAACAACGGTGAGCGTAAAGACGATTGGCACTTAATGCCTTACGAAACAGGCAAAACTTTCGTAATGGAGCCGTACTTTTATCCAGTTCGTGGTAAACAAGAGTTGATCACTACCATCAGTCAGCCAATTAAGCAGGATGGTAAAATCATTGGCTCACTCGGTTTTGATCTCTCGCTACACGAGCTGCAAAGTCAGAGTGAGTTGTTTGCACGAGACCTGTTTGAAGGACAAGGAAAAATCCTTATCACATCATGGAAAGGCATTACATTGGCAAACAGTCGTGATGCAGAAATGGTAGGCAAGAAGGTGTCTTCTGAGCTTGCAGCACAGTGGGCAAACATTCAGTCGATCGCGAAAGAAAAAGGCGCTGGTCTCGTTACTTTTGGTGGTGACGAATATGCGATTACGTCAATTGAAACGAGTGATGCTCCGTGGGTAGTCATGGTGTCAGTTCCCAGCAACTATCTTACAAAAAGCGTCGACACCTACCAACAATGGAGTGATGAGCAGAATACAAAAGCGCTTGAAAAAGGTGTGTGGGCGGGGATCATCGCTGCTCTTTTAGGTATTGCTGCTATGGCGTTTATTGCCAGCTCTTTAGGTAAAGTGCTCAATAACTTAGTCGAGCGCTTTAAAGATGCGGCACAAGGCGAAGGCGATCTGACCTACCGCATTGAAGTGAAAGGCAAAGATGAAACAGCGCAGCTTGCCCACTGGTTCAATACTTTCTTATCCCGTATGCAAGAAATGTTGTTGACGGTAATGAGCACGGCAGATCAGGTAGATAAGAACGCCACAGAAGGTCAAACGCGAGCAGCGGCATCTCGTGATCAACTCAACGCGCAGGTGAATGAAGTGAATTCACTGGCAACTGCAATCAATGAGATGAGTGCAACCGCGCAAGAAGTTGCAAACTCTGCGGTTCAAGCGGCTGCTGCAGCAAGCCAAGTGCAAAGCAACAGCCTAAATGGCATGACACGCATGGACAATGCGGCGAGTGCGGTCGATAACTTAGCGATGCAAGTCAACGATGCACAGCAGCAAACGCAAAACTTGGTCGATTCTAGTACCGCGATTCAGGGTATTTTGAGTGAGATTGGTGGCATTGCTGAACAAACCAACCTGTTGGCACTGAATGCAGCGATTGAGGCGGCACGTGCAGGTGAAGCGGGTCGAGGTTTTGCAGTAGTAGCGGATGAAGTTCGAAATCTAGCAAATCGTACTCAAGGTTCAACAGAAGAAATCCGCGCTATGTTGGCTCGCTTAGAACAAGAGACACAATCTATTGTCGTGTTGATGGAGCAAAGTCAGAAACAAGCCATTGATACCAAGGGCGAGACTCAAGCAGCGCATTTGGCTCTGTCTGAAATCAACCAAGCGATTGAAGTCATCAATGACATGAACAATCAGATTGCTTCTGCAGCTGAAGAGCAAAGCTCCGTTTCAGAAGAGATCAACCGCAATGTTGTGATCATCAACGATACGGCGGTAGAGGTGATGGACACCATGACATCATCGGTTGAAATCAGTAACGAGTTGACGGTCAAAGCTGGCGATCTTCACGGAGAACTCAGTAAATTCAAGCTTTCCTAGTTTGTTTTTACTACCCTATAGTTTTATCGAACCGAGCGCATCGAGCGCTCGGTTTTTTTATGTCCTAAATAACCTGTCCAATTTTTTCTTCTGTATCTGCGTCTTTTTAAATTCAGATTCGTCTTATAGGTATGGAATGGAAACAAGTCGATTGTACGCCCACATATCTCAAGGTGACTTAGATATACAAATTGGGTATGTGAGATGAAATTTTATTCATCTTGTGTCGTGGTTTTAGCGTTTTGATTGAAGTTGATTTTATAAATCAACTTGCATGTAGAATGAGAGTTTACCGTATGTGGTTTTTACTGAATTTTAGAACTTGTTCTAGATCATTAAAGTGTTCAAAAATGCAATCTTTGATTTTAAATATTTAAACTTTGACAAGGTTTAAGAAATTAAACCGAATTCATATGTTTTTGGTGATCTTGTTCAACTATTGTGCGTGATTTTGATCATTTATTCGATTTTTGCTGGTGTTTTGAGCGTGAATTTGCAGTTTACAGAAGTTTACTCTGTATTGCTGAACTTACCCGAAAGGAGTAGTTTTCAGTCATTGAGTTCAAAAATGTAAACCGAAATGATGAGCGTAAAGCAAGTTAGATTCACCGACGAAGACAGAGCATGTTTAAGCAACTATTTTCGCTTGGCAGATACAATCGCCGACTTGATCGGACCGTATTGCGAAGTCGTTATTCATTCATTTGAAAGCTTAGAAAATTCAGTCGTGAAGATTGTAAATGGTCATCATACTGGGCGTGAAATTGGCTCGCCAATCACTGATTTGGGCTTACGTATGTGGAGCACCTTCGAGAAAACGGGCGAGGTCTCTCCGAAGAGTTATTTCACCAATGCCGCCGATGGTTCGCTACTGAAATCGACCACGTGCATTTTGGCTGGTCCAGAGCAAAAGCCGATTGGCATGCTATGTATCAACATGAATTTATCTTTCCCATTCCCTGAGATCGTCAAGACGCTGATGCCACAGTGTCACGTATCACAAACCTTGGTCAGTGAGACCTTCAGTAACAACGCCAATGATGTCATCAAGCAAGCGTTAAGTGCTGCCACGCAAGAGGTTGACCAAGATGAGACGGTTTCAGCTAAAGGTCGTAACAAAGCCATTATTCGTTGTTTGTTTGATAACGGTGTATTTGAGCTAAAAGAGACGACGACACAAGTATCAGAGCAACTTGGGATTAGCCGCCAGGCGGTTTACAAGTTTATCCGAGAATTTAAATCATAATAAAATTAATCACTTAGGAGTTGTATCGTGAAAAAAATTATTGCCACTGAACAAGCACCAGCAGCTATCGGTCCTTACTCTCAAGGCACAGCTTACGGCGACATGGTTTACACATCAGGTCAGTTGCCACTGGTTCCAGAAACCATGCAATTTGTTGAAGGCGGCATCAAAGAACAAGCTCGTCAGTCACTAGAAAACTTAAAAGCAGTTCTAGAAGCAAGCGGTGCGGGTCTAGACACAGTATTGAAGACGACATGCTTCCTATCAGACATGGAAAACTTCGCCGCCTTTAACGAAGTGTACACAGAGGTATTTGGTACAGAAAACGCACCCGCTCGCTCTTGCGTTGAAGCAGCAAGACTACCAAAAGACGCATTGGTTGAAGTTGAAGCCATTGCATACAAAAAGTAACCGATTTTCGGACATAAATGGGTATCAATAGGAGATTCTCATGAGCGTTTCATTTATTGGATTGAGCATCTTGTTCTTTGGGTTCTACGCATTACTTGCGAACTTCAAAAAACAAAAGAAAAGCTTTAACTTCCGCGTACTGAGTGCGCTTGCTGCTGGCCTGTTATTCGGCGGTGCAATTCAGCTCGTATTCGGCGTAGGCAACGTTGCAACGGCAGGTTTTGCTGAACTGATTTCTGTGTTCGGTAAAGGCTACATCAAGCTTCTACAAATGATCGTAATCCCACTAGTATTTGTGGCGATGATCTCTTCGATCATGAACGTAGAAGGCGGCGGTGCACTATCGCGTATCGCACCAAAAATCATCGGTATTCTACTTTTCACTTGTGCTATTTCTGCTGCAGTGGGCATCGCAAGTATTTACCTGTTCGGTATCGATGCAAACGCACTAGTGAGCACTATCGGCACTAACAGCGCTATTGAAGCGCGTGGCGACTCTCTGATTGCAACGCAAGATGCGATGGCGAGCAGCGGCCTGTCAGGTATGGCTCTGTCTATCATCCCAACGAACATCTTTGACATGCTAACGGGCTCTCAACGTACTTCGACGCTATCGACCGTCCTGTTCGGTATGTTCCTTGGCTACTGTATCCTGCAAGTGAAAAACCGTAAGCCAGAGAAAGTGCAAAACTTTGTTGATTTCATCAACTCAGCAAAAGAAGTAGTGCTTTCAATGGTACGTGAAATTCTGAAGCTGACGCCTTACGGTGTATTTGCTCTGATGACTACGTTCATGATGACAAACGATTTGTTCGCACTAGCAGAAATGGGTCGATTCCTACTAGCAAGCTACGTGGCAATCGGTGTAATGTTCGCTATCCACTTCGTGATGGTGTCTTTGTTCGGTCTGTCTCCTGCTAAGTTCATGAAGAAAATCTGGCCAGTGCTCGTATTTGGCTTCGGTTCTCGCTCAAGCATGGCGGCAATCCCACTAAACGTTGAAACTCAAACTCAACGTCTAGGTGTGGACGAAGAAACAGCAAACATGTCAGCAACATTCGGTACCAGTATCGGTCAGAACGGTTGTGCGGGTATCTACCCAGCAATGCTAGCTATCATGGCGGCTCAAGTAATGGGCATGCCAGTTGACCTAGGCTTCATCCTACAACTGATTGCTGTAATCGCGATTGCTTCATTCGGTATCGCAGGTGTTGGTGGCGGTGCAACGTTCGCAGCAGTAGCGGTACTAACCATCATGGGTCTAGACATTACGGTTGTGGCGATTCTGGTTTCTATCGAAGCGCTTATCGATATGGCTCGTACCGCGCTTAACATCTCTGGCTCAATGTTGTCAGGCGTGCTAACCGCGAAGAAGAATGGCTCACTAAACACTGAGCAATACAACGCAGATGTGGCTGCAACAGTGTCAAAAGAAGCAGCAGTGTAATTTCCAAACTTAATAAAGAGCACCCAACGCGGGTGCTCTCCGTTTTTCCTGAGTTCAGGTTATTTAGGTAATAAATATGAAAGTTGTTGTCGTAGGCGGTAGCGCTGCAGGTATGAGTTTCGCAGCGAAATACAAACGTAATCAGCCATCAGATGAAGTGATTGTGCTGGATAAGCGCGATTACATCTCGTTTGGTGCGTGTGGTTTACCTTATTTTGCTGGTGGCATGTTTGATGACACTGAGCGCATGATTTCTCGTACGCCAGAACAAGCGATTAAATCTGGTTTAGACGTGCGCATTGAAACTGAAATGGTGGCACTAGACCGCACAAAAAAGCAGATTAAAGTTCGTCACCAAGGTGAAGAAAACATCATCGATTACGATATGTTGGTGATTGCCACGGGCGCGCGTCCAATCGTGCCATCGTTTGGCGAGTTCAACCCAGAGCACGTATACACGCTAACCAGCATGGAAGATGGTTTGGCAGTAAAAGAAGCGCTTAAGGACAGCAACAAACAACGCATTTGTGTGATTGGCGGTGGTTTTATCGGTCTTGAAGTGTTCGATGCTGCACACCTACTAGGTAAGCACGTCACCATCATTGAGCGTGAACAACACGTGATGAGTCGTCAGTTCAGCCCAGAAATGATTGAAGTGGTAGAAGGCGCGATTCGTGAATCTGGCGCTGAGCTTAAAACTGGTTGCAGCGTATCAGCCATTCGCGACGCAGAGCAGGGCGGTTACATCGTAGAAACCGACAACGGCAATGTTGAAGCAGACGTTGTGATCATGTCACTTGGTTTTAAACCAAACACAGAAGCATTCGAGTTACCAAAAGCAACGAACGGCGCATTGCTAGTGGATGAGTTTGGCGCAACAGAAGATGCACACATTTACGCTGTAGGCGACTGTGCAGTGGTTCACCATATGGCGCTAGGTAAATCAGTGTATGTTCCACTGGCAACCACAGCGAACAAGCAAGCGCGCATGATGGCTGACAAACTTGCTGGGAAAGACACTTACATGAGTGGCTTCTTGGGTTCATCTTGCTTGAAAGTGCTGGACTACGAACTGGCATGCACAGGCGTATCGGAACTTCTAGCTAAAGAACACGGTTTGGAAGTGAAGGTTTCAACCATTTCAGATAAGAACCAAACCGACTACTACCCAGGTCAAGAAGACATTAAAGTGAAGCTGGTTTACCACCCAGAAACCAATGTATTGCTTGGCGGTGAAATCGTTGGCAAGAAGGGCGCTGTAGGCCGAATCAATGCACTCGCTGTTGCCATCACTGCGAAGATGACCACACAGCAACTAGGCTATATGGACTTCTGCTACGCACCACCATTCGCACGTACATGGGATGCACTAAACGTTGCAGGTAACGTAGCGAAATAATTTAGTTATCCAAGTCAATTCAGATAAAACAAAAGGGCTCCAGAGTTATCTCTGGAGCCCTTTTTAATGCTGAACTATGAAGTGGGAGTGGCTCGCTGTTCACCTTCCGCTTTTAAGCGTTCGATTTCAGATTCCGTTTGCCACTTACCGTTGTATAGGTATTCACGCTCAGGAAGCGGGGCATTTGACGCCCTTAAATCAAATACCTCATCGGTTTGATATTCTCTACTACAAACTGGAATACTAAACAGTCTTGATTCTGGCTTCGATTCAAACAGTTTTTTGTGGTCATCTACCTCTGTACAATCCAGTTTGTAGACCTTTGACAGTTGCGCGACCATGGATTCTAAATCCGCTTCAGTTTTAAAGAAAACATAACAATCTGATCTATCCTGTGAGCGAAAGATAGTCTTATGAGCAGTATCTCGATATCTGCATATGTCCTGCTTAAAATAGAACTGAATCACTTTCCTTTTCTTGTTGTAGTCCGCAAAAAGCCTATCTTCTCGTTCGCCAACTTTAATTTCGGCTACTTCATCTGGTTGGCGTTTAAGCATTTTAAAGGAAACCAATATAAAGGCACCTGCGCCTGCTAGCGCCATTGGGCCAACAAGTAGTACCATTAATATACATACGATAGCACCAATCCAACCGACAGCTTGTGTAGCATTGTTCATCCAACGCGGTACAGTGCTTTGTGACTTAATGACAAAGCCTTTATCAGATAAGGTATAAGTATACCTTTTGACAAAGTTGAGCCTCAAAAGAAAATATATAACTGACGTGGATAAACAAAACCCGCTAGCTAGAGTTAGTGCGGATGATAAATTGTTTAAATCAGCAAGTACGAAAAAGAGAATAATGAAGATAGCTGCAGGAATCGAAGTCATCTTCAAATAAATGTATCTAGAAGCTTCTTCGACATTTTTTGTTTGCCAGTTTTTAAAGCCTTGACCAGAAGAAATCTCATGCTCTTGAGCCTCTTGATAAACCGCCAACTCTTCTGGGGTGATATAAAATGGTAAATAAGCCAAGGGTTACTCCTTGGCTGTTGTTAGTTCAGATTTAGATTTTTCAATCTCAGATTCGGTTCGCCACTTGCCGTTGTATATACGTCGCCATTCAGGAAGCGGGGCATTTTGAGCCCTAAGGTCAAAGGTATCGGCTACCGGAAATTCAAGACTACGAGAAGGGATATCTTCAATTCGAGGTTCAGGTCTTCCTTCAAAAAACGCTTTATGGTCTGGAAAATCAATACATTCAATGCCGTACTTGTATGAAAGGGTTTCTAGAATTGCGTCTAGGTCTTGAACAGTCTTAAAGAATAAGTAGCTATAACCACGAGTTTGAGCTCTGAAGACGGTGTGCTTCTCTAGATTCCATTTAGAACACTCGTCATACTTGTGGTAGAAGCGAATCACTTTACGCTTTTTGTTGTAGTAGGCGAACAGCCAATCTTCACGTTCGCCAACTTTAATTTCGGCTACTTCATCTGGTTGGCGTTTAAGCATTTTAAAGGAAACCAATATAAAGCCACCGGCTCCGACAAGAACCATCGGTACAGCAACTCCAACCATCAAGACACAAACTATTGCTCCAATCCAGCCCATGACTTGAGCCGCGGAGTTTACCCAATTCGGTAAATTACGTCGTTTTTTTATAACTAACCCGCGATCGGAGAAGGTGTAATCATACCGATTGTCCAAACCAAATGTCAGATAAGACACTCCAGACATGATTATCGTCAGCCCCGATAAAATGTAAGTTAAGATCATTTCACTACTATCATGTAGGAAATAGGTAAGGAAAAATAATGGGCTAACTGCGGCTATAGCAATCGATAAGTATAAGTATCGAAAAGGTTCCTCAATATCGTGCTTGTGCCAGACTGTCAGATTCATCCCATTAAGAATTTCTTGCTCTTGCGCTTCTTGATAAACCGCCAATTCTTCTGGGGTGATATAAAATGGTGAATATGCCAAGGGTTACTCCTTGGCTAAAATTGAAGATATATATTCTAAATCAGGTAATGGAGCGTTTGATGTTCGTAACGTTCCCACTGCTTCTAACGGGTAATGTGTCCCGCGGAATGGCGTTGTTTTGTATATTTCTGGAAGTTTCGAGAAATCGAATAAGTCTTTCGCTTTTTGGACTTCTTTACAATCCAGTTCAAACTCTTGATTAAGCATGTTTAAGGTTTCCTCTAATTGCTTTGGTGAAGAGACGAATAGATAGGAACTTCCAATAGAGTGGTATCTTGTTACCGTTGTTTTAGCAGTGTCTTGGTACGAGCAGTCATCGTGTTTATGATATAGTTCGATTACTTTTCTATTTTTGCAGTATTCACAACAAAGCCAATTTTCACGGAGAGCCACAAGTACTTCAGTCTCCTCATTTGGTTGTCGCTTTAGCATTCGAAACGAAACCAGTATAAACCCCCCGGCTCCGACAAGAACCACAGGTCCGGCAAACGCAACCATCAATATACATACAATAGCTCCAATCCAGCCCATGACTTGAGTTGCAGAGTTTACCCAATTCGGTAAATTACGTCGTTTTTTTATAACTAACCCGCGATCGGACAAGGTGTAATCATAACGATTGTCCAAACCAAATGTCAGATAAGATACACCAGACATGATTATCGTCAGCCCCGATAAAATGTAAGTTAAGATCATTTCACTACTATCATGTAGGAAATAGGTAAGGAAAAATAATGGGCTGACTGCGGCTATAGCAATTGATAAGTATAAGTATCGAAAAGGCTCTTCAATATCGTGCTTGTGCCAGGTTGTGAGCTCTTTCCCTTTTAGAATTTGTTGCTCTTGTTCTTCTTGATAAGCCGAAAACTCGTCTGGCGTGATGTAAAAAGGTAAATAAGCCAAAGGTTACTCCTTGGCTGTTGTTAGTTCAGATTCAGATTTTTCAATCTCAGATTCAGTTTGCCACTTACCGTTGTAAAGATACTTACACTCTGGGAGTGGGGCTTTCGAAGCCCTTAAATCAAACACCTCATCGGTTTTATATTCTCGACTACAAACAGGAATACTAAACAGTCTTGATTCTGGCTTTGCTTCAAACAGCTTTTTGTGGTCCTCGACCTCTGTACAATTCAGTTTGTAGACCTTTGACAGTTGCGCGACCATGGATTCTAAATCTGCTTCAGTTTTAAAGAAAACGTAACAATCGAATCGATCTTGTGAGCGAAAGATAGTCTTATGAGCAGTATCTTGGTATTCGCACCTATCATACTTAAAATAGAATTGGAGTACTTTTCTTTTCTTATTGTAATCAGCAAAGAGCCAATCTTCTCGCTCTCCAACTCTCACTTCTGTTGGGTCATCAGGCTGGCGTTTTAACATACCGAATGAGAATAAAATAAGAGCACCAGCTCCCGCTAATGCCATCGGACCTACCACCGCTACCATTACCACACATACCACTGCGCCTATCCAGCCAACAGCTTGCGTAGCGGTATTTATCCATTTAGGCATATTGCGACGCTTTTTCATCACAAAGCCTTTATCTGAAAAAATGTAGTCATAGCGATAGTCTCGTCCATACATGTAGTAGCTTAGCGAGTACACAAAAAATGTGACAAGTACCGATATGGCATCATTAACCCACCCTCTAGACCAAAAGCCAAGGAAGTAGAAAAATACAATTATCGGCAACATTGCCACAATCGAAATGAACAAATAAAGGTATCGATTTGGTTCTTCAATATCGTACTTACGCCACGTTGTTATATTGTCCCCTGTGAGAATTTCTTGCTCTTGCGCCTTTTGATAAACTGCCAACTCTTCTGGGGTGATATAAAATGGTGAATATGCCAAGGGTTACTCCTTGGCTGTCGTTAGTTCAGGTTTTGATTGTTCGATTTCAGATTCCGTTTGCCACTTGCCGTTGTAAAGGTATTCACGCTCAGGAAGCGGGGCATTTGACGCCCTTAAATCAAATACCTCATCGGTTTGATATTCTTTACTACAAACCGGAATACTAAAGAGCCTTGATTCTGGCTTTGCTTCAAACAACTTTTTATGATCATCGACCTCGGTACAATTCAGTTTGTAGACCTTTGACAGTTGCGCGACCATGGACTCTAAATCCGCTTCAGTTTTAAAGAAAACATAACAATCTGATCTATCTTGTGAGCGAAAGATAGTCTTATGAGCAGTATCTCGATATCTGCATATGTCCTGCTTAAAATAGAATTGGATAACTTTCCTTTTCTTGTTGTAGTCCGCAAAAAGCCAATCTTCTCGTTCGCCAACTTTAATTTCGGCTACTTCATCTGGTTGGCGTTTAAGCATTTTAAAGGAAACCAATATAAAGGCACCTGCGCCTGCTAGCGCCATTGGGCCAACAAGTACTATCATTAATATACATACGATAGCACCAATCCAACCGACAGCTTGTGTAGCATTGTTCATCCAACGCGGTACAGTGCTTTGTGACTTAATGACAAAGCCTTTATCAGATAAGGTATAAGTATACCTTTTGACAAAGTTGAGCCTCAAAAGAAAATATATAACTGACGTGGATAAACAAAACCCGCTAGCTAGAGTTAGTGCGGATGATAAATTGTTTAAATCAGCAAGTACGAAAAAGAGAATAATGAAGATAGCTGCAGGAATCGAAGTCATCTTCAAATAAATGTATCTAGAAGCTTCTTCGACATTTTTTGTTTGCCAGTTTTTAAAGCCTTGACCAGAAGAAATCTCATGCTCTTGAGCCTCTTGATAAACCGCCAACTCTTCTGGGGTGATATAAAATGGTAAATAAGCCAAGGGTTACTCCTTGGCTGTTGTTAGTTCAGATTTAGATTTTTCAATCTCAGATTCGGTTCGCCACTTGCCGTTGTAAAGGTATTCCCATTCAGGGATAGGAGCGTTTTGAGCTCTAAGTTCAAACGTATCATCCAAAGGGAACTCTAGGCTTCTTGCTGGTTCCGAGAGCAATTCGTCAGGTGAATAAGCATTGAACAAGGCTTTGATATCCTCGAATTCGGTACATTTAAGTTGATACTCTTCAGAGAGCTTTTCCAGTACTCTCTTTAAGTCATTGGTTGACTTAAAAAATAGAAAACTCCTACCGCGATTATGGCATCGATTAACGGTCGTTTTCGCTACATCTCTGTAATCGCAATCGTCATACTTATGATAGAGAGTAATAACCTTGCGTTGTTTGTTGTAATAAGCAAATAGCCAATCTTCACGCTCTCCGATTTTAATGTCTGTTGGTTCATCCGGTTGGCGTTTAAGCATGCGAAATGAAACCAATATAAAGCCACCGGCTCCGACAAGTGTCACCGGTCCAGCAGCCCCAACCATCAAAACACAAACTATTGCGCCAATCCAGCCCATGACTTGAGTTGCAGAGTTTACCCAATTCGGTAAATTACGTCGTTTTTTTATAACCAACCCGCGATCGGACAAGGTGTAATCATAACGATTGTCCAAACCAAATGTCAGATAAGACACACCAGACATAATTATCGTTAGACCCGACAAAATGTAAGTTAAGATCATTTCGCTACTATCATGTAGGAAATAGGTAAGAACAAATAATGGGCTGACTGCGGCTATAGCAATCGATAAGTATAAGTATCGAAAAGGTTCTTCAATATCGTACTTGTGCCAGACTGTCAGATTATTCCCATTAAGAATTTTTTGCTCCTGCTCTTCTTGGTATGCTGAAAATTCTTCTGGGGTAATATAGAAAGGTAAATAAGCCAAGGGTTACTCCTTGGCTGTTGTTAGTTCAGATTTAGATTTTTCAATCTCAGATTCCGTTTGCCACTTACCGTTGTAAAGGTATTCACGCTCAGGAAGCGGGGCATTTGACGCCCTTAAATCAAGTACCTCATCGGTTTTATATTCTCTATTACAAACAGGAATGTTAAACAGTCTAGCTTCTGGCTTCGATTCAAACAGCTTTTTGTGGTCATCTACTTCTGTACAATCCAGCTTATATTCCGTAGCTAACTGATTTACCATCGATTCTAAGTCCGTTTCTGTTTTGAAAAATACGTAGCAATCAGATCTACTATGTGAACGGACAATGGTGTTGTGTTCCATATCGATATATTCACACTTATCCTGCTTAAAGTAGAACTGGATCACTTTGCGCTTTTTGTTATAGTCGGCAAACAACCAATCTTCACGCTCTGCAACTCTCACTTCTGTTGGTTCATCGGGTTGGCGTTTAAGCATGCGAAATGAAACCAATATAAAGCCACCGGCTCCGACAAGTGTCACCGGTCCAGCAGCCCCAACCATCGAAACACAAACTATTGCGCCAATCCAGCCCATGACTTGAGTTGCAGAGTTTACCCAATTCGGTAAATTACGTCGTTTTTTTATAACCAACCCGCGATCGGACAAGGTGTAATCATAACGATTGTCCAAACCAAATGTCAGATAAGACACACCAGACATAATTATCGTTAGACCCGACAAAATGTAAGTTAAGATCATTTCGCTACTATCATGTAGGAAATAGGTAAGAACAAATAATGGGCTGACTGCGGCTATAGCAATCGATAAGTATAAGTATCGAAAAGGTTCTTCAATATCGTACTTGTGCCAGACTGTCAGATTATTCCCATTAAGAATTTTTTGCTCCTGCTCTTCTTGGTATGCTGAAAATTCTTCTGGGGTAATATAGAAAGGTAAATAAGCCAAAGGTTACTCCTTGGCTGTTGTTAGTTCAGGTTTTGATTGTTCGATTTCAGATTCCGTTTGCCACTTACCGTTGTATAGGTACTCTCGCTCTGGAAGCGGGGCATTTGACGCCCTTAAATCAAATACCTCATCGGTTTGATATTCTCTACTACAAACTGGAATACTAAACAGTCTTGATTCTGGCTTCGATTCAAACAGTTTTTTGTGGTCATCTACCTCTGTACAATCCAGTTTGTAGACCTTTGACAGTTGCGCGACCATGGATTCTAAATCCGCTTCAGTTTTAAAGAAAACATAACAATCTGATCTATCCTGTGAGCGAAAGATAGTCTTATGAGCAGTATCTCGATATCTGCATATGTCCTGCTTAAAATAGAACTGAATCACTTTCCTTTTCTTGTTGTAGTCCGCAAAAAGCCAATCTTCTCGTTCGCCTACTCTCACTTCTGTTGCTTCATCAGGCTGTCGTTTAAGCATACCAAATGAAACCAATATAAACCCACCAGCTCCGGCAAGAACCATGGGGCCAGCAACCCCAACCATCACGACACAAAATATTGCTCCAATCCAACCCATGGCTTGAGTCGCAGAGTTGACCCAATTCGGTAAAT
Source organism: Vibrio sp. SSH13-20 (assembly GCF_040104475.1). Lineage (NCBI taxonomy): Bacteria > Pseudomonadati > Pseudomonadota > Gammaproteobacteria > Vibrionales > Vibrionaceae > Vibrio > Vibrio sp. SSH13-20. Next base: position 653,657 of record NZ_JBECOU010000002.1, read on the forward strand.
CACGTCGCTTTTTTATAACCAATCCGCGATCGGACAAGGTGTAATCATAACGATTGTCCAAACCAAATGTCAGATAAGATACACCAGACATGATTATCGTCAGACCCGATAAAATATAAGTTAAGATCATGTCACTGTTATCATGTAGGAAATAGGTAAGGAAAAATAATGGACTGACAGCGGCTATAGCAATCGATAGGTATAAGTATCGAAAAGGCTCTTCAATATCGTGCTTGTGCCAGGTTGTGAGATCTTTCCCCCTTAGAATTTGTTGCTCTTGTTCTTCTTGATAAGCCGAAAGCTCGTCTGGCGTGATGTAAAAAGGTAAATAAGCCAAGGGTTACTCCTGTAAGCTAAGTTCATTAGCATCTGAAGTTAATGAACTTCTGATCGTTGCTTGTTTAGTATTGTCTGAAATCGCCGTATAAGTTGCACGCTGTTTTGCATTATTTTGGAACCAGTACTTACGGCTTAATTCGTTTTTATCATCAAGGATGTATTCAATCTCAAATGCTAGATAGTTAGCTGAGTCTTTCATTGGTAGAGTCAATTTATAGACGCTTTGAGAATCTGAGGAATCCGTTGAACTATTCAACGTTTCTAGGTCTACTCCTGTGTACCAAGCTCCCGACCTCAGTCCCCCCTCTGTTACAGAAGTATTTGTCCGAAGTTTTATTCCTTCTCTTGCTGTATTGGTGGGAACTTGGATATGTAGCTCAATACCAAACAATTCTTGTTTTGCTGCTGGATACTGTGTTGTTGAATTCGGAACGGTACGCATCAATGGTATTTGGCAGATCAAAGGTTTATCCATTATGGTTTTTAACTCAAAAAGAGCCTCTTGCACTAAAGAAGAATTATGCTTTTCTCTCTCTACCAAGCTTGAGGATTGACTCCACTGGGCTTTATCTGGGTGATAGCCCCAAGGAAGTTTATCTAACCATTTTTGATAATCATCTTGTTTAAGTTTACTCATTATATGATTACTAAGAAGGTAAACTGCAGTAAGGCTCATAATGACAAACATTATTGGTCCTCCAAAGAGAATGTTTGCCGACCATATGCCTGTTATTCCGCCGATAGCTTGAAATCCACCAATAAGTGTCAATCCAACTAAAGATGCAAAGTTGAAGTATTCCACAACTCTCGCGTTGCCGTACAAGCCGTCAATTTTCTTCCATGAGCGATAGGCCTCTATCCCTGAAGCAAGAGCTCCAATAACTCCGGTTACAGCTAGCCATTTATTGAATACCTTTAAGTCATCAATAATCAGGTTTTCAAAGCCTTTTGTATTTCGAGCTACTAACTTTTTAAGAGTTTTCAGTGAGTGCTTTCTGAGTTCGTCACTCCCTTTAACCTTATCCCATAACTTCCCTGTACGAATCCCCGTCCACGCGTTTACTGTATAAAAAAGCTTTTGCTGAATATCTAAAAATTCATCTGAGGACATTAACCCTGTGTCTTGAATACTGCTCATGGCATCACCAAGCGCGATGCAGTTAAATACTAATGCCATAAAGCCTAGACCACCGGCATTCTCGAACAGTTTATTCAAATCATCGAGCTTATTCATAGCGATCCGAGTTCTAAGCTCGACGGTTCTTTGCGGTAGATCATCGGGTAATTCAATACGCTGTGGGTACTCCAATGTAGCCACAGCAAGTGCCTTCTTAATTCTCTTTTTATTTTTTAAAGCTGTTGTGTATTTAGAGTCGGCTTTGCGGTTGTTTTTCTGGAAGTCAGCAATGACCGCATCGTTTTTCTTGAGCTCACTTGGGTAATTATTTACGCGTGTTTTCCATTTTTTAAAATCGTGAGCGTAGCTTTCATTTAAAGTAATTGGCATATTGTGTGCCATATGCTCTGCTATAACAGCAAACAAATAATAGCTCTGACGGTTCAGAGGTTTAGCGAAAACAGGCATCAGTAAAATCGATGCTTGTGAAGTCATGCTAACGCCAAACTCTAAAACTCCTTTTGCAAGTGCACCTATTGCAGATTTAAAGATAATGTCCAGCTCTTGGAAACCTTTGGCGATATCCTTGAGAAAGTCCGTTTCCGCAGTGTTTGGGTTGGAAACAAAATCCATGATCTTAGAGTACATGCTCACACGGTTGCTTGTAGCCGAGATCTGGTCCATCAACTGATTATCAGCATCAGAATTTTCCGAGGCGATCGACTGTTCATTCTGCGCCTCAATAATATTCTTCTCTATTACTTTAAATAAGCTTCGGCTAAACCCAGAGGCATAGAGAGCAAGTAAACTGGTTGGTTTCTCCCATTGGCTTTCAGCCCATTGGCGGTCTTCTTCCTGCACCACCAAAGTAAATGACTCAACGGCTTGTTTATGGAGTTGATACAAGCTGTATTGTGTATCTTCACTGTATAGGTCGAAGGTTCTTTCGAGATGATGCGGTGTCAAAGACTCCATTACAGCGATAAAGTCGCTTTTTACTGAAACAACTTCGGCAAGCATGGTTTCTTTTTGTTCTGACAGCTCCTGCATTTCGCTCAGCATTTGTTTCCAGTTGAGTTGCTTACGCCAACGCTCAGTCGCTATCCATTGCTCGTATTTACCAAATCGGTTTGCTGAAATGCCATATTTCTTCTGTATGGCCTCTGCTATTTCTGAAGTGGATTTTTGGTAATCATCGATAGCTTGCTGGGAAAATGAAGATGGCATTCCTTTGATGATAGCTGCTTGAGATTCACTGGTAAGGTCAACCATTGCTGAGTTGTCATAGTAATCCGCCATGTCCATATAGAATTCAAGCTCTTGGTTTTTGCGCTTTACTCCTGTGGGCATGTCTATATTGTCGCTTGCCCCGAACATGCACAGCTGCATAGCGGTCTGCATTAAGTTCCACTGGTTTGAAAACTGGTCAGTGAAAAGGCGGTATGGGCTTGCGGCACCAACAAAATGCAGTGATATATCTTGAATGTCTGCGGCGTAATCTTTTATCGCGACGAAGTAGCCCGACTCTTCTTCTGGAATCGCAGAGGTCAAATCACTCTCGGCTGCGACAGGTTTAAAGGTAGAACCATCTTCGTTAGCTTTGGTGGCGATGCCAGAATCTGCAAAACGCCCATCATCAACGGCAGAAGGTTCAATATCAGCCACTTGAGTTAACTTATCGATTGGTGCAATGTTGTGCTGATTCTCGTTTGCAGACAGAACAACAGTCTGCATGCGATCGATATGATTACTCGGATTGTTAAGGACGCGCATGAACATGTTCCATGTCCAGCGGTGTTCAGAGTAACAAATCGACAGCACGCTCCCATCTTCGTAAGTAAGAAAAGGTTTTGCGCCTTCTGGGGTACCACGCTGTTCGGATTCTGGGCTTTCCGACTCTCCCAGCTTGTAGAGCGTGAATTGCGTTCCTTTGATTTCGTATTCGTCTAGGCTTTTGTTGATTGCATCATAGACATACAACCAACCATCGCGAAGCTGACGCAAGGTATAGCCAACGGTATTGAGTTTGGCTGGACCTTGGCCTTTCCATTCGTCAGGCAAACCAAAAGGTTGTGTTTCTTCTGTCTCTAGCTGATCGATGGCGTAGCGAACAGGGATGAAGTGTGCCGGTAAAGCCTCCGTTGGTTCTTTCTCGGTTTTTAAATTGAGAGGTTCTGGTTCAGACGGCGGTGGCGGATCGATTTTTTTGGTTTCTCCCTCCCAAAACATACTGCGCTCTGGAGGCGAGCCAGCCATATCATCGGATGCGGTGGTTGGAACGGTATTCAGAGATTTCAACGTGCCATCGCTTTCAAATGCCTGAACAGCTTCTTCGTGGGTATAGCTGTTGTCGTGCCAAAACATCGAAGTTTTTGGAGGAAGTGGATTACTCATCGTCAGCCTATGTTTAAGAGTTTTACTCCATTAGGCAAATATCGCACCAAAATATAACGACTATAAATCAGTATGTTAGGCGTTATGCAACTCTGCTTTAACCAAAAAGTTGTTTGTTTTTCCAAGAAGTTGGTTGGCGTATACCATTTTTTGTATCGAAAGAGACCAAGTGTGGTTTGAAAGAGCTTGTTCTAAAGAGCAATGATTATCCAGACAAAACAAAAGGGCTCCAGAGTAATCTCTGGAGCCCTTTTTTAGCATTCAAGTTCTATTGAATTAACGACGTTTTGGTTTGCGTTGATCTGCTGGTTTGCCTTGACCTTGAGGGCGACCTTGACCTTGCGAGCCCGTACCGTTTGAGCGCTTTTGGTTGTTGCTACCAGGGCGTGAGCCAGAATTTGGACGTTGACCATTAGCGCCGCCATTACCACGGTTTTGGTTTCCACGACCTTGTCCATTTGAGCCGCCTTGTGCTTTGCCTGAACCGTTGCGGTGACCAGATGGCTTGTCATCACGTGAGCCACCTTCAGAGCGCTTGTTCAAGTGACCACCGAAGCCTGGTTGGTTCTTAGTGTGTTTGGTTGCAAAACGATTTGCGCCGTGGCGACCAGACTTACGACGTTGCGCTGGTGTCTGTGCATCAATGTCTTCTGCAGGGACTAGACAGGTTGGCTTGTCACCAATCAAGTGCTTTTTACCCATGCTGATCAGTGCTTCACGGATCATCGGCCAGTTAGCTGGATCGTGGTAGCGAAGTAGGGCTTTATGTAGGCGACGTTGACGTTCACCTTTCGCCACTGGCACATCTTCACGTTGCTTGTATTTCACGCGTTTCAGAGGGTTTGTCTCTGAGTAGTACATCGACGTTGCGTTACACATTGGTGATGGGTAGAAGTTCTGTACTTGGTCACATTCGAAGTTGTTCTTCTTCAGCCATAGTGCCAAGTTCAGCATGTCTTCATCTTCAGTACCTGGGTGCGCCGAGATGAAGTAAGGGATCAGGTATTGTTTTTTACCCGCTTCCGCGCTGTACTTCTCAAACATCTCTTTAAAGCGGTCGTAAGTACCCATGCCCGGCTTCATCATCAGATCCAGTGGACCTTTCTCTGTGTGCTCTGGTGCAATTTTCAGGTAACCACCGACGTGATGAGTCACAAGCTCTTTGACGTATTCTGGTGATTCAATCGCAAGGTCGTAACGTACGCCAGATGCGATCATGACTTTCTTCACACCTTCTACTTTACGCGCGGCGCGGTAAAGATCGATGGTGTGTTTATGGTCTGTGTTTAGCTTGTTACAGATGCCCGGGAACACGCAAGAAGGACGACGACAGTTTGCTTCTGCTTTCGGATCGCTACAACCAAGACGGTACATGTTTGCTGTTGGGCCACCCAAGTCAGAGATTGTGCCCGTAAAGCCTGGAACTTTGTCGCGGATCTCTTCCAACTCATTAATGATGGACTCTTGCGAACGGTTTTGGATGATACGACCTTCGTGTTCGGTAATTGAACAGAAAGAACAGCCACCAAAACAGCCACGCATGATGTTAACCGAAGTTTTGATCATGTCGTAAGCCGGGATCTTTGCTTTGCCATACATAGGGTGAGGAACACGCGCGTACGATAGGCCGAATACGTAATCCATTTCTTCTGTCGTCAAAGGAATTGGCGCTTGGTTTACCCAAAGCTCACGGTCGCCATGACGTTGCAATAGAGCACGACCCGAATATGGGTTGGTCTCTAAGTGCAGAACACGGCTGGCATGGGCATAAAGAATGCGGTCGTTGTGCAATTTTTCGAAGGCTGGTAGGCGCACCGCTGTGTTCGCTGCATCATGACGTGATGGACGAATCGTGATTGGCTGTGCAACAGGCTCTTCTTTTTTGGTATCGCACTGAGTTTCCACTTCGTATGGGTTCTTTGGTACGAACGCTTCTTTACGAGGTTTCTCAATACGAGAAGAATCGATAACGGTGTAACCTTCTGGTTCAGCTGGTAGGTTAACTGCCGTACCGCGAATATTGGTCATGGTAGAAATATCTTCGCCATCAGCAAGACGGTGAGCCACTTCCACTAGGGCACGTTCTGCGTTACCAAAAAGAAGGATGTCAGCTTTTGCATCGAACAGAACAGAGCGGCGCACTTTATCTGACCAATAATCGTAGTGAGCTACGCGACGTAAGCTAGCTTCGATACCACCAAGAACGATAGGTGTGCCTTTATAGGCTTCACGACAACGTTGCGAGTACACCAACGTTGCACGATCTGGGCGTTTTCCGCCTTCGTTGTTTGGCGTGTAAGCATCATCATGACGAAGTTTTTTGTCCGCCGTGTAACGGTTGATCATGGAGTCCATGTTACCCGCGGTGATTCCGAAGAACAGATTTGGCTTACCAAGCTGCATGAAAGCATCTTTGTTGTTCCATTCTGGTTGAGCAATGATACCGACGCGGAAGCCTTGTGCCTCCAACAGACGACCGATGATTGCCATACCAAAGCTCGGGTGGTCCACATACGCGTCACCCGTGACAATGATAATGTCACAACTATCCCATCCTAGGGCATCCATTTCTTTGCGACTGGTCGGCAAGAAAGGTGCCGTACCAAAACACTCAGCCCAGTATTTTTTGTACTCATGAATAGGAGTAATGTCGTTGGTCATATTTTGCTCTCTGTTCCAAGGAGCGCGAATTATAGCGATTTGATGATCAGGTATCTATACCCAACTCTCTTAATCAAGCTTAGTTCAGCCACTTTTATTTCTAGATGAAAATGACTCGCAATTAGAGGTGGCTTTTCTTGTGTTATCTCCTTCTAGCCCTTGTGGTTATTGCCTTTGTCTAAGATTAAAAATTATCGTTACGCAATAGTGTGCTTATGTAAAACTCTTCCTATAATTTAACTAGTGCATACAAATGCATACGTCATTTTGACTCCAAATAATGACTGAATGCGTAGACATTCCAGATTGTGTTTTGACCACTTTGCAATCATAAAAAAACAGCAAAACGCGGCGACACGATGGGAAATCATTAGACAGAGTGAAAGGCTAAAAATAGGGGGCTAGGTAATGAGTGAAGTATTGTCTATTGCACAAGGAGAAGTGCACCCAGCGTCCGGTCAGCATCAAATCATCGAGTGGTCCTATGACATCTGCACTCGAGAGTTTGAATGTGACCAACGAGGGATGATGTCCATATTCGGCTTAAAAGAGCCATTAAAAGGGTTGGATGATTTGTTTGACCACATGCTGCTGGGTCAACAGGGGGCTGCGAGGGAGAAAGTCTCTCAAGTAGAGCTTAATGGCGGGCATGGCAGTTTGTCTTGCTGTTTAATGCCTAACGAATCCATGCTGGTTCACGTTGATTTGAGTTTTGAACGTCTTAATGATCATGTGGTTCAAGGTATGGTTATCCCCCAACTCAGTATTACAGGTTGTGAAGAGCTGGCAAAAATTCTCGAAACGATTTTTGATTTGCCAAACGTTGGCATCTTAGTCGCTGATCAGGAAACAAGAATTCTTGGCTGTAATCGAGCCTTTGAGCAGCAAATGGGGTATGAAAATCGTGATATTGTTGGTTTGAAAACCTACATTTTTAGCTCGGACCATCACAGCAAAGCTTTTTATGACGATATCTGGGAACAGATTGATCAAGAAGGTTTCTGGAATGGGAACCTATTGAGCCGCACTGCCAACGGTAGCAATCAAGCGCATCATTTATGTATTTATCGTTTGAACTTCACTTCGGGTCGAACGCTCTTTCTTGGTTTTTCGACGGACATTTCTGCATCGTTATTGTGGATGAAGAAAGCCGGAGAACAACCCCAACAATGGTCTGCTTTCCTGCCTCCACGTGAAGAGTTCGAATCTCGACTTGCCAAGCTAGTACAAGAAACTGGTAACAAAGAGCTTAATATCGTTATGACTCTGCGTCCTAATTTCTCACCAAAAACCATACTCGAACAACAACTCGGTCTTGCTGATTTTGTGATGCGCAGCCGACACGCGAGTATTGCCGGTCAATTGTCAAAAGATGTGTTTGTGGTGTGTTTGCAAACTCCGCACTGTCAGTGGTTAAGCCCTCTACGTTCGATCCAAATTGCACTAAGAGGCTTCTTTGTTGAACTAAGAAATGAATTAGGAACCAGTATGCATGATGTGATTGTAGAGGGACAAATGGGGGTGTCAGTCCTAGGCTACGATACTAATAATCCAAGACAGGCACTAGTACACGCTGCTCAAGCGATGGTTTCCTCATCTTCTGGGGAGAAGAGCTACTTCAATTTTTACAACAGTGAACTGCACGATGAGTTGGTTAAGCGTCATCATTTTGAGGCGTTTTTAAGAACGCAAATTGAGAGTCAGTTGGTTGATGTGTATTACCAACCGATCATTGAAACTCGTAGCGGAAAGGTGGTGAAGTTCGAAGCTTTGGCGCGCTTTTACCACCATAACAAAACCTATGACACGCAAGAAATGATTTCTGTAGTCGAAGACTTGGAGTTGGTCGCCGCTTTGGATGATGTGGTATGCCGAACGGCGCTGAAGCAATTGCCTCATATTCAAAAAGTGTATGGTGAGGATATTGGTTTAACTATTAATCGTTCATTAAATACCAAATTGGATTCGTTGCAAGTATTGCAAAGCTCGTTTGATTTGATTGCTGAAAGTGGAGTAGATCCAAGTCGAATCACTATTGAGCTCACTGAAACGGCTTACTTTGAACAAGACCAAGAACACACCACTGCCCTTGAAGAGCTACGAGGGCAGGGTATTAAGATCGCCATTGATGACTTTGGTACGGGGTACTCTTCGTTTTCTTATCTGGAAAAGGGGCAGTTTGATCTGCTTAAAATCGATCGTAAGTTTGTCAAAGATATCGAAGAGGGGAGCACTAAATACAACATCGTGAAGATGATTACGGAACTGGCACACAAACTTGGCGTTAAAGTCGTTGCCGAAGGCGTTGAATCGGAACAGGAATTACAAGTGCTTGCGAATGTGGGGGTGGATTACATGCAAGGCTTTTTGTTTTCTCAGGCGGTGCCATTGGTGTTACTAGATAAGCCGCAATGCCATCAGAAACGCTTTAAGGACGTCAAGGTTAAGCCAACTCACGACGCTCCTTTGTTGTCATTGAGTCATCGTGACGTTCGTCGCTTAGACCCGGGTGAGCCATTGTCGTTAGCGGTTGAATTTATGAACTTGAGCCCGGATGCGCCGCTCGTAGTCGTGAATGAAAAACGCTGTGTCGGACTGATCACCAAAGAGCAGGTGAACTTGCATTTGACGCCTGCAATGGGGACTGATTTGGAGTCAGAAAGAGAAAACCGCATTTGGAAACGTCCGGTAAACCAAATTATGAACACGGAATTTGAGCAAATAGATGCGAGTATTTCAGTTTCACAAGTTCGCGAGTTGGTCAAAACAGGCAAAAAATTTCCTTGGATTTTATGTAACTCGCAAAATGAATACCGCGGTTTATTGACCCAAGAAGATGTATTGACGTATCTAGCCACGCTCTAGTCGTGGCTTGGCCGTAATAAAGCACAGTAGCATGTTGGGTTTAGGTGGTTTGGCGATAGGCGATTTGCTATTATCGCCACCCCAAAATGACTTTTGAGTTTGTATTCAACATGATTCAACAACTGCTGTTAACTTTTCCTCCAATGCTGTTTGGCGCTCAAGCGCTGTTGACGTTGCTTTTGATCAAAGGTGATATTTGTCCTGGTCAACGTGGTCGTCTGCACAAGATGCTGCCATCTATAGGTATTCTTTGGTTGGCAGTAGCGTCGCTTCGTATTGAAGCATTCATGATCGTATTCGCGATTTTCTACTTCTACTCTCAAGTTCAAACTAAGAAGACACGTGAGAAAGGTCCGCTATGGGCGTTGCATCTAGCGAATGGCTTAGCGTTTGCGTATGTGAGTATCCAAGTATTCGAGCAAGCGCATTGGGCGGCTTCTGCGTCAATGGCTGTCATGATTTTCTTTTTGGGGGCAGTATTTGCTCAGTTGCTTCTCGTTATCGCGCGCAGTCGTTTGCAAGCTTTCCACCGCATTTTACCTGTGGCTGGTGTGGTATCGGGTATGTTGCTAGTCGTGCTGACCTTGTTTTCTGCATATCAACTTGATGAAGCAACACTGAACTCAGTCACACAGCATATCTTGGCGTCGCTAGCCATGTTGATCATAGCGATTGTGGTTTGGTGTTGGCACATCTTTACGCACAAAGCACCGAATAAGGCTCAGCTTGCTGCAGCGCTGCTGCTTGCTTTGGCATCCATGACAAGTCTCCAAGGCCTGTTTCTACTTGGCGCGTAAGCTGCTGGGTTATCCTTTCCCCATACAATTTCACAAATGAGCTCGGGATTTAGACCGAGCTCACTTTCAAATCATTCGATTAAGTCTACGCTTTAGTTATAGCCTCTATTTGTTTAGAGCGCGCCTAGACGCATGTGCTCAACAAAACCCTGAGGCTAAATACCTTGTCTTAGAGGAGTGTCGCTATGGACTTAAGCAATGTGAGTAACTGGGACAGCATTATTTTGCTGGGTATCGTCAATGAAAAGCTGCGCTTAGAATGCGACAGTTTCGAAGAGCTGGTTTCTATGTACGAGATGGATGTTGAATCGGTAGTGGGCAAGCTTGATATGCTCGGCTATCAATATGACCCACTTACCAATCAGTTCAAATCTTACGAACGCTAATCTTGTCTCTATATCTGAATCATTAAGCCATCTTGATGCCATCAAGGTGGCTTTTGCATTGTTGGCGTGCCGTGGCAAAGAATGCTTGTAGATAGCGCTTCTCCTTTTCTGAATTTCGTGTTGCGGCAAACAAACGACGCCATAACCCATTACCAAAAGGCTTACTGGTGATGAGCCCTTGGCGCGAAAACTCTGAAATCGCCCAATTAGGCAGTGCGGCAACACCTAATCCTGCTGACACCATTTGCACTAACATCAAAGTATTATCTGCTTGCTTCCACTTCGCAGGTTCAATCCCCGCTGGCTGCAAAAAGTGTTTCACGACATCTAATCTCTGTTTCTGAACCGGGTAGGAGAGCATGGTTTGATCGGCAAGATCTTCTGGTTCAATGATGTCTTTATTGGCAAGCGGATGGCTGGTGGACGTGATCAAACGCATTTCGAAATCAAACAGCGGCTCATAGTGTACTTCTGAGCGTGGTTGAATGTCGGATGTGATCACCAAGTCAAGCTCTCCGGCAAGCAACGCAGGGAGAGGTTCAAAACCAAAACCGGAAGAGAAGTCGAGCGTGACACTTGGCCAGGTAACTTGGTATTCCTTCAACGCAGGCATCAGCCATTGAAAGCAAGAATGGCACTCGATAGCCATATGTAAACGTCCATTGACATCTTCTTTCAAGCTCGCGAGTTCATTCTCTGCTCGGGCGAGTTTGGGTAAAACGTCATCGGCAAGACGAAGTAATATTTCACCTTCGGATGTGAACTTCACTGGGCGTGTTTTACGCAAAAACAACTGACCACCGATGCGAGATTCAAGATCTTTGATTTGGTGAGAAAGAGCGGATTGCGTCAGGTGCAGTGCTGTCGCTGTGGCCGTGAGTGACCCTGTGTCTCGTAACGAGGTCAGAGTGCGTAAGTGTTTCAACTCTATCATGAATCCCATTCATCCTTGTGTTTCTACCATGAGCTTTATTAACTTACCGATAAAAATTGGATATGTAAACGTCTAGACGTCTATTTGTTTTGGAAGATTACGAGTGAGCGCTCTCATTATGAATTTTCCTAATAAACAAGTTGAATAATTGGATGTTGTTCAATTTGCCCCTCAGAGAGATAGTTTTAGCCATCCAGACATCTTGGTGAAATTTAATCTCGATGTACTGACTCAAACATCAGACACTGAAAGGAATACGGACATGACAACGACAACGCATATTCTTGGATACCCACGCATTGGCGAAAAGCGCGAGCTGAAGTTTGCACAGGAGAAATACTGGCGAGGAGAAATTGAACAAACTGAGCTTAAACAAGTAGGGGCGACACTTCGTGAAAAGAACTGGGCTACTCAAGCTGAAGCGGGATTGAGCTTCGCGACGGCTGGCGATTTTGCTTGGTATGATCATGTATTGACCACCACTCTGCTGCTAGGGCACACACCAAAGCGCCACGCTAATGGCTTTCCGGATTTAGACACACTATTCAAAGTCGGGCGTGGGCAATCTCAAGCGGGTTGCGGTTGTTCTGGGGCGGCTGCGTCTGATATGACCAAGTGGTTTAATACCAACTATCACTACATTGTGCCGGAGTTCAGCAAAGACGATAGTTTTGAAGTCAGTTGGCCTCAATTGTTCGAAGAGGTGAACGATGCCATAAAACTGGGTCATAACGTGAAACCCGTTTTGTTGGGACCATTAAGCTACCTGTATTTAGGAAAAGAAATCGAAGAAGATTTTGATCGCCTCACCTTATTGCCAAGATTACTAACCGCTTATCAAGCGATTCTGTCCAAATTAGCAAATCAAGGCGTCGAATGGGTCCAAATCGATGAGCCGATTCTTTCTCTGGAGCTTGAAGAGAAGTGGGGCGACGCATTCAAATTGGCATATCAAGTCATTCGTAGCGATGTCAAAGTTCTACTTACTACCTATTTTGATTCGGTGAGTGACACGTTAGATAAGATTGTCGAATTGCCAGTTGATGGCCTTCATATCGATTTATCCGCGTCGCCTGAGCAGCTTGATGAGGTGGTGGAAAAACTGCCACAAGGCTGGGTACTTTCTGCGGGTGTGGTGAATGGTCGTAATGTATGGCGCTCTGACTTGAGTGCGCAGCGTGAACGTTTGCAACCCGTTAAGGATAAACTTGGTGACAATCTATGGGTAGCCAGCTCTTGCTCACTGTTACACAGCCCTGTGGATTTGGATCTTGAGCCAGCGCTCAGTGACGAAGTTAAAAGTTGGTTTGCGTTTGCCAAACAAAAAGTCACGGAAGTTGCGTTACTTGGTCGTGCGCTCGATGGTGACCACAACGCGATATTGGTGTGTGATACATATAGCCAACCAATTAAAGATCGCAAAACGGCTGCTCATGTCAACAAGCCACATGTACAAGCCCGCTTGAATAGCATCTCAGCATCCTTAACTGAGCGCAGCGCACCCTATGCAGAGCGAGCTGCGCATCAAGCGGAAGTGTTAGGGTTACCTCTACTACCGACGACGACGATTGGTTCCTTCCCTCAAACCAGTGAGATTCGTGTTCAGCGCAGTGCGTTTCGTAGTGGTCAACTTTCGACGGATGACTATCACCAAGCGCTAAAAGGGCACATTGCAGATGCGGTTAGACGTCAAGAAGCCCTCGATCTTGATGTATTAGTGCACGGTGAAGCAGAGCGTAACGATATGGTGGAGTACTTTGCAGAAAACTTAGCAGGGTTCCAGACGACGAAGTTTGGCTGGGTTCAAAGCTACGGTTCTCGCTGCGTTAAGCCTGCTATTGTTGTCGCAGATATTGAACGTGAAAAACCAATCACGGTTGAATGGTCAACTTATGCTCAGTCTTTAACGAATAAGCAAATGAAAGGGATGCTGACAGGACCAGTGACAATTCTATGTTGGACTTTCCCTCGTGAAGATATCACCCGTAAAGCAATTGCTGACCAACTTGCTTTGGCACTGCGCGATGAAGTGTCTGATTTACAACAGGCTGGCATCAATATCATTCAAATTGATGAACCTGCTATCCGTGAAGGTTTGCCACTGAAAAAACGTGACCATAAAGCGTATCTGCAATGGGCTGTCGATGCATTCAAGATCGCGGCGGCAAGCGCTAAACCAGAAACGCAAATTCATACGCACATGTGTTATAGCGAGTTTAATGAAATCATTGATTCTGTTGCCGCGTTAGATGCAGATGTGATTACCATTGAAACTTCGCGCTCGAACATGGAATTGCTCAAAGCGTTCGAAGACTTCAATTACCCTAACGAAATCGGTCCGGGCGTTTACGATATTCACTCGCCGAACATTCCATCGGAAGAATGGATCGAAGAGCTAATCAAGAAAGCGGCAGAGAAGATTCCGGCACAGCGTCTGTGGGTAAATCCTGATTGTGGATTAAAGACGCGTAACTGGTCAGAAACAGAAGCTGCGTTAGCGAATCTAGTCTCCGCGGCGAAAAAGCTACGAGCGGAGCTGGTTTAGTCGTGAAGATTGAGTAGAAACGAAAAAGCGAGGGGATAGCCCCTCGCTTTTGCTTGTTTGTGATTGGATTAAGCTAACCATTCCAACCTTTACTGTGGCTTTTGACTCGCCGTACAGGTTTGTTCTGAAACCAACTCGTCTGCCATCAACTGACCACGAGAATTTCTAATTTTAATGCGGTACATCAAGCCCATATCGATCTGTTCACGCACTGTTGGTGTGTTGCAGTAAGTATAGATACTGGTGTTCAGTACTTGATTTAGTGGTTTTGCACCGAGTGCATCGTCGTTATAGATCATCATCATCTCAACCACATTTTTGTTGGATGATACGCGTAGGATCTTGAGTGGACCGTATTCGAGCGGTAAACCCGCAGAGAGAACGCCTGCACGATTAGATGCCATCAATTCAAGTTGACGCTGTTTATCATCATTCGATGAACAACCCGCCAAGGCACCTAATGCGAGGAAGAGACACAGTAATTTCTTCATAACTTAAAACACTTTTTTGAACGGTTTTACGATCACGTTTTCGTAAACACCCGCCGCAATATAAGGATCCGCATCAGCCCAAGCTTGCGCATCTTCCAAAGATGCGAACTCGGCGATTACGGTCGAGCCAGTAAAGCCCGCTTCACCTGGATTGTCAGAATCGATAGCTGGCATTGGACCGGCGGTCAACAAGCGACCTTCGTCATGAAGCTGTTGCAAGCGCTCAAGATGTTGAGGGCGAACACTCAGACGCTTTTCCAATGAATTCTCGACGTCCTGAGAAAAGATGACGTACCACATAGCATAGTTCCTTAATCGGTGGGGTAAAGCCTTAATTTAACGCCTTTTTTGTGCCTCTCACAAGTCAACATAAGAAATTGTGAGCTTCTTCCTAGCATTTGGTCCCTTTCGGGTGCTTTGTTACTTCAGAATTGGGCGAGGCTTACCATCACTGTCGATAGCGACATAGTTAAAGGTGGCATCACAAACCATGAAGCGGTCTTCAACACCATCGACTTTGACTGGTTTTACCCAAACCTCTAGATCAACGCTCATCGAAGTGCGACCAATTTTACTGCATACGCCGTAGCAACATACAACGTCCCCAACGCTAACAGGCTTTTTAAAGGTAATGCTGGAAACTGACACAGTAACAACGCGACCTGAAGATATTTCTTTGGCCAAGATTGCGCCAGCTAAGTCCAACTGAGACATGATCCAACCGCCGAAGATATCGCCGTTGGCATTGGT
Source organism: Vibrio sp. SSH13-20 (assembly GCF_040104475.1). NCBI lineage: Bacteria > Pseudomonadati > Pseudomonadota > Gammaproteobacteria > Vibrionales > Vibrionaceae > Vibrio > Vibrio sp. SSH13-20. Next base: position 668,936 of record NZ_JBECOU010000002.1, read on the forward strand.
GTCGGCCGGCATTGCCAAAGTACGAAGCAGTAATTGCCCTTTAGGTGAATGACCTTCTTCACTCATGATGACATCCTAATATTTCTAATATGCAAAAAATGGAGCAAACAACAAAACAGCGACCCTTGGGTCGCTGCGAATAATCAATGTGCGCGGATTATAGCAAAACTGAGTTTTTAATCATCAACCGATACATCGGATGAGTTTTCTTTCTGCTCTTTGTCGTCTTTTGGTAGATGTTTGTAGATATAAAAGCCTGTTGCAATCATATAAACCACTGTCGCAATCAATAAGCCAAACACCTTAAAGTTAACCCATACATCAAGCGGTAAGGTATACGCGATGTAGAGATTGAATACGGCGAAGAAGGAGAAAAAGCCAACCCAAGCCCAGTTTATTTTGTTCCAGACGGCGTCAGGTAGCGTTAATTCTTTGCCTAACATGCCTTTTATAGCTGATTTCCCCATGGCGTGACTTACCGTTAAGCCAACGGCAAACATGACGTAAACGATGGTTACTTTCCATTTAATAAAGTTGTCGTCATGCAGGAAGATGGTCATACCACCAAAGACCGCCACCATAATGAAAGTGACCAGTTGCATCTTTTCCACTTTTTTGTACAAGGCAAATGTTACAACCAACTGGATTGCCGTTGCGACAATCAATGCGCCTGTCGCCACATAAATGTCGTACATCTTGTATAGGGCAAAAAAGATAATCAGAGGGATAAAATCAAGGATTTGCTTCATATGGCAAATACTACCTAGTTGTTGAGTTGAGGACAGTCTAGCGAAATCTGAGGCAAAGTGAACATCTATATACCCAAGTGACTTCAAGATGCAGGATTCAGAGCGTTGTCATTGATTCGAGAACAAGGAAAACAACGCAGTGTAATAGCCACCTCTTTCCAAGTTGTTTGACGCAGTAATCGGGTCAATGACACGCTCCCAAAGGGCGAGTTGTCTTGGCTTGTATACTTTGTTGCCGATTCTTGATTTAGGCCCACTAAACCTTTAAATCGCCGCCGCGTCTACAAACCAAGTCATTCTCGCTGAACCTAGCATCTCGAGGTTACTTGGGTATAGGTCGAAAGGAAAATAAAATTGCCGCTCAAGAAGCGGCAATTTGAGGTAACAAGTAGGTTAGGCGACCTCTTGATATCGAGTAATGAGCGTTTTCACGTCCTCTAGATAACCTTCGCGTAGTAGGTTGTCGACGGTCGCTTCAAGCTCGTCATGACTCATGGTGAAACATGTTGATTTGCCGGTCATTAAATTCAGGTACTGGTGATACTCTTCTTCGGTGTAATGTCCAACACGGTCAAGCAATAAGGTTTTGATGCCGTGGTGTATCAAGCCGTAATATGTGTGTCTATGAAGCATCATGTTCACTCCTTATCAAGCGACTCTTCCTTGTTGTTGAGGGCTTGAATCAATGGATAATTCGATTTGTACTTCAGTAATGCATATCAGGTGCCAACTATTCGCTCTGTGTTTCAAAAGTGTGCGAAGCCGCGTCCTTATCTAGCCACTCTTTGAGAACATGACGTAGAGCAGCCAAGGTGGTGGGCTTCTCTAACCGTCCATCCATGAGCTTACTAATCATCTCCAGTTCACGTTCTCCGGACTCTCCAGATAAAGCGATGATAGGGGTATAAGCGGACATTGCTTTGATGTGCTTACTCGCTTCAAAGCCATTCATCACAGGCATCTGCACATCCATTAGAACCAAATCCACGGAGTGGTTTTTAAACATTTCAACGGCATTCTCACCGTTGTTGGCTTGCAGGCTATTCACGCCGAGTTGGTTTAAATACATCTTCACCAACGCACGTTGCACCTCTTTGTCATCAACAATGAGTACTGTTGGTGCATCTTTATCTATTGATACGTTGTCAACGACGTTTTGTTCAGTGCGTGGCTGGTTTTGTTTCCAGTCATTGAAATACGGAGTCCGCAGTGTTTCTGCTTTTGGTGCGTTGGGCACAACAGGGAAATACAGATGGAATTCAGTAAACTCACCGCGCTTCGATACACATTCAATTCGTCCACCAAACGATCGCATGACGCGTTGACAGTAGCCCAATCCTAAGCCACTGCCGCCACTCTTTTGATGTGAGAAAAAGTCATCAAAAATTTTATGAGAAATGGTTTCGTCTATGCCTGGACCTGTATCTCGAAAGATCAGTACGTTCTCGTAAGAACCGGCTTTGGTGCTGATCTCAATTTGACTGTCTGGATAAGAGTCAAAATAGTAAATTGCGTTGCGAATGAGATTGAAAATGACAAAGTTGAATAAGGTTTCATTAAGTTTTGCCACAAAGTCAGCGTGTTGCGGTAAGCGGATTCGTTCAATAATCTTCTCATTTTCAAAACCGTAGCGACTTACGGCTTGGTCTACAGCCTTATGGATAGAGGTCATGGCTATCGGCTCGTGCTCAGGTGAGCTATCACTGACCTCGCGCAAAATGATATCGATTAATTGGCGGCCGCGTTGGATCGCTGTTTGTCCATTCTCAATATCAACCAAGATCTGTTCGGTCGGTGCTTGAGATTCGATGTGCTGCTTTAAGGCTTCAAATTGCAACTGCACTTGGGCGAGTGGGTTGCGCATCTCGTGAGCAATCGAATTGGCAAGTGCTCGGCTTTGGCGAATACGGCGATCTGCTTCGATCGTGCTTTGTACTCGAGTAAGCAGCGTCTGCAAGGCGGAGATTTCCTCGTTAGAGAACATCTGATTGTTGATTTTATGCGGCGAGACCAATAGGTGCGTGACAGATTTACCCTGACCAAACAGCGGCATCACCAATGCTGTATTGTTCGAACTCATCTTATCGTAAAGCGCTTTCATTGAACGCTTAGCTGGAACTTTGTATTCAAGTTCTTCAGAAAGCTCATCAAAGACAAGCACTGAATTGTTTGATGAAAGGTAATCTTCGTAGAATGTTTCATTGTAGTTACTGGTGACCAGGCGCAGCTTGTCATTAGGAATCTGCAGCAGTGTTCCTAAGCGGCGCATTGCATCATCAATTGAGAGTTTAAAGTCCTCTTCTAGCGCCAATATTTGTTGGACAGGTGTCTTTTTATCACCGTAAATCAGGAAAGAGGCGTAACGGCTTACGCGTTTGTATAGCAAGCCCCAAGTGATCCCGATTAAAGCGCAGATCGGCGTGGCAATTAACCATTGGTTATTGTCGGTCATCGGGATAAAGATAGCCCCCAATGGAAGCACGAAAATAGCACATACCAATAAGGCACTTAACGTCATGTACGCTAGGTACTTCACGCTGTAGAAGCGCGAGGTCAGCAGTGCATATCCGACAAAGAGCATCTCACTGATCGACAGCGCGGGTGGCAACCATGTCAGAGAGAAATCACCCAAGAAGTAGGTCATACCAAGATGAATGGTCGCGGTAGAGAGCATGAATACTAAAATGCCCGCGATCATGTAGTTGGTTTTTGCTAGCGTAAGTTTGCTGCTGTTTGCTCGCATGGCGACGAGGTTGACCAAAGTGAGCACAACGAAACTGACCAAACCAATAAAGAAATAGGACGTGTGTGAGCCAAATTCGATAACAAACTGGCTAGGACCTTCAATATCGACGTGTTCGACTGTCAAATCTGGACGCAAATTGATAAACAGTGAATACACCGTCAAGGTGACAAAGATACCTTGCTGCCACAAATGCACTTTGCCTTTGCGTTGCTCTGCCGCAAGCTGGCAAGAAAAATAGTAAGCAAAGGCGAAAGCAAAAAAGGATGCTAAGTTAGCAAACTTCGCCATAAAGATACCCGCCGAAGCACCAAGCTCAGGCAAGAGATTAGTATGGAAGTAAGCGTTACTGCTGATCCACGCAATGATACACACTGAATACGCAATGTAGGGCGCATGGTGTGTACCAAAGATCACTTCGTTCTTTTGTTTGAGTCGATAGCAGTAATAGCTTAACCAGATCATCACCACCGCCACTGTCGCAAGTAACGTGATGGCTTTGGTGTAAACGATTGCCTCTAAGCTGAGATCAAACATGTTCGTCCCTTTCGACCGATTTGCCTTTTCTTATCGCACTTACGGTGCGTTTGTAGTGGCGAAAATCGATGTTATTGAAGGCTTTGACCATCATTTCAAAATTCCAAAATCCACGGTAAGTCTGTTTACCGTCATTGTTTAGGTCGCAATATCCCGAATGGAAATACGCTTTCTCATCAATTGCTTTATAAAAGTTGAGCATGAAAGGTTGCTCAATGATTGTGAAGCCGACTTTGTAACCTGCTTGGTGCAAAACACTCATTAATTCTTTTTGAGCAAGATAGAGATAGTAGAGCTTTTGTTGAGCATTTCCACTTACCGTCAGTCGCAATACTTCGCATACCGATTTTTTATCAGACAATTGTAACTTGAATTCGTTATCAAATTCTTGGAGAGAGTAACACTTTGACAGTGTTGGCGATGTAAACAGCTGTAAGCGAGCTAGGGTCTCTTCTGCGTGCTCTGGTAAGCAATAATGCCACTTTGCATTGCTAAACTGCGGCGCATAACTTAGCCATGTATTGTGTATCTGCCAATCCTGAATCAAAGCTGAAGCAACGAGCGTTGGACACGATTCCTTATCAGGGTGCTTGAGTAAGATGAAGTGCTTACCGACTTGAGATAGAAAGAGTAAAGGCAACATTTCGTACCACTTTTCACCTTGTATAAAAAGCTCAAGATTACTCAATGTAATTGCATCACTGATTGACATTGCATGCGGATGGCTGGGGATTTGTACCGCAAGTTGCGCATCTTCTATTCGCTCAATCAATGCGCCGTAGTACGCGCTGTCCTTAAATGGCAAGGAGGGCGAAGTAGGGGCAGACGTTGTGAATGGAGCTTTGGCTTTGATCGCGGCAATTTCGCACGCGCACCAAAAATCGAGCCAATGCATGTAACATTGACCGACGACCTCTTCTAGCAAAGCAATATCGGCTGAAAGTGTGCTTGGGTAACGTTGCACAAGATCTCGATAGTCCATCAATTCGAACAGCACAGAAAAGCTGTTGTCCTGATGTTCAGGGAAGATAGAGACTAATTGGTTTCTGCGATAATCAGTAATAGTCTGAAATAGAGCAGCGCGCTCATGCGGTTGATATGCGTTGATGACGAGTTCAAGCAATGCTTGCTGTTTTGTTTCGATAGGCAGACAGCTCGTCGACAGTGAGCCTAAAGACGACGTAAATTTCATGGTTCAACCTAGCCTAGGTTTATTGATTTTTTATGTTTATGGCTCCCTTATATCACTTGAGAAAAAATATGCCATTGGTTTCTATTTAAATGGTTACTTACTGCAATGTTAAGTACAAAAAAAGCCGCTCTTTTGAGCGGCTTGTTTAAAATGCGTTCAGGCTTATGCTTCTTGCTTTTGAAGCTCAACTTGTGCCGCTTCTTCTTCAACTAAAGCATCTACGATAACTGCACATGCAGCGTCACCGGTGATGTTTAGTGCGGTACGAATCATATCGAAGATACGGTCTAGAGCGAACAATAGTGGCAGACCTTCGATTGGAATACCTGCAGCAAGCAGTACTGCAACGACTAGGAATGACGGACCTGGAACACCAGCTTGACCTACGGCACCTAACGTTGAAGTCACGATGATAGCGATGTACGCGCCCATGCCTAAGTCGATGTTGAACAGTTGCGCGAAGAAAATTGCAACCAGACCATAGTAAATTGCGTTACCGGACATGTTGATGGTTGCGCCAAGAGGAAGAACAAAGGATGCTGTTGAGTTTTTAACGCCCAGCTCTTTCTCACACGTATCCATTGTAACTGGTAGTGTCGCCATCGATGAAGCTGTAGACAGGGCAACCGCTTGTGGCTTCTTCATTGCAGATACGAACTTTTTCGCCGATGTCTTAGTGAAGATGTGCACCATTGCTGGGTACACAACGAAACCGAAGACAAGGATTGCTGCAACGTAAACAACGAAAAGCTTGAACACTACCATTAGAGCGCCAAACCCGAACGTACCCACAGCTTCAGCCATAAGACCGAATACACCAATAGGGGCAATAATCATGACTTTGTTGATCATCCAAACCATTGCGTCAACGATGCAGTTTACGCCATTGATGATTGGTTCACGGCGTGCTTTTTCTTGTTTTGAAATCGCAATACCGAAGAACATACAGAACACAAGGATCTGAAGGATGTTCGCTTCGTTTAGTGATTGGAAAACGTTCGTTGGAATCATACCAGTGATGGTAGCCCAGAAAGTAGGTAGTTCACCTTTTGAAGCGTACTCAGCAGAAAACATGCCTTCAACGCCAGAAACGTCGATACCCATGCCCGGTTGGAATACTTCACCCATAAACAGCGCTAGTGCAACAGCGAGCGCTGACGTTAGACCGAAGTAACCTAGGGTTACTAACCCCACTTTACCTGCAGATTGGCTGTTACCTAGACCAGCCGCACCTGAGATCAGCGCCACTGCAACCAAAGGGATCACAAGCATTTTGATCAGGTTGATAAAGATAGCACCAAGCGGCGCGAATACAGTCGCACTTTGACCCATGAAGGCACCAACGGCAGTACCCACGATCATTGCAATGACGACTTGCACGCCAATGTTGTTTAGCAAACTCTTTTGTTTTAACACTTCCATAACCTCTGTGCTAATAATATGTAAAATCCTAAAATTACCCACCAATCTAAAGTTGTTATTTGGATAATTATATCGCCTTGCTTTTTACACTTATCATTCACAATTAGCAATACAATTTCCGTACAAACTGACCAACTAACTGGGAATTTATTGATGAATGATAGTTTTTTAATCAGAGGCAAACGATTGCTATCGATCGTAGTGATATTTTTACTGGGTGATGTTTATAAAATAGATGGTAAGGAAGAGGAGAATTTAGAGAATGGATGTTAAAAAAAAGATCGATTCCGAATGGTTAATAAGGAATCGATCTCATATTCCACAAATCAGTAATACGTTATTTTTGTGTTGCAGCTTTCATTGCTGAAACAAACTCGCCAAGCTTGTTGAGCATGGTTTGCGGTTGCTCTACGTTTGCTTCAATGATCTTCACAACAGCCGAACCAGAGATAGCACCTGCAGCACCTGATTCTAGTGCTTCTTTTACTTGAGCTGGCTCTGAGATACCAAAACCGAGTAACGCTGGTGGCGCATTGAATTGGTTCAGCTTATCTAGCATATGACCAACTGGCATGTTTGCTTTGGTTTCTGCACCAGTAACGCCGGCACGAGAGAGTAGATAAGTATACCCACCGCCAAGCTCTGATACTTGCTTAAGCGTTTCGTCACTGGCTGTAGGTGGCGCGATAAAGATTGGGTGAATACCAAACTTCTCAGCGGCTGCGACAAACTCTGCACTTTCGTTGGTTGGTACGTCTGCAATCAGAACAGAATCGATGCCCGCTTTTGCACAACGCTCATAGAAGTTCTCGATACCACGTGAGTAAACAAGGTTTGCGTACATCAGAAGACCAATTGGTAGCTCGGGGTATTTCGCTCGGATCTTACCAATTTGCTCGAAGCAGATATCAGGCGTAGCACCAGATTCTAGAGCACGAATGTTCGCCCCTTGAATTGTCGGACCATCTGCCAGTGGATCAGAGAATGGGATACCCAGCTCTAAAGCATCTGCACCGGACTCCACGAGCGTTTCCATGATTTGGTAGGACTGTTCAGCGTTTGGATCGCAAACCGTTACGAACGGTACAAACGCGCCTTGGTTTTTCTCGTTTAGGCGCTCAAACATCTTTGCATAACGGCTCATTAGATCGCTCCTTTTTCTTCTAGGATGGCGTGCACAGTGAAGATATCTTTATCACCACGACCTGATAGGTTTACAACTAACAATTGCTCTTTTTCTGGGTTCTCTCGAGCCATACGCAGGGCATGTGCCAGTGCATGAGAAGATTCGAGAGCAGGAATAATACCTTCATGACGCGCAATTTCTTGAAATGCTTCTAGTGCTTCATCATCGGTGACGTTGTCATATTCGGCACGACCAATAGCGTTAAGATGCGCATGCTGTGGACCTACAGATGGGAAGTCTAGACCCGCAGAAACAGAGTAAGACTCTTCTACCTGACCGTTTGGATCTTGCATCAAAGGTGCTTTCATACCAAAGAAGATGCCCGTTTTACCGTGCTTAAGTGGTGCACCATGTTGGTCTGTATCGATGCCTTTACCCGCAGGTTCTACACCAATTAGGCGAACGCTTTCTTCTTCGATAAAGTCAGCAAACATACCAATCGCGTTTGAGCCGCCACCGACACACGCGATAACGGCGTCAGGAAGACGACCTTCACGTGCCAAAATCTGATTCTTCGTTTCTTCACCAATCATTCTCTGGAAATCACGAACGATCGTTGGGAATGGGTGAGGACCTGCTGCTGTACCTAGTAGGTAGTGCGCGTCTTCATAAGTTGCAGACCAGTCGCGTAGTGCTTCGTTACATGCGTCTTTAAGTGTTGCTGAACCTGAGTGAACCGGAATTACTTCAGCACCCATGAGTTTCATACGGAATACGTTCGGGCTTTGACGTTCAACGTCTTTTGCACCCATGTAAACACGACATTTCAGACCAAGTAGCGCACACGCTAGTGCAGTTGCTACGCCGTGTTGACCTGCGCCGGTTTCTGCGATGATTTCGTTTTTACCCATGCGTTTCGCAAGCAGCGCTTGACCTAACACTTGGTTAGTTTTGTGTGCGCCACCATGAAGTAGATCTTCACGCTTGAGGTACAGTTTGGTTTTCGTACCTTTAGTTAGGTTACGAGTTAGAGTCAGAGCTGTTGGACGCCCCGCATACTCTTGAAGAAGCGTCATGAATTCACTGCGGAATTCTGGATCTTCTTGTGCGTCGATAAACGCTTGCTCTAGTTGCTCTAAGGCTGGAACTAGAATTTGCGGAACGTACTGACCGCCGTATTCGCCAAAGTAGGCATTCAGTTTTGCCATCGTGATATTCCTTCTCGTATTTTTTTCGCTACGAATAGCTTTAAATTTTTAGCTACAAACAGCTTTAGTAGTTGCGAATTGCATTGAATGCCGCGAGCAACTTCTGTGAATCTTTCTTACCTGGTGCGCTTTCTACACCAGAATTTAAATCTAGTCCCAAGCAGCCCAAATTTGCTGCTTGTCTTGCATTCTCTGGCGACAACCCGCCAGCCAGCATAATTTGACTTGGGTCGCCGATCAGTGACCAATCAAACACGTGACCTGTTCCGCCTGTTTGAGTGCCAACTTGAGCATCCAAAAGGTGGCGGTCTATGTTATCTACAAGCAGTTCTGGCTTGGCATCAGTAACGCCGTAAGCTTTCCAGATTTCAACACCTGATGGCAGCTCTGCTTTGAGTTGGTTGACGTAAGCTTGATCTTCTTGACCGTGCAGTTGGACTGCTTTTAACCCCAGAGAGGTCACCATTGAAGCAACAAAGTCGATGTCGTGGTTTTGGAACACACCTACATAATGAAGAGGTGCGCCACTCATCGTTAGACGAGCACTTTCCAGATCCACAGCACGCTTTGACTTTTCAACAAAAATTAGACCGCCAAACACTGAGCCAGCTTGGTATGCCTTTGCAGCATCATCAGGATGAGTTAAGCCACACACCTTGTTTTCACCCAACGTCACTTTACGAACCGCAAGCTCTAGGTTGTCTTCTGCCATCAGCGAGCTACCAATCAAGAACCCGTCTGCGTATTCCACTAAATCACGAACTTGTTGATGCGTATAAATGCCAGACTCTGAAATCACGGTTGCGTTTGGTGCTAATTCGCGAATTGTTGGTGCCAGTTCTTTAGTACGATTCAAATCAGTACTTAGGTCGCGCAAGTTACGATTATTGATTCCGATAACACGCGCTCCTAACTTAACCGCGCGATGAAGCTCTTCTTCGTTGCTAACTTCAGTCAGAATACCCATGTTTAAACTGTGTGCCGCTTCCTCTAGCGCTTTGTACTCTTCGTCATTCAGGACTGAAAGCATCAGCAATACGGCATCGGCGCTGTAATGACGCGCTAGGTAAACTTGGTAGGTATCTACCATAAAGTCTTTGCAGAGAACGGGTTGTTTGACTTGACCACGCACTTGAGGAAGAAAATCAAAGTTACCTTGGAAGTATTTTTCGTCTGTTAATACTGAAATGGCATCAGCATGGTTGTTATAAACCGATGCAATGTAATCCAAGTCGAAGTGATCACGAATCAAACCTTTAGAAGGAGATGCCTTCTTACATTCGGTGATGAATGCCGTCTTTTCGCCACTCAGAGCATCGTAGAAGCTGCGGTCCGATGGCAGCAAATCAGACTGAAATGTGCTTAGCGGTTGAGACACCTTACGGTCTGCTACCCATTGATATTTGTCGCGGACAATTTTCGCCAGTACTTCTGCCATTTCTGCTTCTTTTTTAGAAACGTGTTCAGACAGGTTGTCAGCTTGCTGAGTGTTGAAGTCAGTCATGTTCTTCAATTCCTTAAGCGTGTGCGGCAAGTTGTTGTACCAATTGGTATGCCTTGCCTGAATTCATTGCCTCAATCGCTTGTTGCGTGTTGGCTTTTAAATCTTCGTGACCGAATAGACGCATTAGCAGAGCAACGTTCACCGCCACTGCACCCAATTGTGCGTCTGTACCTTTACCCGTCAGGATATTGGTAATGATTGCCTTGTTTTCTTCAGGATCGCCACCTTTGATTGCTTCTAACGGGTGCGCTTCTAGACCGAAGTCTGCTGGTGTTAGCGTGTACTCAGTGATCTTGCCGTCTTTGATTTCTGCAACCGTTGTTTCGCCATGAATCGCGACTTCGTCCAAACCACTTCCGTGTACCACTGCGGCGCGCTTCATACCCATTTGTAGCATGGTTTCCGCGATAGGACGAACCAGTTCTTCACTGTAAACACCCATCAATTCGATGTTTGGACGAGCTGGGTTAATCAGCGGACCAAGAATGTTAAAGATGGTGCGTGTTTTCATAGTTTGACGCACAGGCATCGCATGGCGCACACCACCGTGGTATTGAGGTGCAAATAGGAAAGCAACACCGATATCGTCGACCGCTTTGCGCGTATCTTCTGCGCTCATGGCTAGGTTGATACCAAATGAATCAAGAAGGTCAGAAGAACCCGATTTGCTTGAAACGCTGCGGTTGCCGTGTTTTGCTACTTTTAGACCACATGCTGCAGCAACAAATGCCGCGGTGGTTGAAATATTGATGGTGTTGTGACCGTCTCCACCAGTACCTACGATATCTGCGAAATCGTAATCTGGGCGAGGAAATGGGTTTGCGTTTGCCAGCAGTGCTTTTGCCGCACCCGCAATTTCATCCGGTGTTTCGCCTTTGATTTTTAGTGCAGTCAGTGCTGATGCCATCAAAATCGGATCGAGTTCACCACGGATGATGATGTCGAACAGTTGTTGGCTCTCTTCCTGAGTCAGTGACTCTTGCTCGTACAACTTGGTAATAATAGGGTTGATGATTGCTTCCATATTTCCTCTCCTAAATTTCTTATGTGCCAAGCGCTTTTTTAAGCAGTGAGGGAATTCACTGAAGTTTGTGCTTCGAGTGCCCATTCAATGGCATTGGCCAACAGTGTCGCTCCGTAGGTCGTCATAATAGATTCCGGGTGGAACTGGAACCCGCAAACTTTATCTTTTTCATGTACAACAGACATGACCAAATCATCCACTTCTGCTGTGATGGTTAGGCTCTCAGGAACCTTGGTTGCAACTAACGAGTGGTAACGTGCAATTGCAAGTGGTGATGGTAGGTTTTGGTAAATCGCATGGTTTTGGTGCTCCATCATAGAGACCTTCCCGTGAATGATTTCGCCTGCACCAGCAACGGTACCGCCGTAAGCTTCAACAATTGCTTGGTGACCAAGACAAATACCAATCATAGGAACTTTGCCTTTCAGCAATTGAATTAGCTCTGGCATTGAGCCTGCTTCAGACGGCGCACCAGGACCTGGCGATAGCAGTACTACAGGGTTCTCAAGCTCATTCACTGCTTGTTCAATGGTTTTTGCTGGAATGTTGTTTCGGTAAATCTTGACTGAGTGACCTAGCGAGCGGAACTGATCCACAAGGTTGTAGGTGAACGAGTCAAAGTTATCGATAAAAATGATATTAGCCATCTCTGAACCCTATTCCTTATTGTGACTTATGTGCTGCTTGAATAGCAGAAATTACCGCTTGGGCTTTCCCGCGTGTTTCGTCTGCTTCTGCTTGTGGATCAGAATCAAACACCACACCTGCGCCTGCTTGAACTTGAGCAATGCCGTTCTCAACATAAGCTGAGCGGATAACGATACAAGTATCTAATGTACCTTCGCCGGTAAGGTAACCTACTGCGCCTCCGTAGCTACCGCGGCGTGCGCCCTCGACATCACGAATCAACTGCATTGCACGAATCTTTGGTGCGCCAGTTAGTGTGCCCATGTTCATACAAGCTTGGTAAGCGTGCAGGGCGTCTAGATCGTTACGAAGTTGCCCAACGACACGAGATACCAAGTGCATTACGTGGCTGTAGCGGTCGACTTTGAGTAAGTCTGCGACGTGGCGAGTTCCAGCTTGAGCAATACGTGCGACGTCATTTCGTGCTAAGTCGACTAGCATCATGTGCTCAGCGTTTTCTTTCATGTCAGTGCGCAATTCGAGTTCGATACGGCTATCCAAGTCAAAATCGATATCACCGTTTGGACGTTTGCCACGGCGGCGAGTCCCTGCGATTGGGTAGATTTCAATTTGGTTAGTGTCTGTTTCGTACTTGAGTGCACTCTCTGGTGATGCTCCGAATAGAGTGAACAGCTCGTCTTGCATGTAGAACATGTAAGGGCTTGGGTTGCTCTGTTTTAGCTCTTTATAAGCTGTCAATGGAGAAGGGCAAGGTAGCGTAAATCGGCGAGACGGTACGACTTGGAATACATCCCCTTTTACGACGAACTCTTTTAGGTCACGAACGATTTGGCAGAAGTCATCGTCAGACACGCTTGGTCTAACCGTCACATCCGCGATTTGCTCTGCACTCGGCAGTAGTTTTGGTGCTGCGCATTGTGCACTGATTTCTGAGATGCGAGTTTCTAGCGCTGTTTTTTCTGAATCATCAACAAATAAAGTTGCTTGCAGCTGACAAGATTCTGTTTGGTGGTCCACAACCAGCAGTGTTTCGGCGACGTAGAAAACGTAATCTGGGCATTGGTTTGTGGCTTCTGCATTGCCCAGTGGTTCGAAGTTAGCGACCAAGTCGTAGGCAAACAAACCACCAAGGAAAATCGCGTGTTTGTCTTGGTCCGAGATATCGAAGCTGTGCTGAACCAAACGCAGCGCATCAAATGAAGAGGCTTCACGCAGTCGAGAGTCTTCATCTAGCGTGTCGCACGGGTGGGTGAAATCTAAAGTCAGTGTTTCGCCATCGAGCTCACTCTCGACATCACCACGGATGTTTTGGTTTAAGTGAGTTAGTAGGTTCTTACCGTTATTGGTCAACGCTTGTATCTTGACAGTGTGACCGTAACAAACGATGCGTACGGCTGAATCAACAATCAACAGCGACTTCAAATCTTGCTTTGAATCGATCTCAGCAGATTCCAGCAACAGACTGTCAGTTTTGTTCTCACATAATGTGTGGAACAAGCGAGTCGGGTCTTGAGTATAAGGGACGGAAGCCGTCAGTACTTCAAGCTGTCCAAGTTTCTTAATTTCAATGGCCTTGTTCACAAGACCTCCTTATAGCTGTTTTATATCTTCCTGCCGTACATAGTCGCATAAAGCAAACGTTCACCCAATCTAGTTTTGGTCATATCCGATGAATGTTTGAGCAGTTAACTGTGAGGTAGACGGCAAAACAAAAAGCCCGCTGAAGTAGCGGGCTTTGTGACATTTCATTCGTTAAACTAGAAGTACACGTTCGCCCACCAAGAACTTGTCCAAGTGCGCCACCAAGCTAGATCAACAGAATTCATCTTATTAAGACGATCTGCAACTTTCGCTTCCTGGTTTTGGTTAAATTCTTGTAACATGGTGAGCCTTAAATTAGGTACTTCGTATTTATGTACTAGTTAACTAGTGCAGAGATAAAAAGTCAACCCCAAAACAGCATTAAAACGACAAAAAAATGAGAATTGATTTACACAGCCACACCACTGCATCAGATGGTCGCTTTGCACCACATGATCTAGTAGACAGGGCATTGAGTTTTGATATCGAGGTTTTGGCGATCACGGATCATGATACGGTTGACGGCTTAGCTCCGGCCAAGCAATACGTTGAAGAAAATAATCTTCCGATAAAAATCATCAACGGTATCGAGATTTCCACGGTTTGGCAGAATAAAGATATTCATATTGTTGGGTTAAACATTGACCCGGACAGCCCAGCGTTGGTTGAGTTAATCGAGCAACAAAAAAAGCATCGCGTTACACGTGCAGAGCTTATTGCGGAACGTTTACAGAAGGCGACCCGTGAAGGTGTGCTGGAAGAAGTGCAGCAAATAGCTGGTGATGCGCCTATTACCCGTGCGCACTTTGCTAAGTGGTTGGTCGACAACGGTTACGCCAAGACCATGCAGATGGTGTTTAAGAAGTTTCTGACGCGCACCAATCCGGGTTATGTCCCACCAAACTGGTGTTCAATGAAAGATGCGGTAGATGCTATTCATGCCGCGGGTGGTCAAGCGGTACTCGCGCATCCGGGGCGTTACCAACTGACGGCAAAGTGGGTAAAACGCTTATTAGCCGCGTTTGTTGATGCTGGTGGAGACGCTATGGAAGTGGCGCAACCCCAACAAGCGCAACAAGAAAGACGCAACTTGGCGGATTATGCTATACAATACAAACTATTAGCGTCTCAAGGCAGTGATTTTCACTATCCATCACCGTGGATGGAGTTGGGAAGAAACCTTTGGTTACCTTCGGGCGTAGAGCCAGTTTGGAAAGATTGGGGAATTGACCCTTCTCTAGAAAGCGCTGAATAAGACGGAGTCTAGACTCCATAAAAAAATATAGAGCCGAGAGGTTCGATAATGAGGAATTACAATGAGCCAGTTTTTTTACGTTCATCCAGAAAACCCACAGGCTCGCTTGATCAATCAAGCAGTAGCAATCATTCGTAACGGCGGTGTTGTGGTGTATCCGACCGATTCCGGTTATGCACTAGGCTGTCAATTGGAGAACAAGCAGGCGTTAGAACGCATCTGTCAGATTCGTCGTCTGGATGACAAGCATAACTTTACTTTGTTATGTCGTGATTTGTCGGAGTTATCTCTGTATGCGCGTGTTGATAACGCCGCATTCCGACTTCTGAAAAATAACACTCCTGGTCCTTACACTTTTATCTTCAAAGGCACAAAAGAAGTGCCGCGTCGTTTGATGAACGCGAAACGTAAGACCATTGGTATCCGTGTTCCAGATAACCGTATCGCACTTGATCTGCTTGAAGCGTTAGGCGAGCCAATGATGTCGACGTCGCTGATCTTACCGGGTAGTGATGTTACTGAGTCAGATCCTGAAGACATCCGCGATAAGCTTGAGCATGCGGTAGATGTGATCCTTAATGGCGGTTATCTTGGTGAGCAACCAACGACAGTGATTGATTTCAGTGAAGGCGATGCTGTTGTAGCACGTGTTGGTTCGGGCGATCCTGCACCATTTGAATAGTTCGTTCTATTGGTAATGAAATAAGAAAGGGAGGCACAGAAGCCTCCCTTTTTATTTTTAATAAAGCCTATCGCTGAGCATTTAGCTTATGCGAAATCGAAGATATCAATGCCGTGGTGTTCGACGTAGTTCATGTATCCCGCATCAATGCCTTTTAGCGTGACTTCAACATTGAACTGATCGCTTGAGAATACAGCCCAACCGAAATCATTGTAAGACAGAGTCAGATCGTCGGCGGAATCCAAGAATGTATCGCGAATGCCGTCGTCATTGGTGTCTAGACCCATATCAAAGACCAACTTGTCGTGGCAAATATTAAAGTCGAGAATTTCTGCTTTTACTTCAATGTCGTTTGATGAGACGGGTTGGTCTGGCACACCGATGGCAAGGCGATTGGTCATTACGAAAGTGTCATCACCGCAACCTCCAGCGATCACCGAATGACCGTCACCGACCACGACGGTATCATCGCCCCAACCAGCGTTGATGAAGTTGTTACCTGAGTAGTCAAAAATCGTATCGTCGCCACAACCACCAAACAACAGGTCGTTGCCTAGACCGCCAGACAGAAAATCATCACCAGAGCCACCTGAGATGAGATCATTACCTCGGCCACCTAACAGGTGATCGTCACCACGACCCCCATAGACATAGTCATTACCGCCGTAACCAACAAACTTATCATCGCCGCCGAAGCCAACAAAAATATCGGTCGTGTTCGAACCTAATGTGCCCGTTAGATCGTCATCTGCTGCCGTACCAAATATCCAATTCAGGTCAAGATTTGTATGAGACATTTATTATTCCTTTGTTTTGTTTGAGGGAGCTAGCAAGCTATTGGGTTTTCTTTGTTACCACTCTGATAATTTTATCAGGTAGGTCAGGTTTTTAGAGGTGAAAGGCGACCTATAATAGTGCGGTTCTCGATGGTCTTTGTCTGGTACTAAGTTGGACAAATTGATGAGGGAAGTGTGAGTTTATGACCGATATTTTGCTACGCCAATGTCGACGATTTCGCTTACATTAAGTCGTAGAATCTCGTATAATGTCCGACCGAAAAAATCCCAATAGGTTGGGTAACTTGCACAATGAAGACCAATTCTGGTCTCGACGTCTGTGAAGACGACACATAGGTAGATAAATGAGCGAAAAGTTACAAAAAGTATTAGCACGTGCTGGACACGGTTCTCGTCGTGAGATCGAATCGTTAATTAAATCTGGTCGCGTTAGCGTGAACGGAATCGTAGCTAAACTTGGTGAAAGACTAGAAGATGAGAACAGCGTAGTTCGTATCGATGGTCACATTGTGTCTGCAAAGGCACAAGAAGAAGTGATCTGTCGTGTATTGGCTTACTACAAGCCAGAAGGTGAACTATGTACTCGTCACGACCCTGAAGGTCGTCGCACTGTTTTCGATCGTCTGCCAAAAATTCGTGGCTCTCGTTGGATTTCAGTTGGTCGTCTTGATGCGAACACATCTGGCCTACTGCTTTTCACAACTGATGGTGAATTGGCAAACCGCCTAATGCACCCAAGCCGTCAGGTTGAGCGTGAATACCTAGTGCGTGTGTTTGGTGAAGTGAACGAGAAAAAAGTTCGTAACCTAGTAAGTGGTGTAGAACTTGAAGATGGTATGGCTCGTTTTGAAGACGTAGTACACGCGGGTGGTGAAGGTATGAACCACACGTTCTACGTAGTAATTAACGAAGGTCGTAACCGTGAGGTTCGTCGTTTGTGGGAATCTCAAGAATGTACGGTTAGCCGTCTAAAACGTGTTCGTTACGGTGATATCTTCCTAGACAAGAAACTACCTCGTGGTGGTTGGATGGAACTTGACCTGAAAGAAGTGAACTACCTGCGTGAGCTTGTAGAACTTCGTCCAGAGAAAGAAACCATGCTTGATCTGAACAAAGACAACACATCACGTAAGCGTGAACGTGCTCGTAGCCAAAAAATCCGTCGCGCAGTTAAGCGTCACGAAGAGCGTGTTAACACACCAAAAGGTCGCAGCAACAATCCTTCTCGTCGTAAGCCGAAGAAGACTGCAGGTGACCAAGGTGCACGTAACAAGCATCGTTAATCGATAGCAGAAAATCAGAAAGGCTTGCCAAATCGGCAAGCCTTTTTCTTTTCGAGCCTTTCGAGTTTACGAGCTTTCATGTCTTTCAATCATGCTTGTGCAATTAATAAACATAAAAAACACCAGCATGAGGCTGGTGTTTTTGATCATGATAGGGAAAGCGTTAGTCACGTTTCCAAAGCATATGACAGAACTTATGTTCTGGGTCTCGACTGATTAGCATACGAGCAAAAACGTCATCAAGCACGTCATTTTCCTCGTTTACTAAGCCGATTCGAACTTCTGCATACACTTCTTTGTCGATATCGAAGCCAACGTGTTCAACCCAGTCATCACCAGTTTCAACAAGTTCTGCGGCACCACGATCTTCAAATTGCGCAGTAAACAGAATGACATCAGCGGGCTCTAGGTTATCTGGAGCCATCTCAAGGAAGATGTCGTACGCAGCGTCGATAACGTCGTCGTAAGAAATCAAATCAGACATGCTTATGCTCGGCTCATGTATTTACGTTCAGTCGTGTTAATGATAACACGGTCACCAGTTGCGATGTATTCAGGAACTTGGATTACAAGACCTGAAGCAAAGCGTGCTGGTTTAGTACGTGCAGATGCAGAAGCACCTTTGATTGAAGGGTCAGTTTCTTCAATCACTAGCTCAACAGAAGATGGTAGTTCGATACCCACAGCAGCACCGTTCACAAGGATAATGTGGATACCTTGTGTGTCTTCGTTGATGAACAGCATGTCGTCTTCAACTTCATTGTGCTTGAATGTGTATTGTGAGTAGTCTTCGTTGTCCATGAAGATGTGCTCATCGCCGTCAGCGTATGAGTACACAACTGCACGTTTGTTCATTTCTACTGTTTCAACAACATCATCAGACTTGTAACGCTCGTCTACACGAGCACCAGTGTTCAGATCTGTACAACGCATTTTGTAGATTTTAGCGCCGCCACGACCGCCAGGAGTCGTTACTTCGATGTCTTTAACTAGAAGAGTTTTACCATTAGACTCGATTGCGAAGCCTTTTTTGATTTCACTTGCCTTTGGCATTGTATTTTCCTATTACACTTATTAAGCAAAACTTGGTGATTATAGCGCTAAGTTCTTTGTCTGGCATTAAAATTCCACTCAGTAATTTGAACATTAATAAGGGGATGAATAGGCTTGATCCAAACGTAATGCTGGTGGATCATATAGCCCTTCGTCCGTTAAAAGCTTGAGATCGCGTTTTCTTCAATGTCTCTCCCTATTATCGATCCAAAACATCCTTTCCAACCTGAATTCGAACCTCTGCTCAGAGAAGTTCTCGCATGCCTAAAAGGTGGGCTTGGCGTAAACTTGCACAGTGTTTACGTCTACGGTAGCGTGGCCCGTAAGTCTGCGGTCGCAGGTAGATCGAATCTTGATATGGTGGTTGTGACAAAGGCGGACTTTGAAAACAACCGCGCCACGTTACTAAACACCATCAAATGGCGAGCACAGCAAGGGTATCCTCATGTGAAAGGGGTGTCGATTCGCACGGCGTTGGTCAATGAAGTAGCCAATCTCGATAGCATTTTTACTTGGGGTTTTATGCTCAAGCATTGCTGTGTGTGTGTTTATGGTGATGATCTGGCAGATTGCTTTGGTGATTATGTACCAAGTTGGGAGATTGCTAAGCACTGGAACATGGATGTGGAAGATTGGCTATCGGTGTATCGTACCAAGATTGTACAAGCACAAAGTGTTGAAGAGCTGGTCAGTGCTCAAGTTATTATCGCCAAGAAACTGCTTCGCGCTTCGTATTCTTTAATCATGTATCGTGATAAACGTTGGTTTGACGACCCGCTTAAATGTGGCGAAGTGTTTTTGCAGTATCACCCAGAAAAGCAACTTGAGATAGAACGCCTTGGTATTCTGCTCTCTGGACGTCCTATCCCTAAACGCTCTGTGGTTGGGTTATTGGACGGTTTTGGCGATTGGTTAGTAAAGCAATATCAGAAAACCGAATTCCGCATTGGTTAACGCCAACAGCGTTAGCGCCCTTCCAATTTCGAATCTGATTTAGAACAGCCCCATCTGTGGTGCAGATAACTGCTCGAAGTCTGTGCCAATGAACGGCAAAATAGCGTCCGCGATCGGTTTTAGCTGTTTATCAATATAATGCTGATAGTCGATAGGGCTATTACGGTACTCATGCGGTTCTGGTCCGTTAACAGTGATCAAATATTCAATTCGACCACGGTTTTGATACTGCAGTGGTCTGCCTAATTTAGCATTGATGTCATCGGCTAAGCGCGCAGCGCGTACTTGTGGCGGAATGTTCTTTTGGTATTCGTGCAGCTTGCGACGTAAGCGTTTTTGATAAACCAATTGATCATCAAACTCGCCACTATTGGTTTTTTCAACCATCTCTCGTACGTAATCACTCGGATCTTCACCATGGAAAATCATTTGGTACAAGGTGTTTTGGAAACGCTGCGCCAGCGGTGTCCAGTCGGTGCGTGCGCTCTCTAACCCTTTAAAGATGATACGTTCTTTTTCACCTTCACCAATCAGACCAGCGTAGCGTTTCTTTGAGCCAGTTTCTGCGCCTCGAATAGTCGGCATCAAGAACTTGCGATAATGGGTTTCGTATTCTAGCTCAAGAATCGAATTGAGATTGTATTCATCACGAAGGTGATCACCCCACCATTGATTAATGTATTCGACCAGTTCAATACCAATCTTATCGGCATCTGCTTGGCTATACGGACCATTTAACGACACAAAAGTTGAATCGGTATCGCCATAAATCACTTGATAGCCTTTGGCTTCGATCAGCACCTTGGTTTGCTTCATAATTTCGTGCCCACGCATGGTGATGCTTGAAGCAAGGCGGGTATCAAAGAAACGACAACCGGAAGAACCAAGCACGCCATAGAAAGAGTTCATGATGATTTTGATAGCTTGCGAGAAGGCTTTCTCATTGTTCTTCTTTGCGACGTCGCGGGCTGCCCAGAGCTTTTCGATCATCTCGGGTAGAAAGTGTTTCGAGCGATGGAACTGACCACCACGAAATCCCGGTACCGCTTCATCTTCTGCTTTGCCGATTTCAAGCTGTAAGCCCTCGACCAAACCCATAGGGTCAATCAAGAATGAGCGAATAATAGAGGGGTAAAGACTCTTAAAATCGAGCACTAATACGGAATCGTAAAGGTTCGGGATAGAGTCCATCACATAGCCCCCTGGGCTGGCGATCCAGTTTTCTGGATGCAGGTTTGGGGCAACATAGCCTGCTCGGTGGATTTGAGGCAGATACAAATTGGTAAATGCGGCCACTGACCCCCCAACGCGGTCTAATTCCACACCTGTTAGGCGGGAGCGTTCTATCGCGAAGTCGAGTAGATGAGTGTGGTCAAAAATCTTGTTAACCAACACACAATCTTGCAAGTTGTATTTAGCGAGAGACGGCTTGTCTGAACGGTACATGCGATTGATTTCATCCATTCTGTCATGCACGTTATGAATTTCTTTACCTTCGCCAAGGAGTTCTTGTGAAACAGACTCAAGTGACCAAGAACGGAAATGGTAGGTCGCGGTTTTGAGCGTATCGATACCATCCAGCACAACACGACCAGGAATAGAGATAAAGCCCTGTTGGCTTTGTGCTGAGCTGCGGAAGAAACTTGGCTGGTCTGCACGACCTAATATCAGCTTCATGTTATGCCACTCTGCGCGCTTATGCAGCAGACGGAAATCGAAGTCGATAACGTTCCAACCAACAATCACATCTGGGTCAAATTGCTTAAACCACGCAATTAAAGCATCGAGCAAAGCCTTCTCATCTTTTACCCATTGAATTGGCGTCTCTGCTTGTTCCGGTTCGCCAATCATAATCACGCGTGAATCAACAGGGCTATCTAAACCAATCGAGTAGAGAATGCCTTTCTCTGAGCATTCCAAATCTAGAGAGACCACATGCAGCTTAGGTTGGTATTCACCTGTGCGACACTTTGCATTTTGAATGCGTTGGAAGCCGTTTAGTGATTGTTGGTTACCGGTAAACTCCATACTGCCTTTGATAAAGCGTTCCATCAGATAACGATCGGCAAGTCGTACATCGCCCTCGAAATGGACGATGTCGTTTTGCTTCAGTTCATCTTGTAGAGCGAATGCGTCTTTCGTGGTCTGGGTATAACACGCGGCTAAAGGAGTTAGTTGGAAGTTCTTTAACTCAAGCGAGCGTATGTCGACAGCAATTTGCTTAGAAGTGGCAAATCGCTTGGTTTGCTCTATTTGTGCTTGCTCGATAAAGAAGACAGGTCTTTCTCCTTGAATCAACAATTGGGTCGGACCATTCTCGGTCGAAAGCCAAAGCTCAATTTGAGTTTGACCTTTGATGTCTCGGGCTTGTCGAGTGAGAAGGAAGCCTTGTTGGATATTCAATAGAGAAACCTTGTAAATCAATGAAGCACGTATTCTATCATTAAGAACTGTAAAAATAACCAGTGAAATAGAGTGGTTGTATTTCGCAGGTTAAAAGGACGTGTTGCGGGAGTACAAAAGCAGAGATAACCCGCTTATGGAATAACCATTTATAGGTGATATTGCGTTTCGCTGAGCAAAGTGAAATCTAGTTGCTTGATTTATTGGAGTTTATGTTGTTAATTAGCTTGTCTTAAAATTCGGCTTTGCACAGAGCACACTCAAATAATAGAGTGGTTTATGAATAAGTTCTTGCCAAACTTTGCGTTTAAGCACATATTCATAGAAAGCAATTTTTTGTCTTATGCGTTAGTATATAGGCACTCATACTGATATCCACATTGACCAAAGTTATGTGGGTGCAGAGCCAATAAAAGTGTGGAGATACAAGTTTGATAAATGTTTTCCTTGTAGATGATCACGAGCTGGTTCGCACAGGGATACGACGTATTATTGAAGACGTCCGTGGAATGAACGTAGCAGGAGAAGCTGACAGCGGTGAAGAAGCAGTAAAATGGTGTCGCAGTAATCATGCAGACGTCGTTTTAATGGATATGAACATGCCAGGAATTGGCGGCTTGGAAGCCACTAAAAAGATTCTTCGCGTGAATCCTGATGTAAAAATCATCGTATTAACCGTTCATACGGAAAATCCGTTCCCAACTAAAGTGATGCAGGCGGGTGCTTCTGGTTACCTAACCAAAGGTGCAGGTCCTGATGAAATGGTTAACGCAATTCGTGTGGTTAACAGTGGGCAGCGCTACATCTCGCCTGAGATCGCGCAACAGATGGCATTGAGTCAATTCTCACCAGCCTCAGAAAACCCATTTAAAGACCTATCTGAACGCGAACTGCAGATCATGATGATGATCACCAAAGGGCAGAAAGTTACGGATATTTCTGAACAACTGAATTTAAGTCCAAAAACAGTCAACAGCTACCGCTACCGTCTGTTTAGCAAATTGGACATCAATGGTGACGTTGAGTTAACACACTTAGCGATCCGCCACGGAATGCTGGACACCGAGACCCTTTAGTGTGAATCAACCCTTCGATTCGGCTTCCTTTCTCAAGACAGTAACTCATCAGCCCGGCGTTTATAGAATGTACAACGCCGAGGCTGTTGTTATTTATGTCGGCAAAGCCAAAGACCTCAAAAAGCGTCTCTCCAGTTATTTTCGCAAGAAAGTCGACAGTGAGAAGACACGTGCACTCGTCAGTAATATTGCCAAGATTGACGTCACGGTGACCCATACCGAGACGGAAGCGCTCATCCTTGAGCACAACTACATCAAACAATATCTACCGAAATACAACGTACTTCTGCGTGACGATAAATCGTACCCGTACATTTTTATCAGCGGTCACAAACATCCGCGATTGTCTATGCATCGTGGTGCAAAAAAACGCAAAGGTGAATACTTTGGACCGTATCCAGATTCGGGCGCAGTGCGAGAAACCTTGCACTTATTGCAGAAAACGCTTCCTGTTCGACAGTGTGAAGACACCGTGTATTCCAACCGAACGCGCCCATGTTTGATGTATCAAATTGGCCGCTGTGCAGGTCCGTGCGTGAGCACGATTATTTCTGATGAAGAATACGACGAGCTGGTGGGGTTTGTTCGTTTGTTTTTGCAGGGTAAAGATAAACAGGTACTTGAGCAGCTTATTGAAAAGATGGAAGTGGCAAGCCAACAGCTTCGTTTTGAAGACGCGGCCAAATTCCGTGACCAGATCCAAGCGATTCGACGTGTACAAGAACAACAGTACGTTTCAGAAGACAGCATGGATGATATGGATGTACTTGGCTTTGCCCAAGAAAACGGTATTGCTTGTATCCATATCTTGATGATTCGTCAGGGTAAGGTGCTAGGCAGTCGCAGCCATTTCCCAAAGATTCCACAAAATACAAGTCAACAAGAAGTGTTTGATAGCTTCCTTACTCAGTATTATCTGAGCCATAACGAGGCACGTACCATTCCTTCTCGTATTATTTTGAATCAAGAATTGGGTGGCGATATAGAGCCTATCCAACAAGCTCTAAGTGAAGTGGCAGGTCGTAAGGTTCAGTTCCATACCTCTCCAACGGGTTCACGGGGTCGTTATCTAAAACTTTCCAATACCAATGCGCTTACTGCCATTACGACCAAAATTAATCACAAGATGACCATTAACCAACGCTTCAAAGCGCTGCGGGAAGTTTTGGGGATGGAAACTATTGCTCGAATGGAGTGTTTCGATATTTCGCACACTATGGGTGAAAGCACCATTGCCTCTTGTGTGGTTTTCAACAGTGAAGGTCCAGTTAAGCAAGAGTATCGTCGTTACAACATCACCGGAATTACTGGTGGTGATGACTACGCAGCGATGGGGCAAGCATTGGAGCGTCGTTATTCGAAGCAACTCGATGTAGAGAAGATTCCTGACATTATCTTTATCGATGGTGGTAAAGGTCAGTTGAATCGAGCGCACGAAATCATTGCTCAATATTGGGTGGATTGGCCTAAGCGTCCGACCATGATCGGTATTGCGAAAGGGGTAACCCGTAAGCCAGGTCTTGAAACCTTAATTACCGTAGATGGTGATGAATTTAACTTGCCAAGCGATGCTCCAGCATTGCACCTCATTCAACACATCCGAGATGAGAGCCATAACCATGCCATTGCAGGGCACAGAGCGAAACGTGGAAAAACGCGTCGTACCAGTGCTTTAGAGGGAATTGAAGGGGTTGGACCAAAACGCCGTCAAGCTTTGCTCAAATACATGGGCGGTTTACAAGAATTAAAGCGTGCAAGTGTCGAAGAAATCGCCAAAGTACCGGGAATTAGTCACTCTTTGGCAGAAATTATTTTCCAAGCATTGAAACAATAAGGAAAATCCCGCAACATTAAGCCGCAATGTGTAAGAGAATAATAAAATGCGTTTGAATATCCCGAACATTCTATCTCTACTAAGACTGTTCCTAATCCCAGTTTTCGTGGTTGTTTTCTATCTACCTTACTCTTGGGCACCGTTTGCAGCAGCAATGGTTTTCTGGGTCGCAGGTTTTACTGATTGGCTCGACGGCATGTTGGCTCGTAAGCTAGGTCAAACATCGCGTTTTGGCGCTTTCATTGACCCAGTAGCAGATAAGGTTCTGGTAGCAACAGCGTTGATTTTGATCACGGAGCATTACCACACCATTTGGGTGACTATCCCAGCTGTAACAATGATAGCGCGTGAAATCATTATCTCCGCATTGCGTGAATGGATGGCAGAAATCGGGAAACGAGCCAGCGTCGCAGTTTCTTGGGTTGGTAAAGTAAAAACGGTATCGCAAATGTTCGCTTTATGGGTACTGATTTGGCGTTACGATGATTGGATGGTGTGGCTTGGCTTTGGTGCTTTATATGTAGCAACCTTCCTGACGTACTGGTCAATGGTTCAGTACTTAGCTGCGGCGAAAGATGATCTCCTTAATGAAGAACATCATTAAAACAATCCATCACAAATAGCATTTTAAAAAGCAGGCTCTATCGCCTGCTTTTTTTCTATCTCGATTTTATGAGTGAATTTTATGTGATCTAAGTCTTGTTTTTGTTCTGTCAGCACTTGGCGATGGTTTATGGCTTTGATTATCAACACTTGAAATAGAAAATCCCCCAAAGAGATAGGGCGGTGGAGAAGCCCAATATTCATGATAAACAAGTGTATTTGGTGTGGTTTCAGTATCAAAACTAATCAATTTACCGTCTTTCGCACAAATTCTGGTCAAACGATTTAAAAAAATAAAAATAGTGTTGACTCGATCGCTCGAATCCGTAGAATGCATCCCGTACCCAAGAGAGCAAAGCTTGAAAGGGTGGTGAGAAAAGTTAAGCTTTCTTCACAAATGAGGCGCCTTGGCAGAGTGGCTATGCAGCGGATTGCAAATCCGTGGACCTCGGTTCGACTCCGGGAGGCGCCTCCATTATTCTTTTGAGAGTGAATGACTTTCGAGAATAAATGCGACACTAGCTCAGTTGGTAGAGCGCAACCTTGCCAAGGTTGAGGTCACGAGTTCGAACCTCGTGTGTCGCTCCAAATTAAAATGATATGGCAATTAGCGGTATCAGATGGTGTTTTACTTTTCTGTAAAGGCATCACAAAGAATATTTGTGTGCCCTGGTGGTGGAATTGGTAGACACAAGGGATTTAAAATCCCTCGACGTTCGCGTTGTGCCGGTTCAAGTCCGGCCCGGGGCACCATCTCAAATCTGCGACACTAGCTCAGTTGGTAGAGCGCAACCTTGCCAAGGTTGAGGTCACGAGTTCGAACCTCGTGTGTCGCTCCAGATTTTAAAGCCCAGCATCTATGCTGGGCTTTTTCATTTCTGTTGTTTTCTTTTCTCTGAGCTTCTTCTTTCCTTCCATGCTGGCATAGATACCTCTGCCGCGTACTTTATTTATCCTGAATTTCCTTGCTCTTTACTACGCACGAAATACAGCCTCAACTAATCACCTTCACGCGTTTACTTTTCTGTCGAGGTTAAGAAGACCTTCTGCGATGCACATCAATGTTGAGGTAAATTAGTCCAGTAAACGTTTGCTGTGATTGTGATCTCAGTCAATATGCAACCTGTGAAAAGATATTGCCAGAAGATTTTATTTTGTGATAAATTCGCGCGCAATCTCGGAGCGTATTATTACGACTTTGATTCTCTGGGGGATACGCGTAGTGACCATTCAAGCTGATTGTGACACTACGTAGGGTAGGTATCGGCAAAGCCATTTGTCGATAGACGGGATACTAGTGCTGTAAGAAACAGCATGTTAATGGGAAACCCAACATTGAAACCTTTAAACAAACACACACTAATCAGCTTCATACTGCCGAAATGTCCTGTTTTACAAAACGGGTGCATTACGGAACCTTGATTACTCTCCAATCAAAATAAAAAGTCGCGCTTGTCGTGACGGGTTATCTGTATTTGTCGTTTAGAAAATGACGAATGCGGAGGTGTATCTGTATATCCTGTTATTTAATACTAACGAGAATAAATACAGGAAAGAGAATCATTATAATTCAAGGGATTATGTAGTATGAGCACTGCCTTTGAAGTCGATAACACTATCGCAAATTACTTTTCGTCTCAGGTTCCAGTTGTTGAAGGAACGTATGATTTAACGCCTGATCAAGTTCTTATCGAACAAGCAGAGCATGAATCGGAAGTACGTTCTTACCCACGTCGCTTGCCAATCGCAATTAAACAAGCTTACGGCTGTTTGGTTGAAGATACGCGTGGTCAAATCTTTCTAGACTGTCTTGCTGGGGCGGGTACGTTGGCTCTGGGTTACAATCATCCGGAAATCAACCAAGCGCTAAAAGAGCAGTTAGATTCTGGTTTGCCGTACCAGACTCTGGATATCGCAACGTCTGCGAAAACACATTTTATTAAGTCTGTTAAAGGCTTCCTTCCTCAAGAGCTAAGCGACAACTGCGTGATTCAGTTCTGTGGTCCTTCGGGTGCGGATGCCGTTGAAGCGGCTATTAAATTAGCGAAGCAAACCACGGGTCGTAACACCATGTTTGCTTTCCGTGGAGCCTACCACGGTATGACAAATGGCACCATGGGTATGATGGGGAACTTGGGTACCAAAGCTCGCCGTACTGGATTGATGTCAGATGTGCACTTTATGCCATTCCCATACAGCCTACGCTGCCCATTTGGGCTTGGCGGTGATGAGGGTGCGAAAGCGAGCATCCGCTATATCGAGCGTCTCTTGAACGACGATGAAGCGGGTATCATGAAGCCGGCAGCGATCATTGTGGAGCCAGTCCAAGGTGAGGGTGGTGTTATTCCTGCGCCTGCATTCTGGCTACGTGAACTACGCCGTATTTGTGATGATCACGGTATCTTGTTGATCTTCGATGAAATTCAATGTGGTGTTGGTAAGTCAGGTTACAACTTCGCATTCGAAGAAGCGGGCATTGTTCCTGATATTTTATGTTTGTCTAAAGCAATCGGTGGTGGCTTACCTATGTCACTACTGGTGATCAACAAACAACACGATACATGGAAGCCAGGTGAGCACACCGGTACTTTCCGTGGTAACCAATTGGCAATGGTCTCAGGTGCAAAAGCACTAGAAATCATCCAGCGCGACAACCTTGTTGAACATGCGAACGTCGCTGGTCAGTATTTACGCTTTGGTCTTGAGAGCATTCAAAAACGCGTTAACTGTATCGCGGATGTTCGTGGCAAAGGTTTGATGCTTGGTGTTGAGATTAAGCATCCAAATGGCGAGCTGAACAAATTTGGTGAGCCTCTAGCTGATGGTCAATTGACACTTGCTATTCAACGTGCGGCGCTTGAGTGCGGCTTGATGGTTGAAAAGGGCGGTCGTGAAGGCTCTGTAATTCGCTTCCTTCCACCTCTTATTATCTCTTTTGAGCAAATCGACTTTGCGCTTCGCGTACTCGAAGAAGCGATTATCGCAGCGGGTGGCAGTCATATTGAAACTGCACCACAAGAAGAATGGAAAAAGCACTTTATTCAAACTGGTGATCTTGGTGGTGCCGAATTCGCGTCGGTTATGAATCACACTACCGCTGTAATGAAATCGGTGTTCGAAGAAGTGAACGCACCATACTCTGGTATGAACCCTAAGTTGCTGGAAGCAGCGATTAATGCAGTCGATCTAGACAACAAAAATGCGTCGTTAAAGTCTGTCATCGATGAAGCTGCTGAGCTTGTTGCAAAGAATGCGATTTTCACCCAGCACCCAGATTGTATTGCGCATCTACATACCCCTCCTCTCATGCCAGCGGTTGCGGCAGAAGCCATGATTGCGGCGCTAAACCAATCTATGGATTCATGGGATCAAGCTTCCTCTGCGACTTACGTAGAGCAAAAAGTGATTAATTGGTTGTGTGACAAGTATGAGTTGGGCGAGAAGGGCGACGGCATCTTCACCAGTGGTGGTACGCAAAGCAACCAAATGGGGCTAATGTTGGCGCGAGACTGGATTGCACACAAGCTAAGCGGTCACTCAATCCAAAAGCTGGGTCTTCCTGATTACGCAGATAAACTGCGCATTGTGTGTTCTAAGAAATCACACTTCACGGTTCAAAAGTCAGCATCTTGGATGGGACTGGGTGAGAAAGCAGTGATGACCGTCGATGCGAACGCTGACGGTACAATGGACGTTACTCAGTTAGATCAGGTTCTAACACAGGCGAAATCAGAAGGTCTGATCCCATTCGCCATTGTTGGCACGGCGGGTACGACTGACCACGGCGCAATTGATGACCTTGATTTCATTGCTGATATGGCAGCGAAGCATGAGATGTGGATGCACGTTGATGGCGCTTACGGTGGCGCACTGATTCTAAGCAGTCACAAATCTCGCCTGAAAGGTGTAGAGCGTGCGCACTCTATTAGTGTCGATTTCCACAAATTATTCTACCAAACAATCAGTTGTGGTGCGTTGCTGGTGAACGACAAGTCGAACTTTAAGTTCCTACTTCATCATGCTGACTATCTGAACCGAGAACACGATGAGCTACCAAACTTGGTGGACAAATCTATTGCAACCACGAAGCGCTTTGATGCATTGAAAGTGTTCATGACGATGCAAAACGTGGGTCCTAAAGCGCTGGGCGATATGTACGATCACCTGTTGGTACAAACTCAAGATGTTGCCGAGATGATTCGTGCACACGATCAGTTCGAGCTTTTGGCTGAGCCGGCACTTTCTACGGTTCTATTCCGCGCAACCAATGTACGCACAAACAACGCATCTGCAGATTTAGATGAACTAAACAAAGCGTTGCGTCTTGAAGCGTTGACTCGCGGTATCGCAGTTCTCGGTGAAACCATCGTTGATGGTAAGACCGCTCTTAAATTTACGATTTTGAATCCTTGTCTGACGACAGCGGACTTTGAATCTTTGCTCTTGAAAATCAACACGCTAGCAGTTGAGCTAGTTTAATAAAGGTAACGGAAAACTATGGCAGTTCTACAGATTGGTGCAGGCGGCGTTGGCTGGGTTGTTGCACATAAAGCAGCACAAAACAACGACGTTCTGGGTGATATCACAATCGCATCACGTACTATTGGTAAGTGTGAGAAGATCATCGAATCGATTCAGAAGAAAAACAACCTGAAAGATTCAGCTAAGAAACTAGAAGCGCGTGCAGTGAACGCTGACGACGTAGATTCTCTGGTTGCTCTTATTGAAGAAGTAAAACCGGATCTTGTCATCAACGCGGGTCCTCCGTGGGTTAACATGCCAATCATGGAAGCGTGTTACCGAGCAAAAGTTTCATACCTAGACACATCAGTAGCGGTTGACCTATGTTCTGAAGGTCAGCAAGTACCACAAGCTTACGATTGGCAATGGGGCTACCGTGAGAAGTTCGAGGAAGCGGGCATCACAGGTATCCTGGGCGCTGGTTTCGATCCAGGTGTAGTCTCGGTATTTGCAGCGTACGCTGTAAAGCATCTGTTTGACGAAATCGATACGATTGATGTAATGGATGTTAACGCGGGTGACCACGGTAAGAAGTTCGCGACCAACTTTGACCCAGAAACGAACATGCTAGAGATCCAAGGTGATTCATTCTACTGGGAAAACGAAGAGTGGAAACAAGTACCTTGTCACTCTCGTATGCTAGAGTTCGATTTCCCGAACTGTGGTTCTCACAAAGTGTACTCAATGGCGCACGATGAAGTTCGTTCGATGAAAGAATTCATCCCAGCAAAACGCATTGAATTCTGGATGGGTTTCGGTGATCGTTACCTAAACTACTTCAATGTAATGCGAGATATTGGTCTACTAAGCCCAGATCCACTAACGCTGCACGATGGTACAGTCGTTCAACCTCTGCATGTACTAAAAGCGCTATTGCCAGACCCAACATCTCTAGCACCGGGCTACACAGGTCTAACGTGTATCGGTACTTGGGTTCAAGGTAAGAAAGATGGCAAAGAGCGTAGCGTGTTTATCTACAACAACGCAGATCATGAAGTCGCGTACGAAGACGTTGAACATCAAGCGATCTCTTACACGACGGGTGTTCCTGCGATTACAGCAGCGCTGCAGTTCTTCCGTGGTAAATGGGCTGACAAAGGCGTGTTCAACATGGAACAGCTAGACCCAGATCCGTTCCTAGAAACAATGCCAACAATTGGTCTAGATTGGCATGTTCAGGAATTAGAAGCAGGTCAGGGGCTTCCAGTTATCCACGAACTGAACAAGTAAGGCACTTACACTAACGATTTCTTTTTATCGTGTTTTGAGGTGTGCGCGTTAATTGTTACAAACAACGCGTGCATCCTAAACTCGATTAGAAGTTTCAGTGCAAGCTGCGCTTATTTTAATCATCAATCTAAGCCGGTGCGATCGCATCGGCTTTGTTCGGTTTTATAGTTCCTTCATTTTTATGAGGGGATCTAAGGTATTAACATGCAACAAAACGAACTTAAAACCCCATACTTCATGATCAATGAAGACAAATTGATTGAGAATCTAGAGAAGGCAAAACAGCTAAAAGATATCTCTGGTGTGAAGTTAGTGTTGGCACTGAAGTGTTTCTCGACATGGGGCGTATTCGACATTATCAAGCCTTACTTAGACGGTACAACCAGCTCTGGTCCTTTTGAAGTGAAGCTTGGTTATGAAACCTTTGGTGGAGAGACTCATGCTTACAGTGTTGGCTACAGCGAGGATGACGTACGTGAAGTAGCAGATATCTGCGACAAGATGATTTTTAACTCTCAGTCGCAGTTAGCAGCTTACCGCCATATTGTTGAAGGTAAAGCGTCGATTGGTTTGCGTCTAAACCCGGGTGTAAGCTATGCAGGTCAAGACTTGGCGAACCCTGCACGTCAGTTTTCTCGTCTAGGCGTACAAGCTGACCACATCAAGCCGGAAATTTTCGATGGCATTGATGGTGTGATGTTCCACATGAACTGTGAGAACAAAGATGTGGACGCATTCATCAGTCTGTTGGATTCGATCTCAGAGCAGTTTGGCGAGTATCTCGATAAGCTGGATTGGGTTAGCATGGGCGGCGGCGTGTTCTTTACGTGGCCGGGCTACGATATCGAAAAGCTGGGGCTTGCACTGAAAGCTTTCTCTGAAAAGCACGGCGTACAAATGTACCTAGAGCCGGGTGAGGCAATCATCACTAAAACGACGGATCTTGTCGTGACTGTGGTAGACATTGTTGAGAACGTGAAGAAGACTGCGATTGTGGATTCAGCAACTGAAGCACACCGCTTAGATACTTTGATTTATAACGAGCCAGCATCGATTCTTGAAGCAGCAGAAAATGGTGCACATGAATACGTCATTGGCTCGTGCTCTTGTTTAGCTGGTGATCAGTTTTGTGTGGCGAACTTTGAGCAACCACTGGAGATCGGACAGCGTCTGCACATTCTAGATAGTGCGGGTTACACCATGGTGAAACTGAACTGGTTTAACGGTCTACGTATGCCGTCGGTATACTGCGAACGTTCAAATGGTGAAATTCAAAAGCTGAACGAATTTGATTATTCAGACTTCAAACGTTCTCTGTCTCAATGGACAGTGAAGTAATCACCTTTTCATTTGATTGAACGTAAAAAGAGCAGCGATGAGCTGCTCTTTTTTATTATGCATTGCTTAGGATTACCGAGTGCTTTGGGCTTAAGATCAGCTTTCGACAATCACACGAGTATCTTCGCTGAGCGATTCTAACTCATTCGCTACATCATCAATTTCCAGTTCACTCGGCAACTTGATTGCCATCTTAGCGCTAAACAAGCTTGAACTTACACCTCCGCCACCGGCGATAAATACTCGTTGACAGTCCATGTCTAAAATCGAAATGCCTTGTCCATCGAGCACGTGGGTGATTTCGTTGACGATGCCTGCACGATCATTGGCGTCCAGACGAAGCTGAAAGACCGTATCTTCACGGTGAGAGTGAGGTTCGGAATCAACGAATTTTACGATGAGGGTTTGGCAAGCAGAGAACGCCTCTTTCACTGTGTTGGCATTTTCCTCTGGTAGCTCGATTTTGATCACGCCGGCAACCTGATCCTCAATAAAGTTCACTTTACTGATCAGCCATTTGCCTTCGTTTTCATGGGTAACCGCTGCAAGCTGTTTGATGGTCGCTGGTGATGCCTGACCGACGAAATTAACGATAAACACAGTGTTCATAATGGTCCCCTCCCGGAATAAGGTTTGGACGCGGCACGGTTAGACGTATCGCTATAGTTATTTGAGCTTAAGGTTTAAAACTTAAGTTATTGGAATTAGTCCGTAAATTCAGTGTAGGTGCTGGAGGAGGGTTAGGTTTGATAAAGGTCAATTTTTGACGCTAATTCGTGATGCAAATAATAAAAACTATGCTTGGGGCACAAAAAAGCAGCCCTCAGGCTGCTATTTAACAGTTTGGTTTTAGAAGGTGACCTTCATTTCAAAACCGTAGAAGACGTTATCGTAGCTTGCGCCGGAATCCATCGCAAACTTCGCTGCGTCTTGGTTGCCAAACCAAGGTGATGAACTGAATTGGAATTCTGCGCTACCGCCCCATGCATCTGATACCCAGTAGTGAATGTGTCCGACTGGATTGAGGAAGAATAGAGAAACGTCCCCAACGGTTTCTGAGCCCATTACTTCACCACCATTGGCAACGATGTCTTGTTCCGCTGTTAGCATCATTTCACCCACTACAGCACCAAAGAATGGAGTAATAAACAAGTCCTGCCATGATGGGATTTCAGCAAAAGCTTCTACACCGTATTCCCAGAAGAACGTCGACATGGTCGCAGAATACAAGAAGGATTCAAATTCGTTATAGCCAGCGTGGCGCGCAGCCGTATAGTAAACACCACCGAAGTAAGGGTGCATGACGTAGTTTAGAAAGTGCTCATCTCGGTCCCATACTGGACCGCTTGAAACGTTGTCTTTCCACTTGCTGCCTAGCTTACTCATGTCACGATCTTCTTCGTCCCATTTTGTAATGCTCTCAGGCAATAAAGTCATCAAACCTACCGTAGCCACACTCAAACCAAGAATGGTGTAAGTTTGACCCATGAGATAGTCCCAATCTTTGTCTTTTGGCACGATCATATGCTTCGGTTGAAGGCCTGCGTCGAGATTTAAAGAATCATCGTTATCAAGTCCCATCGCAAAGCGACGATTTTGTGGCTCGAAGCTATACAGAGTGGTCGTTTCGCAGTAACCTGACAGGCAATCAGGCGTGTAAGAGAACTCAATATGGTTACTCATATCGTACTGGCTTGCATTTGCGGTAGCAGATGCCGTCAGAACAAGACCACTTAGAGTTTTCTTGAACATGGATGATTTTGACACGAAGGTCTCCGAGTTGTTGGTTTGATGATCGGGCTCACAATTATCCCTTAAAAGAACAGCCATTTAAATACTTGACCTACATTTAATCTCAACAAATTAACTATGAGATTAGTCCAATAAAATGAAAACGATATAGGCACAATGTCGAAAAAATGTGGATTTTGCCTATTTTCAGGAGTCAGTTGTGAAAATTGCTATGCTAAGTACCGGTGAAGAGGTCCTTCACGGTGATATTGTTGATACAAATGCAGCTTGGCTGTCGAGCTTATTTTATCAACATGGATTTGGCTTAACGAAGCGCTCGACCGTTGGTGATAAACAATCGAGTTTGATTGAAGAGTTTTTGATGCTCAGCTTCAATAATGACGTGGTGATCGTGAATGGTGGTTTAGGACCAACCACAGATGACATGAGCGCAGCGGCAGCAGCGAAAGCAGCAGATTGCAAATTAGTGTTATTTAAAGACTGGTTAGCACACCTAGAGGCGATGTATGCCCGTCGTGGTATCCCAATGCCGGATAGCAATCTCAAGCAAGCTATGCTACCGGAAACGGCACAAATTGTTGATAATCCGATTGGCACGGCTTGTGGCTTTAAAATGCTGATCAATGATGCGGTGTTCTATTTCACCCCAGGTGTACCAAGTGAATTTAAGTTAATGGCAGAGACGCAAATTCTGCCAGATTTGAAAAAACTCTTCCCTGAAGTAGAAAGTGCATCTTGTAGCCGAATTTATACGTTTGGTCTGTCTGAATCTGGTATATCAGACAAGCTTGACCAAATGAAGCTTCCGCCTGGTTATGAGCTGGGTTATCGCTCTTACTTACCCTTTATCGAAGTGAAACTGTTTGGTCCATCTCAGCATATTGAGCAACGCATGAAGTTGATGCAGATGATCCATAAGCACCTTGAAACCAATTCTGTAAGTGTCGATGTACCTATGGTTGAACATGTCGGTCAGCTACTAACAGATAAAGCGCTGACACTATCGGTGTCGGAGAAAAGCAGTGCAGGGTATTTAACGTATTGGCTAAATAGTGATGAAAAAGTCGCTGAGCAATTCGGTCACGGTTGGGTTCTATCAGGAAACAATCAAACCATTGCAGATGAAGGGGACCCACTAGCAGCGACGTTTGCTCTAGCTGGTGCGACACGTGAAAAGTGCGCCACCGACTTGGCTTTAGTTACGGGAAAAATTGAAGAAGGCATTTTCTCTGTTGCTCTTTCCACGTCAACAGGAGAGTGGGGCGCCCTATACAAACTTTCAAGAAAATATCAGCAAGATGATCAGGTTAAAGTCATCAGTGCTGCGGCACTGGATATGCTACGCCGTTATCTAGAACGCAAGCCGATGTCGGCTCAATACGCATTCTTGGAAAAGATGAAAGAAATGCACATTCCGAGCAGTGCTCTTTAAAAGGATGTCGAGCTGTTTAGATAGTAAAAGTAGACAGTAAAAATAAATAGTAAAAAGCCAAGGCGATTGCCTTGGCTTTTTTGTACTGGCTGGTGGCGTTTATGCGCGTTTTTCTTTCATCGCGTAATTCACACCACTGAGCGAAATTTCGGATTTCGCTTTGCAAATACAAGGCAGAATTTCGTCTGGCTGAGTATACGCCATTGCAAAACCAACATACTCCACGTCACCTGATTCCAATTTACAGCGACATGCACCACAGTGTCCGTCGCGGCAATTGTATTCAGGCAGTAAGCCCGCTTGCTCCATCGTCTCCAAAATTGTGTTAGATGGATTAGACTCAATGCTAACGAGTTTGTTGATTTTGATGCTTGGCATTACAGCTCAAATCCTTCGAAGTCGTCTGCACTTACTTCATTGTCAATCTGACCAACAAGGTAAGAAGAGATTTCTGCTTCCTGCGGTGCAACTTGAACGTTATCCGATGACAACCAAGCGTTAATCCATGGGATAGGGTTTGAAGTTGCTTCAGGGTATGCTGCTGGTAGACCTACCGCTTGCATACGAATGTTCGTAATGTATTCAACGTATTGGCTAAGGATATCTTTATTTAGACCAATCATTGAACCATCTTTAAATAGGTATTCAGCCCATTCTTTCTCTTGCTCTGCCGCTTCTTTGAATAGGTCAAAACAGTCTTGTTTTGCTTCTTCAGCGATTTGCATGAAAGAGAAGTCATCTTGACCGTTACGTAGCAGGTTGATCATATGCTGAGTACCGTTCAAGTGAAGCGCTTCATCACGAGCGATGAGCTTGATGATTTTCGCGTTACCTTCCATAAGCTCACGTTCAGCGAAAGCAAATGAACATGCGAAACTTACGTAGAAGCGGATTGCTTCTAGTGCGTTCACTGACATCAAACAGACGTACAATTTCTTCTTCAGATCGTACAGGCTAACTTTAACCGTTTCACCGTTAAGAACGTGTTCGCCTTCACCGTAGCGGTGATAGTCGTTTGTCGCTTGGATCAGGTCATCGTAGTAATGCGCGATGTCTTTCGCACGCTTAAGGATGTGCTCGTTTTCTACGATGTCATCGAATACCACACTTGGATCATTCACGATATTACGGATGATGTGCGTGTAAGAACGAGAGTGGATCGTCTCAGAGAACGACCAAGTCTCGATCCAAGTTTCTAGCTCAGGTAGAGAAACCAGAGGAAGTAGCGCAACGTTCGGGCTACGACCTTGAATTGAGTCAAGCAGCGTTTGGTACTTCAGGTTTGAGATGAAGATGTGCTTCTCATGGTCAGGTAGCTTGTTGTAATCAATACGGTCGCTAGATACGTCAACTTCTTCTGGGCGCCAGAAGAAAGACAATTGCTTTTCGATAAGCTTTTCGAAGATCTCGAATTTTTGCTGGTCGTAACGAGCTACGTTCACTGA
The DNA here is from genome assembly GCF_040104475.1 of Vibrio sp. SSH13-20. NCBI lineage: Bacteria > Pseudomonadati > Pseudomonadota > Gammaproteobacteria > Vibrionales > Vibrionaceae > Vibrio > Vibrio sp. SSH13-20. The sequence goes on from NZ_JBECOU010000002.1 coordinate 706,328, forward strand.
TTGACCAAGGAACATTGGTTCCTTCAGTTGGTCATTTTTGTTCTGGTTAAAAGTACTGTAAGCCATAATGCCTCAATTCCTTTTAGACCTCCCCAAGCGGGGAGGCGTTCGATTGTTTGTTACTACGAATTGTTTAAGTGGGGGAGATTAAATCTTACAACCGCCGCCTGCACAATCGTCATCTTGTGGTTGAACTGCGTCTTTCTGGTCGTCTTTCGCACCGTCACGAGTGTTATGGTAGTAAAGCGTCTTCACACCAAACTTGTAAGCAGTCAGAAGGTCTTGAAGAAGTTTCTTCATTGGCACCTTACCGCTCTCATAACCAGAAGGATCGTAGTTTGTGTTCGCAGAGATCGCTTGGTCAACGAACTTCTGCATAATGCCCACAAGGTGTAGGTAACCGTCGTTAGAACCGATGTTCCAAAGCAGTTCATAGTTGTCTTTAAGCTCAGCGAAATCTGGCACAACTTGTTTCAAGATACCGTCTTTCGACGCTTTAACAGACACGAAACCACGTGGCGGCTCAATACCGTTTGTTGCGTTAGAGATCTGAGAAGATGTCTCAGAAGGCATTAGCGCAGTCAGTGTTGAGTTACGCAGACCGTGTTCCATGATTTCTTGACGTAGGCTGTCCCAATCGTAGTGCAGCTCTTCGTCACAAATTAGGTCAACGTCTTTCTTGTAAGTGTCGATAGGCAGTAGACCTTTCGCGTAGTTCGTTTCGTTAAACGAAGGACACTTACCTTGCTCTTTCGCAAGCGCAACAGAGGCTTTCAATAGGTAGTATTGAATCGCTTCAAATGTACGGTGAGTTAGACCGTTTGCGCTGCCGTCAGAGTACTTAACGCCATTCTTCGCTAGGTAGTATGCGAAGTTGATAACACCAACACCCAGCGTACGACGGTTCATTGTCGATTTGTATGCAGCTGGTAGTGGGTAATCTTGGTAATCAAGCAGTGCATCTAGCGCACGAACAACAAGCTCAGACAGTTCTTCGAAGTCATCCAGAGACTTGATTGCACCAAGGTTAAACGCAGACAGTGTACATAGCGCGATTTCGCCCGAGTCATCTTCAACGTTAGTTAGTGGCTTGGTTGGCAGCGCGATTTCCAAACATAGGTTTGATTGACGAACTGGTGCTACTTCTGAATCGAACGGGCTGTGCGTATTACAGTGGTCTACGTTCTGAATGTAAATACGACCAGTTGATGCGCGCTCTTGCATTAGAAGAGTGAACATTTCAATCGCTTTAACGGTCTCTTTCTTGATTGAAGGATCGTTTTCGTATTTCACGTATAGACGCTCGAATTCTTCTTGGTTTTCAAAGAATGCGTCGTACAGACCTGGTACGTCAGATGGCGAGAATAGCGTGATGTTGCCACCTTCCACTAGGCGTTGATACATCAGTTTGTTCAACTGAACACCGTAGTCCATGTGACGAACACGGTTCTCTTCAACACCACGGTTGTTCTTAAGAACCATTAGCGAGCGCGCTTCACCGTGCCATAGTGGGTAGAACACAGTTGCTGCACCACCACGAACACCACCTTGAGAACAGCACTTAACTGCTGTTTGGAAGTATTTGTAGAACGGGATACAACCTGTATGGAATGCTTCACCACCACGGATCTCAGAACCTAGTGCACGGATACGACCAGCGTTGATACCGATACCAGCACGTTGAGAAACGTAACGTACGATTGAACTTGCTGTTGCGTTGATAGAATCTAGGCTATCACCACACTCGATCAGCACACATGAGCTGAACTGACGAGTAGGGGTACGTACACCAGACATGATTGGTGTAGGTAGAGAAATCTTAAATGTCGATGTCGCATCGTAGAAACGTTTGATGTAGTCAAGACGCGTTTCTTTCGGGTAGTTAGCGAACAAGCAAGCAGACACTAGAATGTAAAGGAACTGAGCACTTTCGTAGATTTCACCCGATACACGGTTTTGAACGAAGTACTTACCTTCTAGTTGTTTTACAGCAGCGTAAGAGAAATCAAGGTCGCGCTTGTGATCGATGTACGCATCAAGCTCGTCCAATTCAGCTTTTGTGTAGTCTTCTAGGATGTGTTGGTCGTACTTACCCATATCAACAAGACGAGCTACGTGGTTGTAAAGCGTTGGCGGCTCATATTGACCGTATGCTTTCTTACGTAGGTGGAATACCGCTAGGCGAGCAGCTAGGTATTGGTAATCCGGTGTTTCTTCTGAAATCAAATCTGCAGCAGACTTGATGATAGTCTCGTGGATATCTGTCGTCGTAATGCCGTCGTAAAACTGGATGTGAGCACGTAGTTCTACTTGTGATACCGATACGTTGTTCAGACCTTCTGCAGCCCAAGTAATAACGCGATGGATTTTCTCCAGATCGATAGTTTCTTTGCGGCCATCACGTTTAGTGACGGTAAGTTGTTGGTTCATTCTGCTTTATTTCCCTAAGAAAACTGATAAAAGCCGTATTTTTGTTTGTTTATGTGCAAAACTTGTAAAATTTGCGGCGGCTTTGTGATCAAAGTCTATCTATATATTGTAGTCGAAACACAAGATATAGGGGTTCATTTGTTTGCGAGTTACAAGATAGTGCTGTTACCCCAATTTTTCAAGGCACAGGTTTGGGATGACTTGTGGATAACTAACAAAATAAAAAAAAACAGTAAGTGAACACTAACCGATGAGAAAAGGGCTGACTTGAATGGGGAAAAATACGTTTTTTAAATCGGTTCATAAATAACCGCATGTAAAAATATTTTCCTTGATCTTTGACAGTTTTTGTTTGTTAAAAATAGTTTGGTCAAAATGGAATCTAGAGCACTTTTTTTCGACAGAAATTGACAAAAAAAGCGGCGCATCTATGCTACCGCTTTTTCTCAATCTTGATGCTCGTTTTTTGCTTAAGCGTCAATCGAACCATCAATATTTTGTAGTATGAACGATGTAGTTTACATCCACATTACGACCAAGTTTGTAGCTATCGTTGAGTGGGTTGTAATGTAAGCCTGTGATACCCATCTCGGTAAGGTCTGTCTGGTCAATCATCTTCATCATTTCACCAGGTTTGATGAACTTCTCATGATCGTGTGTACCTTCTGGCACAATCTTAAGCAACTTCTCTGCACCCACAATGGCAAATAGGTAAGATTTGATATTACGGTTCAAGGTAGAGAAGAAAACGTGACCGCCAGGTTTGACCAATGCAGCACAAGAACGAATCACTGAAAGTGGATCTGGAACGTGTTCAAGCATTTCCATGCAAGTGACAACGTCATAGATTCCTGCATTTTCTGCTGCGTGGTCTTCAATCGTGCTTTGGATGTAAGTCAACTTAGTGCCAGTCTCAAGTGCATGTAGGCGAGCGACCTCAAGAGGCTCTTTACCCATATCCAAACCAGTAACTACTGCACCTTCTTTAGCCATGCTCTCAGCTAGGATGCCACCACCACAGCCAACATCGAGCACTTTTTTACCAAATAAGCCGTCTGCTTTCTCTAGGACATAGTTCAAGCGAAGCGGGTTAATTTGATGAAGTGGCTTGAACTCGCCTTCTAAATCCCACCAACGAGAAGCCATCTCTTCGAATTTCTTAATTTCACTTGGGTCGACGTTTTGTGCTTTAGTCATGATTGTTATATCGCTTCGCTAATAGTCCTTTGGAAGGCGAGATTATACTCCAATGGTACGATACGTTAAAACTGGTTCTTTTCTCACAATCGCTACAGGAGAGATTTTTGACTGGCGTTGGTGGAAATATAGTCAGTTTTCATAAAGATATGGGATGAATGTGCAAATTCTCTTCATTTAACCCATAACCAAGCTCACAACCTGATAAAACGAGTGGGAAAGTGATGCCCCGTTGATGAATTGTGTGTTATATTTTTGCACCTTACACGTATCGTAATTACGATCAGATAATAGAGGGATAATGGCTCTATGAGCGATTTAGCTAAAGAGATCACGCCCGTAAACATTGAAGATGAGCTTAGAGGTTCATATCTAGACTACGCGATGTCTGTCATCGTGGGTCGTGCTCTTCCAGATGTGCGTGATGGCCTAAAACCAGTACACCGCCGCGTTTTATTCGCGATGAACGTACTAGGCAACGATTGGAACAAACCATATAAAAAATCAGCCCGTGTTGTCGGCGACGTAATCGGTAAATATCACCCACACGGTGATAGTGCTGTGTACGACACAATCGTACGTATGGCTCAGCCGTTCTCACTTCGTTACATGCTGGTCGATGGTCAAGGTAACTTTGGCTCGATCGATGGCGACTCTGCTGCGGCAATGCGTTATACCGAAGTACGTATGGCGAAAATGGCCCACGAACTTTTGGCTGACCTAGACAAAGAAACTGTGGACTACGTACCTAACTACGATGGTACGGAGCAAATTCCTGCAGTTCTTCCTACTAAAATTCCTAACCTACTGGTAAACGGTTCTTCGGGTATCGCGGTAGGTATGGCAACCAACATCCCGCCACATAACCTTGGCGAAGTGATCGATGGCTGTCTTGCATACATCAATAATGAAGAAATCACTATTGATGAGCTAATGGATTACATTCCTGGTCCTGATTTCCCAACTGCGGCGCTTATCAGCGGTCGTAAAGGTATTGTAGACGCGTACAAAACAGGTCGCGGCAAAATCTACATGCGTTCAAAAGCGGAAATCGAAGTGGAGAAGAATGGTAAAGAAACCATCATCGTCACTGAAATCCCTTACCAGGTGAACAAAGCTCGTTTGATCGAGAAGATCGCTGAGCTAGTAAAAGATAAGAAAGTAGAAGGCATTAGTGCGCTACGTGACGAGTCTGATAAAGATGGTATGCGTATCGTAATTGAATGTAAGCGCGATGCAGTGGGTGAAGTTGTTCTAAACAACCTTTACGCACAAACTCAGCTTCAAACCACTTTCGGTATCAACATGGTTGCGCTAAACAACGGCCAACCTCAGCTATTCAACCTAAAAGACATGTTGAAGTGCTTCGTTGATCACCGTCGTGAAGTTGTGACTCGTCGTACTATTTTCGAATTGCGTAAAGCGCGTGAACGTGCGCATATCCTTGAAGCACTTTCTCTTGCTCTTGCGAACATTGACGAAGTTATCGAACTCATCAAAAACGCACCAACTCCAGCTGAAGCAAAAGTTGGCTTGGTATCGCGTGGTTGGGATCTTGGTAACGTAGCATCAATGCTAGAGCGTGCTGGTACTGACGCTGCACGTCCTGAATGGCTAGAAGATCAATACGGTATCCGTGATGGTCTGTACTACCTAACAGAAACTCAAGCTCAAGCGATTCTAGAACTTCGCCTACACCGTCTAACTGGTCTAGAGCATGAGAAGATTCTTGATGAATACAAAGCGCTATTGGACGAAATTGCAGAGCTAATGCACATCCTTGCAAGCACTGAGCGTTTGATGGAAGTGATCCGTGAAGAACTTGAAGCGGTTCGCGATGGTTACGGCGATGAGCGTCGTACAGAAATTACAGCAGCTAGCCATGACATTGACATGGAAGAGCTGATCGCTCGTGAAGACGTAGTAGTAACTCTGTCTCACGAAGGTTATGTTAAGTACCAAATCCTAAGCGACTACGAAGCTCAGCGTCGTGGTGGTAAAGGTAAGAGTGCAACGAAGATGAAAGATGAAGACTTCATCGAGCGTCTACTTGTTGCAAATACTCACGATAACATTCTGTGTTTCTCAACTCGTGGTAAGACTTACCGTCTGAAAGTTTACCAATTACCTCATGCAACTCGTACTGCACGTGGTAAGCCAATCGTAAACATCCTTCCACTTGAGGAAGGTGAACGTATCACGGCAATCCTTCCGGTAGATGAGTTCTCTCCAGAGAAGTTTATCTTCATGGCTACGGGTGACGGTACGGTTAAGAAGACACCTCTGAACCAGTTTGCTAACGTACGTTCAAACGGTCTGATCGCAGTTAACCTACGTGATGATGACTCTTTGATCGGCGTTGATATCACTACAGGTTCAAGCGATATCATGCTGTTCTCTAAAGCAGGTAAAGTGGTTCGCTTTAGCGAAGACAAAGTACGTGCAATGGGTCGTACAGCGGCAGGTGTTCGCGGTATGAAGCTAGCAGATGATGATCAAGTGGTTTCTTTGATCGTTCCATCAAACGAAGGCGATATCCTAACGGTTACTCAAAACGGTTACGGTAAACGTACTGAACTAGCGGAATACCCAACGAAAGGTCGTGCAACTCAGGGCGTTGTGTCTATCAAGGTTTCTGAGCGTAACGGTCCAGTAGTTGGCGCGGTACAAGTAGAAGAAGGCGACGAGATGATGATGATCACCGACGCTGGTACTCTAGTTCGTACACGTGTTGCGGAAGTTAGCCAAGTTGGTCGTAATACTCAAGGTGTAACGCTTATCCGTACAGCTGAAGATGAGTCAGTGGTTGGTTTGCAGCGTATTGATGAAGTTGAAGAAGTAGAACTGCCAGAAGGCGAAGAAGCGGAAGCAACAGAAGCAAATGCAGAAGGTCAAACGCCTGAAGCACCAGCAGCGGATGATGCAGCAGAAGGTTCTGAAGAAGAGTAATCTTTTCCTTTACATCTAAGTTTGAAAGCCGAGCATTACGCTCGGCTTTTTTGTATCTGTATCAACGCAATATTGAGAGGAAGTCAGTAAACTAAACCAATATTTGCTTGTGGGGTACATTATGTCTGCTTGGTTCTTCGTTGCCATCACTCTGATGGGGTTATTCGTCGTGGTGTTATCGCTCAGCGCTTCAAAGGTCAAACCGGCTCAATGGTTTGGGCTTTGTACTTTAGTTTTGGTTGTTACTAGTGCAAGCTTTTTACTCTTGCGACAAACGCCACCGCCAACAATGCAAGCCGAGATGTCACGTATGACCAATGCACGGGATATCATGCAAGAGATCCAAGACCTGTTGCGCGAAGACCCAAATAATGCAGCATTGTGGTTTCAATTAGGGCAGGGCTATCTTGTTGAAGGGGAGCTTGATGGAGCATTGATTTGTTTTGATTATGCTATTCAGCTTAGTGACGTTGTTAGTGCCACCCAACTTGCCGCGAAAGCCACGACACTATATTACCTCCACCAACAATCCATGACGGAAGAAGTCACTCTGCTACTTGAGCAAGCCTTACAGCTCGATCCGCACAATGAAGCCGCTTTGTCTTTGATTGCAAATGACCACTTTTTGTCATTTCGTTTTCAAGAAGCCATTGATACCTGGGTACTATTATTAGATTCCAATGATCCTAATTTGGATCGTGTACAAATCATAAACTCAATCAACAAAGCGAAAGAGTTGTTGTAAGCATATAATTAGGGGGCTGTTGACCCTTCGTGCTGATTTCTGCAGCGAATTGTTGGGCCTTTACACAAAGCAGAGGTTTTGATGTGCAGTTCGTCTTTATGAGAAGCCAAAAACGCAGTAGAAGTGACCAATAAACGCTACCCCAAAGGGGCGTCTAAAATTAACCGCGAAAGATAAACAGCCTCTGGAGCAGTAAAAGGAAAGTGGGTGATGAATGAACAATAAAGCGTTAGGGATATTGGCGGTGCTATGCGGTTCCGTGTTGGCGGGTTGTACCTCTTCCGATCATTCCGGTTCCTCATCTTCGGCTTATTACGCTTCTGGTTACTACGACCCATGGTGGTACGATCATGATGATTATTGGATTTACTACTACCCAGGTTGTTGTGATAACGATGACGAGTATAAAGAGAAGTTGGAAGCGTGGTGGAACGGTTTGGATGAAGAACAACAACAATCTATCAAAGACAAAGTTGAAGATTGGAAAGACGATGATATGTCCGCCAACATCGACACCATGAAACGTCAGCTTGACGATCACTGGCAATCGCTACCAGAAGAACAAAAGCAGGAGATTCAAACTAAATGGGAGAATCGTCCGGAACGCATCGAACCAGCGTTGATGCAAGACAAAGCATTGAAAGAAAAAGTGCAACAAAGAGAAACGCGACCAGAGACAAAAGTTCAGCGCCCGGTGGCAAAACCTAGCATTCAAATGCCTAAAACACGTCCAAATATACAGCCCAGACCGAGACTTCCTCGCCGTTAATTATAAGGCGTACTGGGTTTAGTTCGTCTTTTCTTACGATAAAACAAAAAGGGCGCATTGTGCGCCCTTTGCTTTACATGGTGTTATCTTAGTTGATTAGTACGTTGCTTCGCGCTCCGCTGCTGCTTTATCCCAATCTGGAACCACGGTCTCTAAGAAGTGTTTCTTGTCCGCGTTCATTTTTTCCATATCCATCCCAAGAGCTTGTTGTGCTTTGGCTTTAGTTGAAATATCAGGGATCTGTACTGGGTCAGTAATGCCTTTCGTCGCTAGTAAACGAACCAGCTTAGTACGGGCGTCTGCTGCGCGGTCGACTGCAGTACCTAGTACTTCAAGCGCCACTTCAGGTGCGTGCATATGAACGCCATGAGAGGCAATTGCGTAATCCCAGCGCCATTGTGCATGGCGGATATCTTGAAGGATAGGTTGCATCTCTTCTTCTGTTGCCCCGGCTTTCCATGCAGCTCCTGCCTCAAAGTGCGCTGCCACGATTTGCTTCTCGGCAGTGAGCTTCATGTTCAGTACTTGCGCTTTGCGAGTCGAAACGATGCCTTGCAGCTGTTCTTTGGTTTGGGTATGACATTGCGCACACGTGTCTTCGAAACGATCAAATGGGTTACCCACTTTGTGATCGGTGTAAACTGTGCCGTCTTCTTTGGTTACTTTAGGCATGTGACAGTCCACGCAGACCACTTTGTTTTTGCCATGGATACCATCACGCCACGTTTCGTAACCCGGGTGCTGTGCTTTCAACATTGGTGCCTTGGAGACTGCATGCGTCCAATCTTTGAAATTTAGCGCGTCGTAGTATTTCTCCATGTCATTAACGGTAGTGCCCATGTCCCATGGGAATTTGACGGCTTTCGTCGGACCCGTAAAGTAGTACTCTACGTGACATTGCGCACATACTGATGCTTGTTTATCTAGGCGAGATTGCTGATCAAAGTTTTTGCCTATTGTATCGAATGCACGTTCTACGTATGGACGGGTCAATGCTAAAGCAGGCTCACCTTTCTTAAACTCTTCAGAGCGCGTGTCATGACAGTCAGAACAACCGATCGGGTTGACGATTTCTGAGCCTAAACGTGCCCATTTCCCTTCGAAATAACCGTCTTCACCTCGCTCTTCAATCACACGCGCCACATCTGGGCTTTTACAGCTCCAACACGCCATTGGCATGGGACCGGACTTCTCATCGCTAGGTGCACCAGTACGTAGAGTTTGGCGAACATCATCGAGTGCGTAAAAGTGACCGCGTGCCTTGTTGTAGTCTTTCGCGAATCCATAGCCTGCCCATAAGATTACCATGTTCGGATCTTCGCCTAGGGCATCTTCAATATGTTCGCTCTCAGAGGTGGCTTTCCATGAGTGGTATTGGTCAGGGTGTTGTTGCTCAAAGGCATCATTGCGAGGGTCCATGAGACCTTTCTCTTCTGCTGCCAACGGAGCGCCGGCCAAAAATAATTGGCTGGCGAATAAGGTCGCAACCGCGATTGGTGCGCTCATCCAGTGTTTTATGCTCACGGTGTTATCTCCATATTCGTTTTTATTAGCAGCGTTGTGAGGAGCTATTCCAAATAAGAATCGGAGATCTAAAGTTAATATTATTAGTTAATTAAAGAGATGAAATAGTGAGCGAAACTTGTCTTGTTTTAGATCAATTTACATCAGTGATCTCAATCATATTTAGATTTATATACCCCTAAAGGGGTAGTGATTAATGTCTTGTTTGATAAGGGGTTGGCTTTTTAAACCATTTTAAAAATAGGGTGATTTAGTTCGCTTTTTGAACAGGTGTTTCTACCCCTTATGAATAATAGAGGTATTATAAATATAGGTTTAGCGTTGTGGCTTTCCGAAATAAGAATTGATGTCATTTGAAGATTTGGAAAATATCTTCAGAGGAAATTAATTGTCGCTCAAATAAATAGTTGAGAATAGTTATCAATTATTATCGAGCTAAGGAAAGAAAAATATGGGCAATATAAAATTGACCATAGAGACAATGCTGAAATTTCTCTTCATCCTTGCCATCTATGGTTTTACCATCGCCGCCCATGCGACTTCTTCAGAGCCAATTGATGGAGCTCAATCTGAGCGTCATCAAGTCGAGTTAATCCGTGACAGAGACTATAAATGTCTGCAATGTCACAAGGATGCCAAAGAGACTCTGAGCCTTTCGCATGATCCTCAAGCGTTACTCAGTCAGGGTAAACAGCTTAATTGCACCAACTGCCATAGTAATATCGGTCCTGACCATCGAGAAGGCGCGCCTGATGTAATCAAGTTTTCAGCGGCTCAATCGAAAGCGGTGCACGACAAAGTGTTCTTAGACCCAAGCTTGATCCTCAAAGCGAACAGCCAGTGTGTGGATTGTCATACACCAACAAAGCTAAGAGAAAGCAACTGGACACATGATGTGCATGCTAAAAATCTCACTTGTTCAAATTGTCATGATGTACACGCCGCCAAAACTAAAGCGCTGTCGTACGACAGAAAGCAACTGATCAAACAGTGCGTGGATTGTCACTCTGAATTTGCCGTCAAACCTGAGCTCGCAAAAGAAGAGGAGAGATAGCATGAAATGTTCGAGAAGAAACTTTTTAGCCGGCAGCGGCGCATTGATATTGACCACTGGCGTTGCAGGCACCTCTGTTGTGAGCTCCTCTCTTTATGCCAGCGACAGTGAACAAGGTCAACGTTTAGGTATGGTGCATGATGAGAACGCTTGTATTGGGTGTACCGCCTGTACTGATGCTTGCAGAGAAGTAAATAAGGTGCCTGATGGCGTGACACGCCTTAAAATTCACCGTGGTGAACCGATTGGTGAATTTCCTGACGTGGAGTATCAGTTCACTCGAGAGTCCTGCCAGCATTGTGATAACCCTCCTTGTGTATATGTATGCCCAACAGGGGCTGCCTATAAAGATGAAGCGACTGGTATTGTCGATGTACACAAGGAAAAGTGTGTCGGTTGTGGTTACTGTCTTGCTGCTTGTCCTTATCAAGTGCGTTTCTTTAATCCCGTCGACCATTCTGCGGACAAATGTAACTTCTGTAGAGATACCAATTTAGCGCAAGGTAAACAACCAGCTTGTGTTGAATCTTGCCCAACTAAGGCGCTGATATTTGGCGATCTGAACGATCCAACGAGTGACGTGAGTAAAGCGATAGAAAGCCATGTGGTGTACCGCGATAAATCACATTTGGGTACGCAACCTAAGCTGTACAAAATTCCGCATAGTAAAGGGGAGGTGTCATCATGAACGGCTTTGAAAGTGCTTTCCATTTTGACTCGTTAGTCTGGGATTGGATCATCGCGATTTACTTATTCTTAGCGGGCATGTCGGCTGGAGCTGTGATGATCGCGCTCTATCTTAAGCGCAAAGTCATTGAAGGTGATCCGGCGAATAATGGCATCATGAAAGCAATGGCTTGGCTAGCACCATTTGGCATTATCTCGGGATTAGTGATTTTGATTTTCCACTTAACCAAACCTCTCGAGTTTTGGAAGATCATGATTTACTACAACCCGACGTCAGTTATGTCGATGGGCGTCATCCTGTTCCAAGTCTATATGATTGTTTTGTTCGTGTGGATTGGCACTATTTTCCGTCATCAAATCATCCGTTTTTGTGAAGGAAAATTGCCGAGCAAATTGCTCGATTTGGCGGATACTGTCTTGATCAAAGCAGGTAAAGCGAATAATGCCGTAGAATTGTTCTTAGGTTTCTTGGCGATTGTACTCGCGGCATACACTGGCTTCTTATTGTCTGCACTCAAGACTTACCCAATGCTTAACAATCCAGTGCTACCAATCTTGTTCCTATTTTCAAGTTTGTCTTCCGGTGCTGCGGCCAGTTTGATGTTTGGTATCTTGGTATTTAAAGAACCAACCAGCAGTCCTAGTGTGTCATGGGTACACGGATTTGAACGCCCAGTCGTATTGTTTGAGTTGTTTGTCCTAGTTACCTTCTTTACCGGACTGATCTTCAGCGGTGGTCAGAACGAAGTCGCGGCTTGGAATGCGATATCGACGGGTTTTTGGGCACAATGGTTCTGGGGAGGCGTGATCCTCATCGGCATGTTAATGCCTTTGACGCTCAATTGGTTGACGCCTGCCGAAGTTCGTCACAAAGGTGGCTATGTGTTCGTGGTGACTTCTTTGAGTTTGGTTGGGGTATTGATGCTTCGTACCTTCATTCTCTATGCCGGTCAAATGACCATCGTATAAAGGAGGAAAAATGGAGGCTGAGCTGGGATTTTTCTTATTGATACTGGTCGGTGTCGCATCGACTTGTACGGCATTATTGCATTGGATGAGGCGCGCCATGAATAAGAAGGTGGTATTGCCCCATCAAATAGCGATGTCACACATCATCAGCTTAGCCTCTTTAGTTTGTTTAACCCTATTGATCATCAGTTTTATTCAGGACAACTTCGCCTTAGAGTACGTGGTCACTCATTCCAATAGCCAATTGCCCATGGCATTTAAAATTGCTGCCGCATGGGGAGGACACCAAGGCTCGATGTTGTTTTGGGTGGTCACGTTAAGTCTTTGGGGTTCCTACATAGCACGCAAGTTACCTATTAGTGGGCAATACACCGCTGATTGTTTAGGTATTATGAATATTCTGATTGCGGTGTTTGCGTGGTTTACACTCCTTACTTCTAATCCATTTGAATACGCGCAAGAGTTGGCTACACAAGGGCGGGATTTGAATCCGATGTTGCAAGACGTAGGGCTGATTATTCATCCACCTTTGCTGTATTTGGGCTACGTTGGTTATGCGGCAATTTTGGCATTTGCTCTAGCGGCGCTGTTAGGTCCGCGACCAATTCATGAATGGTATAACGCAGCACGTGGTCCAGTACTTTTTGCTTGGGGCACTCTCACGTTGGGTATCATCGTTGGGTCTTGGTGGGCTTATAACGAACTTGGATGGGGTGGCTGGTGGTTCTGGGACCCAGTAGAAAATGCGTCGTTGCTTCCTTGGCTAACTGGTAGTGCGTTACTTCATAGTGGGGTCATTGCGACGAGAAACAAGGGCGCAATTTGGAGCACTTATGCGTTAGCTTTTGCAACATTCAGCTTGAGTATTCTCGGCACATTTGTGGTGCGTTCTGGTGTGCTCACTTCGGTGCATGCATTTGCTGTAGATCCAACCAAAGGTCTTGTACTGCTTAGCGTGCTGTGTCTGCTAGTGATTGTGACTTTTGCCTTGCTTATCACCAAAGGCGAACATATCGCCCGTTTTCAACTTCACACATTAACCAGCCGAGCCTACACCGTTTATTTTGCAGTTGGATTGCTCGTTATGACGACAGCAATCGTCTTTCTCGGCACCTTTTACCCTATGCTTTATCAACTCTTGGGGTTGGGGAATATTTCAGTAGGAGCACCGTATTTTAACAGCCTTATCTTCCCTTTAAGCCTGCTAGCGCTCGTTGCTCTTGTGCTAATGCCCATCCTGAAATGGAGTAAAGGCATCAATCAGACGATGGCTTCCCAAACCGGAACTGCAGGCGCGATCTCGTTTGTTGTCGGGTTTGCTTTTATCTTTACTGTCGACGTTATTCATCTGACAAGCCTTATCACGCTAGTATTGTCAACGTGGGTCGGAGTGTCACATGCCTTAATGCTATTTAAAACAGAAAATAGACGTTTGCGGTTACCAATGGTGTTTGCGCATATTGGCTTTGCGGTAGCATGTTGCGGAGCTGTGTTTAATAGTGACTATTCATATGAATATAATCTGCGAGTAGAACCGGGTACTACGTCTCAAAGAGCTGATATTAGCATCGACTATCATGGGATAGAGTGGCGAGTAGGTCCAAACTACACTGCCGAGCAAGGAATGATCGAGCTACGTCTTGAGGACGGTAGCCGTCTCAACTTTACGCCAGAGAAACGCCATTACCCTGTGCGAGTGATGAATATGACCGAACCAGCGATTCGCTCGCGGTGGTATGGGGATTACTATGTGACGTTAGGTGATAAAGTCGATATTCATGCTTATGCGATTAAAGTGCAGTATCGGGCTGGGATCTGGTGGATCTGGATCGGCGGCATTCTAGCGGTGCTAGGTATGTGCACGACATTAATGACGAAAAGAAAAGAGGCATTCAATGCGACCGAGAAATACGCTTAAACTAGCAGGGTTAGTCGCGAGTGTGATTGCATTTGCTGTTGTAGCGACTATCGCGTTATCAGATAGACCGAATGTCGAATTGTCTCAGCAGCGCAATTTATCCATCCCTGAATTTACCGCCACGTCTTTACTTTCGGGTAATGACGTCACTCAGCAAGTTTTTAAAAAGGAACAGTATAAATTACTGAATGTTTGGGCATCTTGGTGCGGCATATGCAAGCGTGAACATGAAGAATTATTGCAACTTGCTGAGCTTGGTGTCGTTATTATTGGACTGAATTATCGAGACAACGATCAAGCCGCTCGTGAATATTTGAGCTCTAAACGAAATCCATACACAGAGGTGATCAGTGATCCAAATGGTAGGCTTGCAGTTGAGCTAGGGGTTATTGGAACACCAGAAACGTATTTGATTGATCAAAATGGCAGGGTGTTGATCAAATATCGAGGTGAGTTAACTTCGGATAAATGGAACGATATATTTTCAGGTTATTTGAATGTTTCGATTTAATTATCTATTTCTCATGCTAGTCACGTTTGCGTTATTTTCTTCTTCGCTAAAGAGTGAAGAAATTGTGCAGAATGTTGATCTGTTTGAGTTTCATTCTATTGAACTGCAACAACGTGCAACGAGATTAGCCAAGACATTACGCTGTCCGCAGTGTCAGAACCAAAACTTAGTTGAGTCAAACGCGCAGGCTGCAAAAGACCTGCGTTTGAAAGTGTATACCATGGTGAATGAAGGACATTCAGATCAAGAAGTGAAAGATTATTTGGTGACTCGTTATGGGAATATTGTTCTATATAAACCACCATTTAATTATTCTACTGCCATGCTGTGGATCCTTCCGGCGTTATTTTTGATCTTTTTTGTCCTATATTCGATCCGAATGATAAGGCGTGATTAATGTGACCGTTATTCCACTATTAAAAATAAATTGTGCACATAACAAACAGAATGTTATCATTTTCTCGAATTTATGAATGCTCCAGCGAATAGCAAACGATATAAATTGAGCTGGAGGAGTAATAAAGAATGAATAGGTGTACGCAGTGGATTCAGTTATAACGCAATTAAAAAAGGACTTTTATTCGCAGATTCGTGCATTGCAGTCACCGAAACTGCCTCAAGTCACTTCATCTCTCGCGGTGTTGACCGACGAGGAAATTCAAGAACTCGAAGCGGTCTGGATTGAGCTCGCCGTATGGAAGCGAAGCCAAACGCATTGAATGCCAGATTTTAATAACTCTTTCTAAACCCCAGGCAAATATGTCTGGGGTTTTTTTATTGTAGTTCGTCATAAATGTTATATTATAACAATTGTAAAGTCGGCTAGCGGGTGTTATTCCGATAGGATTTCCAAGCTTGTCACACATAAGAATAGGGCTCGTTGTGATCTCAACATTGAAAAATGCGGTATCAATCCCCATAGTTGAAGAGCAAATGAGAACAATCCCATGAATGCAATAACGAACATGCATCAAGCAATAAATCGAGTGAGTGTAGATATGGCGGAAGTACGTGCCAGAGTAGATTTTAAAGTCGGGGCTAACAGTAACATTGATGCCGAAATCCTGTCTTTTCGCGGTCTGAAGACGGATAAAGAGCATGTAGCAATTATCTTTAAGCAAGCAGACCAAACACAAGACATGCCTTTAGTGCGCATGCACTCTGAGTGTCTGACTGGTGATGTGTTCCACTCTTCACGCTGTGACTGTGGCGAGCAATTGGAAGAAACCATCAACCGAATGGGTGAGTCAGGTGGCATTATCTTATATCTTCGCCAAGAAGGTCGCGGGATCGGTTTGTACAACAAAATTGATGCGTACCGTTTACAAAGCCAGGGTATGAACACATATGAAGCCAACAACCACCTAGGCTTTGATGATGACTTGCGCGATTTCACCGAGGCGGCACAAATGCTTGAGGCGTTAGGGGTTGGAAAAATCCGTCTCGTAACTAATAACCCTAAAAAAATCCGTGAGTTATCGGAATACGGAATTGAAATTACAGAGGTTGTCAACACTTCAGCGCACATTAAAGATGGCAATGAAAATTATCTTAAAGCAAAGGTTTCGCACGGGAAACACCACCTAAAGGTTTAATCTTAAAGATAAATTTGACAATAATGACTGTTAAAGGCCTCATTTTTATGAGGCTTTTTTTGTATCTGGAGTTGCAAATAAATTGTAAATTTGTATTATCTCGGGACAAAAGTGCAAATAAGAATAATTAGCACTACCAATACGATAATTAAAATGCTCAACAAGGATGCTTCAGATGAATGCAAAAACAGTATTAGTCCAATCTATTGCTGCATCACTCCTCATTGCCAGTGGTTCTACGGTTGCTGCGACAGTAACTAAACAACAAGTGGTCGAACATTATGCTGACGTGGCACACGCCGTGTTCGCTGATTCTGTGACTACAGCGAAAACACTCGACGTAAAAATCGATGAGTTTCTTGAATCCCCATCAGCGAAAAAGCTTGAAGAAGTTAAACAAGCTTGGCTTGACGCTCGCGTACCATACCAACAGTCTGAAGTTTTCCGTTTTGGTAACGCAATCGTCGATGATTGGGAAGGTCAGCTTAACGCATGGCCGCTCGATGAAGGTCTGATTGACTATGTCGCTTCTGATTACCAATATGAGCTTGGTAACGAAGGTGCTGCAGCAAATATCATCGCAAACACAAGCCTACAAATTGGTGCGTCTAAGCTAGACGTTTCAAAAATTACACCAGAGTTGCTAGCGGATCTAAACGAAGTGGGTGGCTCTGAAGCAAACGTTGCTTCTGGTTACCACGCGATTGAATTCCTACTTTGGGGCCAAGATCTAAATGGCACAAATGCGGGTGCGGGTCAGCGTGCTTATACTGACTTTGTGGTTGGTTCTGAATGTACGAATGATCATTGTGACCGTCGTGGTGAGTACCTAAAAGCGGCTGCAGATCTGTTGGTTCAGGATCTTGAGTGGATGGAGAAGCAGTGGTCTTCGGAAGTAAAAGGTAATTACCGTGAAGAGCTTCTAAGCGAATCTGCGGATAATGGTCTTCGTAAGATGTTGTTCGGCATGGGCTCTCTGTCTCTAGGTGAACTAGCGGGCGAACGTATGAAAGTAGCGCTAGAGGCAAACTCTACTGAAGATGAGCACGATTGTTTCTCAGACAACACGCATAACTCTCATTACTACAATGAGCAAGGCATCTACAACGTTTACACAGGTACGTACAAAGGTGTTGACGGAAAAGAACTGTCTGGTCCAAGTATTGCGGATTTAGTCGCTCAAAAAGACAAACAAGCGGCAAAAGAGATCCAAAAGCAGTTTGATACAACACGTAGCCAAGTGGGCGAGCTGGTTACTTCTGCAGAGAAGAATAACCAACACTTTGACCAGTTGATCGCAGCTGGTAATACGCAAGGCAATGCGTTAGTCAATGACACGATTATGTCATTGGTAGCTCAAACAGGTGCGATTGAGCGAGCGGCGAACATCGTCGGTATCGACAGCTTAAGCCCTGATACTGCTGATCACGAGTTTTAATAAGAAAACCATAATAAATAAGGGCTCTTTGTGAGCCCTTTTGCCGTTTGAGCTCGTTGTTATCACACCTGTCGTATTAGTAGAGCAATGATATGAAGCCATACCTATATTCTGCGCTAGTCGCGCTCCTTTCTTCTTCTGCCATGGCTTATGATGTTAAGTCTGGTGGCAAAACCAGCGTCAAAAAAGACGGCGCTAACGCGTATTCTCTTCCTGCTGCCAACCTGCCGATGAGCAAACGGCTGGACTTTAGTGTCGGCAACAGTTTCTTCCGTAACCCTTGGGTACAAGCGCCTGCATCAACAGACGCTCGCGATGGACTGGGACCTTTGTTTAACACGAATGGTTGCCAAAACTGCCATATCAAAGATGGGCGTGGTCATCCGCCGGAAAAAGACGATTTGCATGCGGTCTCTATGCTAGTGCGCCTCAGTATTCCAGCAATGACTCCGGAGCAGAAAAAAGCGTACATCAAAGATGGCGGTATCCCTGAGCCAACTTACGGTGGGCAGCTACAAGATTTTGCACTGCAAGATCAAACGCCGGAAGGCAAAATCAATATCAGTTACACCGACGTGCCAGTTACTTTTAAAGATGGCACCAAGGTCGTACTCAGAAAGCCAGTGCTGCAAATTACGGATTTAGGTTATGGGGCGATGCACCCTGAGACAGAGTTCTCTGCGCGTGTTGCTCCGCCAATGATCGGTCTTGGTTTGCTGGAGAGCATTCCCGATAAAACGTTGCTGGCTTGGGCTGACGAGCAAGATACAAACAAAGATGGTATCTCTGGCAAAGTGAATAAAGTGTGGGACATCGAAAAAGACGATTTCTCAATTGGTCGATTTGGCTGGAAAGCAGGGCAACCGACGCTCATGCAACAAAACGCCGCTGCATTTAACGGCGATGTGGGTCTGACTAGTCATTTGTTCCCGAACGAAAACTGCACTTCTAAGCAGACGATTTGTGATGACATGCCTAATGGCGGCAAACCAGAGGTGAGTAAAAATATCCTCGATTTTGTTGAGTTCTACAGTCAACACCTCGCAGTACCGGCACGTCGAAATATCAATGATCCCGAGGTTCAGCTTGGTCAGCAGATTTTTGCGTCTTCTGGCTGCGAAAGTTGCCACAAGACGAGCGTAAAAACCGCTAAGCGACCGGAATTACCGGCTCTTTCTGAGCAACTTATTCACCCTTATACCGATATGCTTCTGCATGACATGGGTGACGGCTTGGCAGATAACCGTCCTGAGTACCTAGCGAATGGCCGTGAATGGCGAACCGCGCCGTTATGGGGGATTGGTTATACCGAAGAGGTGAATGGTCATACTTACTTCTTACATGATGGTCGTGCGCGTAACTTAATGGAAGCCGTATTGTGGCACGGCGGCGAGGCAGAAACGGCTAAGCAAAACGTTTTAGCGCTCAACAAGAAAGAACGCGACGCATTGATCGTATTCCTGAATTCTCTATAAGGAGCCAACCATGAAAAAAACTTTGTTAGTGAGTGCGATTGCCGCAACGTTAAGTTTGGCTGGCTGCCAATCGACAAACGGGTCAAGCTCTGTTGAGCCCGAGAGTACAAGCCATATTTCACAAAACGTATACGAGGTGGAGTTTAACGCGGTACAGGCGTTTGTAACTCAGACAACCAAGTTAGAGCAGAGCCTCACAGAATACTGTGCTTCACAAATGAAAGGTGACGCACAAATTAAGCAGCAATGGCATCAAACCATGTTGGTGTGGATGGCATTACAAGGGCAAGAGCGTGGACCTGCGACCGCATTAGAGCAGAGCTGGAATGTGCAATTTTGGCCAGATAAGAAGAACACGACTGGACGAAAAATGTCGGTCTTAACGAAGTCTGACCAAGTTTGGAGCGCAGAGGATATTTCGACTCAAAGCGTAACAGTACAAGGGTTGGGTGCGCTGGAATGGTTGCTTTACGACAAGGCGTCGAGTTTATCTACTAATAGCAATACGTGTGCTACCAGTGTTGCGATTGCAGAAAACCTTAATAACAAAGCAAACATCATTGCAGGTTCATGGGCACAAAACCCATGGAAGTCATTAGACATGACGGAGTGGGAGTCTGAGTACATTTCGTTGCTGTCTAATCAATTAGAATACAGCATGAAGAAGCTGAGCCGTCCATTGGCCAAAATAGGCAAACCGCGTCCTTATTTCTCAGAATCATGGCGTTCACAAACTTCATTGTCTAACTTGAAGGCTAACCTTGAAGCGTTACAGGCTCTCTATCTTGCTAACGGCTCTGGTTTAGATGCATTGCTTCGTGAGCAGGGGCATAGTGAATTAGCTGATCGTGTTGTTCATCAATTTGATATGGCATTGGATACGTGGCCTGAAGATAAAAGTTTGTTTGCCGCGCTGCAAACCAAAGACGGTTATCGAATGGTTCTCGCACAATACAACAAGCTTGAGCAACTGAAGTATCTGATCCACGAAGAGGTGGCTATCGAACTTGGTGTCGTTATAGGATTCAATGCAACCGATGGTGACTGATCAAACTCGCCGAACCTTGCTGAAAGCCGCTTTGTTTGGAGCGGCTGCCCCTGTTCTGCCGTTCGGTTGCACTTCAACAAACACACGCGAGCCTGCTTTGATTGGCTGCTCTATCATTGGACGCGGCAAATACGCTGCCGTAGTTGCCGATGAACATGGCATGCCGCTGTCTTCGCTGCCAATCCCTGAACGGGGTCATGGCGTGGCGACCAACCCGCAAGGTCATGCGGTTGTCTTTGGTCGTCGTCCCGGCACCTTTTTTATGGTGTTTGACTATCGTTCGGAGCAAATGGTCAAACTGGAGTTAGCAAAAGCGGACCGCCATTTCTATGGGCATGGTGTTTACTCCCATGATGGTCATTACTTATTTGCTACTGAGGGGGAAAGGGGAACAAGCCGAGGGATCATCGGAGTTTATGATGCGCAAAGGCAGTATCAAAAAATTGATGAATTGAGCGGATTTGGTCTCGGACCTCATGAAGTCATCATGATGCCTGACGGCGCTTTAGCCATTGGTGTTGGTGGCGTCCACACGAATGGACGCGAGCCGCTTAATCTAAATACCATGACGCCAAGTCTGAGCTATCTTTCGCAAGAAGGAGAATTGTTAGACCAAGTGTCTTTACCCGATCATAAGCTGAGTATTCGTCACCTTGCACATGATGGTGTTGAGACAGTGCTTTGCGGTCAGCAATATCGTGGTGAGCCGGATGAATACCCAGCTTTGATCGCCATGCATACGCGTGGTGGTGAAATGCAAGATTTGCAAGCTGAACCGGAGCAGTGGGCGCGTTTTAATCATTATGTGGCAAGCATTGCTGCGACAGAAGATTGGATATTAGCAACATCACCTCCGGGAAGTTGTTACGGTATTTGGTCGAAATCCACCGGGCAGTTGGTTGAATTGAATGCACTACCAGATGCTTCTGGTGTCGTCACTTACGGTGATGAGTTTCGCGTCAGCTCTGGCGCAGGGAGAGTGGTCGAACAAAGACCTACAGAGTCAAAGAATACTTTTGCTAGCGGCGTTCAATGGGATAACCACTGGGCGAGAATTGTCTAGAAAGATCATTAAGTAACATCTTATTGAGGATCTTGTTGGCATTTTCGTTTGCAGATTCTTAATTTTAAAGCGGCAACCCGTGAGATATTTGCCATACTTTTTTTATGGCACGTAACGAAGGGATCGTTTCAGTGATTGCTAGACTCATAATGATAACGGCACTTTTGGTGCCGTTTTGCAGCTTTTCAACCGTGGTTTCTCCCGATGCATCTGCACAAACAGTGCAAGAGGGCGCGGTTGATCAGTTGTCTGTGGAGAAGATGATCCACTATCCAGATGTCATCGATCAGCTCTACCAAAGCACCAACTACCGTCTCAACTGGGAAAATGAAACTGATGTTGATCAACTCATCTTTCAAATTGAGCTGGTGGCATTGGCGGATGTGACCTCTGAATTTGATGACCAACTGCGACGTATTGAACAAGTACGCGAACAAGGTGATGAGCTTGACTTTGATCTGGTGATGAGTGATTCACTCCTCATGTATTTGTCCTACCTTGAACAAGTTCCACAAGAAGGCATCAATTGGCTATTTGCAAATAAAGTTCACGTCAAACTGCCTGCGCCAAGTATCGAAACGCTGTCGTTGTTGAGTAATGAAATCACGGTAGGCAAACTTGACCAGTTTCTTGCCGAACTTCGCTCCCCCCTACAAATGGATGCATCATTTAATACCGCCTTTGCTTCATTATCGACTTACGCGCAGTTTGAGTTCCCTTTGTATCAGCAAGAGCAGAGATTGGCGAGAGTCGGAGACGAGCTATTTGATAAATCGAGCCTGATAGCGCGGATGCAAATCGTGGGCGTTGAAGTCGGTCATTTAGACACAGAGACCACACGTTATGATGAAAACCTAGAACTGGTGGTGATGGAGTTTCAACGTATTCATGGCTTGAAGCAAGACGGTATCATCGGCCCCAATACGATTCGCTGGATCAACTTCTCTCCTGAGCAACGATTGCACTCTCTAGCACTTAACGCAGAGCGCTCGCGGATTTGGGCAAAAGAGCGTGACAATGTGGTGTTTGTCAATGTCCCCGGTTACGAAGTGACCTACTGGCATCAAGGACAAGCACTGTTTGAATCCAAAGTAGTGGTGGGGAGAGCATCACGCAAGACCCCAATCATGACGGGCACGCTTGATTCCGTTATCTTAAACCCAACTTGGAATGTTCCTTGGAAGATCATGGTTAAGGACATCATCCCTAAGGTGAAGCGCAATCCCATGTATCTGATCGAGCATAATATCCAGATCATCCGATCATGGACCTCGCAAGAGATCATTGACCCAACCACAATTAACTGGGCAACGGTCAACCCAAGAAGCTTTCCTTACCGGATGAGACAGTCATCGGGTTCGCACAATGCTTTAGGGTTGTACAAGTTTAATATGCCGAACCCACAAGCAATCTATCTACACGATACTCCAAGCAAAAACTTGTTCGATCAAGATCGGAGAGCGTTCAGCTCAGGGTGTGTTCGCGTTGAGCATGCTGATCAACTTGCTGAGTTGCTCTTTAAAACGCAAGGTCTTGAAGAACGGTTAGCGAAAAAACGTCAAAGTGGACGTCGCTCCAACACCTCAGTGCCTTTGAGTGAGCGAATTCAAGTGCACATCATTTATCAAACCGCGTGGTTAGAAGAAGGCACGCTCTACTACCGTGATGATATTTATCAATACGACGACCAAGGGTAAAGGGCACACTTAATTTAAGAAAATTTACAATTAAGAAAATCTGTTTTTTGTTCAATAAGTAAGCAAAAAATCCAGCCTAAAAGCGACAAGCCGGGCCGGTTTATGCATTTGACGCGTTAAATAGGTTTCGGTAATGTCCGCTGCTCGTACAGTAATTGAGCAGTATATTTGTCATGGTAAGTCGTAATTTTTCCCGTCGTGATTTTCTTAAAATGACCGCTGGTGGTGTTGTGGTCGCCTCGGCGATGCCAAGTTTGTCTTGGGCTTCATTGCCTGATGAACCTCGTGTGCTTGCGATGAATAATCTCAATACTGGTGAGCTTTTGGAGTCATGCTACTTCAACGGTAGTACTTATGTGGACGAGGAACTTAAACGGCTTGATAAGTTTTGTCGTGACCATCGTCGCAACGAAATCCATCCAATGGACCGCCGCTTATTTGATCAAATCAGTCAGATCCAAGCACTGATAGGTACCGATGCAGAGGTAATTGTGATTTCAGGGTACCGTTCGCCTCTAACGAATGCATCGCTACGCAACAACTCTTCTGGCGTGGCAAAGAAAAGCATGCACATGGAAGGCAAAGCGATCGATTTTCGCTTAGATGGCGTCAAGCTTTCGACCGTGCGTGATGCCGCATTAAGTTTAAAAGCGGGTGGTGTTGGCTATTACCCACGCAGTAACTTTGTACATATCGATACCGGCGCAGTACGTTCTTGGTAATGCCTGCCTAAGACTTAATTTATTGACGTAGAAAGTCGTTAATTACCCATGGCTCAGCGCTTGAAGTCACTCAGGCTTAGTGTCATAGTTGCCGCAGTTTTCACGAAAATTTATTCGGTATAGGTTATCTATGGCTCTGAAGTACCAAGTTGTTCCCGTAACATCTTTCTCTCAAAACTGTTCTATTGTCTGGTGTGATGAAACCATGAAGGGCATTGTGGTTGACCCGGGTGGTGATGAAAAGCAACTGGCAATGCTGATCAAAGAGTTGGGTGTTGAGGTTGTAAACCTAGTTCTGACACACGGTCACTTAGACCATGTGGGCGGCACTGAACCATTATCTGCTCTTCTTGGTGGCACTGAAATTGTTGGGCCACACAAAGCGGATAACTTCTGGTTGCAAGGCTTGGAAGGTCAGAGTCAAATGTTTGGGTTCCCATTGACTGAAGCGTTTGAACCACATCAATGGCTAAATGAGGGCGATAAGGTCTCTTTTGGCAACCAAACTTTAGATGTTATTCATACGCCTGGACATACGCCTGGTCACGTTGTGCTTTACAGTGAAGAAGCTCGTCTTGCTTTCGTTGGTGATGTTTTGTTTAACGGCAGTGTAGGTCGTACAGATTTCCCTCAAGGGGACTTCAATACATTGATAAGTTCGATCAAAGAAAAGCTGTGGCCACTCGGCAACGATGTAACTTTCGTTCCTGGGCATGGCCCACAATCGACGTTTGGTCATGAACGCAAGACAAACCCATTCGTTGCAGACGAAATGCCTCTATATTAAGGCGCATTGAATTAAGCATCTGGCTCGGCGGCAGCTAAGTAACGTCGAGCCAATCCCACAAACTCTTCAGCTTCTCGGTCTAAGTCACTGGCTGAAATAAACACGTCATAGCCGTAAAACTGCCTCTGATACTTCATTCTATTCGCCAGCATGGCTTGCAGACCTTCGTAATGCATGCCTTCTTGATTAATGTATGGAGCGGGGTCTAACACCATATCTTCAAATTTTGTTTCGCAATTATTTTGTCTTGCGCCTAAGTAAAGCAAAGCTCGTTGCCCTAATAAAATTTCCGTTGCGATTCGAGGACAGATCGAGTTGAGATAAGGGGAATAGTGCTTCAAGCGAATACCAATCCAAGGTAAAGGCTGATGCCAACCTTCTTGCTCGTAGGTGCAAATACCGATTGAATCAATGTCTTTCCAACGTAGTACCCAGCCGCCTTTGAAAAGATGTTGCTGGAAATGAGAAGCGGTGAGCGTGAAAGAGACCTGGCTCTTTTTGATCATTACAATGGCAAAGCCAACGATGAGTGCCATCAAGATCACCGACAACATGGCTTGTTTCCATCCTGGAGCAATTAAAACCAGAAATAAGGTAATCGTGACAACCATAAACATGATCAATTTGTTGATGGGGGAGTCAGATTTGAAATGTGAGTTGCTGAGATGCCGCGTTTCCATGCTTTTAGCCTCATTGAACAATGGTGTTGAGACTCTTGTTTTTGATATTCATTTACTTGCTTATCAGAAACAAAGAACCTCTGTTTTTATACCCAGTATTCAATAAATCCGTTCACAATTTATCTGATTAAATAGTAGACGTTCTATGCAATGAGCGCATTTTTCATCGCGTTTCGCCGCTAAAACCTACAAATCGTTTGTGATTTTTGGTATAAAACGCGCTTCAAATTTTCATCCCTGCTGAGATGCAGTGAACTGGAGAAATATTCAATGAGACTTGCTCATAAGCGTAAAGTGCAGATGAAACTGCAAAAACGCATTAAAGCGACAGTAGCAAACGTAGTTGCAGCACCGAAGGCGGCTAAACCTGTTGTTGAGAAAGCAGCAGCACCTTCCGTTGCTAAAAAAGCTGTTGCTGAAAAAGCAGTAGCTGAGAAGAAAGTAGCTGCAGCAAAAACGGTTGAGGTTGCACTTACTCCTAAGCAGCAACAAGTACTAGATATCGTTGTAGCAAACGCAGAAGGTATCAACCCTAAAGGTATCGGTCTGGCTGCTGGTCAAGAAGACACTAAAGCGGCATCATGGGCTACTGGCGCACTGAAGAAGCTTCTTGAAGAAAACCTAGTTCAAAAAGAGCAGTTAGCAGGTAACAAAGTTATCTATAAAGCAGTTTAATTACCGCTGTAATTCTGTTTTTTGCATTAAATACCTCGGCATTGACCGGGGTATTTTTTTACCTTAAGAGCGGCTTTTTCACTTCTATAATTGAGCATTCTAACGATACAAACCCGTCATTTGTCACAATTTATTAAATACTATGTAAATTCTTTCGCAGTTAACCACGTACGTGGTTTCTATGCTTCTTTCTCCAAATGAAATAGATAACATTCTGATTTTACGACTTTGTTTCATGATGATTGCTTATCGCCTACGCAGAAATACGTAATACTAACGACTAAGCCTAGCTTATAGACACCGATTTGTTGCGTGTTCATGCCCATTTCTTACTTCCAAGTAATGTCCCATCTTCTATATCGAATCCTTATGTAATGGATGACAACAATAACCTTGGTGACAAAGGACGTGAACGATGAGTCTTATCCAAAAATCTTTGAAACGAGTACTCAAAGCGACAGCGATGGTAGCAACCATGGCATTTGTAGCGACTTCTGCTAACGCTGCTGACGATAAAGTGTATCGCTTGAAACTAGCGGAGACTTGGGGACCGAATTTCCCTATCTTCGGTGATGCAACAAAGAACATGGCGAAAATGGCAGAAGAAATGTCAAACGGACGCCTACAAATTCGTATTGATTCCGCAAACAAGCATAAAGCGCCGCTTGGCGTGTTTGATATGGTGAAATCTGGTCAGTACGACATGGGACATTCCGCTTCTTATTACTGGAAAGGCAAAGTACCAAACACCCTTTACTTCACCTCTATGCCTTTCGGTATGTTGCCAACAGAACAGTACGCATGGTTTTACTACGGTGGTGGTATGGAGTTGATGGAGAAGGTTTATTCTCCGCATAACTTGCTGTCTTTCCCTGGTGGTAACACCGATACCCAGATGGGCGGTTGGTTCCAGAAAGAAATCAAATCAGTAGATGATCTAAAAGGTCTAAAAATGCGTATCCCGGGTTTCGCTGGGGAAATTCTCGCAGAGCTGGGTGCAAAACCAACAAACATCGCACCGGGTGAGCTATACACTTCTCTTGAGCGACGCACGATTGATGCATTGGAGTGGGTAGGACCATCTCTGGATTTGCGTATGGGCTTCCACAAAATTGCTCCTTACTACTATACAGGTTGGCATGAGCCAGGTACCGAACTGCAGTTCCTAGTGAACAAACGTACTTGGGAACGCCTACCAGATGATCTAAAAGCGATCTTACAAGTAGCGATGAAAGCGGCGGCTTACGATATGTACACGCAGTCTAAACATGAAAGTGGTAAGAACTGGGCATCTATCCAATCAGAATACCCAGACGTACAAGTTAAAGACTTCCCACCTGAGGTGATTTCAGCGCTGCGAGAAGCGAACGAGCGTTTGCTAAAACAGCATGCTGAGAAAGACGCGCTAGCGAAAGAAATCCAAGAGTCACAAGCAAGCTACATCGAGCAAGTACGCCCTTGGTCCGACATTTCACACCGAGCTTACCTAAACAGCCAAGCTCAGCAATAACTTCGTATGGCAGGCTATTTCGAGTGATTTAGCCTGCCAATGAAGCCCAAGAAAACTTCTCTTAGAGAAGGTCATAACAAGTGCTCCGCGAACCAGCGGAGCCAATCTCCCCCACGTTCCATGGAGTTCGGAATGAGAAGCCTTATTTATATTGAGCGAATCTTTAACCGCTTCGGTGATTTTCTAGGCTGGTTATCCAGCATCTTATTTATTTTGTTGCTAGCGAACGTGATGTACGACGTTGTCATGCGCTACGTGTTCAATGACGTCTCGATCGCCTTTCAAGAAATGGAATGGCACCTTTTCTCTGCCGTGTTTTTACTTGGTGTGCCTTACGCAATTAAATCCGGCGGGCACGTGCGCGTCGATATTTTCTATGAGCGCTTGTCATACAAAGTGCAGTCCATAATCGACATTTTAGGCACTTTACTTTTTTTGTTTCCCTTTTGCCTATTGGTTGCTTGGTTTGGTGTCGACTTTGCCAAAGAGAGTTACGCGCTGGGCGAGACATCTGGAGATCCGGGTGGTTTGCCATACCGATGGATCATTAAAGGTATGATTCCACTTTCGTTTTTGTTTATGGCGGTAAGCGGAGTTGGTTTGCTGCTTCATTCCATCAACAAAATTGTTAACCCTCATCTTATCTATGCCGGTAACAACGGTAAGTCGTAAAAGGAATTCAGTATGATCGGTATAGTGATGTTTTTTGTGGCGTTATTTGCGCTACTGCTTGGTTTTCCTGTCGCCTTCACCTTTGGCGGCATCGCATTAATTTTTGGCGTATGGGCAGAAGGCATTGAGATGTTTGCTTTCATGCCTTATCGCATTCAATCCATCATGGAGAATACGGTACTGATGGCAGTACCTCTGTTTGTCTTCATGGGATTAGTGTTGCAAAAGACCCGATTGGCTGAGCAATTGCTTGAGTCGATGGGGCGTTTGTTTGGTGGTATTCGCGGTGGTATTGCCATTTCAACCGTGTTGGTGGGTGCCTTGCTTGCCGCATCAACGGGGGTAGTCGGTGCATCGGTAGTGGCAATGGGGTTGATCTCCTTGCCAGTGATGCTTAAGTACAATTACGACAAAGGATTGGCTTGTGGCACCATCTGTGCGTCGGGCACGTTAGGTCAAATCATTCCGCCTTCCATAGTTTTGATTCTTCTGGGGGATGTTCTCGGTGTACCAGTCGGGGATTTGTTCCAAGCCGCAGTGTGGCCGGGATTGGTGCTGGTGGGCGCGTATGTGATCTACATTTTGATTTACGCCAAACTGAATCCTGAAGCAGCCCAGCCTATCGAGCGTGATGAGTCTATCAGTCGTAAAGAAGAAGTGATTACTGCGTTGAAAGCCGTACTGCCACCGTTGGCGCTGATTATTGTTGTTCTCGGCTCTATCTTTGCGGGTATTGCTACCCCAACAGAGTCCGCAGCACTGGGTGGGGCTGGTGCAATTGTATTGTCGTTGCTTTACAAACAGTTTAGTTGGTCGATGGTGTATGAAGCTTCGAAAGAGACCGTAAAAGTGACCGCGATGGTCTTTGCGATTTTGCTCGGGGCAACGGCATTCTCAATGGCGTTTACGTACACTGGGGGGGATTATCTTGTTGAAGAGTGGATGTTGGAACTTCCGGGTGAAAAATGGGGCTTCTTGATCATTACCATGTTAGTCATCCTTATCCTTGGATTCTTCATCGACTTCGTAGAAATCTGTTTCATCATCGTGCCAATCATTGCACCTGTTGCCGAGTTGATGGGTATCAACATGACTTGGTTTGCGATTTTGATTGCGATGAACCTGCAGACCTCATTCCTAACACCGCCTTTTGGTTTTAGTTTGTTCTACCTAAAAGGTGTGGCTCCGGCAGGCGTGACCACTCGGGATATCTACCGCGGTGTGATGCCATTCATTGCGATTCAGATTGTGGTACTTTCTTCATTGTTATTTTTCCCAGGATTCTATGGCATGTCCTAATGCAAGTAAGAAGCAAGGAATTGTGATGTGAAAATTTTCACCTTTTGAGACAAGTTGTTAAGCTGATTAACTATCAGGGGCTGTTGATGTTTCGAACCGATTTTAATCGCGAAAGGTCAACAGCCCCAAGCCAAATCAGCGTTTCATTGGAGGGAAAGGATGCCTCTCAAAGCCAAGTTAATCTTGTTGGCACTGATCCCTGTGGTTTTGGTGTCAGCCAGTATCAGTTGGATTTCCATTTACCAAGCGAAAACCTTGGGGCAGCGTGAGGTGGAAATCTTTCATCAGAACTTAATTCAATCCAAAGAAGCGGCACTAAAAGATACCGTAGATCTCGCCTTTGATGCCATTTCTCATATCTATAACGATCCTATGCTTGAAGAGGCTGACGCGAAAGCGCGCGTAAAAGCGATCCTAAACCGCTTACGTTACGGTTCAGACGGGTATTTCTTTGCCTACGATAAGCACGGTACGAACCTTGTTCATCCCATTCTCCCGGACTTAGTCGGACAAAATTTACTGCATATTCAAGATGAAAATGGCGATCACCTGATTGAGGCTCTGCTTTATCAAGCGCAGCTTGGAGGCGGGTTCCATCAATATCTATGGCAAAAGCCCTCTACGGGGGAGGTGGTACCAAAGCTGAGCTATGCGGCATGGCTTGATAAATGGGATTGGATGATTGGCACTGGGTTGTATATTGAAGATGTGAGCCGTGAAGTCGCCAATATGCGTGCGGCAATCAATCAAAATATCGAGACTACCTTTTTCACCGTGGTGATTATTCTGGTGGTTACGGTGGCGGTGATCATCGTATTGACACTTGCCATCAATTTACACGAGCATCGTTTAGCGGATAAGAACCTAAAAGAGCTTGCCCACAAAACGGTGATGTTCCAAGAAGATGAGAAAAAACATCTGGCGAGAGAGCTCCATGATGGCATCAATCAATTGCTGGTTTCGAGCAAATGTCACCTCGATTTGATGGCGCATCGTATTGAAGATGAAAAGCTCAAAGCTCACCTAGATAAATCTCAACGCTCGTTGATCACTGCGATTAATGAAGTACGCCATATTTCTCACCAACTGAGACCAAGTGCCTTGGATGATATTGGCTTAGAAGCCGCGCTTTCTACACTATTGCAAGATTTTCATTCGCACTCTGGTATGGACATCGATAGCCACTTTGATACCGAGCAAGTGAAGTTGAAATCTGAAGTGGCTACAACCTTGTATCGTGTGGCTCAGGAATCTTTAAACAACATTGAGAAGCACGCCAAAGCAAAAAAGGTCACAGTAATTTTGCAAAAAATGGGCAATATGCTGCAATTACTGATACGAGACGACGGTACGGGTTTTATGGTCAACCCTTCAGTGCACCGACAGGGAATTGGATTGCGGAACATGCGTGAGCGTGTTGAGTTTATCGGAGGCGAGTTTGAACTCATGAGCGAGCCCGGTTTGGGGACGGAAATCACCGTATTGTTAGATTTGGATGGATTAGTTTATGGATAAACCAATTAGCGTGGTGATAGTTGATGATCATCAGGTGGTGCTTGATGGTTTTATGGCGCGTTTGGAACTGGAACCTGATATTGATGTGATTGGTACGGCGAGTAATGGGCTTGAGGCAATTGAAGTATCAAAGCTTCTCAATCCAGATGTCATCTTGATGGATATCAGTATGCCAATCATGAATGGCATTGAAGCTACTGGCGTAATTAAGGAAGAGCGTCCAGAGAGCAAAATTTTAATGCTCACTATGCACGACAACCGTGAATACATCATGAAGGTGATGCAAGCTGGTGCGGTAGGTTACATGCTGAAAGAAATTTCAGCAGAGAAAATGGTGCAAGCAATAAAAACGGTGAACCAAGGATCGACTTACTTTTGCGAATCCGTTACCCAGACCTTATTTACGCAGGATGTCGTCCCGGCAGCGCAAAAGCCGAACCCACTTAGCCGCAGGGAAGAAGCGGTACTTAAGTTAGTGGCGCAAGGAAACAGCAGCAAAAAGATTGCGACGCTGTTGGACATTAGCTATCGAACGGTAGAAACGCACCGTCATAACATCAAACACAAACTGGATTTGCACTCGACGGCTGAGTTGGCGAAATACGCTTTTGAAACAGGATTGATAGAGTAGGCAGGGGCGCCCTCATGCTTTCATACATCAGAGCGCTCGAAGGGATACTTATTCAGGCTTGGTAATACTGCCAAGTTCAAGCATAGGGGCAACATCAATATCTTCTGCATTCATCATGGTCGAGATGCGCTGCACAGAAGACAAAAGCAAGCTCTGTTCCCACTCTTCCAGCTTTTGGAAGCGGCTAATAAAATGCTCTTGCAATGGCGTCGGGGCCTGTTTTAAGGCTTCTTGTCCCTTCTCGGTCAATACCGCGTGAACTTTACGCTTGTCTTCGACACTGCGGCGGCGCTCAACAAGTTGGTTGCGCTCTAAGCGGTCAAGGATAGTGGTCGCCGTTGCCTGACTCATGTTGGTATGGCTAGACAATTGTTTGATAGTGACGTTATTTAATTCACTAATGGCACGCATCAGGATCAGCTGAGGAGCCGTCAAACCAGACTCTTTGCTTAACTTCTTAGAATGTAAATCAATAGCGCGGATGATCTGACGAATCGAGACCAAAACTTCTTCGTACTTTTCCAATTTCGTAATCCAGTCATTAAGGGATCATGTAACGAGGCGACACTAACTCAAATGCGCTGTTATTTAAAGGGCTTCGTTAGGGATCGCGACACCAATTTTCAATAATTTGCCTTGGCTCTCCTTATTGTTTTTAAGGTCATTGAGCGAGGAAAAAAGCAACGACTAGAATTATTATAGTAAGAAATGTTTGTGGTCTAAGTATTACTGTGGTTGTTTCCGCTTTTTTAGCTACACTTTTCTGATTGAAATGTAAGTTATTGGATTTTTTATCAGCAAAAGATAGACAAAAACGCCTCAAATGGTAGGATCTTCCACTTTCATGGAAAATAAAATGTATCGTGTTCAAATGATTTTTAATGCCTTGTTAAGAAGATTGAACATAAAAAGAGAGGAATAATGACAAAAGGTATAGATAAGTACAGTATCGACAGTACCGACTATACGGTTGGTCAAGACAACGTCCAGAAATGGGGTTTTGACGTACATAATCCTGTTTTTGGTATCAGTGCTGGTTTCATTGCACTGTTTCTTATTGCTGCACTTGTGCTGGACGCACACACCGCTAAGACCGCACTCGACGGCATTAAGTGGAAAATCATCGGTTCTTTTGACTGGCTGTTTATTATCTCTGGTAACATCTTCGTTATCTTCTGTTTAGCTCTCATCGTTTCACCAATGGGTAAGATTCGCCTTGGTGGTAAAGATGCTGTCGCTGATTACTCATTCATGTCCTGGCTGGCAATGTTGTTTGCTGCTGGTATGGGTATCGGTTTGATGTTCTGGAGTGTGGCAGAGCCAGTAGCGTACTTCACTGGTTGGTATGAAACCCCGTTGGGTGTAGAAGCAAACACACCAGAAGCCGCGAAGCTAGCACTAGGTGCGACTATGTTCCACTGGGGTCTACACCCATGGGCGATTTACGGTGTCGTGGCACTATCTCTTGCT
Source organism: Vibrio sp. SSH13-20 (assembly GCF_040104475.1). Classification (NCBI taxonomy): domain Bacteria; kingdom Pseudomonadati; phylum Pseudomonadota; class Gammaproteobacteria; order Vibrionales; family Vibrionaceae; genus Vibrio; species Vibrio sp. SSH13-20. The sequence continues at coordinate 739,358 of NZ_JBECOU010000002.1, forward strand.
TTCTTTACTTACAACAAAGGTCTGCCGCTTTCAATGCGCTCGATTTTCTACCCGTTATTGGGCGATCGCGCATGGGGCTGGGCAGGTCACATCGTGGATATTCTAGCGGTATTGGCAACCTTGTTTGGTCTGGCGACTTCTCTAGGTCTAGGTGCACAACAAGCGGCAAGTGGTATTCACCATGTCTTTGGCGTTGAACCAGGACTAGGACTGCAAATTGTCGTTATCACTGTTGTTACGCTATTGGCGGTTGTTTCTGTTGTTCGTGGTATTGATGGCGGGGTAAAAGTCATCAGTAACATCAACATGGTGATTGCTTTCTTATTGCTTATCCTTGTTGGTTTGATCGGCTGGGCGGTAACACTAGGCTCTGTGCCAACCACATTGATGGCTTATGTTGAGAATATTATTCCACTGAGTAATCCGTTTGATCGTACTGATGAAGCTTGGTTCCAAGGTTGGACAGTATTCTACTGGGCTTGGTGGATCTCATGGTCACCATTTGTAGGTATGTTTATCGCTCGAGTTTCACGCGGTCGTACCGTTCGTGAATTCATCACTGCGGTTCTAATTGTACCGACAGCAGTTACCTTGATCTGGATGTCGACATTCGGTGGTCTTGCTATCGACCAAGTGATCAATAATGTGGGCGAGCTAGGTGCAAATGGTTTGACTGATGTTTCCCTTGCGATGTTCCAAATGTTCGATGTATTGCCATTCGGTAACATGCTATCCATCATTGCAGTCGTACTAGTATTGGTATTCTTTATTACTTCTTCAGACTCAGGCTCATTGGTTATCGACAGCATCACCGCTGGTGGTAAAGTCGACGCACCAGTGTTACAGCGTGTATTCTGGGCATTCATGGAAGGTGCGATTGCGGTTGCATTACTGTGGATCGGTGGCTCTGAAGCTGTTCAAGCGCTGCAAGCGGGTGCAATTTCTACTGCACTGCCATTTACCGTCGTTTTATTGGCGATGTGTGTCAGCCTGCTTATGGGTATGAGAACCGAACGTCAATAATTGATAAGATTTATAAATATTACTTAAATATTAGTAAGTTAAAAAAGCCAGCGTTTTGCTGGCTTTTTTTGTGTGATTTTTCTGACGGTAGACAAAATAATGACGAAATAAGTCATTAATTTACAATGAGTTAATGTTTTATTTTTATTAGTAAAATCTCGTGATTAGTGATTAAAAAATGTGTAATATTCACCCACCTTAACTGTTCTCCCAACCTCTATAATAATTATGAAATTATCATTAAAACAAAAGCTAATTGGCGCAAGCCTCTCTGCTGTTGTTGTGATGGCAACAGCACTGACTTGGTTGTCGGCTGGTCAACTTCTTGATCAGACGCGTTCAGGTGTCTATTCACGAGCACAAAGCCTAAGTAACGCCGCTTCAGAAGGTATTTCTGACTGGGTGGCAATTCGTAAAGATATTGCGACGGCTTTCAACGACTACTCAACTGAGCAAGACGTTGTGCCTTTCCTACAACAAGCACGTAAAGCTGGTGGCTTTGACGATATCTTCTTAGGTACACCAGAAGGTGGTATGTATCGTTCTCATCCCGAGCGTAACCGTGCTGATTACGATCCTCGCACGCGTCCTTGGTACAAAGACGCAAACGCAGCAGGCAAGCAAATCATCACAGAAGCTTACCAAGACGCTATCACTAACGCGCTATTGGTGACAATTGCTGAGCCAGTAATGAAAAACGGTAAGTTCATTGGTGTTGTCGGTGCAGATGTATTGATTGACCAGTTGATCAATGACGTCATCAGCCTAGACGCAGGTGACAATGCTCATGCAATGCTGATCGATATGAACGATGGCACTTTCCTTGCTCATCCAAATAAGAGCCTAACGCTTAAGCCAATCACCGACCTTTCTAAAGAATTTTCTAAAGATTCTATTGAGCGCGCAGCCAACTCTGGTGCGATTGAAAGTGCAACAATCAAAGGCAAAGAGAAGCTTTACTACTTCAGCAAAGTGCCTGGCACACATTGGATGTTTGCGATTGAAATGGATCGTGCAACAGAAGAGGCAAGCCACGCTCAATTGCTACGAGAAATGCTGATCACCGCTGTGTTGATCACTATCGTCGTGATTGTTGCTGTTTCATGGCTAGTAGGTTTCTTGTTCCGCGATTTGGGTCGTGTTTCACAAGCATTGGAAGAAATTGCTTCTGGTGAAGGTGACTTGACGCAACGTCTAGAACCGCGCAGTGATGACGAAGTCGGCAAGCTGGCTGATAACTTCAACCGTTTTGTCGGCAATATGCACACGATGGTGACGAAACTAAGTCACGTATCGTCCGCACTGTCTGAGCAAGCTCGTACAACGGCACAGCAAGCCGAAGAACGTAGCCAGCGTATTTCTTACCAGCAAGACGAAATCAACATGGTGGCGACTGCGGTTAACGAAATGGCGGCAGCAACACAAGAGATTGCTGGTAACGCGGACAACACAGCATCAAGCTCGGAAGAAGCGGTACAAGCATGTGTGCATGGCTCTGGTCAAGTAACGCAAACGCAAGGTTCGATCCAAAACCTAGCGCAAGAAGTTCAAGTCGCGACCAACGTGATTCAAGAGCTAGAAGCGCACGGTAACGCGATTAATACGATTCTTTCGACTATTCAAGGTATTGCCGAACAAACCAACTTACTGGCACTGAATGCGGCGATTGAAGCAGCGCGTGCTGGTGAACAAGGTCGCGGTTTTGCGGTGGTTGCGGATGAAGTTCGTGTGTTGAGCCAACGTACTCACGCTTCAACGCAAGAGATTCAAGAAACCATCGAAATGCTGCAAGGTACTACGGCGAAAGCGGTGGGTATTATGGATGACAGTCGTCGTCTAGCAGATACTAGCGTGGATGATGCGAACTCTGCGGCAGTTAGCCTGACGCAAATTCACTCTGCGGTAGAGCGAATCAGTGATATGGCAACTCAAATTGCTTCAGCAGCAGAAGAGCAGGCGTCAGTAACCACTGAGATTACTCGTAATACAGAGGGCATTCGTGACGTATCGAATGAGCTTTCTGTGGAAGCGCACCAGGCGGCTGAGCAAGCAGCGCACCTGTCTGAGCTTTCTCACGAGCTAGAACAAGAGATCAGACGCTTTAAGCTGTAAGCTTTTGTTGTTTTGAATAAAAAGGAGCCATATGGCTCCTTTTTTGTTGCTCAAAGATAACGTAAGCCGAATTACAACCACAGGCTACTGATAGGTTGCTCTGGGTTATAATGATGGGCAATTTGGGCTTGCAGCAGCTCTGCTGTAGCAATGGCATCGGTTAGAGCATGGTGCGGTGTATAGTCTGGTAAGCCATAACGACGGCGAGACTGGGCTAAGCGTAATGATTTTGGCTTATTGCCCTTGAGCTTGTTCCAAAGACCGCCCGCTGCTTTTTGTTGAATGTTTTCTTCAATTTGCAACGTATCAAGAACTGGAAACTCAATACCTTCACCAATACGAGAGCGCAGTGCTTGGTCGAGAAACTCACGCTCGATACGGCGGTAATGTACCACTACAATCTTACCCGCTAAGCTTTCTAGCAAGGGAGCGAGGATTTCACCCAGATCGGGAGCGTCAATCAGTTCACTGTGAGTGATACCATGAATGATGACTGATTCTTCATCGAGTTTTTCCTGTGGTCGCACCTTCCAGTGCTTTGCTTGGCGTAGGAAAATTCGATTGAGATCGAACGGCACCAAACCAATGGTGATGATGCCGTTTTTTTGTGGGTTCAAACCGGTAGTCTCAAAATCAAGCGCAACGAACTCCACTTGGGATAGTGGCGTTTCAGGTGCTGGCAGCGCTTTACCGTAAAAGGCGACTAAGCGTTCATCAGTGGCACGCTCAAGTTTCTGCTGAAACTTCACTGGCCACTGAATACTCGGCTTTTGAAATAACTTCTTTATCACTTCACGCCTCACTTAAACTTGTTACTAGCCTGATAGCGGAACTTAAGGAAGTTCTGACCATTACTTAGGATCTGGAACGCATCTTTCAAATTACGACGTTCAAAATCCGACAAGTTTTCAGGCTCAATGTTGTTGTCTGGTTCAATACCTAACTCAACATCAATTGCTTGGTGGCGGATACGCACCATTGAGATGAACTCCATGGCGTCTTTAAGATCTTGTGCGCGCCCTTTTGGTAAGATGCCAGCATCAATGATGTCATCGAGACGCTCAAATGAATTCTGTGCACGTGAGCCTACCGCCAGAGAATGAACGCGGATCAGATCGACCAATGGCGCAGTACCACGGCGTTTCAAGTTGATTGAGTTTTTATGCTGACCGTCTTTTTCCATCACAAAGTCTTTGAAGAAGCCAAGTGGTGGAGTTCGATTTAATGCGTTACGTGCCAAGCAGGCTAGGAAGCGATTGTTCTTGCGGGCACGACGTACGATGAAGCTGGTGAGCTGCTCTGCCCATTTTAAGCGACCGTAAACCCCATCTAAATCAAAGAAGATGGATGCGTTGAGTAGCGCTTTTGGATTGGGGTCATCAATCCAATCGGCAAAGCATTCTTCCCATTGTGAGCGGGTCATTCGCCACATCGGGTTGGTCGCCATAATGTCGCCAGTACAGTACTTGTAACCGCATACGTTCAAACCATCACTGACATATTGTGCGAGAGCCTCAAAGTATTTACCGTGTTTCTCTTCTTTGTAGGTGTCGTCTAGGATGATTGCATTGTCTTGGTCAGTGACCAGCAACTGTTCGTCGCGCCCCATTGAACCAAGAGCAAGGAAGCAATAAGGGATAGGAGGTGGACCGAGTTCTTCTTCTGCCATTTCTAAAAGGCGTTGCTTAAAGCTGCGACCGATCACCGACATCGCGCTGCCCACCATGTGTGAGTTGGCGTCTTCGTTGACCAAGCGAACAAAACTGCTCTTTACTTCTTCTGCCACAATCGCTAAATCTTCGATGCTTTGCTGCTGGAAGATACTACTGACCAGCAACAGTGAGTTTTGCGATTCATAACGTACAATATCGGTAGCTTCGATAATACCAATCGGCATTTGATCTTTAACCACTGGCAAATGATGCACGTTGTAGCGCAACATGGTCAGCATGGCTTCATATACGTATGCGTTATGATCGAGTGAGATAACCTCAGTGGTCATCACCGTGGAGACATCGTCTTGCGGTGATAAGCCTTCGGCTAAAACTCGGGTACACAAATCACGGTCGGTAATGATACCTAGCACCGGAGATTGTGGGTCTTCTTCGTCCAGCACAAAGTCTGGGTCCACAATCAACAATGAAGAAACATTGTCTTGCGCCATCAATTGTGCGGCTTCTTGGATCGTCTGTCCACGTTCAATCGTCGGTGCGTCACGGGTTAATAAGGTTTTGACCTTAGAAGTGGTTAGGTCATTGGCATCGTTGTTTTCTGACACTGCTTGGCGCAAACGAGCACTGTTCTCTACTTCAACAAAATCAGCGAATGAGTCGAAGTTATCATACAGTTCTTGGAAAATGTCTTGAGGAATGCAGTAGAGTAGGGAATCTTCAATCGCTTTTACTGGGAAGCGAACTTTGTTGTTGGTCAGAAGCCCCATTTGACCAAAAAGGTCACCCTCGTCGAGTCGGTTGTAAAGTTCACCTTTGCGTCGATAGACCTCAACCACGCCACTACGAACCATGTATAGATCGTGGATCTGGTCGCCGAAATGAATGACGGGAGTATCTTGACGATAGTATGAGATTTCGATGTTCTCGGTCACTTTGGTGAGCGTTTCTTCCGGAAGCTCGTTGAATGGGGGATACTTGGCGAGAAAGTTATATATCTCGAGAAGTTCTGCTTCCATTAAGGTGCCTTTTGGTTTGCAAGTGATAGGGTAATCTTAACTTAGTTTTAAAACAGAATCTTATCGGATCACTGTTTTTCGTGCGCAATGATAAGATTCGGACAAGTCGCACGGCAAATCGCCATCAATTCGGCTACGCTGTCATCAAGATGCCGAATTAAATCAATACAATGGGCGTATTAAAGAAGAGTTTTGGATGACACTCATGGAAGGAAGTAGAATGGTAAGACTATTATTCGCTGCACCTCTTGTAGCATTACCACTAATGAGCGTTGCCTCAGAGTCAGAACAGGTCGAGAAGTTTGGTTACGAGCACATTAATTTAGACATTGGTGCCGGGACAACGAATGAAGAGTGGCTCGATAATTCTAACGCTACCACTCTAGGGCTTGGCGGTAATTACCTATTTACCGATAACTGGCTGTTTAACGTTGACTACTCGGCGCAATTTTTCCACCCAGACAATTTCACTTTGCGTATTGACCGTTTGTTGTTCGGTGGTGGTTATCGTTATGGCGTCAACGAGAAGTTTGATATCTACGGGATTTATGGGCTTGGCGCAATTAAAGCCAAAGCGACTGATGATAAAACCGACCGTACACTGTCCTCGGATAGCGAGTTTATTCAAGGCGTCACGTTTGGCGCAAATTACCTATTTAGTGAAAAGCTAATGGGGACGGCAGAAGTGCACTTGAATCGAAGTGATATCGTCGACGAGAACAACTATAAGATTGCCTTTAACTACCAATGGCATCGCGTGATTGGTACTGGTCTTTATTACCAGTTCCGTGACACCGATTATCAAGGTCAACCGTCAGATCACATCAATGAAGTTGGAATTAGCTTTAAGTTTGTGTATTAGTTCATAGGAGTGTAGCGCCACCTTGTATAGTGGCGTTTCAACAAGCGGTAGAATCAAAAAAGGTCAGCGAGTGCTGACCTTTTTAATTTGTGACTTTCGACGCGATTACAGAACCGCAGCGATGCCTTTACATAGAGGACCCATGTTTGCTTTTGTCATACCTGCAACGCTGATACGACCTGAGCCTACGATATAGATACCGAACTCTTCTTTTAGACGGTTTACTTGCTCTTTGGATAGACCAGAGAACGAGAACATACCGTTTTGGCGCTCGATGAAGTTGAAGTCAGCATCCACACCTTCTGCCTTAAGAGTAGCAACGAATAGTTCACGCATCTCTTGGATTCGGTCACGCATTTCCGCTACTTCCGCTTCCCATTCTGCGCGCAGGTCTGCGTCACCAAGAATGTGAGTCACAACAGCGCTACCGTGCGCTGGTGGGTTAGAGTAGATAGAACGGATGATGGCTTTTACTTGTGAGAACGCCGTTGTTGCAACGTCTTCTGATTCAGCAACCAGAGTGAATGCACCAACACGCTCATTGTATAGACCGAAGTTCTTAGAGAAAGAACTCGCGACTAGGATTTCTTTGTTGTACTTAGCGAAAGTACGAAGACCTGCTGCATCTTCTTCTACACCTTTAGCAAAGCCTTGGTATGCGAAGTCGAATAGAGGAAGCAGTTTTTTCTCTGCAACCAGCTTAGCCAGCGTTTCCCACTCTTCAGCTGTTGGATCGATACCTGTAGGGTTGTGACAGCAGCCATGCAGAAGAACAACGTCACCTTCAGATGCACCTTGCAGGTCGTTAACCATAGCAGCGAAGTCTTTATCTTTGGTTTCTGCGTTGTAGTAGCTGTATTGTGCTGTTTCGATACCAGCTGCAGTGAATACGCCGTTGTGGTTTGCCCAAGTAGGGTTGCTGATCCAGATCTTCACATCACCAAGCTGACGCTTAATGAACTCACCTGCTACACGTAGAGCACCTGTGCCACCTGGTGCTTGTGCTGTTTTAGCACGCTTGCCAGCAACGATTTCCGCGTCTGCACCGAAAAGCAGTTTTTGTACTGCTAGACCGTATTCTGCTGTACCTTCGATTGTTAGGTAAGATTTGGTTTTTTCAGTTTCAATCAGTGCGGCTTCGGCTTTTTTAACAGTCGCAAGAACAGGGGTTTCACCTTGTTCGTTCTTGTAAATACCAACGCCTAGGTTAATTTTTTCGGCGCGAGCATCTTTTTTAAACTCTTCAGTAAGTCCAAGAATAGGGTCAGCCGGAGCGGCAACTACTTTTTCAAACATAATCTTCATCCATGTTAATCGAAGGGGTCTGCTGACATTTATACCTTTCAGCAATATTCGTTACAACAGTTAGTGATAAGAAAACTTAAAAAAGTTTTGATTTGAAACAGAAATCTAACATAACGGAGGCTTTTGATATAAAAACCCCTCTTAACAAGCGTTTTAAGAGGGGGATAATTGGCTAAGCGGCGATGTTTTGCTCATCTTGATATTGATGTGCGATATGTTGAAATTCGGTTTCAACTGCAAGAAATGCATCGACGATTTGAGGATCGAAATGTTTGCCTTTACCCTCTAGGATGATGGCTTTCGCCTTGTCATGGCTGAAAGCAGGCTTATATACACGCTTAGAAATAAGAGCGTCATACACATCTGCTAATGCCATTAAACGACCGGATAAAGGGATGTTCTCGCCGCTTAATTGATTTGGATAGCCACTACCATCCCACTTTTCATGGTGTGTTAGGGCAATCTCTTTAGCAACGCGCAAAAACGAACTACTTCCTAGCTGTTTTTCAGCAATTGACAGCGCTTCGGCACCAATTTGTGCATGTCCTTTCATGATCTCAAACTCTTCATCGGTCAGTTTTCCCGGTTTTAGTAACACGCTATCTGGTACACCGACTTTTCCGACGTCATGCAGCGGCGCCGATTTGTAAAGTAGTTCGATATAATTTGGAGTCAGTAATGAACAATGTTGTTCAAATTGGCTTAAATGTTCAGCCAATACTTTTACATATTGTTGCGTGCGCATAATGTGCGCACCGGTTTCATTATCACGTGATTCAGCCAATGCCGACAAACTGACAATGGCAACATCTCGCGTGGCTTTGACCTCATCTTGCGAAACTTGCAAACTGTCGAGCATTTGGTTAGTTAAACAGGCCATCGAGCCAAGCTCATCATGTTGGAAAACTGGTAAACGTTGCGCAATTTTCCCTTGTGTCACTTCCAGCAAAGCTTGCTCTTGGCTAAACAAGATTTTTTGCATCAAGCGAGTCCAAAGCACCATAATCGCGATTACATAGCCTCCGACGACAAGTGCGATGTAAACCAACTCTTTAATGAAGCTGATTTTGCCTAGCCCATTGGTGATTTGCTCTGGGTTTTGCTCCAACCAATAAATGTCTTTGACTGCGACCATGGTCAAAATGGTGGTCAAGGTGATGAGCAAGGCGATCATCATGCCTATCATTTGTTTCACCATGGATTGGCGCTGACCTGATAACGCAAAGCCAAATTGGTTTTGTTGACGTAGGCTGTCAAATTGAACCAGCTTGCTTTGCAGTTGCAAGATAGAACCAGTTAAAAAGCCAAAGAGCGCCATACCAAACAACACTTTCACATTGCTGTCGAAGGTAAAGTCGTATTGAAGGTTATAGTACGCAGCAAAAGGAATACTTACAGCGGTAAACAACACAGTATCAAGCTTGGCTTGTCGGTTTTGTGCAATCAAAGGATGTGAGACAAGAATAAAGTGGCGAACAAGATAGAGGAACGTAAAAACCACCGCGCAATGTAAGATCACTTCGTATACGCTCAGCGTGCTGAGCATCGGGCAGACGCGTCCACCGTATGTGCCAAAAAAGAACGCCGCAGCTAGGTAAAGTTGGAATGTAAGTGGTGCATTGTAGTTAGTATTCACCATGGTTATCCTTTTTTGGACAAATCTCAGCATCGTTTTCTCTATTAGTTGAGCAAGAAGAGAGAGGTACTGTGGAATTGATGTCTGTTGATTGATCTGTCACTAGTAAAATCGAGACCTGAAATTTTATCGATAGATTCTTATAAATGATAGAAATTTGTTATGTATATGCTCAAGTAACCTTGAGATGCTTGCTTCAGCGAGGATGGCTTGGCTTGAAGGTGAGGCAACAATTTGAAGATCTAGGGGGGCTAATTCGAAAATTGTTAAAGAAGCATGTGAACTAAAGCCACTCGCCCTTCGGGAGCCTGTCACTGAAGTACGTTCTTTGCTAACTAAATAGCATCGTCAAACAACTTGGATATAGCTTGCAATTCCGCTTCGCTGTTTTCCTTGCTGTCTTTTGGTAAAGAGGGAATAGTGACAATACTCTGAATCTAGCATCTTGAAGTGACATTGATATAGCGAAGGATTTACAAAAAAGCCCCGCTATGGCGAGGCTTGGTCTCAATCATCGACATGAAAAAAGGGTAGGAATTACTTTTTCAAATCCATTTGCGATTCATGTGCATTCGTTTCGATGTCTGGGTTAGAAGACAGTTTGCCTGTTGCCCAATCGTTCATGTGCTTAAGGATAGCTTTCAATGCATGTTTTTCTGTTGGTGCTTCAGCGGATTCTACTTCGATTTTTTGTTTAGGATGAGAACCCGTTGCGTCTTCAGCAACGTGCAACCAATCTGGGTGCCAGTAGTAAGGCTGACCTGATGTTGTACTCCAAGAGTGAACACCATTAGATTCGCCTTTGTATTGAATGTCGTTTTCGTTGTATTTCGTCATTATTATCGTCTCTCATAGTCATGAGTTGAGGTGTGCGTCACCATTACTCTATAAATGTAACAGATGTCATCGGAATTAATGTGACTGCTATCTATTTATCTTGTTGATAAATGATCCATTCCGTTGCACAGCTCTCATTCAGATATATTTGTTGATCCCACCTAGCAATAACCGCCTGAAAAATAGGTATTTATGCCCAAGTAACCTCGCCCTTTGGGAGCGTGTCGTTGATTCGCTCTCTGAGTCAAACAACTTGGAAAGAGCTAACTATTCCGCTGCGGTTGTTCTCCTTGACCTCGAATCAATGACAGCGCACTGAATCCTGCATCTTGAAGTCACTTGGGTATAATCAATATTATTGCCCATTGAGATGTTTGATAATTGCTGCCTTTGCATGCTCAGATGTGGCTGCTTCACCCTCTGGGACATCGAGCTCTGCTTTTGGGTGCACCCCTAGCGCATCCTCAGCGATGTGTAACCAATCTGGGTGCCAATAATATGGGTTATTGCCTTCTGGGTGGTCCCAGCTATGAACCCCTTGGTGTACGCCTCGATAAGAGAGGTCATCCATCGTAAACATTTTCATCATTTCCTCCCGTAGAATATTCATACCTTTGAAAGTATGGAACATAAATTCTCATTTCGTAACGTCAATTGATATCACTAAGATTGATTAATTACGTTTCGAGTTTGATAAGTCGAAGATCGGAATCAGGGCGTGAAGTATGCTAAGGTGCGCTCGGTAGTAAGAAATGAGGGAAGCATGAACCGATACCGCCAACTGGCTGAGCTGTTTAAAACGCAAATTCAACAAAATACATGGAGAGCAGGAGAGAAGTTGCCCTCCGTGCGTGTCACTAGCCGCAACCATTCGGTCAGTACAGGAACTGTGTTACAAGCCTATCAATTGCTCGAAGCGCAAGGTTGGGTGATTGCTAAACCTCAGTCGGGTTACTTTGTTACTGCTGAGCTCGAACGTCTCGACGCTACTGGTGCTGATAACAATACGTATCGCACTTCACTAAACGATGAGTTGTACGATTTCCTCAAACAACAAACCGTGCCAAACGCGACAAAGCTAGGCTCCGCGTTTCCTGACCCAGCACTTTTTCCTCTCGAAGCACTAAACCGTAACCTTGCCAGTTCCGGGCGAAAAATGGGACCAGATACCTTGTTAGATAACCTACCACCGGGTAGTGCTTCTTTACGCCGCTCGATTGCCCAGCGCTATATACAGCAAGGCATGACTTTAACGCATGATGATATCGTTATTACCTCTGGCGCGTTAGAAGCGCTCAACCTCAGTTTGCAAGTGGTTACTGAGCCAGGGGATACGGTTGTCATTGAGTCGCCAACATTTTATGGTGCGTTACAAGCAATTGAACGACTAGGGTTGAATGCCATTGAGATCTCGGTAGATGCCGAGAAAGGGCATTCCTTGGCTCAGATGGAACAAGCTTTTGCACAGCACAACGTTAAGGCTTGCTGGCTTATGAGTAACTTTCATAATCCAACAGGCACTTCGTTGAGCGACGAACAAAAGCAACGTGTTGTTGAGCTTGCCAATCTACATAATGTGTATCTGATTGAAGATGATGTATACGCAGAGTTGTATTTCTCCGACAAGAAACCTACATCGCTGAAAACCTATGATGACCAAGAGCGCGTTTTGCATTGTGGCTCTCTTTCAAAAAGTCTTTGTCCTGGCTATCGGTTGGGGTGGGTGATCACCAAGCGCTTTAACGAGCGTGTTCAAAAGCTTCAACTGATGTCGACGCTATCTGGCAGTGCACCTATTCAACAGGGAGTTGCGCATTACCTGCAAAATGACAGCTATGACAATCATCTAAGAAAGTTGCGTAAAGGGCTTGAACAGCGCCAAGCTATGTTTGTGCAAACAATGAAAGAGTGTTTGCCTAAATCTATTGAGTACTATCTTCCACCTGGCGGTTATTTCTTATGGCTTAAGTTGCCTCAAGGGATAAGCAGTAAAGCGGTTCATCACACCTTGCTATCACAGCAGGTAACTGTTGCGCATGGTGCGTTGTTCTCGGTCGATGAGCAATATCAGGACTATCTGCGTTTGAATACTTCTCTGCCCATTGATGACAATCTGTGTCAGGCTTTGCGGAAATTGGGTGAGTTACTTCACTAAAGAAACTGTTTAATCCTTTTTTGACCTAACTGTATCAGAGTGGTTTACTTGGGTTGTGCTTCAATCGAATACAGAAATATTGTGATGATTGGAGTGACAATGAAAAAGCAGTTGGTAAAACATGAATTAAGATTGATCGCCGTTGCCATTTTTAGCGCATTTCTGTTGGTATTTGCGCACCTTATTTTGGCGAAATCGTTCTCTCACATGGCGTGGACGGAATACACCGCGGCTGTGATCCCCTTTATTATGTTTGGTTTGTGCGTACTGGGTGTTAAGTATGCCGCCAAGGCAGATAAAGATGATGAGAATAAGCCTTAGATTCATGAGATAGAAGTTAGGAATAAACACTATGAAACATGCATGGCTACTGGCACTGTCTGCTATCACTTTTGGTTGCACGGCTAATCAAGGTGATGAGCCCGAATCGGTGATCTTACACTACGGCAAGTCGGAGCTTGTTGCTCAAATACAAGCCAACGAACAGTTCGAAGCCCAAATCAACAATGATCAAGAGCAGGTTGATTTTTCTGGCTTTGTGAGAAAACAGTCGTCGGGCTACCTCGTTGACGTTATTGCTATGCAAGAAAGTAAAACCCAGCATTCTAGCTCTAGTGTGAACACACAAGTGTTAATCAAAGAGGGTGACGTAGGTAAGCCACTCATGATTGGTGCGGTTAACGACAATGCAATGAGTGTGACGCTGAAATAGTTGAAATAACAGAAACGATGAAACTGCCACAAACTAAAAGACCTCCACTTGGGAGGTCTTTTTAATTCTGTATCACTCTAGGTGATTAGAAGTTCGCAGAGCGAGGAGTACGTGGGAATGGGATCACGTCACGAACGTTGCCCATACCTGTTACGTAAGATACTAGACGTTCAAAGCCTAGACCGAAGCCTGCGTGTGGCACTGTGCCGTAACGACGTAGGTCGCGGTACCAGCTCATGTGCTCAGGATCGATACCCACTTCACGCATACGTGCATCTAGGATGTCGAGACGCTCTTCACGTTGAGAACCACCGATGATTTCGCCGATGCCTGGTGCTAGTACATCCATCGCTGCAACTGTTTTACCGTCATCGTTAGCACGCATGTAGAATGCTTTGATGTCTTTCGGGTAGTTCTTAACGATTACAGGTGCTTTGAAGTGTTCTTCAGCAAGGAAGCGCTCGTGTTCAGAAGACATATCGATACCCCATTCAACTGGGAATTCGAATTCACGACCAGAATCAAGCAGGATTTGGATCGCGTCTGTGTAGTCAACTTGTGCGAAGTCAGAAGAGACAAACTGCTCTAGGCGAGTGATTGCTTCTTTGTCGATACGTTGAGCAAAAAACTCAAGGTCATCACGACATTCTTCAAGAACGGCTTTGAATACAAACTTCAGCATGTCTTCAGCCAATTTTGCAACGTCGTCTAGTTCTGCGAACGCAACTTCAGGCTCAACCATCCAGAATTCCGCTAGGTGGCGGCTTGTGTTTGAGTTTTCAGCACGGAAAGTAGGACCAAACGTGTAAACTTTGCTTAGTGCACAAGCGTAAGCTTCTGCGTTTAGCTGACCAGATACCGTTAGGAACGTCTCTTTACCGAAGAAGTCTTCGTTGTAGTCAACTTTACCATCGTCAGTGCGAGGCAGGTTTTCCATGTCTAGCGTAGATACGCGGAACATTTCACCAGCACCTTCTGCGTCAGAAGCTGTGATCAATGGCGCTGATACCCAGAAGTAACCTTGCTCGTGGTAGAAGCGGTGGATTGCTTGAGATAGGCAGTTACGTACGCGTGCTACTGCACCAATCACGTTTGTGCGTGGACGTAGGTGAGCGACTTCGCGTAGGTACTCGATAGAGTGACGAGTTTTTGCCATTGGGTAAGTGTCAGCATCTTCAACCCAGCCAACAACTTTAACGTCAGTTGCTGCTAGTTCGAAGTCTTGACCTTTCGCAGGAGAGGCAACAATCTTACCAGTTACTTCAACAGAGCAGCCAGTCGTTAGCTTAAGTACTTCGTTGTCGTAATTATTAAGATTATTAGGGACCACGGCCTGAATCGGGTCGAAACAAGAGCCGTCATAAATGGCAAGGAAAGAGATTCCAGCTTTGGAATCACGACGTGAACGGATCCAGCCACGAACAGTTACTTCACTGTCTACTGCTAGCTGACCTTTCAAAACGTCTGATACAGGCGCGTAAGTCATGTTTTCAATATTCTCCATTGAGGTAAAAATTCAACTCAACACTTAAAAGTGCCTGTCTCACAACAAAATTGTTTAAAAAACAAGCGAAGTGTTGAGTTGGATAGAATTTTTTAGATTCAACGAAACATATTACCTGTCAAATCGTCAGCTTCAACCTTTATATTCAATTTGAAGGAGAGAATTTCCTTATTTATTCTCTTGTGCTCTCTCTGACAGGGTAAATTGGTTAAGTAATGACTCCAAACGCTCTGAAAGATGTTCCAGATCGACACTGATCTCGCGAGTGTGCGATGCCGATTGTGAGGTCTCGTTTGCGTGTAAGGTAATGGTGTCAACTTTGCTTTGGATGTGCTTGCTTACCCCAGATGTTGTTAGTGTCTGATGTTGGATATTTTCAGCGTGTTTAAGTACTTGATGCATCTCATCGACCACATTGTGCATGGTCTGTGACAATGCTTCGACATCTATTGAGCGCTGATGAGCAAATTCGCACACTGTATCGACCGAGGTTAACGACTCTTCGCTGCCTTGTTGGAACTGAGAAATAATCGTCTCAATATTACTGGTGGCTTCGGCGGTGCGAGAGGCAAGATTGCGCACTTCATCGGCAACTACCGCAAAACCACGACCTTGATCTCCGGCTCGGGCGGCTTCAATAGCGGCGTTAAGCGCCAATAAATTGGTTTGCTCAGCGATGCCTTTTATCACGCCAAGAATTGATGACACTTCATCAGTTTGTTGGTTTAACGTCGCAATGTTCTCACGCACTTTATCAATATCGGTCACAAGGTGCTTGATGTCTTCGCTGACATGATGGGCTTGACCTGCGCTGGTGGTTGCAACGTCAACGGTATGGTTAACTAAGGTTGTCGCATCGACTGTTGCTTGCTCCACCACACTTTGTTGCTCAAGCATATCGGTAATATTGGTTTGCACTTCATTGGTTTCGACTTGTTGATTATCAGCAGCTTCATCGGTCGATTGAGCTACATCAGTCAGCCTTCCTGCTGAGTCTGCAAGAGAGTGGGAGGTATCTCGAACGCGTTCTAAACTCTCTGACACCGTATCCATAAACGAATTGATGGAATCCGACAATTGACCGACTTCATCATTTTGCGTGCCCGACAGACGCTTGGAGAGATCTTTACTGGCACTAACGTTAGACATAAAGCGTGATGTATTTTGAATAGGGCGGACGATGATTTTTCGGATGAGTCCCATAGTGATGAGGAAGCCAACAAATGCGATCACTGACATGATCCCCATCGCAAATACGGCTTGCTTGTTAATCAGCGTGTTGACGTGACTCATGTTGTATTCAAGACGAATAGCACCAAGCACTTCGCCCTCAGGAGCAATATGGCAGGACACGCAATTTGTGCCTCGATAGTCCTCACTTGATTTCATTGGTAGAGCGACGACCAAGCCCTTACCCCATTCAGCACTGATGGGTTCAATGACCAATTCCCCGCTCAGTGCCCGTTGATCGATGTCGTCGAGAGGTTGTTGGTTGGCTTGCCCTTGACCATAAAACTTTGACACGGCATCGGCACGCAACACGCGTACTTGTTCAATGCCTTCCTGTGCCAGCGCTTTTTGTCGTAGTGTCTCTTTCTGCGACATCGTGCCTGTCAGCATCATCATGTTTAAGCTGTCGAAGTAGTTACTGGCTTTGTCGTGTAACTGTTCGCTTAGTACATCATTAATAAGTGTTTTTTGTTGGCAGTACTGATACCCAGTGGACACGGCAAGAACACAAGTGAACACGGCGATCAGGGCGAGTAGGAGTTTAAAGGTAATAGTTGAGCGCATATTTTTATAAGTGTTATTGGAACGAACCCCACAATATTAAGAGGTTAGTTGCACTTGAGCGATGAATTGGCTAACTGAATGTGACCCCAAACATTTTGTGGTTATGTAAATGTGATGTAAGTGGTGTGTAATCAAAACTTTGACGTGGTGACAAAAAAACGGCACGGTGTTTTTTTAAGATCTTTTAATGCCAAAAATTTTCTACTTGGTTAGATAATGGCGCCTGCGTTTTCAATTTCAATACGTCATGATTTACTGCTTTATCGTTTGCCTTGCTATTCATAGCGGGCGCTATTGATAAAGGTTGTCATTAAAGGGTGAATTCCTTAGTATTGCGTGTCTTTTTAAAGCCTGAGAATCAAGATGAAAACAGAATTGTATAAAGAGTTTATGTTCGAAGCGGCACACCACTTGCCACACGTACCTGAAGGTCATAAGTGTGGACGCTTACATGGACACTCTTTCCTTGTTCGTCTTTATGTAGAAGGTGAAGTAGACCCTCATACAGGTTGGGTTGTAGATTTTGCTGAAATCAAAGCCGCATTCAAACCTATCTATAACCGTCTCGACCATTACTATTTGAACGACATTGAAGGTCTGGAAAACCCAACCAGCGAAGTTCTAGCAAAATGGATTTGGCAACAACTTAAGCCAAGCTTACCTCTGCTTAGTAAAGTAGAGATCAAAGAGACGTGTACCGCAGGTTGTATTTACAAAGGTGAGTAATCGTCTTCTGCATGCATACAAGAAAGGCAAGCCAAACGGCTTGCCTTTTTCTTTATCAAGAATTTATTAGTGGGCGTTTAATAGCCTATGCCATTTCTCAGTGCAAACTGAACTAAATCTGCATGACTATCCAGCTCTAGCATGTCTAGCAACCGATATTTATGAGATTCGATCGTTCTTGGGCTTAGATTGAGTTCTGTGGCAATTTCTTTTGCTGATAATCCTTTAGCCAGCAAACCCAGCACGTCACATTGACGGTGACTCAAACGTAGCATGCGGTGATTTTCTTGGTCGGTTTTCATGTCTGGACGGTGCAAACTACGATGTAGCTTTGAATGTTGCCAAAAGGACAGCCACATATGAGAGATGAAGCTAACCTGTTCAAGCTGGCTTTCGGATAAGCCGCAACTGTTGCTACCAAAGAGAGTAAAAGAGAGACCGCCCCAGCGCTGACCAAATTGGACGAGTGGAATAGTGTAATGGCAACACGCGCCTTGTGCTGACAGCATGCGCAATACCACTACATCACTGTTGGCTAAAGCGTTTTTATCGAAAAACTGGGTTTTCTCAGAATTACCAATTAAGCGCAGGTAGCGTTCGCCATCTTCGACCCCGACTTGCTTAGTCGTTAGAACTTGGTGTGGCTCGCGAGCAACAGAAAGCGTTTTCCCTTGATTGAAAAACAGCATGGAGTTGGGAAACATTGTCATACGATCGATTTCAAACCACTCCATGGCTTCTAGCATAAACTGCTTGAGGTAGCTTTCACATTCGTCAGCATGTGCGGACGTTAAAAGCTTCGCTTGACGTATCATCAACGCATCAAAACTGGTGGATTTGGTGGTGTTACCTATATCACTGCCCATAAAAGTTGGCCCATCTTATCGTTTTTTATAAATGCAGTATTTTTACTCTACACCCTTGCCCTATCATTTTGCAAAATTGCTCCCGCAATAATTCGAAGTTTTTCGAATCACATATACGGTATCCATTTTATCTCAAGGAGAGAGTTCACGCACGTATGGGCAAAGGGCTCCAACTGCATGGATACGGTCATTTTTTATTATCATTTGGGTGAATGGCGAGCAAGTTAAGCCTCTTTCACCTTGCGGAGAGGTGTACAATGAAGATGATGAAACTGCGTTATCGCGCGGGATCACATAGCATGTGGGTGGAAGTCGTAGTATCGACGTTTGTTGCCGAAGAATTGGCGAAAGAATACATTGGCTATGGCTGGCAAGCTGAAGTCATGGCAGTTTAAAGTGAAATGGGCAGTCCAATATAGACTGCCCATTTTTTATTTCGGTGGTTTGTTTTCGACTTAACTCAATGCATGGCGCATGATCAGCGCCTTACCTTGAGCGTCGTAAATGGTCTTTTGCGTATTTTCAAACCCAGTTGTCTCAAACAGTTTGATCGCCGCTTGGTTGGTGCTGGTGATCGTCGCACATATCGAGTTGCTTTCGGCATCAATAGCGTAACCATACACCATCAACTTTTGCAGCGTCGCTTTGCCTATCCCTTGACGCTGAAAGCGTTTATCAATCATGAGGTAGGTCAACCCAAGTTCATGACGTTTAGCAAAAGGCGCATGTTGAGCAAATGCTTTATCAATCACCAAATACCCCACAGTCAAATAGTCGTGGAATATGGTGTAAAACACTTCCGATTTGGCGCGTTGTTGGTAAGCCTGTTCAAAGGGCTTGAAAAATCCTTTTTGATCGTCGTGCACATCCATTTGCATCAAGCTGGCAAAATCTTTCAGCTTGGCTGGTTTAATAGCGATCATGTGCTGAATCTATTTAGAGGCGGTAAAGTCGATACCGCCATTATAGTTGTGGATATAAAAAGTACGCAATCTGGTTATGTGCAGATTTTGTCAATAAATAGAAGCCGCTAGCGACACAATGGGTAATAAAACCCTTGATGGATGTGCGCGCCAAGGGTGGTGAGTAGATGTGCGCATTCTGCAGTTTCAACACCTTCTACGATCACTGTGCAGTGGTACGTGTGTCCCATCGCGATTAGCTGGCGCAGAGTTTCAACCTTTTTGTCGTCTTGCTTTAAGTTCATGACAAACAGACGGTCAATTTTCAGGTAATTCGGCGTAATGTGGCTAATCAGCTCAACATTGTTATTACCAGTACCAAAGTCGTCAATACTGATTTTACAACCAAGCTGTTTGAGCTTACTGATGTTGTCAAATATCTCGCGCGTGTAATACATCGAGGCATTTTCCGTGATCTCGATGGTCAGCAGTGTACAGTCTAACTGGGACAACTGACGATAAAGACGCGTAAAATTGCGCCCAATGAGAAGAGAAGGACATACGTTGATGCTGAGAGGGGCGAGTAATGACTTTGCGTCGCCATAGACGGTTTTTATCACCAGTAAGGTGTGATTGATCAGTAAGCCATTGGCAATCAAACGTTCAATAAATCGCTGAGTGTTTTTAACTTTAAAACGTGACAGTACCTCATAGTGAATATTTTGCCGATTTGATGTGTTATGGATAGGTTCAAGCTTTAGGGTGAACTGACGAATTGCCCATAGGTAGGAGACCAGCGAACGCAGCTTTTTATGTCTGGTAATAAACATTAGTATAAAGCTCAAAACAAGGATGCTTGTGATCGGTCCGGATACATAATAGATCTCTTTGTAGCCGTTATCATTGACGTTATATAAAAACGAGTTGCCCTGGGTATCGCCAATTTCGAGCGCTGTACCGGTGTTCGTACACACTTTCATTCCCGACAAAAACATTCGCGACATGTGGCTCTCTATGCTATTCGCTAGATTGATGTTTTTCACTCGCACCAACACTTCTGCGCCGTCAAAGAAAAATGAATGCGTGGTGTAACTTTCGTTATTGAGCCAAAGGTTGCGGTCTCTCTCGTTGACCGGCACGACGGTTTCTGGTGTCACCAAACAACGAATATTGTGTTTGTCCGTCATTAAGGCGGACTCGACCAGTTGGATATTATCGAACAAACCACGTAAGCGGTCTTCATGCTCAAAGCAGCTACGCTGTGCCAGATCATGGGCAAAGTCCATCGCATCATCAAAATAGTTTTGCCTGACAATCGTACTGATTGTGTAAAAGCAAATCGCAACATACAAGATGATAGTAAAAACGAGAAAAAACAGTAGATTCAAGTACAGCGCACGGCTGCGTAAGCAGATGCCTATTGCTCTTCTTATGCTGTGTGTCGCTTGTTGATGGATCCGCGCTTGCTGCAGAAGTCCGTCTTTTTGTGCATGTTGGCTATCGTATGGCACAAAATATCCCTTTCGGTGGATGTTTTCGATCAGAGACTTAGGTGCCTCTACGTGATTCTTTGTCAGTTGCCTGAACTTCTTTCGTACCGACGCAACAGCGTTCTTAAATCCACTTTCCGGCAACATCAAATGATGTTGCGCTGATAACTTCTTTTCGATTTTCCTCTGGCTAATAGGCGCGTTTAGGCTGCCAAAAGCGGCGATGGTGCTAAGGATCAAATATTCGATTCGGTTTACAGGAATAGAAGAGTGGATGGAATGATTGAGCTGTAGTGAAAGTTCTTTTTCGGTCAGGCAAACGCAGATTTGGTTTCCGAGTTCAAACCTAATCATGTGTTATTGCGCTCCAGGATTAATTTTTTGAATACGTTATCAATATTGATGTATCAGGTATGTGACCTTCTACGGGCATATCCTAAACTTCTGGATATAGTGACCATTTTAGATTTTTTTATAAAGCTCAATCTAGTTGTATTTCGGTGGATTAAGAAAGCAGAAGCGAAAAAAAAGCCCAAGCAATGTGCTCGGGCTTTTCAATTGAGAGGGGAGGATTAGCAAATCACTTTGATTGCTAGACCGCCTTGAGATGTCTCACGGTATTTTGCGTTCATGTCCTTACCGGTCTCTAGCATGGTTTCGATAACCTTATCCAGAGAAACCGTAGGTGCAGATGAGCGACGCAGTGCCATACGAGTTGAGTTGATCGCTTTTACTGCCGCGATGCCGTTACGCTCGATACATGGAACCTGAACCTGACCCGCTACAGGGTCACAAGTTAGACCTAGGTTGTGTTCCATCGCAATTTCTGCTGCCATACATACTTGCTCAGGGCTACCACCCATCAGCTCAGCAAGACCAGCTGCAGCCATCGAACACGCTACGCCAACTTCGCCCTGACAACCAACTTCTGCACCAGAGATAGATGCATTACGCTTGTAAAGACCACCGATTGCACCAGAAGCCGCAAAGTAACGGATGTAATCTTTTTCAGTTACTGTCTGGATGAACTTATCGTAGTAAGCCAGTACCGCTGGGATGATGCCACACGCACCGTTCGTTGGTGCTGTAACAACGCGACCACCGGCAGCGTTTTCTTCGTTTACAGCGAAAGCGAACATGTTTACCCAGTCAACAACTGACATTGGATCGTTAGTTGTCTTTTCAGAAGTAAGCAGTTGCTGACGAAGTGCTGCCGCACGACGAGGTACGCGTAGTGGACCAGGCAGAATGCCTTCTTCGTTCATACCGCGATCCATACATTCGCGCATTGTGCGCCAGATGTTTGCGAAGTATGTACGAGTCTCTTCATCAGAGTGCAGAGAGTGTTCGTTTTTCATCACAAGTGCGCTGATAGAAAGACCGCTTTCTTTGCACTGATGAACTAACTCTTCTGCCGTTGTGTATTCGTAAGGAACCTTGATAGGGTTCTCTACTTCTTTACCGAAATTCTCTTCATCAACGATGAAACCACCGCCGATAGAGTAGTAAGTCTTTGAGTATACTTTTTCGTCATCGATCCAAGCGTGGATCTGCATGCCGTTTTCGTGTAGCTCAAGGTTAGTAGTATGGAAGTTCATACCACCATCTTTCGGGAACGATACTGTATGACAGTGCATGCCAACAGGTAGGCGCTCAGTTTCTTCTACGCGAGCGATAAAGCCCGGAATAGAGTCGATATCTACTTTCTCAGGGGAGTTGCCTGCAAGACCCATGATGATCGCGATATCCGTGTGGTGACCTTTCCCTGTCAGTGATAGTGAACCATAAACGTCAACGGTGATTTTAGTGATGTCGCGCAGTTTTCCCATTGCACGAAGATCATCAATAAATTCTTTACCCGCTTTCATTGGACCTACAGTGTGTGAGCTTGAAGGACCAACACCGATTTTATAGATGTCAAAAACACTAATCATATCGATTACCTCAGAACAAAGCCTCCCAAGGGGAGTTGGGAGGCTTTTATTATCGTTATATTCTTGGATTAATCACGCTAAATAAAGCAGCTGTGATTAAAGAGCGCCGTAGATTACAGAACTAATTGCCGCAAGACCACAGATTGCTGTGAAAATCTGTACAGGTGCTGAAGTTTTGTACTTCGCCATTGCTGGTACTTTCTGCATTGCGAATACAGGCATCAAGAATAGGATTGCCGCGATCATCGGTGCACCCATTGTTTCAATCATGCCTAGGATGCTTGGGTTAACGATAGCAACGATCCAAGTTGTGATTACGATGAACAGTAGCGATACTTTTTCAATCTTGCTGACAGGAGTTTGAGAGCGAGATTTGATTAGACCTACTAGACCTTCGTGCGCACCAAGGAAGTGACCAAAGTAGCTAGAAGTGATCGCTGCAAACGCTACTAGAGGACCCATGTAAGAAATAAGTGGAGACTCATGAACGTTAGCTAGGTAAGACAGTACTGAGATGTTTTGTTCTTGCGCAGATGCTAGTTGCTCTGGAGATAGAGAAAGTACTACAGAGAATACGAAGAACATTACAAAACCCATAAGCATCATTGCTGCGCCACCAGTGATAGCGTCAGTTTTCTTCACTGCGTCATCACCGTATACACGACGTTGTTCTTTAGAGAACTGAGAAATGATTGGGCTGTGGTTGAAAGAGAATACGATGATTGGAATTGCTAGCCAAACGATGGTCGGCATTTCGCCCCAGTTTGGTGATACTTCCATCATTGATGTATTCCAATCAGGAATTAGGTAGAAAGAAAGTGCTAGTAGGATAAATACTAGTGGGTAAACCATTGCTGATGTTGCTTTCAGCATTAGTTCTTTACCAAATACTACACCTGCTGTCATTGCTGCGATAAGTGCACCAGACAGTAGCCAGCGAGGAATAGATTCCATACCCATTTGGTTGACTAGGAAAGAGTCAACTGTGTTTGTGATACCAACACCGTAGATAAGTACGATTGGGTAGATAGCGAAGAAGTAGGCAAAAGTAATAAGGTTTGCGCCAGTTTTACCGAAGTGCTCTTCTACTGTGTCAGTGATGTCCGCTTCAGGGTTTTTCGCAGAAAGTACGAAACGAGCGAGAGATTTGTGTGCGAACCAAGTCATTGGTGCCGCGATTAGCGCTAGGATAACTAATGGCCAGAAACCGCCAGCACCTGCTTTAATAGGAAGGAAAAGTACACCTGCACCTACTGCTGTACCAAACAGGGACAGACACCAAGTGAAGTCTTTGTAAGAAAACTTACTAGACGATTGTGCGGTCGAAGCCGCAGAAGTAGTTGTATTCATTTTTGAGTTACTCATTTTGGGAACAGGAAATAAGTCGGGAGCAATTTTGCAAGATTTTGCACTAGGAAAATTAGATCTAAATCATGTATTGCTCGAGCTTATTGAATGATATGTCAAAAACCTGCTTTTTATCACGAAAACGGCGTGCTACACGTGATTATTGCTAATGAGTAAAATTAGAAAAACTTATCTGAAGGGGCGATTGTATAAATTTATCTCACCGCAAGCGTTTGCGATATAAAATCCAAATTAAACTAATGTGAACGAATGTTTGAAAAATAACCTTTTATTAATATTGATGCACATGATGTTTGCTATAGAAGCAAGATTATCATTGATAAGACAGTTAGTTAGAAATGATGTGTTTTTGCATCGATTCGATAATTTGTGCTGTCATTCCCCAAATGAAATGCTGTTGATAGGGGATTGCAAACACACGGTGACTGGTGTTTTTTAGTTTGAATTTTGTACTGTAAAGCTTTTTTGGATTCAAAATATGATCTGCTGGCACCTCAAAAACCTCGGCGACTTCGTTTGGGTCGATCTGAGTCGAATAGTCTGGTGAGACAAAGGCTAAAAATGGCGTCACATTAAACTGGCTAATAGTAGGTAGCTTGGGCAACTGACCAAACACCCTTATATCTGTTTGATGAATACCAATTTCCTCTTCTGCTTCTCTAAGGGCGGTATTTACAAGTACTTGATCGTCATCTTCAAATTTGCCCCCAGGAAAACTGATTTGCCCTGGATGATGCTTTAAGTGCTCGGCACGCTTGGTCAAAATCACTTGCAGACCTTGTTCACGTTCGACAAAGCCAATCAATACGGCCGCTTCTCTCAACTTCAATGATTCTAAGTGCGCTAAGCGTCCCAAAGACTCACGATGATAGCCTGTGGGCATTTGCAGTTGGAAGTTCTGCAGTAATGTCGATTTATCAATAACCAATGCTCAATCCTTTTACTGAAAACACCTGTGTGCTGAAGCATATTAATTTGAAAGTTATACCTTTATACACCATTCTTTATTTTAAGGCGTCACTATAAGGTTAGTTGAAGACGATGAAAGGGATTATTTTCACAGAGTTCATGGAGTTAGTGGAAGAGAAGTTTGGTCTGGAAGTTTTGGACCAAGTGCTCGACTTATCTAATGATGAAGGCATCTACACCTCGGTCGGCAGTTATGATCATCGTGATTTGGTCAAGTTAATTGTCAACCTCAGCAAAATATCCAACATTCCACCGGAGCAGTTACAAGAAGTGTTTGGTGAGTGTGTGTTTCAAAACCTGCTCAAATCAATCCCAAACCATGCCAGCTTGCAGCAATGCTCCACTACGTTTCAATTTGTGCGTCATGTGGAAGACTTTATTCACGTGGAAGTGAAAAAGCTTTATCCAGATGCCAATCCACCGCAATTTGACTTTATCAGTGAAACTCAATCGGAGATGGTGTTCGATTATCGGAGTGCGCGCTGCATGGCGCATGTGTGTGTGGGGTTAATTAAAGGCTGTGCCACTCACTTTGATGAAACGGTGATCATTAAGCACCAAAATCAGTCGCAAGATGGAAGCCAAGTTCGTTTTTGGCTGGAGGCTCAATAAGGCAATATGACAGGAAGTTCCTCATTAGAAAGGAAACTCAAACGAGAAGTGGCATCGCGAAAAGCAGCAGAAACACTGCTGGAGCAAAAAAGCTTAGAGTTGTACGAGGCGAATCAGCAACTGAGCGTAGCCTTAAAAAAGCTGGAAATGCAGTCAGAGCACGACTTGCGCAAGTTTGAGTTTGAAGAGCAAATCGATGCCACGCTGATTAAGTTTGGTCGTACCTTCCTTTCTAGCACCTTTGATGAAACCATGATTGCCAGCTTTTTGGAGCAACTGACATCTAATTCGGTTGTGTCGGGTGCGTACCTGTATTTGAGCGATACGCATTTATCTTCGTTGCGTCGTCATCAATTTGGTCATCTTAATCTTGCTCATGATGCGCCCATCGATGCCAAGCCTCGCTGGCAAGCGCAGAAGCTTTACCTGCCGATTATTATCGATTCAATGATTTTAGGCGAGCTTGTGTTTTCTGTGGATCTTGAACAAGTTGACCAAGAATTCATTTCCAAGCAAATGGTATTAGTGTCTGATTTAGTTCATGGCGTTATTAGCCGTCACTTGAGCCTAGAACGCGAAGTTGAATTACGTAAGCGTGCCGAAGCATCGGAAAAGGCGACCAAAGAATTCGTTGCCATGATTAACCATGAGTTGCGAACGCCATTAAATGGTGTGCTCGGCAGCGCGGAGCTGTTAAGTAAAACCCCCTTGGAGGAAGAGCAGCTTCAATACCTTGGTAATCTAAGTCAATCAGGCGATCTGCTACGCGTTATTATTAACGACTTGCTCGATTTCAGTAAGATGAATGCGGGTATGATGGAAATCATAAACAAAGTATTTGCTTGGAAAGACCTAGAAAATGCTTTGACCGGCGTATTTGCAGCCAAAGCTGCGGAAAAGCGCATTCACTTTTCTATTGATAAGAAGTTGGGTATTCCTGAGTACTTGATTGGAGACTTTGAACGTATTACGCAAATTCTGGTCAATTTGATTGGTAATGCGATTAAGTTTACCAATCTTGGAGGTGTGGTGCTTCGTGTCGAATGGAGCGATGGCTGCGCTCTGTTTGAAGTGGAAGATACTGGGATTGGTATCCCGCTGGAAGCGCAGCAAGCTTTATTTGACCCCTTTGTGCAAGCCGACCGCTCTACCAAGCGAAGTTTTGAAGGCTCTGGGCTTGGACTTGCGATTTGTAAGAATTTGGTTGATTTGATGGACGGCGAAATCAGCTTTGTCAGTGAGCCGCGCAAGGGCACTATCTTTAAAGTCAAATTGCCACTGAAACAAGGACAAGCACAGGGCAGAGCGGCTGGCGATGTTTTAATTGGTCATCAGATAGATCTGTCTGGGCGTTCAGTGTTGGTGGTGGATGATATTCGCATGAACCAAGTGATTGTGACTCAAATGCTGAAAAAGCTCGATATTACTCCAGATTTGAAAAACAATGGGTTAGAAGCGCTTGATGCGGTGAAAGAGAAAGATTACGAATTGATCTTTATGGATTGTCGGATGCCGGAAATGGATGGCTATGAAGCAACGGTACACCTTCGAGAAAATGGCTTTCACAGACCGATTATTGCACTAACAGCAGGCACCACCCTTGAGGAAAGACAAAAGTGCGTGGAGTCTGGGATGGATGACATCCTAACTAAACCATATACTGCTGCGGATATTGAGCAGATGATGTGTAAGTGGTTAGACGAATAGAGAGCACGAGAACATATAAAGAGAAGCGGCACGGTTATGTTGCAGTGCCGCTTTGTTTATTTCGATTGAGGTTTTTTGCTCATGATTTGAGCGCTGGTAGTATCTTTGAGAGCTTATCCAGGGTCTCTTGATATTCTGCAGTGCAGTCACTGTCTGCGACCACACCGCCACCAGCCCATGCGTAGAGCCGTTTGTCTTCTGCGACCAAAGTGCGGATTGTAATACTGGTGTCCATACGCCCATGACGGGAAATATAGCCAATACTGCCACAATAAGCGCTGCGTCGATGAGGTTCTAACTCTTCAATGATTTGCATCGCCCGTACTTTCGGCGCACCAGTGATCGAACCGCCGGGAAAACATGCACGAAGCAGATCTGCAGCGCAGTAGCGAATGTCTAAGTTGGCCCGAATGGTGCTCACTAAATGATGCACTGCGGGAAAGCTCTCAATATCAAATAGCTTCGGTACATGTACGCTACCTGGTGCCGCGACCCGACCAATATCGTTGCGAAGTAAGTCGACTATCATCAAGTTCTCTGCTTGGTCTTTCTCTGCGGTCTGTAAATCAAACGCGTTGGCGGAATCTTGATGTGGATTTTGACTGCGAGGACGAGTGCCTTTGATCGGTTTGGTTTCAATAACGTTATCTTTAAGCTCTAGAAAACGCTCTGGTGACACGCTAATAATCGCTGATTTAGGCATACGAATGAACGCGGAAAAAGGCGCTTGATTTGCTTCTTCCAGTTTTTTGTAAGCTTGCCATTCACTGCCTTGATAGGCGGCGTTAAAACGTTGTGCTAAGTTAATTTGGTAGCAGTCGCCGCTCAGTAGGTACTGTTGCACACGCTCAAAACGAGAAGCGTAGGACGCTTGCGTCATATTGGATTGCCAGTCGCTAATCAGCTTGAAGTCTTCAACATCCGCGCTCGATTGCGCATTGAGCCATTGCCATGCTTGCTCGATGTTTCGGCCGACCATACACGCCTTGTTTAGCTTGTGGTCAACGATCAGCGCCCATTCATACAAGCCTACAGCCATGTCTGGAGTACGCAAATCTTTGTCTGCCAGGTCAGGCATGGATTCGACTCGACGACCTAAATCGTAGCTGAAGTAACCCAGTGCGCCACCGACAAACGGCACATCCCATTTTGCGTCAGCTTCAACCTGTGGTAGTAGCCGCTGCTGAAGGTCTTCTAGCAAAGAAAATGGGTCATCTTGGGAAACGTAGTTTTCGTTTGATGTGGTGATTTGTGTGTCACTGCTCACTGTCTCAAGGGTAGCGATTGGGTTTGCGACTAATACGTCGAACCGGCTATCGATGTGCGTCTGCGAGGCAGAGCGTAAAAGCATCGCCCAAGGTTGGCTTTCAATACGGGAAAATAGCGAAAGAGCGAGGTCGTTGGCGTAATCCAATGCCTTAAAATCAAGCAATTGCGTATCCATGTTGTTCATTTGTTTAAATTGTGACAAAGAGTTCATTCACTGCATGGCATGTCATGGGCAGCAAGAGTATCATAAACCCTTGTATAGCCAAACTACCTCTATACAAAGGCTTGGAGGTGGTTTTACTATAAAAGAAGGCGACTTCATTTACTCGTGTGTCGATATCAGCCGTTCGACAATTGTTTATAAAACATGGTTTAAAAATAAACGTTTATAAAAACAAAGCTCATCAAGAGCAATAAGCTCAACAAACACGATTGAAGCCAAGCCAATAATGGAAGCAAAGCATAACAATAATGAGGCATGCAATGACGGTAATACGCACGCAGGATGTCATCAGCAGTGTTGCTGATGCGCTACAGTATATTTCTTACTACCACCCGCTAGACTTTGTTCAAGCCCTTGAAAAAGCCTACCACCGTGAAGAGAGCCAGGCGGCAAAAGACGCCATCGCTCAGATCCTAATTAACTCTCGTATGTCGGCGGAAGGTCATCGACCGATCTGTCAGGATACGGGGATCGTGACTTGTTTCGTGAACATCGGCATGGGCGTCGAGTGGGACTCGACCGATATGACGGTACAACAAATGGTGGATGAGGGTGTCCGACAGGCTTACACAAACCCAGACAACCCATTGCGTGCCTCGGTTCTTATGGACCCTGCTGGTAAGCGAATCAATACCAAAGACAACACGCCAGCAGTCGTGCACATTAATATGGTGCCTGGAGACAAAGTTGAAATTCAAATTGCTGCGAAAGGTGGCGGTTCTGAGAACAAAACTAAGATGGTCATGCTGAACCCGTCAGATGACATAGCAGAATGGGTAGAGAAAACGCTACCAGCTATGGGCGCGGGCTGGTGTCCTCCAGGTATGCTTGGCATTGGTATCGGCGGCACTGCAGAAAAAGCAGCGGTACTGGCAAAAGAATCTCTAATGGAACACATCGACATTCAAGAGTTGATTGACCGTGGTCCTCAAAATGCGGAAGAAGAGCTTCGTCTTGATATCTTCAATCGTGTAAACAAACTTGGCATCGGTGCTCAAGGCTTAGGCGGTTTAACGACAGTTGTTGATGTGAAAATCAAAACTGCACCGACTCACGCCGCTTCGAAACCTGTGTGCTTGATCCCGAACTGTGCAGCGACACGCCACGTGCATTTCACCCTTGATGGCAAGGGACCGGCAGAGTTGACGCCGCCAAAACTGGAAGATTGGCCAGACATTACTTGGGAAGCAGGCGAGAACACACGTCGCGTTAACCTTGATACGGTCACTAAAGAAGAAGTCCAAGAGTGGAAAACGGGTGAAACCGTTCTGCTGTCTGGCAAAATCCTTACTGGTCGTGATGCGGCACATAAACGTATCCAAGGCATGCTAGAGGCGGGAGAAGGTCTACCAGAAGGTGTCGATCTTAAGGGCAAGTTCATCTACTACGTTGGTCCGGTTGATGCAGTGGGTGATGAAGTTGTTGGTCCTGCAGGTCCAACAACCTCCACGCGAATGGATAAGTTTACTGACATGATGCTAGAGCAAACGGGCATTATGGGTATGATAGGTAAAGCCGAGCGTGGTCCAGCTACGGTTGAGTCAATCAAAAACCACAGAGCCGTTTATCTCATGGCGGTAGGTGGAGCGGCTTACTTGGTTGCGAAGGCGATCAAAAAAGCACGCGTTGTGGCGTTTGAAGATTTGGGTATGGAAGCAATTTACGAGTTCGAAGTTGAAGACATGCCAGTTACCGTGGCAGTGGACTCGAATGGTGTAAATGCACACCAAATTGGTCCAGATACGTGGAAAGTGAAAATCCAAGAGATGGAAGCGTAAGCCACGAGTTGCTAATTTGTCAGGTCACAAGGTTTGTGTCATGCGGAGTCTGACTCGGCGAGGCGCAGGCGTCTCAATCGAGAGAATGTGACAAAGTGCTGATTTACCTAGCAAACATTTGACAAAAGTGCAGCGAAAGCTGCACTTTTTGTCTATATAATCAGATATAAACTTATAGGCATAACAAATTTTGTTGTTATGCTGACCATGATTAGGAGACGGCATGCCTCGTTTTATTCAAATTCTACAAATAGTCCTTGCGGTTGTGATCGGTAGCTTTGTGGGCTACGACTTGATCCTTCACGGCATCAGTATCTTCGATGAAAAATACGTTACCATCACTTGTGTCTTGTGGTTGATTTTGGAGATTGCACTGTTTGTTATCTACAAGCTTATCGAAGACGATTAGAGTGTAAACTGGTTATCAAGATCCCCGAAGCCTCTGAAATTCTCAGAGGCTTTTGCGTTTTTAAACGTCAGATTTTGCCGTGAATACTTTGTTCATCTTTGATTAAGGTTGGTAAAATTACACTGCGTAGCAGAAATTGATGAGATAAATAAAAAGTATGAAAAGAATAACGCAAGAAGTGAATGACTTTATCAGCCGTGGTATGGACGCCAATGTCCGAATCGCCGTGACGGGGTTATCTCGAGCGGGGAAAACCGCCTTTATTACTTCTTTAGTCAATCAACTGCTGCACACTGCGACACACGATAATTTGCCACTGCTTAATGCGGCCCGTGATAAGCGCCTGATTGGGGCTAAACGTGAACCACAAACGAACATGATGGTGCCACGTTTTGCCTATGACGAAGCAATGAGTCAAATTCATGCTACACCTCCCCAATGGCCGGTGCCGACTCGTGACGTGAGCGAAATTCGTCTTGCACTCAAATATAAACCGAACAAAACCACTAAAAAGCTGCTGAGCAAAACCGCGGTATTGAACGTCGATATCATTGACTATCCGGGTGAGTGGCTTCTTGATTTACCTTTGCTTGATATGGATTTTGCAAGCTGGTCTCGTACCCAGTTTGATGCGCTAAAAGGTCAGCGTCTTGAGCTTGCCAACCCTTGGTTAGAGGCGCTTGATTCTGTGGATTTGAATGCAGAAGCCAGTGAAAAACAGCTTGAGCAGGTTGCTAACGCATACACAGATTATTTGCATGCTTGTAAAGACTCAGGGCTACACTGGGTGCAACCTGGTCGATTTGTTTTACCGGGTGAACTTGCTGGTGCGCCAGTGCTGCAGTTTTTCCCGTGTCGAGTTGAGGAAGGGGTTAAGCCTTCTAAAGGCAGCAACCTCTCGATGCTAGAAGCGCGTTACCATGAATACCAGCAAAAGGTCGTCAAAGCGTTTTACAAACATCATTTTGCTACTTTCGATCGACAGATCGTACTGGTCGACTGCTTGCAGCCACTTAACGCGGGTGATGAAGCTTTTTATGATATGCGCCAAGCGCTTGAACAGATCATGCATAGCTTCCGGTATGGGCGCAGTAGCTTCTTGCGTCGTTTGTTCTCACCAAAGATCGACAGAGTTCTGTTTGCTGCGACGAAAGCGGATCACGTGACCCCAGATCAGCACCCTCACTTAGTGTCATTGTTACAGCAAATGGTCCACCCAGCATGGCAAACCGCAGCGTACGAGAATATTGAAATGAGCTGCATGAGCATTGCGTCGATTCAAGCGACCATGTCAGGCTTTATTGCCTCCGGAGATAAAACCGTCCCCGCGCTGCAAGGCACGACGTTAAAAGGGGAGCCAATGACGATGTTCCCGGGAGAAGTCCCTAAGAAGCTGCCGAATACCGCCTATTGGCAAAACAGTGGCTTTGATTTTACTTCTTTCCGTCCAATGCCTTCAGAAACGGATGAGCCGATGAAACACATTCGCCTAGACAAAGCATTGGAATACCTATTGGGAGACAAATTGAAATGAGTGAACTAAAACAAAAACAAGTCTTCTCAGAAAAAGTGATGCAAAGTGATCAAGAGAGTGTTTCTCCTGAGTTGACGGCTCAAAAGACGTTTTCAGAAAAAGAAACCTTCGTACCTGTGGCGATTGAAGAGCAACAGGATGAAACAGAACAAGAGTTACAGCTTGAACATGTCATTCGCCCGAGAGTGGGTCGCAAATGGCTGACAACGGGGCTCTTTGCAACCTTTGCCGGTTTAGTTGGTTGGCAGGCGGTCGATTCTGTCGTTACCGCAGTACAAACTGCTGATTGGCTTGCTCTTGGCTGGGCTGGCTTTATCACCACTATCGCTTCTTTTGGTTTGGGTGCACTAGGCAAAGAGCTATGGAAGCTGCGTAAACTTCGCAATCATTTTAGTGTGCAGGAAGAAAGCGAAGGGCTTATTGATAGCCAAAGCGTCGGTAAGGGCAAAGCCTTTTGTGAAAAAGTGGCGGAGCAAAGCGGCGTGTTGGCAGAAAACCCGGGGTTTGATCGTTGGAAAAACAGCGTAAACCCAGCTCATAGTGATGCCGAAATTCTAGACATGTATGATTCCATGGTCGTGAGTCAGCAAGATAAGCTCGCAACCAAAATTGTTTCGCAACATGCAACTGAATCTGCCGCGTTGGTGGCTGTGAGCCCATTAGCAGCCGCTGATATGTTGCTGGTGGCATGGCGTAACTTCAAAATGATCGATAATCTTTCGAAGGTGTATGGCGTTGAGCTGGGGTATGCTTCACGCATCAAACTGCTACGTGCAGTGTTCGTTAACATGGCAGCAGCAGGTGCCAGTGAGCTCGCGATTGATGCCAGTATGGATCTGATGTCGATGGATTTAGCTGGAAAAGTCTCTGCGCGAGCAGGGCAGGGTTTGGGTGTGGGTATTTTGACTGCGCGCCTAGGGCTCAAATCGATGGCACTGCTTCGTCCATTACCTTGGTATCCGGAGCGTCAGGTGAAACTAGGTGCGATTCGCAAAGAAGTGGTGGCGAAAGTTGCATCAATCACGATGAAACCGTAATCAATGTCACCTTTGACGGTGAGGATTACTTGACGCCATTCCAAGCTTGGTAGAAACTACTGTCAACTTTTCCTGACAGTTGTGATTTGGGATATTTTCAGTGCGTCTTGAAGTCTTTTGTGAAGATAGACTCGGTCTTACCCGAGAACTGCTCGATATTTTAGCGTCTAAAAGCATCGATTTACGTGGTATCGAAATTGATATTAGTGGCATCATTTACCTAAACTGCCCTGATATTGATTTTGATACCTTTAGCGAACTAATGGCAGAAATCCGCCGTATACCGGGGGTCAAAGACGTACGTAAAATCCAATTTATGCCAATGGAGCGCCACAATACTGAGTTGCTCTCTTTGGTAGATAATCTTCCAGATCCTGTCTTTGCCATCGACCTCAAAGGTGCGGTAGATATGGCGAACATGTCAGCATTGTCTCTACTTGGTCAGCACAAACAAGATGTGATTGGCACTCAAATCGGAGTTTTGTTACCGAGTGTTCGTTTTTCTCGTTGGTCGGAAGGCGTTAATGCCCGCACTCGTGAAAGCTTAGTGATTGATGGTTTGGACTACATTCTTGAGTTGATGCCTGTCTACATTAAAGACGAAGCGCAAAACTCAACTCTTGCTAGTACGTTGATGACTATTCGCTCTAGCCAGCAAGGTGTGCAGATAGAAGAAACTCTGCCATTGCATAACCAGTTAGGATTCGAGCATTTTGTTGGTTTATCGAATCGCCATAAGGCGTTGATGAACCAAGCGAAAAAACTGTCAGTGCTTGACCAACCCCTATTGATTGAGGGTGAAACTGGTACTGGCAAAGAAATGCTGGCAAAAGCATGTCATAGCCGATCTGGACGCGCGAGCAAGCCATTTATGGTGCTGAGTTGTGCGTCGATGCCGGACGATGTTGCGGAGACCGAGTTATTTGGTCATGCACCTGGCTCGTTTAATCATGAGCAAGGGCATAAAGGTATTTTTGAGCAAGCCAACGGCGGCACCGTTTTTCTCGATGAGATAGGCGAGATGAGTGCGCACTTGCAAATCAAACTACTTCGCTTTTTACAAGATGGAAACTTCCGTCGTGTTGGTGCAGAAGATGAGATGCATGTTGATGTGCGTATTATTGCCTCAACCAAGCACAACCTAGCCGAACTTGCCGAAGCAGGTAAGTTCCGTGAAGATTTGTATTATCGTCTCAACGTTCTAACGTTGAACATCCCGCCGCTGCGTAAACGCTCGAACGATGTTGCACCATTGCTGGATTTGTTTGTCACAAAACATGCTCAGCAGCTTGGTATCGATAAACCAGAACTCGATGATGAACTTGTTGATGCGTTAGCAAATTACCAGTGGCCCGGTAACATGCGTCAGTTAGATAACATGGTGCTTCGCGCGCTGACTGAGATGGAAGGTCATTTGCTAAAAGCGGATAACTTTAATCTGCCTCAACCGCAAGCAATGGGCGGAGGTAGCGCAACCTTGAACCTTGATGGATCATTGGATGAGATCATGCGTGATTACGAATCGCAGATTTTAGAGCGTTTGTATCAATCTTTCCCATCAAGCCGTAAGCTTGCCAAGCGATTGAATGTCTCTCATACCTCTATCGCGAACAAGTTGCGTGATTATGGTATTCGTAAAAGCTAGGGTATTCGTACAAACTGGGCTATCCGAAAATTAATCCGAAATTAAATGGAAGTTGTCATTCGTAATGGAAGATAAAAGCTCCTCAATCGCCGTTCACAAGTTGGACGGCGACTTGCTTCTACGTACCGCAGAAATTGGTGATGCCGATATGATTGCGGCGTATTTTCAGACAAACCGAGAGTATTTAGCGCCTTTTGAACCAAAACGTGAAGAGGCATTTTACTCTGTCAACGGCTGGCTACAAAAGTTGATAAAACTGAACGAGCTGCATAGATTGGGGTTGGGCTACTACTGCCTACTCGTTCACGCTGAATCAGGTAAAATGCTCGGGACGCTCTCTTTCAGTAACCTGACCCGTTTCCCATTTTATGCCTGTAATGTGGGTTACTCTCTTGCTGAAGATGCGCAAGGAAATGGCTATATGCGCCGCGCGTTGAAAATGGCATGCGACTATATGTTTGATGTACAAAAGTTACATCGCATTCAAGCTGGCTACATGCCGCATAACACGCGAAGTGAAGCTGTTTTGCAACATGTCGGATTTGAAAGAGAAGGTTACGCAAAGGATTATTTGTTGATCAACGGTGAGTGGCAAGATCATGTGCTGACATCGCTGACTAACCCGAATTGGAATGCAGAGGCTCGATAGATGGAAAGGCTGGAAAAGCAGTTAGCGCTTTTGATAGAACTAGACCAACTGAAAAGCGTACTTCGACGCACTCGAGTAAAAAGCGCTGATGGACGTCTGGAAAATAGCGGTGAGCACAGCTGGCACGTTGCGCTAATGGCTGTTTTAATGCAAGAGCACGCTAATGCTCCAGTTGATATTGCGCGTGTGATGAAAATGCTGCTTATTCATGATGTGGTAGAGATCGACGCGGGCGATACCTTTGTTTATGATGTTGCAGCGTCTAAAGAGCAAGAAGAGAAAGAGTTCAGAGCGGCTCAGCGTTTGTTTGGTATGTTACCAAGCGATCAAGGTGAAGAACTGCTCGCTCTGTGGCATGAATTTGAAGCCGCGCAAAGTAATGATGCTAAATACGCTAAGGCGTTAGACCGCCTTATTCCAATGTTGCTCAACTACCACAATGATGGTCAAAGTTGGAAAGAAAATGGGGTGACGCGAGAGCAAGCGTTAACCATCAATAAAAGAATTGAATTTGGCTCTGTCACATTATGGGACAAGGCTAAAGAACTGATTGAAGATGCCACCGAGTACGGTTGGTTGAAGTCGTAAGAAAGGAGACTGAATGTCTTATTTGCCTTTGGATGAATACCAAAGAAAATGGATTTTTACTCACCAGTCAATGCCAGTGCCGGAAGAAGACCTAGAGTTTATCAAGCCAATGAGTCAAGCTCGCGCCGCGCAGTTCTGGAAAGAGAACATCAGTGCGCAAAGCCCTGATGCAGATCGTTTGAGCTCATCAGACTGGCCAATGAAAGAGTCTAACTGGTCACAAGAAGTCGATTGGATGGCTGCTTGGGAAGCTGATGAACCTGAACTTCCAGAAGAAGTGGCGACGTTTATTGACTGGCAAGATGATGTAACCGTGTACTTTTGCTATGAGAAATACAACGTGATTGAGACGAAGTGGTCAACGTTTAAAAAACACTGGAAGAATTTCTTGTTCTACGACGATGGTCCGATTTTGATTGGTCGTCGCCGCGCTCAAGCTCTGTGGTTTGACTCCAAAGGAAACGTCAAGCTAGGAGAGCGCCACTAGCACGACTTTTGCACATAAATGGCTAAAGCCACCGATGTTTTACTCGATGGCTTTTGTTTTTTATAGGCTCGATAAAGGGCTCAATACGCCGCCAGCACCTCGCTCGATTACATGCGTGTATATTTGTGTGGTTTTTACATCGGAATGCCCAAGCTGTTCCTGAACCGTGCGTATATCTGCACCGGACTCGAGTAAGTGCGTCGCAAAGCTGTGTCTGAGCGTGTGGCAAGTGACTGACTTTTCTATGCTTGCATCTTTTGCGGCTCGCTTCACTGCTCTTTGTATCGCGCTTTCATTGATATGGTGACGCCTAAGCTCTCCTGTTTCGTTGTCGACATTTAACTTGGTGGAAGGGAAGAGGAAGTGCCAATTAAAATCTAGCTCGGCTCCAGGATATTTTCGACTTAAGCCATCGGCTATATTTACACCCGCATAACCTGCCACATGACGATCTTTTTGGTAATAATCTCTTGCTAAGTTTACTTGTGCTTTTAATG
Source organism: Vibrio sp. SSH13-20 (assembly GCF_040104475.1). Taxonomy (NCBI): domain Bacteria; kingdom Pseudomonadati; phylum Pseudomonadota; class Gammaproteobacteria; order Vibrionales; family Vibrionaceae; genus Vibrio; species Vibrio sp. SSH13-20. The sequence continues at coordinate 776,677 of NZ_JBECOU010000002.1, forward strand.
GTTCATGTAACTCTTTTGCCAGTGTCACTGTCCGGTTCTTGCCCCCCTTTCCTTGCCAAACTCTGATTGCTCCATAATCGTAATCGATATCTTGAATCCGCAATCGGAGACATTCCATGACTCGAAGCCCTGAACCATATAACAATTGAATATGGAGTTTATATCGTGGATCAATATGTCGAACAAAGCGGCGTACTTCATTCCTTGTTAACACCACTGGCAATTTCATTTCAGCCACTGACTTTTGAAATCGCATGTTTAATGAAAGTGGCATTTGAAAGTATTCACGGTATAAAAAAGAGATAGCATTTAATGCGAGAGCCTGCGTTTTTACTGCCACTTTTTCTTCAATCGCGAGGTGGCTAAGAAAGCCTTCAACATCATCTTCAGAAAGTTTCGAAGGGTGGGCTAGCTGGTGGAAATGTATGTATCGCTTTATCCAAAATAGGTAGGCTTCTATGGTCTTCTTGGCATAGTGACGTGAGATCATATGCTCTTTCACGCTGAGTAAAAACTGACTTTTCATTGTTTAATTTTAACTGGTTATTTATACAGTCTTATTAAATTAGCGTGCTTAAACGAATTAGGCACGCCTGCGCAGTCTAATTGCGTGGTTGAGCACACAGATTCATACTGATTTTCTATTTGTTTCATGCAGATAAGTGCTAGCATGCATACTTTCTTTTGCATGAAAGAAGGCGGTAGCGTGCCTGAAAGATGGCTTAGAGCCGTATAGAAAGCGTTATGTTCTAGGAGGAGTTTTATGTTCGGTAAAATATTTGGCAGGAATAAAGATAAAGCACTGAAAGAAAACGAAGTCCGGATAGTTCTTCCTGAAGAATCTTATACTTTACTTGAGTGGAAAA